>NZ_CAXIAM010000056.1:0-21270 GCF_964021865.1 uncultured Sphingomonas sp.
CTGGGGCGGCCGATCGACGGGGGCGGCGCGATCGTCGCGGCGGCTCGCATCACGCGGCGCGGCGCGGCGGCGCTCGACCGGGTCAATCCCGCGCAGGTGCTCGTCACCGGCGTGCGTGCGATCGACGGTCTGCTGACGCTGGGGGTCGGGCAGCGCGTCGGCGTGTTCGCGGCGAGCGGGGTCGGCAAGACCAGCCTGGTCGAACAGCTGGCGCGGCAGATCGAGTGCGACCGCTGCATCCTGTGTCTGGTCGGCGAGCGCGGGCGCGAGGTGTCGGCGCTGTGGGAGATGACTGCGGCGCGGCGCGAGCGGTTCACGCTGGTCGCGGCGACCTCGGACGAAAGCCCGGTGATGCGCGCGCGGGCGGTCGAGCAGGCGCTGGCGCTGGCTGAGCATTGGCGCGCGCGCGGCGAGCATGTGCTGCTGTTCGTCGATTCGGTCACGCGGCTGGCGATGGCGTTGCGTGAGATCGGGCTGGCGGCGGGCGAGCCGCCGACAGTGCGCGCCTATACGCCGAACGTCTTCGCGGCCTTGCCGCAGGTGGTCGAGCGCTGCGGCGCGGTGCGCGGGCAAGGCGCGATCACCGCGATCATGACGGTGCTCGCCGAGACCGACGAGGTCGACGACCCGATCGTCGAGGTAATGAAGTCGCTGCTCGACGGGCACATCATCCTGTCGCGCACGCTGGCGGATCAGGGGCACTTCCCCGCGATCGACGTGCCGCGCAGCGTCAGCCGACAGGCCGGGCGGCTGGTGGTGGCGGATCACGCCGCGGCGATGCGGACGATCGTTGTGCTGCTCGCCGATCATGAGGAGAACCGGCTGATGATCGAGACGGGCGTGTATCGCGCCGGAGCGAACGCGCGGATCGACCGCGCGGTGGCGGCGCGCGAGCGGCTGGCCGGGTTCCTGCGGCAAGGGGCCGACGAGATGGTGGCGTTCGCGGCGACGGTGCAGGCCGCCAGGGCGGCGGCGGCATGACCGCGCGAGGGCAGCTCCACCGGCTGCGCGCGGTGCAGCGTTTGCAGGCGGTCGCGTGCGATCTGGCGGTGCGCGATCATGCCGCCGCGGGCGCGGCGGTGGCGGCGGCGGAGACGGCGATGACGCACGCCACGGCGGGGGCTAAGGCGGGGGCGGCGGACTGGTATCGCGCGCGGACGGCCGGCTGCTTCGATCCGCAGCGTGACCTTGCGCTGGCGGCGGCGCTGCTGGCAGCGGAGGAGCGCGTGGCATCGTGCGGGCAGGACGCGGCGGACGCAGAAGCCGCGCTGTCGCGCGCCGCGGACGCCTGGCGTGCCGCCGAGGGACGGCGGCGGGCCGGTGACGCGGTGGCGCGGCGGCTGCGGCAACAGGCGACGCGTGCGCAGGACGAGGCGGTTGCCGATCTGATGCTCACGCGGCTGCTGCACCGGAGGCGCGGGTGATGCGGGTCGATCAGGCGTCGAACATGAGCGCCGCCGGGCGCATCACGCGGGTCGTGCCGGCGGTGGACGGCGCGGTGGCGGACGAGCGATCGTTCGCCGACTGGCTGGCGAGCGCCGCGACCGGACAGGGCCTGGCCGACGATGCGGAGCGGCCGTTCTCGAACGGTACGATGCGCGCGGCCGCGCAGCGGTTCGATGCGGACGGCTTGCTGAAGACGGGAGCGGTGCTGGCACCGGAGGTCGCGGACGTGGAGGTGCAGGCGACGGCGGCTGCGATGCCGGTCGCCCCGGCGCCGGTCGTCGCGCCCGATGTCGTTGCGCCGGGTGCTGTCCCTCTGGTCCATGAGGCGCTTCCCCCGGCTAGGGGGCCGAGCGCGGTGGTGGGGGACGATCACGCCTCGTCCACCCTCCCGACCATGCCGGTCGCCGTTGCGACGCCTCGCGCGGTTCCGGTCGGGCGCGCGGGGGTGGCGACACCGGTCGGGGCGGTCCGGCCGTTGCGCTTCGCCGCGATCGCGTCCGAGCCGGCCTCCGCCGTGCGGCGCTCGCGCGTGCCGGTCGCGCCGGCCGTGCAGGTCACGCTGAGCGATGCCGAGAACGGCGTCACCGTCGCCATCGCCGGCGATGTCGCGCCCGAGGATGAGGCGGGGGTGCAGCAGGCGGTGCGGCGGCTGCTCGCGCGGCACGGGCTGACGCTCGGCGACACGAGGTTCGTTCGCCGGGTCGGCGGCGGGCGGCAACAGGGGGAGAGATGATGCAGGCGATTTCCGCGACGACGCCGGTCGGCGCCGGTGGCGCGACCACGGGCACGACGGGCGCGAGCACGCAAACGGCGGCGACCAATGCGTTCGGGCTCGGCTTCGATTCGCTCCTGAAGATCATCCTGACGCAGCTGACCTACCAGGACCCGCTGAAGCCGATGGACAATTTCCAGTTCGTCTCGCAGCTCGCGCAATTCTCGCAAATCCAGATCGGGCAGACCGGCAACGACCGGCTCGCCTCGCTGGTCACCGCGCAGGCGACGATGCAGGCCGCCGGGCTGTTCGGGCGGACGATCGACCTGCTGGCGGACGGCGCGACGGTGAGCGGCAAGGTGACCGCGGTGGCGCTGGCGTCGGGCGAGCCAAAGCTGACGATCGAGACCGACGACAAGCGCACGATCGCCGGGCTGGCGCTCGGCAGCGTCTCGCAGATCCGATAGAGGGGAAACAATCGATGTTCGGCTCGATCTATATCGGCCTCAGCGGGCTCGCGGCCTATTCGCGCGGGCTCCAGCAGATCAGCAACAACGTCGCCAACCTGAACGCGCAGGGGTTCAAGGGCTCCACCGTCTCGTTCGAGAACGTGCTGGGCGCGAGCGGCGGGTCGCGCGACGGCACCACCACCTCGGGCGGTAGCGGGGTGCGCGGCGCGCCGAGCCGGCTGGACTTCAAGCAGGGCGAGCTGAAGCAGACCGACCGCGATCTGGATCTGGCGATCCAGGGCAACGGCTTGCTGATGCTGCTGCGCGGGGATGAGGTCGCCTATACGCGCACCGGCAGCTTCGAGGTCGATCGGGCGGGGCGGATCGTGCTGTCGGGCACCGAATATCAGCTGGCGACGCGTGATGCCTCGGGACTGGCGAAGGCGGTGTCGGTCGACCTGTCACGCACCAGCGCGCCGAAGGCGACCAGCAAGGTGACGTTCGCGGACAATCTTTCCGCCGATCTCGACACCGCCAAGTCGCTCGCGATCGGCGATATCGCGGTCTACGACGCGAGCGGCGGCAAGCATGTGTGGACCGCGACCTTCACGCGCGAGACGAGCGGTACCGGGACGGCGCGCAACTGGTCGGTCAAGGTGACCGATGACAAGGGCGCGACCGTCGATACGAAGACGCTGACCTTCAACGGCGGTGTGGTCGACCCGGCGACCGCGAAGCTCGACTTCACCGACGCCGGATCGGGCGCGACGGCGAGCTTGGACTTTTCGAGCGGGGTCACGTCGTTCGCGGGCGGGTCGGTGTCGACGCTGCGGGTCGCAGGGTCGGACGGGTATGGGACGGGGACGTACACGACGCTGGGCATCAACGCCGCCGGCGAGATCGAGATCGGCTATTCCAATGCGCAGAAGCAGGCGTTGGGCAAGGTGGCGATCGTCGACTTCCGCAACACCGCCGACCTGCAGCAGCGTGCCGGCGGGTTGTTCAGCGCCGCATCCAATGCGTCGCGCGAGGTGCTCGCCAGCGGCGATCCGCGCGTCGGCACGATCCAGGCGCGGCGGCTGGAGGCGTCGAACGTCGACCTGACGCTGGAATTCTCCGACCTGATCCTGGTCCAGCGCGGCTTTCAGGCATCGTCGCAGATCATCAGCGTGTCGAATGAGATGATCCAGCAATTGTTCGGCATCCGTGGGCAGGGCTGACAATGGCGACGGCGTATGAGCCCTGGTTGCCGGCGGCGGCGATCGCGCGGGCGGTGGACGAGCTGCCGGTGCGACGGCTGATCGGCGAGTGGGGCGCGGCGTGGTTCGTCGGCGCGCCGCCGACCGTGTGCCCCGCCAGCGGGCCGGTGGAGGCGATGGCATCGGGAACGCTGTGGGCGAGCGAGGGGCTGGCGCTGGCGGTCGGTGCGGAGGCCGACGATGTGCTGGGCGCGCTGATCTTCGGGGCGATGCCGGCGGATGCGACCGCGGGCGATCGGACGACGATCGCGTCGGTGGTCGCGGCGTGTCTCGCCGACCTACGCGCGCGGCTGGCCCAAGTGATCGGTGGGACGGGCGCGGCGGCGTGGCGGACGGGCGAGGTCGCGCCGGCGCGGCGGTGGCAATGGCGGGTCGATGCCGCGCGTGCCGCGGTGCTGCAGGTCGCGGTCGAGGAGGCAGCGATCGCGCGGCGCGTGCGTGCGGCGTTGCCCGCTGTCGACGGCGCGCCGCTCGTCGCGCTGGCCGATGCGGTGGCGTCGCAGCGCGTCGACGTCGCGGCGCTGGTCGGGCGCTCGCGGGTGACCACCGTCGAGCTGGCGCGACTGGCGGGCGGCGACGTCGTGGTGCTCGACCGCACGCTCGACGCGCCCGCGCCGCTGGCGATCGACGGCGTGGCCGGACCGCTGCGCTGTACGGTCGTCGAGCATGACGATCATCTGACCCTGACCCTTGTCGATCGAGAGACGCCGTGACCGCACCAACCGAAACGAATGATGCCGTGGCGCGAACGCTGGCGGCGCGGATGATCGACCATGTCGAAGTCGAGCTGGAGGCGTTCGTCGGCGCAGCGCGGATGACCGTCGCCGAACTGGCGGCGCTCGCGCCCGAGGCGGTGGTCGCGCTGGAGGCGCCGCTGAATCGTGCGGTCGAACTGCGGCTGAACGGCGCGGCGGTGGCGCGCGGCGAGCTGGTCGCGGTTGGCGACCGGTTCGGGGTGCGGTTGACCGAGATCGCGCCGTGATCTGGGTGGCGGCCGCCGCGGCGACGCGGCTGGGCGGCGGCGGCGCGCCCGACATCCCGGTCGGGCGGATCGTGCTCGCGTTCCTGCTGTGCGTCGCCGTCGCGGGGCTGGCGATCCTGTTGCTGCGACAGCGCGGCGCGCCGCTCGCATGGCGACGGATCGCCGAGGCACGCGGCACGATCGAGATCGGCGAGGTCCGCCGGCTGACGCTGCATGCCGACATCGGCGTCGTGCGGCACGCCGGGCGCGAATATTTGCTGCTCGTGCAGGCGGGGGCGGCGTCGGTCCTGCGCGAACGCGACGTCGCGGAGCCGGGCGCGTGATGCTGGCGATGGCGGCGGCCGGCGCGCTCGACATGCCGGTGGGCACGTCGGACGTGATGCGCACGACGATCATGCTGACGATGCTCGCGATTTTGCCGGCGGTGCTGATCAGCATGACCAGCTTCGTGCGGATCGTCATCACGCTGTCGATGGTGCGCCACGCGTTCGGAATGCCCGAGACGCCGCCCAATCCGGTGCTGGTCAGCCTAGCGCTGTTCCTCACCGCGTTTTCGATGACACCGACGCTGACCGCGCTCAACGACCGCGCGGTGCAGCCGTTTCTGGCGCGACAGATCGACCTGCGCGATGCCTATGTGCGCGGGGCTGCGCCGTTGCGCGACTTTATGCTGGCGCAGACTCGCGACAGCGATATCGCCGCAATCTATGCCGTCGCGCATGTGCCAGTGCCGGCGCGGCCCGAACAGGTCGAGCTGCTGAAGCTGGCGCCGGCGTTTATCATGAACGAGCTGCGCGTGTCGTTCACGATCGGCTTCGTCATCCTGCTGCCGTTCCTGCTGATCGATCTCGTCATCTCGGCGATCCTGCTGGCGCTGGGGATGATGATGGTGCCGCCCGCGACGATCTCGCTGCCGATCAAGCTGTTGATGTTCGTGCTGATCGACGGCTGGAGCCTCGTCATCCAGGGCGTGCTCGGCAGTTTCCGGTGAAGCGACCGCGCGCGACCGGGCTGGACGTGGTACTCGATCCGCAGCGCGCGGAGGCGTCGCTGTGGCGGCGCGCGCGGTTCGAGGCGGACGTCGGATCGCGCGAGACGTTGTTTAACCGCTATCTGCTGCTCGCGCGGTCGGTGGCGGCGCGGCATTTCCGTCGGCGGCGCGCGGTGGAGCGCGGTGATCTGGAGCAGCTCGCCTACGAGGGGCTGTTGCAGGCGATCGATCGCTTCGATCCGCTGCAGGGGGTGCCGTTCGGCGCCTATGCGCGGCCGCGGATCGCGGGCAATGTCGCCGATGGCGCGACGCGGATGACCGAGATCGAGGCCCAACTGAGCCGCCGCTACCGGATGCAGCAGGAACGGCTGCGCACGCTGAAGATCGACGGCGGCGGCGATGCGCTGGCCACGCTCGCCGATCTGGTGGTCGATCTGGCGATCGGGTTGATGCTGGAGGGGACGGGGATGCTGGCCGCTGAGGATGACGCGGACGCGCGGCCCGGCGCTTACGAAGGACTGGCGTGGCGACAGACGCAGGCGGCGCTGGCGGCGGCACTGGACCGGCTGCCGCAGGGCGAGCAGACCGTGATCCGCCAGCATTATCAGACGGGCATGAGCTTCGCGCATATCGCCGAACTGTTGCGGTTGAGCCGCGGGCGCGTCTCGCAATTGCATCGCAGCGCGGTCGAGCGGCTGCGGCGCTGGTTGCGGCATCATCAAGGATGAAGGGAATGACGTTGTTGAGCGACGCGCGGATGCAGGAAGTGGTCGATGCGGTGGCGGCGTCCGACGATGCCGATCTGGCGATCGTCGACCGCGCGCTGGCCGAAGCGCCCGACGATCCGCGGCTGCATTTCCTGCGCGGGTCGGTGCTGGCCGGGATCGGGCGACCGATCGAGGCGCTGGCGTCGCTGAAGCAGGCGGTGGCGCTCGCGCCCGATTTCACGATCGCGCGGTTTCAGCTCGGCTTCTTCCAGCTGACATCGGGCGAGGCGGCGGAGGCGCTGTCGACCTGGGGGCCGCTCGCGCTGTTGCCGGAGGACCATTACCTGCGGATGTTCGTCGGCGGGCTGACCTATCTGATCCGCGACGAATTCGTGGCTGCGGTGGCGGAGCTGCGCAGAGGGATGGCGGCGAATGTCGAGAACCCGCCGCTCAACCGCGACATCCAGTTGATCGTCGATCGCGTGATCGACATCCCGGCGCCCGCGGCCGCGACCACGGAGGCCAGCTCCGCGACCAGCCTGCTGCTCGGGCAGTTCGGCAGCGGGCGGATGCATTGACGTGACGACGATCGGGATCACCGACCGCGTCCTGCTGATCCTGCGCGAGCGGTTGCGGCGTAGCGAACGCGCGGCGACGCGCGGCACCGCACCCGTCGGAGAGCGCGCCGCGTCACCGCAGGAGCGGATGGAAGCGCTGGCTACGATCCGCGACCTGCCCGAACGCGATTTCCGCCGCGCGGTGGTGCGCGGGCTGCTTGGCGAGCAACTGGGCGAGGCGCTGGCCGCCGACCCGGCGTTCGACGCGATGAGCGCGGAGGTGCTGCGGATCGTCGAAGGGTCGGACGAGGCGCGTGCGGTGCTCGACCGCGCGGTGGAGGAACTGCGGGGGCGGCAGGTTTAATCCGCGCCGTCGCCCCTGCCTGCGCAAGGGCGACGTTACTTGACCGCGAACGCAGCGCGCCATTCGGGGCGGACGATCGCCAGCAGCGCTGGGGTGACCGGCACCGTCATCTCGTACATCCCCTCGGCATAGGAGCCGGCGACGTACTGCCCGGCGACCAATCCGACGCGGTCGATCGCGCGCCGGTCGGTCGAGCCGAGCAGCACCGTCAGGTCGGAGACCGGCGGGCAGGGGAAGATGTCGTCACTGCCCGGATCGCTCCCCAGCCGGCGACGCCGCTCGCCTTTCAGCCACGCGCACCAGCCCGGTCCCAGCACGCGCTGCATCGCGGCGGGCGAGTCGAACATCGCGCGCGGGTCGACCCGCCGCGCTTTCGCCTTGTCCCACACCAGCGGCTCCAGCGCGGTGTTGCCGTGCGCGCCGCCGGTGAAGCGATAGGTTTCACCCGACAGGCTCAGCAGCCGCGGTGTTTCGGTGACGACCTTCCACTCGCGGTTCGCACTTTCCCTGCGGGACGGATAGCCTTCCTTGAGCGCGTCGCGACGACTTGCCGCCGCCATCTTCGCGGTGCGCGTCCGCAGCCACGCCCGGTCCTCCTCCAGCCAGCGGCGCAAGGGGCCGATCCGTGCCGCAGCGTCGGGGTAGATGTACGAGAAATCAAGCGCGGCGGTCTTTGCCGCGACCTTCGTTTGCGCCGTCGCCGGCACCGCCAGGGCCAGCAAGATCAACCCCATCGCCCGCCGCATGACATCCCTCGCCAAAGTCGTGCCGCTTCCATATGGCAGCGGACATGAACCGACGCCATCTCACCGCCGCGATTGTAGCGCTCGCCGGCCTTGCGACGACGCTGCCCGCGGGCGCCGACGCGCTGATCGACAACGTCAACGGCCTGACGCTCAGCCGCGACCGGCAGGTGGTGCGCTTCAAGGCGATGGTGATCGACGCGCAGGGCAAGGTCGTCCGGCTGATCGCCCCGGACGAACAACCGCCCAAGCCGACCAAGAA
Organism: uncultured Sphingomonas sp.; assembly: GCF_964021865.1. GTDB lineage: Bacteria > Pseudomonadota > Alphaproteobacteria > Sphingomonadales > Sphingomonadaceae > Sphingomonas. The sequence continues at coordinate 8,473 of NZ_CAXIAM010000056.1, forward strand.
GAATCCCGGCCCGCGCTACGATTGGCGTGCCGATATGAAGGGTCGCGTGCTCGTGCCGGGCATGATCGACGCGCACGGCCATGTCATCGAACTGGGACTGGCGGCGCTGACGCTCGACCTGTCGGACACGCGCTCGCTCGACGAGGCCAAGGCGAAGATCGCGGAATACGCGCGCGCCAACCCGGACCGGCAATGGATCATCGGGCGCGGCTGGAACCAGGAGGTATGGAAGCTCGGCCGCTTCCCCACCGCCGCCGATCTCGATGCGGTGGTCGCCGACCGCCCGGTCTGGCTGGCGCGCGCCGACGGTCATGCCGGCTGGGCGAACAGCGCCGCGCTCAAGCTGGCCGGCGTCACCGCCGCGACGCAGGCCCCGGCGGGCGGGCGCGTCGAAAAGCCGCTGGGCGTGCTGGTGGATCGCGCCAAGGAACTGGTCGAGCGTGTCGTGCCGAAGGTCAGCCCGAAGGACCGCACCGCCGCCTTCCTCAAGGCGCAGCAGATCCTGCTCGGCTACGGCGTCACCGCGATCGCCGACATGGGCACCAGCGTCGACGATTGGATGACCTACCGGCGGATGGGCGACATCAACGCGCTGCGTGTCCGCATCATGTCCTACGGGCTCGGCATCGACGCCGCGGTGACGATCGGCGGCACCGGGCCAACGCCGTGGCTGTACGAGGACCGGCTACGGCTGGAGGGCGTCAAGCTTTACGCCGATGGCGCGCTCGGGTCGCGCGGGGCGTGGCTGAAGGCCGATTATGCCGATGCGCCGGGGCAGCGCGGGCTCGGCTTCCTCGCCGACGACCAGTTGCAGAACATCATGAGCCGCGCCGCGATGGACGGCTATCAGGTCGCGGTCCACGCGATCGGTGACCGCGCCGATCGCCAAGTGCTCGACGCGATCGCCGAGCTGTCGGAGACGTACAAGGGCGACCGGCGCTGGCGGATCGAACATGCGCAGATCGTCGATCCGGTCGATATGGCCGCGTTCGGCAAATATCGCATCGTCGCCTCGATGCAGCCCACACACCAGACCAGCGACCGCCTGATGGCCGAGGCGCGGCTGGGGCAGGCGCGGCTGGCGGGCGCCTATGCGTGGAAGACGCTGCTCGACGACGGCGCGACGCTCGCGTTCGGCTCGGATGCGCCGGTCGAGAAGCCCGATCCGTGGGCGGGCTGGGCGGCGGCGTTCACGCGCACCGATGCCGATGGGCAGCCGGTCGGCGGCTGGCACCCCGAACAGGCGGTGTCGCGCGAACAGGCGTGGTGGGCCTATACCGGGGGCGCGAGCTATGCCGGGTTTGCCGAGCAGAAGTTCGGGACGCTGGCGCCGGGGCAGCGCGCCGATTTCCTGTTGCTCGATCGTGATCCGACGACCGCGACGCCGTCCGACCTGCGTCAGACCAAGGTGCTGGAAACGTGGATCGGCGGCACGAAGGCGTGGGAGCGGAAGTAACCCACGCGTTGCCCCGGATCACGTTAGGGGCCACGGCACGAAGGCGAAGCGCGTGGGGCGCGCACGATTTCGTTCTCACCCCTCCCCTTCAGGGGAGGGGCTAACGCCGTCTCAGAACTCCGACCAATCCTCCTGCACCGCCACTGCGGCCGATCCGCGGCCACGGGCGGTGGCGGCGATGCGGGCTCCGGCCTGCGCCGCGCGCGCCTGCAACTGGTGGACCGGCGACGCTGCCGGCGCGGCATAGCCCGGCGCCCCCGCCGTCAGGCGGAACCGCCCGACTTCACGCGCCATCACGTCGGTTTCCTCGACCAGACTGCGCGCCGCGGCGGTGGCTTCCTCGACCATCGCGGCATTCTGCTGCGTCACCCCGTCCATCTCGGACACGGCGGTATTGACCTGCTGAAGTCCCGTCGCCTGCTGCTCGGCGGCGGAGGCGATGCTGCCGACCAGCGTGCTGATCTCGCCGATCCGCGACGTGATCCGCTGCAACGCCGCGCCCGCCTCGGCGACCAGTTCGACGCCCAGATCGACCTGCTCGGTGGAGGCGGTGATCTTGGTCTTCACGTCCTTGGCGGCGTCGGCCGAGCGCTGCGCCAGCGCGCGCACCTCGCTCGCGACCACCGCAAAGCCCTTGCCGGCGTCACCCGCCCGCGCCGCCTCGACGCCGGCGTTCAGCGCCAGCAGGTTGGTCTGGAAGGCGATGCCGTCGATCACCGCGATGATCTCGCTGATCTCGCTCGACGAGCGTTCGATGCCGTTCATCGCCTCGACCGCGCGGCGGACGACGTCGCCCGACGCCTCGGCATCGCGGCGCGTTTCGACCACCACCGCATCGGCGCGCGTCGCGGTTTCGGCGGTCTCCTTCACCGTCGTCGTGATCTCGTGCATCGCCGCGGCGGTCTCCTCCAGCGACGCGGCCTGCTGCTCGGTGCGCTGCGACAGATCGTCGGACGCCTGACGGATGTCGTTGGCGCCGTTGGTGATGCCGGTCGCGCTGGTCGTCACCGCTGCCATCGCCGCCGACACCGCGGCCATCGCCTCGTTGAAATCGGTCTTCAGCTTGGCGAACGGCCCGGTCAGATCGGCGTCGATCCGCGCGGTCAGGTCGCCCTGCGACAGCGCGCTCAACCCGCGGCCGATATTGTCGACGATCAGCGCGGTCTGCTCCGCCTTGGCGCGTTCGGCGGCGGCAAGCTGGTTGCGGAACTGGACCATCACCTTGGCGAGCTGCCCGACCTCGTCGGCGCGCTCGTCGACCGCGACCTGCGCGTTCAGGTCGCCGCCGGCCAGCTTGCCGAGCGCTTCGGTCATCGCCTTGATCGGGGCGGCGATCCCGCGGATCAGCGCGAGCAGCAGGAATCCGGCGAGCGCCAGCGCCGCGACGACCAGCCCGAGCGACAGCACGCGCGACAGCGAATAGAGCGAGCGCGCGTCGCCCATCTCCTTGTCCATCAGCGCCGTTTGGATGTCCTGCGATGTCGCGGCTTCGTCGCTGGCGCGATCGAACAGCGGCTGGCTGGCGCGGAACGACTGGGTCGCCTCTTCATTGCGATTGACCGAGCCAAGCTGGCGCGTGACCTCCGAGCGCGCGACGAACGCCGTCCAGAGCTGCCGGAACCGCGCCAGCGACGTGCGCGCCTTCGGATTGGTCACCGTCTTGTCGAGAAAGGCGAGGTTCTTGTCGACCAGCGCCAGTTGCGTGTTGGCGGCCCGGTTCGCTTCACGGATCTTGTCGGGTTCGAGCGACAGGATCACCGTCGCCTCGGCGATCCGATAGTCCGAGGTCGCGGTGTTGACGGTTGCGATCGCCACCAGCTTGTCGCGGCGTTCCTTGCCCAGCACTTCGGTCGAATGGTTCAGCCTGGCCTGCGTCCAGAGCGACATGCCGGCGATCATCACCAGCGCCAGCGCCAGAATACCGAATGCGAGCAGGAGTTTGCGGCCAATCGCTAGATTTTTCATCACCACGGCCTTCACGAAATCGGAATTGATCGGGCCAAGCAATACTCGGCAATGCTTGAGATCGCGTTAAGTTGGGTGCGAACCGGCCCTAAATGACGCGATACGGGACGACGCCGCGCACGTCGGCCTCGACCGCGATCGCGCGATCGGTCGGCGGGAAGGCGCGCTGATCGCAGTCGACGCGCGGGCACAGCCGGCAACTGATCCCGATCGGCGTGGCGGCGCGAAGGTCGACCGCATCGGCATAGACGAAGTCGGCGGCGTGCGCCGCCTCGCACCCCAGCGCGACGGCATAGCGGCGCGGTGCGCGCGCGAAGCGCCCCGACGGCTTCACCAGCCCTTTCGCCATCGAGACGTAGCGAACCCCATCGGGCGTCTCGGCATGCTGCACCAGGATGCGGTCGGGGATCGCGACCGCTTCATGGACATGCCACAGCGGGCACGCGCCGCCGAAGCGTGCGAATTGCAGCCGCGTCGCCGAGTGGCGCTTGGTGATGTTGCCCGCCATGTCGACGCGGCAAAAGTAGAACGGGATCCCCGCCGCGCCAGGGCGCTGCAACGTCGACAACCGGTGGCACGCCTGTTCGAAGCTGGTGCCGAACCGTCGCGACAGCCGGTCGATATCGTGGCGCAGTACGCGGGCGGCCTCGCGGAACGCCTGATACGGCATCAGCATCGCCCCCGCCGCGTAATTGGCCAGCCCGATCGCGAGCAGCCGTCGTGCCTCCGGCTGCGCCAGCCCCGACGCCGCGACGATCGCCGCGATCGGCGTGGCGAAGGCGAGTGCGGCGATGCGATGCGCGATCAGGAAGCGGCGGCTCTCCGGCGGCAGCGCGGCGTTGAGACGCAGCACCGCGCCGTCGAACCGCGCGAGCGGCGCATCCTCGCGTGCCTCGTCCAGCAGCGTCACGCCCTGCGCCGCCAGGGCCGCGTCGATCGGGGTCGCTTCATGCGCCTGTGCCCAGTCCTCGGCGGCGCGATCGAGCGGGTCGATGTAATTGCCCGCCTCGTGGAACCAGTCGCGCACCGCCTCCCACGGCAGACGGGCGCCGACCCCGGCGGTCAGCGCTTCCTCGGCGAGCGCGACGCGCTCCTCGGCGGCGCGCTTGGCGGCGTGGAGCGCGATCAACCGGTCGGTGAGCGCCGGGCGCTCCTCCGCCAGCCGCGCGACCTCTTCGGGTGGCAGCGGCGCGACCGCCGGATCAGCGAGCGCCTCGCGCAACGCCACCAGCCGCCGCGCCGGGGCCGCGCCTTCGATATCGGCCAGTGCGGCGGGAAAATGCTGCGCCAGTGCCGCACTCACCGCCGCGGTCAGCGGGCGCTCGTCGCTTTCGAGCTGCGACAGGTAACTGACCGAAAGCCCCAGCCGCGCCGCCATCGCCCGCTGGTTGAGCTGTGCCGCCCCCCGCAACGCGCGCAACTGCGCGCCGGCGTAAAGCCGCGCCTTCACGCTTCGTCGCCCCTGCGCAGGCAGAGGCCCATGTCTGCTTCGTGCTCGTGAACGAACGACACAAATGCCTTCGCTTTGTGACAGCCGTCCCGCAATACGACACAGCCATACGCTCCTGCCTACAGGCGCGACGGTAGTTCGCAACCCTATCCTTCGCAAGTTCGCAACTTCACATTTGCCCCGCCGCGCCGCGCCGGGCACAACGCTTCCCGCGTCCGGGAGAGAAGAATGTCGTCGACGATCGCCGAACTCGAAAGCCGTCGCGCTGCCGCTCGTGCGGGCGGCGGGCCGAAGCGCGTCGAGGCGCAGCACGCCAAGGGCAAGCTGACCGCGCGCGAACGCCTCGACGTGTTGCTTGACGAAGGCAGCTTCGAGGAACTCGACATGTTCGTCGAGCACAATTGCACCGATTTCGGGATGCAGGAGCAGGTCGTCCCCGGCGACGGCGTCGTCACCGGATCGGGGACGATCAACGGCCGGTTGGTGTTCGTCTTTTCGCAGGATTTCACCGTCTTCGGCGGTTCGCTGTCCGAACGCCATGCGCAGAAGATCTGCAAGATCATGGACATGGCGCTGAAGGTCGGCGCGCCCGTCATCGGCCTCAATGATTCGGGCGGGGCGCGCATCCAGGAAGGCGTCGCGTCGCTGGGCGGCTATGCCGAGGTGTTCCAGCGCAACGTGCTGGCCAGCGGCGTCGTGCCGCAGCTCAGCCTCATCATGGGGCCGTGCGCGGGCGGCGCGGTCTATTCGCCGGCGATGACTGACTTCATCTTCATGGTGAAGGATTCGAGCTACATGTTCGTCACCGGCCCCGATGTGGTGAAGACGGTGACCAACGAGGTGGTGACGCAGGAAGCGCTGGGCGGCGCGGTGACGCACACGACGAAGACCAGCGTCGCCGATGTCGCGTTCGACAACGATATCGAGGCGCTGCTGGCCGCGCGCGACTTCATCGACCTCCTGCCGTCCTCGAACCGGGAGGGCGTTCCCGAGCGTCCGACCGACGATCCGTGGGACCGCGCCGAGGCGAGCCTCGATACCCTGATCCCCGCCAACGCCAATCAGCCCTATGACATGCACGAGCTGCTCGCGAAGGTCGTCGACGAAGGCGACTTCTTCGAGATCCAGCCAGCGCACGGCGCGAACATCATCTGCGGCTTCGGACGCATCGAAGGCCGCACCGTCGGCTTCGTCGCGAACCAGCCGATGGTGCTGGCCGGCGTGCTCGATATCAATTCCAGCCGCAAGGCGGCGCGCTTCGTGCGCTTCTGTGACGCGTTCGAGATCCCGATCGTCACCTTCGTCGACGTGCCCGGCTTCCTGCCCGGCACCGCGCAGGAGCATAACGGCATCATCAAGCACGGCGCGAAACTGCTGTTCGCCTATGCCGAGGCGACCGTGCCCAAGATCACCGTCATCACGCGCAAGGCCTATGGCGGGGCGTATGACGTCATGGCCTCCAAGCATTTGCGCGGCGATTTGAACTATGCGTGGCCGACCGCCGAGATCGCGGTGATGGGCGCGAAAGGCGCGGTCGAGATCATCTTCCGCGGCCGCACGCCCGAGGAGATCGCCGAGCGGACGGCGGAATATGAGGCCCGCTTCGCCAACCCCTTCGTCGCGGCGAGCAAGGGGTTCATCGACGAAGTGATCCAGCCGCATTCCACGCGGCGGCGGATCGCGCTGGGGCTGCGGAAGCTGCGGAACAAGGCGCTGGAGAATCCTTGGAAGAAGCATGACAATATTCCGTTGTGATGCCCTCCGTCATTGCGAGCGGAGCGAAGCAATCCAGGGCGTGGCGCGGAACGCTGGGTGGCGTCGCTACGCTCGCAATGACGAGGCGCGCGCGTGAAACAGCCGGCGGTCTACATCATGGCGAGCGGTCGCAATGGCACGCTCTACGCCGGCGTAACCTCGAACCTCGCGCAGCGCGTCTGGCAGCACCGTGAAGGCGTGGTGGAAGGCTTCACGCAGCAATACGGCTGCAGGCTGCTGGTCTGGTTCGAGATCGCGGACACGATGGAAGTCGCGATCACCCGCGAGAAGCAGATCAAGGCAGGATCACGCGCCAAGAAGATTGCGTTGATCGAGGCGATGAACCCCGGCTGGCACGACCTCTACGAGCAGATCGCGCATGGATAACGACATGACACATACCCGTCCCGTCATTGCGAGCGCAGCGAAGCAATCCAGTGTACCGAGCGCTGCCCTGGATTGCTTCGCTGCGCTCGCAATGACGAGGGAGGCCCGATGACCCTCGGCCGCCTCAACCACGTCGGTATCGCCACCCCGTCGATCGCCCGCGCCATCGAGACCTATCGCACGCTACTCGGCGCAGACGCGATCAGCGAACCGTTCGACCTGCCCGCGCAGGGCGTGAAGGTCTGCTTCGTCGACGCGCCCAATACGCAGATCGAGCTGATCGAACCCTATGACGACAAGTCCCCGATCGCCGGCTTCCTGAAGAAGAACCCCGCCGGCGGGCAGCACCACGTCTGTTTCGAGGTCCCCGACATCCACGCCGCGGTTGCCGACCTCAAGGGCAAGGGCGCGACGATCCTCGGCGAACCGCGGATCGGTGCGCATGGCACGCCGATCGTCTTCGTCCACCCGCGCGACATGGGCGGGGTGCTGGTCGAACTGATGGAAACGCCGCAGGAGGGCGCGCATTGACCTACGAGACGATCACCTTCGACCTCAGCGATCGCGTCGCGACGCTCGCGATCGACCGGCCCGCGCGGATGAACGCGCTCACCCCGCGCGTCTTCGCGGAGCTGACCGCAGGCATCGACGCTGCGCTAGAACAGGGCGCGCGCGCGATCGTGTTGACCGGCACCGGCGGCGCGTTCTGTTCGGGCGCGGACCTAGTAGGCGATGGCGGCGCACCCATGCCGCGCGACCTCGGCGAGTCGCTCGACACCAGCTACAATCCGTTCGTCCGCAAGGTCGCCGCGCTCGACGTGCCGTTCCTCACCGCGATCAACGGCCCGGCGGTCGGCGCGGGGCTGGGGCTGGCGTTGCTCGGCGATATCAGCGTGATGGCGCGCTCGGCCTATGTGCTGCTCGCCTTCGTCAACATCGGGCTGGTCCCCGATGCCGGCGCGACCTGGCTGGTCGCCAAGGCGGCGGGGCGCACCAAGGCGCTGGAGATGGCGCTGCTCGGCGAACGCGTGTCCGCCGACGACGCGCTCGCCGCCGGGCTGGTGACGCGCGTCGTCGACGATGCGCAGGTGCTCGCCGAAACCCAGAAGCTGGCGGCGAAACTCGCCGCCGGGCCGTCGGTGGCGATCGGGATGATCCGCAAGCAGGTCGCCGCCGCTTTGTCGCTCGATCTCGACCAGTCGCTGGCGATCGAGCGCGCGAACCAGACCCGCGCCGGTCACACGAGCGACTTCGCCGAGGCGGTGCGCGCCTTTGCTGAGAAGCGCAAGCCGGTGTTCGAGGGCCGCTGAGCATGGCCGACGAGCGCAATCTCGGCGAGGACAGCGGCGCGGCGGCAACGATCGGCACGCCCGCGCCGACCGGCACCGAAAGCTGGGCCGCCGCCGCCGCCAAGGAGGTAAAGGGCCGCGACCTGACGTGGCACACCCCCGAGGGGATCGACGTCAAGCCGCTCTACACCGCCGCGGATGTCGAGGGCTGGGACCCCGGCCTGCCCGGCTTTGCGCCGTTCGCGCGCGGGGTGCGGGCGTCGATGTACGCCGGGCGGCCGTGGACGATCCGGCAATATGCGGGCTTCTCGACCGCCGAGGAATCAAACGCTTTCTACCACCGCAACCTCAAGGCCGGGCAGAAGGGGCTGTCGGTCGCGTTCGATCTCGCCACGCATCGCGGCTATGACAGCGATCATCCGCGCGTCACCGGCGATGTCGGCAAGGCCGGGGTGGCGATCGACACCGTCGAGGACATGAAGATCCTGTTCGACGGCATCCCGCTCGATCAGATGAGCGTCAGCATGACGATGAACGGCGCGGTGATTCCGATCCTCGCCTTCTTCATCGTCGCGGGCGAGGAACAGGGCGTCGATCGCAAGCTGCTCGACGGGACGATCCAGAACGACATCCTCAAGGAGTTCATGGTCCGCAACACCTATATCTACCCGCCCGAACCGTCGATGCGGATCATCTCCGACATCTTCGCCTACACCTCCGCGGAGATGCCGAAGTTCAACAGCATCTCGATCTCGGGCTATCATATGCAGGAGGCCGGGGCGACGCAGGTGCAGGAGCTGGCCTTCACCATCGCCGACGGCATGGAATATGTGAAATACGGCGTCGCCAGCGGGCTGGACATCGACAAATTCGCCGGGCGGCTGAGCTTCTTCTTCGCGATCGGCATGAACTTCTTCATGGAGATTGCCAAGCTGCGCGCCGCGCGCGTGCTGTGGCACCGCGTGATGACGCAACTCGGCGCGAAGGACGAGCGCAGCAAGATGCTGCGCACGCATTGCCAGACCAGCGGTGTCTCGCTGACCGAGCAGGACCCGTACAACAACGTCATGCGCACGACGATCGAGGCGATGGCGGCGATGCTCGGCGGCACCCAGTCGCTCCACACCAATGCGCTCGACGAGGCGATCGCGCTGCCGACCGATTTTTCGGCGCGGATCGCGCGCAACACGCAATTGGTGATCCAGGAAGAAACCGGGATGACCAATGTCGTCGATCCGCTCGGCGGCAGTTATTATGTCGAGGCGCTGACGAAGCGACTGGTCGACGACGCCTGGGCGATCATCGAACGCGTCGAGCGCGAGGGCGGGATGGCCAGGGCGGTCGCGGCGGGCTGGCCCAAGGCGATGATCGAGGAAGCCAGCGCGGCGCGGGCGGCGCGCGTCGATCGCGGCGAGGACGTGATCGTCGGGGTCAACAAATATCGCAAGGACAATGAGGACCCGGTCGAGATCCTTGCGATCGACAATCATGCGGTGCGCGACGCGCAGGTCCGCCGCATCCAGCAGGTCAAGGCGGCGCGCGACGAGGCGGCAGCGCGGGCCGCACTCGACGCGCTGCGCGAGGGCGCGCGCGGATCAGACAATCTGCTCGCGCTCGCGGTCGATTGCGCGCGGGCGCGCGCCACGCTCGGCGAGATATCCTCGGCGATGGAGGATGTGTTCGGCCGCTACGGCACGCAGCCGACGCCGGTGAAGGGCATCTACGGCGGCGCCTATACCGACGACGCGCGCTGGATGCGGCTGGAGGATGGTGTCGCCGCGACCGAGCGACGGCTGGGGCGCCGCCCACGGATGCTCGTCGCCAAGATGGGGCAGGACGGGCACGATCGCGGCGCCAATCTGGTCAGCAGCATGTTCGGCGATCTCGGGTTCGAGATCGTTCCCGGCCCGCTGTTCCAGACGCCGGAAGAGGCCGCGGTGCTGGCGCTGGCGAAGGACGTCGATATCGTCGGCGCGTCGAGCCTTGCGGCCGGGCACAAGACGCTGATTCCCGAGCTGATCGGCCATCTGCGCGATGCGGGGCGCGCGGATATCAAGGTGATCGCGGGCGGGGTGATCCCCGCGCAGGATTATCAGGCGTTGTTCGATGCCGGGGTGCAGGCGATCTTCGGGCCGGGGACGAACCTGATCAGCGCGGCGGAGGAAGTGTTACGGCTGCTCGGCCACAACATGCCGCCGCAGGGAGAAGCGGCATGATGAGCGCGACACCTCACCCCACCACACCACGTCACCCCGGCGCAGGCCGGGGTCCAGTTGCGGGCGGCCCGCGAGATGCTGGAAGGTCCCCCGACTGGGCCCCGGCCTCCGCCGGGGTGACGGTAATGTTGGGGTTGATGGCAGCGGCGCTGCTCTCCACCTCCGCCACCGCGCAGACACAGGCGGACATGAACGCGCAGGCCGCCGCCAGCTACAAGGCCGCCGACGCCGCAATGAATGCGCAATGGCCGCGCACCTATGCCGCAATGAAGCGCCGCGACGCCACCGCGCGCGACGGTTTCGGCTATGCCGCCGCCACACTCGCCAGCCAGCGCGCGTGGCTGGCCTATCGCGACAAACAGTGCACGATCGAAGGCGGCGAGTTCGCCGGCGGCTCGCTTCAGCCGATGGCGCGCTTGCAGTGTCTGGCGCGGCTGACCAAGGAGCGCACCACGCAATTGAAGGACCTGATGTGGCAACGCTGATCGAGACGACGACCCGCAACGACTGGACGCGCGAGGAAATCGCCGCGCTGTTCGACCTGCCGTTCGACGAGTTGATGTACCGCGCGCAGACCGTCCACCGCGCACACCACGCGTCCTCGGAAGTGCAGCTCTGCACGCTCCTGTCGATCAAGACCGGCGGTTGCCCGGAGGATTGCGGCTATTGCTCGCAGTCGGTCGCCGCCGACAGCGGGGTCAAGGCGACCAAGCTGATGGACGTGCAGGCGGTGTTGCAGCGCGCCGCCGAGGCGAAGGACGCCGGCTCGCAGCGCTTCTGCATGGGCGCGGCGTGGCGCAACCCCAAGGACCGCGACATGGACGCGATCATCCAGATGATCGAAGGCGTGCGCGGCATGGGGATGGAAACCTGCATGACGCTGGGGATGCTGACGCCGGAACAGGCGCGGCGGCTGGGCGACGCGGGGCTCGATTACTACAACCACAATATCGACACCTCGCCCGAGCGCTATGGCGACGTCATCACCACGCGCACCTTCGGCGAGCGGCTGGATACGCTGGAAAACGTCCGCTCGGCGGGGATCAACGTCTGCTGCGGCGGGATCGTCGGGATGGGCGAAACGCGCGCGGATCGCGTCGGCTTCGTCCATGCTTTGGCGACGTTGCCGCGCCACCCCGAAAGCGTGCCGGTCAATGCCTTGGTGCCGGTCAAGGGCACGGTGCTCGGCGACATGCTCGCCGACACGCCGCTCGCGAAGATCGACGACATCGAGTTCGTCCGCACCGTCGCGGTCGCGCGGATCACGATGCCGCTGAGCATGGTGCGGCTGTCGGCCGGGCGCGAGAGCATGGGCGAGGCGACGCAGGCCTTGTGCTTCATGGCCGGCGCGAACTCGATCTTCACCGGCGACAAATTGCTGACCGCGGGCAACCGCGGCGACAGCGCCGACGCGGCGCTGTTCGCGAAGCTCGGCGTCCGCCCGATGGAAGCGCCGGAACCGATGCGGGTGTGCGAGGCGGCGGAGTGAGCCACCGTCGCCCCTGCGCAGGCAGGGGCCCATGTCTGTTTCGTCGTTCGGTGCCGACGGACACGGGCAGGTCGCTCCTGTGTCAAACCGCCCGCTTCATTCGACAGACATAGGCCCCTGCCTGCGCAGGCGCGACGAAGAATAAAGGGAGAGGCCGTTGTTCAAGAAGATCCTGGTCGCCAACCGCGGTGAGATCGCCTGCCGCGTGTTCCGCACCGCCAAGAAGATGGGCATCGCCACCGTCGCGGTCTATTCGGACGCCGATGCGCGCAGCCCGCATGTGCTGATGGCGGACGAGGCGGTGCGGCTCGGGCCGGCGCCGGCGGCGGACAGCTATCTGAAGGCCGAGCTGATCCTGCTCGCCGCCCGGGAGACCGGCGCGGACTGCATCCACCCCGGCTATGGTTTCCTCTCCGAACGCGAGAGCTTCGCGCGCGCCTGCACCGAGGCCGGGATCGCCTTCGTCGGCCCGCCGCCGAACGCGATCGCCGCGATGGGCGACAAGATCGAATCGAAAAAGCTCGCCAAGGCCGCCGGGGTCAACGTCGTTCCCGGCTATCTCGGCGAGATCGCCGACACCGACGCGGCGGTGCGGATCGCCGCCGAGATCGGCTTCCCTGTCATGATGAAGGCCAGCGCCGGCGGCGGCGGCAAGGGGATGCGGCTGGCGTGGAGCGAACAGGATGTTCGCGACGGCTTCGAGGCGACCAAGCGTGAGGGGCTGGCGAGCTTTGGGGACGACCGCGTGTTCATCGAGAAGTTCATCGAGAGCCCGCGCCATATCGAGATCC
>NZ_CAXIAM010000057.1:0-19812 GCF_964021865.1 uncultured Sphingomonas sp.
TCATCACCTCGAACAACGAAAAGGAACTGCCCGACGCGTTCCTGCGCCGCTGCTTCTTCCACTATATCCGCTTTCCCGATCGCGAGACGATGCAGGCGATCGTCGACGTGCATTTCCCCGGCATCCAGAAGCTGCTGGTCGGCCGTGCGCTCGACATCTTCTATGAGGTACGCGAGGTGCCCGGGCTCAAGAAGAAGCCATCGACCAGCGAGTTGCTCGACTGGCTCAAGCTGCTGCTCCACGAGGACATGCCGCTCGACGTCCTTCAGAACCGCGACCCGACCAAGGCGATCCCGCCACTGCATGGCGCGCTGCTCAAGAACGAGCAGGACGTGATGCTCTTCGAACGACTGGCGTTCATGGCGCGCCGCGGCCAACGCGGCTGATGTTCCTCAGCTTCCTCGACCAGTTGCGCGCTGCCGGCATCCCGGCTGGGATGAAGGAGCATCTGCTGCTGCTCGAGGCGCTTCAGGCCGGGGTGATCGAGCGCAGCCCGGAGCAATTCTACCATCTGTCGCGCGCGATCTACGTCAAGGACGAGGGGCTGTACGATCGCTTCGACCGCGTATTCGCGCAGGTCTTTACCGGGCTGGAGACGAGCTTCGCCGAGCCCGGCGCGGCGATCCCCGACGAATGGCTGAAGGCGATCGCCGAACGCTATCTGACGCCGGAGGAGATGGCGAAGATCGCCGCGCTGGGATCGTGGGACGAGATTATGGACACGCTTCGCCGGCGGCTGGAGGAACAGCACGCCCGCCACCAGGGCGGGTCGAAATGGATCGGCACCGGCGGCACCAGCCCCTTCGGCAACGGCGGCTACAATCCCGCCGGCGTGCGGATCGGCGGCGAGTCGCGCCACCGCCGCGCGATCAAGGTCTGGGAACAGCGCGAGTTTCGCGATCTCGACAACACGCGCGAACTCGGCACGCGCAACATCAAGGTCGCGTTGCGCCGGCTTCGCCGCTTCGCGCGGGAGGGCGCGGCCGACGAGCTGGACATCGATGCGACGATCGCCAGCACCGCGCGCCACGGGTGGCTCGACGTCGCGATGCGACCCGAGCGGCGCAATGCGGTCAAGCTGTTGCTCTTCCTCGACGTCGGCGGGTCGATGGACCCCTATGTCCGGTTGTGCGAGGATTTGTTCTCCGCCGCCACCGCCGAGTTCCGGCACCTAGAATTCTTCTACTTCCACAATTGCCCCTATGAGGGCGTATGGAAGGACAATCGCCGCCGCTTTCAGGAGCGAACGCCATTATGGGACGTGCTCCATCGCTTCGGGCATGATCACAAACTGGTGCTGGTCGGCGATGCATCGATGAGCCCGTACGAGCTTACCCAGTCTGGCGGTTCGGTCGAGCATATGAACGACGAACCCGGCTCGGTGTGGATGCAGCGGCTTACCGCTACCTACCCCGCCGCGGCATGGCTCAACCCGCTGCCGGAGGCGCATTGGGACTATACCGCCACGGTTGGCATGATGCGCGACTTGATGGGCGGACGGATGTATCCGCTGACGCTCGACGGGCTAGATGCGGCTATGCGTGAGCTGACCCGCAAGCGCTGAACGGTTGCGCGCCACGCACCCATCATCGCGCAGGTTGCAATTGCTGCATCACGCTTCCTTCACCAAATAGCTGGCACACGCTGCACCGCAGCAAAGCAATTTTTTGTGAGGCCGTGATGCTCTATCTCGTCTATCTGATCGCCCAGTACCGCAATCAGGCCCGCGCGCGCGCCGAGGCTGCGAACGACATCGACGTTCGTCGCGCTGCCTGATCCACGACGGCGCGGCGCCTATTTGGCGGCGCTGCGCACATAGGGCGTGAAGTTGCCAAGCAGCAACGACGCCTTGGGGATACGCGACCCGCGGTTGATCGGGCGTACCTGATCGTTGCGACATAACTGCCCGCCGAACGGCTCGGTAATCAGGATGTCGTCGTCATCCAATGTCTCGGCGCGCGCCTGCGGCACGTTGACGTAGAGGCGCGAGCCGATCCGCCAGACCAGCGCCCGCTGCGACACGATCTGCACTGCATTATTGTCGGTCGGGCTCACCGGAATGCAGCGTACCGGCGCCTCCGCCACCCGCCCCTTCAGCAGCTTCGCCATATCCTCATCTGGACTCGACCGCGCGGCCTGCGCGGGGGCGGCAGCGGCGGCGACCAACGCCGCGGCGACGATCATGTTTTTCATGGACGGGCTCCTGGCATATCCACGCTGAACCAAGGCTGACCCCGTGTCGATCCCCGGCTGATCTGAAGCAAGCCGATGAGCCGGAACGGCGAAGCCCTGCGGCCCGTTCGTGTGGCCTATGGACGCTTCCCGCTGATGCCCGCCGTCGATCCGGCCGCCCCGCCTTCCGTTGCCGAACAGGCCGCGATGCTTGCCGAACTGCTGGCGACGCAGGATCTGATCGTCGCGCTCGCAGACGATGTTCGCGCCGCCGCGGTGGTGCAGGCGCTGGAGGCGGCGATGCCTGCCGCGATGGTGCTGTTCTGTCCCGGAAGCGACGCGCTGCCTGGCGAGGATGCGCCCCCCTCCCCGGCCAATGTCGGCCAACGCGTGTCGGCGCTGCGTCGGGCACGTCGGCTTGCGGCCGAGAAGCGCCCGCCACGGGTCGCGCTCGTCACCACCGGGGAGGCGCTGGCGCGCGCCTATCCCGCGCCCGCCGCCTTCGATTCGGTGCCGCCGACCGTCAGGCACGGCGCGGCACTCGATCTCGCAGCATTGCACGCCGAACTCGAAGACCTCGGCTATATCAGCGACGAACGCGTTGATGAGCCCGGCGAGGTCGCGTTGCGCGGTCAGGTGCTCGACGTCTTCCCCGCCGATGCCGCGCTGCCGCTGCGCGTCGAGGTCGCCGACGGCAAAGTGGTCGCGCTGCGCTGCTACGATCCCGCCGACCAACGCTCGATCGACGATGTCGCCGAGCGCGAACTCGGTCGCGTCGCGGAGCCCGCCCCCGGTGACGACCGCACCACCCTGCTCGACCATCTGCCCGACGCGACGGTGATTGTCGACGCTGCCGCAGACGACCGCCGCCGTCGTTTCCTGGCGCTCGTCGCCGACGCGACCCGCCGCGCCCCCAAACGCGCCGCGCGCGACGTGATCGACGATGCGGCGTGGCAAAAGGCCCTGGATGCGCGCGAGCGGACGACAGTGACGCGGGAAAGCGAGCCGCCACCTCGCTTCGCCGAGCAAAAGGCGCCGCTGCGTGCCTTTGCCAGACTGGCGCAGGAGGCCCGCGAGGCTGGCGACCGCGTCGTCCTGCTCGGCAGCGCGCGGGACCTGCGCTTCCTGCGCGCGCGGGTCGCCAAGGTTCTCGGCGACGAGCCCGTTGCGGTAGACGGCTGGACGAAGGTAACCAAGGCGAAACGCGGCGCGTTGCTGGCGCTCGAATGGGCCGCCGACCGCGGCTTCCGGCGCAAGGGCGTGCTCGCGGTCGCGGCCGCCGATCTGCTCGGCAGCCGCGCCGAACGCGGACAACTCGTCGGCGCGGCGACCGACGCCGGACTGCTCGACGTCGGCGAAATCCGCATCGGCGACGTCGTCGTGCACGAGGATCATGGGATCGGCGTCGTCGCGGGTCTGGAACAATTGCCCGACGATGGGGGCGACGCGATCAAGCTGACCTATGCGCAGGACGGCGTGCGTTTGGTGCCGGTCGGCGAGGCCGATCGCATCTGGCGGTATGGCGCGGAGGCGGATGCGGTGACGCTCGACCGGCTCGACGGATCGAGCTGGCAGAAGCGCCGCGGAGAGATCGACGCCGCGATCGCACAGAGCGCACGCGACCTGACCGCGCTGGCCGAGGAACGCGCCGCGCGCGATGCCCCGGTGCTCGACCCCGATCCCGCGGCTTACGAGCGGTTCGCGGCGGGGTTCGCCTTCACAGAAACCGCCGACCAGGCCAAGGCGATCGCCGCGGTGCGCGCCGACCTGGCCGCGGGCCGTCCGATGGACCGGCTGGTGATCGGCGATGTCGGCTATGGCAAGACCGAGGTCGCGCTGCGCGCCGTCGCGCTCGCTGCGCTCGCGGGCAAGCAGGTGGCGATCGCTGCGCCGACCACGGTGCTCGCGCGCCAGCATCTCGATACCTTCGTTACGCGCTTCGACGGCAGCGGCATCGAAGTCGCCGGGCTGTCGCGGCTGTCGAGCGCCGCCGAGAAGAAGCGCGTCAAGGCCGGGCTGGCCGATGGCTCGATCCAGATCGTCGTCGGCACCGGCGCGGTTGCGGGCAAGGGTGTGACCTATAAGGATCTTGCGCTGGTCGTCATCGACGAGGAACAGCGCTTCGGTGCGGCCGACAAGGACAAGTTGCGCGGGCTTTCGGCCGGGCATGTCCTGACACTGTCGGCGACGCCGATCCCGCGCACGCTGCAATCCGCCTTGGTCGGGTTGCAGCAACTGTCGATCATCGCCACCCCGCCGGCGCGTCGTCAGCCGATCCGCACCGCGGTCGGCAACTTCAACCCGGAGACGCTGCGCGGCGCGCTGCTGCGCGAGAAAAGCCGCGGCGGGCAGAGCTTCGTGGTGGTGCCGCGGATCGCCGATATGGCGCCGCTCGCCGAACAGCTCGGCAAGCTCGTCCCCGACCTCGAAGTGATCGAGGCGCATGGCAAATTGCCCGCCGACGATCTCGATGCGGCAATGGTGCGGTTCGGGCGTGGCGAAGGCGACGTGCTGCTGGCGACCAATATCATCGAGGCCGGGCTGGACGTGCCGCGCGCCAATACGATGGTGATCGCGCACGCCGACCGCTTCGGATTGTCGCAGCTCCACCAGCTGCGCGGACGGGTCGGGCGCGGCAGCCGGCGCGGGCAGGTCCTGCTGTTCACCGATCCCGACCATGAGATCGCGCTGCGGACGCTCAAGCGGTTGCGAACGCTGGAGGCGTTCGATCGGCTGGGCGCGGGCTTCGCGATCAGCGCGCGCGACCTCGACATGCGCGGCGCGGGTGACCTGCTCGGCGAGACGCAGGCCGGGCATATGAAGCTGATCGGGATCGATCTTTACCAGCAATTGCTGGAGGGTGCGCTGCGACGCGCGCGGGGCGAGGACGTCGAGCGCTGGACGCCGGAGCTGCACCTCGGGATCGAGGGGCGGCTGCCCGAGACGTGGATCCCCGACGAGGAGCTGCGCGTCACGCTTTACGCCCGGCTGGCGCGGATCACCGAGGCGGCAGCGCTCGACGCGCTGGAGGAGGAACTGGAGGACCGGTTCGGAGCGCTTCCCGACGAGGCCCGTACCTTACTAGCGACGGCGCGGCTGCGCGTCGATGCGCGCGCGGCGGGGATCGCCAAGGTGAACGCAGGGCCGGCGGCGGTGGCGCTGGAGCCGCACAACGGCACTGCGATCGATGCAGCGGCGTTCGGGCTGGAACAAAAGGAGCGGCGCTTCCTGCTGCGCGAGCGAATCGACGATCCATTCGCCCGGCTGGAGCGCGCGGGTGAGCTGGTGCGCGAGATGGCCGAGGCGTGAGCGCGCGGATGTTGGCGAAGGTGGCGCAGAGCGGGGATTGAAGCGCGTGTTGTGGCGCTGTGATGCGCGCGGGGGCTTTCAGGATAGCGGTTGTTGGACGGTGTAGGACAGCCCCGCTGTCATTCCCGCGGAGGCGGGAATCCAGACGCGCAGGTCGTCGCTGGAGCCGCACCGTTGGAGGTTCTGGATTCCCGCCTTCGCGGGAATGACGAAAGGGGAGGCGGCGAGCGCTCTCCCCTTCGCTTTCCTTAGAAGCGGACGCGGCCGCCGAGCGACAGGACGATTGCGCGGGCGTCTTCCAGACGGCCGTTGACGAGGATTGGCGTCTGCACCGCGGTGCCGGCATAAGCCGCTGTCGTGCGGTCGATCGTCGCATCCGTGAAGTCGACGTAGTTCGCCGCGGCATCCAGCGAGAAGTGCGGAGTCACGTCGAACGACGCGCCGACCGCGTAATTCCAGCGGTTGGCGTCGGGCACGCGCGCGTCACGCTCGCCATCGCGGGTCGGGGTCAGCGTGCGCTGCGCACCGCCGCGCAGCGTGAGGCGCGGCGAGACCGCATAGTCGACGCCTGCCGCATAGCTCCAGATGCTACGATAATTCTCGGGCAGTGCGGCGTTGATCGGCGCGCCGAGGCGGATCGCGTCGAACTTCTCCCAGGTGTAGCGGATCGTCTGCGCATTTAGCGTCAGCTTGTCGGTGGCGCGGAAGCGGCCGCCGACCATGATCTGCGCGGGGGTGTAGAAGGTCGCCTCGACATCGTTGAGCGTGCGGTTCTGCCCGGCGAGCGGCCCCAGCAGCCCGCTGACCGTCAGGTCGCCCTTGAGATTGTGCTCGATCGCCGATTTGTAGCTGATGCCGACGGTCGCCCAGTCGTTGTGAAGCTGCACGCCCGCGGTCCAGCCCACGTCCCAGCCGCCGCCGGCAAGTTTCTGGCTGCCGTCCGGAAGCGTCGCCGACAGATTGGGCAGCGCATTCGTCAGGCTGGCTTCGGTATGCTCGATGTTGGCGGCGCCGCCGACCCGCAACCAGTCGGTGACCGCAACCGCAACCGACGGCTGGATGTCGAACGTGCGCAGATAGGTGCGGTCGGCGCTGTACCGTGCCCAGCTGTTGTTGTCATAGTCGGTCGTGAAACTGTACGGCGAGGTCACCGCCAGGCCGACCGCGAGCCGGTCACCCAGCGGGATCGCGACCGCGCCCGATGGCAGCACGCCGTTGTTGATCGGGTCGCGCGACGACGACGAGCCGCCGACCGGCGCGAGAGTGCCGCCGGGGCGGCGGATCACGGTGCCGTTGTCGACCACATCGCCCTTGGGAAGGATCACCGACGCGCTGACCGTCGCCTCCGCCTTCTCGATCCCGGCGATCGCCGCAGGGTTCCACCACAACGACGCCGCGCCGGTATCGGCGGCTTCGCCCGAGAAGGCCCGGCCTGCGCCACGCGCGGCCTGTTCCTGAAGGTAGAAGGCCTGCGCGTGCGCGGCCCCGGCGAGCGCGGACGAACCGGCGAGCACGGCCAGCGTGGCGATGATGCGGTGACGGGTGTTCATGGCGATCCTCATGTCTTTTATGTCTGGCCCGGTATCCCAGCGCCCCGTGGCGTTGAACGCAGGATGAATTGTCTCCCCCGCCCGGGCGCACGGGGGAGCGGTGCGTCAATTGCGCAACGGTTTGCCGGTCATCAACATGCTTTCGACACGCGCATGGGTGCGTTCGTCGTGCGCGCTTTCCATGAACGCGGCGCGCTCCAGATCGAGCAATTGCTGCTCGGTGACGGTGTCGACGAGATCGGCCTCGCCGCCGGTCAGGACGTCGGCGAGCCGGCCGGCGACGACCTCGTCATAGGCGGTGGCGACACCCTTGCGGCGGAAGTCAGCGACCGCACCGGCAAGCCCGGTGCGCCCGCTCGCGCCCGGCAGGCGGAAGGTCGGCGGCTCGGGCGGAGTGTAGCCATCGACCAGCGCCAGCGCCTTCGCCTTGGCGTCGGCGAGCAGCCGGTCGCGGTTCATGGTGATGCCGTCGGTCGGGCGCAGGAACGCCATCTCCTTGGCTTGCGCCGCGGAGCGCGACACCTGCGCGGTCGAGATCAGCTCGAACGCCTTCATCACCGCCGGCATCGGCCCGCGCGGCATGCCCTTCGACTTCGCGAGCCGATCGAGCAACTCGCCATGCCCACCCCAGCCGGGCACCAGCCCGACGCCAGCCTCGACCAGCCCGATATAGCTTTCGGCATGCGCCTGCACCGCGTCGGAGTGGAGCAGCACCTCGCAGCCGCCGCCCAGCGCCATGCCCGCAGGCGCACTGACGACCGGGAACGGCGCGTATTTCAGCGCCTTGAACGCCTGCTGCCCGCCGACGATCAGCTTCTCGATCTCGCCCCACGCCCCGGCCTTCACCGCGAACAGCGCGAGCCCGAGGTTCGCGCCGGCCGAGAAGTTGCTGCCCTCGTTGTAGATCACCAGCGCCTTGCACTGTTCCTGTACCAGCGGGATCGCCTGCTGGATCAGGCTGGCGACCTCGCCGTCGAGCGCGTTCATCTTGGCGGTGAATTCGAGGCACAGCACGCCGTCGCCGATGTCCCACAGCGCTGCCGACGCGCTCTTCGCGACCGGCTGTGAGCGGCGCTTGATGTCCTCGAGGAGCACCACGCCCGCGGCGCGCGGCACGTCGTGATAGTCGCCGTCGCCGCCGAGATACTGACGCACCCCGCCCTCGACGCGGTAGAAGGGGCGGTCGCCGGCGGTGTCGAGGATCGCAGGAACGGTGCGGCCTTCGGCGCGCAGCCGCTCGGCGAGCTTGCCCGGTCCGAGCCGGTCGATCAGCTCGAACGGGCCGAACTTCCAGTTGTAGCCGAGCTTCATTGCGTCATCGATCGCGACCACGTCGTCGGCGGCCTCGCCGACCAGCATCGCGGCATAGCTCAGCACGTTGCCGAGGATCGTCCACGCATAATCGCCGACCTTGCCGGGGACGGTCACCAGCGCGGCGAGGTCCTTCTCGGCCGCGGCGGGCAGCGCCTCGGGCTTGGCCTCAGCGCGGTACTCGCCGGTGGTCAGGTCGATCGCCAGCTTGGTGCGCTTGCCGTCCGCGCCCTTGTCGAGCCGGTAGAAGCCGCCCTTGCCCTTGCGGCCGGTGAAGCCCTCCGCGATCATCCGGTCGACCAGCGGGAGCGGGCGGACGGTCGCGAAATAGGGATCGCCCGGCGGCAGCGTGTCCGACAGGCTCTTGGCGAGCAGCGGCATCAGGTCGACGCCGACGAGATCGATCAGCGCGAAGATGCCGGTCTTGGGCACGCCCATCGGACGGCCGCCGATCTGGTCGGCCTCCTCGACGGTCAGCCCCTGATCGATCGCGGCATTGACCGCGATCGCCAGCCAATAGGTGCCGATGCGATTGGCGATGAAGCCCGGCGTGTCCTTGGCGCGGACGAGGCGCTTGCCCATGAAGTGATCGACGAATGCCTCGACCTTTTCGGCGGTCGCGGAATCGGTATCCTTGCCGCGCACGATCTCGACCAGCCGCATGTAGCGCGGCGGGTTGAAGAAGTGCGTGATGAGGAAATCGTGCCGGAACTGTTCGCTGCGCCCCTCGACCAGCCGTTCGAGCGGGATCGTCGAGGTGTTCGACGACACCGCGGTGCCGGGACGCTTCAGCGCCTCCAGCCTGGCGTAGAGCGACTGCTTGATGTCGAGCCGCTCGACGATCGCCTCGACGATCCAGTCGCATTCGGCGACGCGCGCCAGATGATCGTCGATGTTGCCGGTCTCGACCAGCTTTGCCGCCGCCTTCGACATGAAGGGGGCGGGCTCGGTCTTGAGCATCTTCGCGACCGCACTTTTGGCGACCGCGTCGCGATCGTCGCCCTGCTTCGCGGGAATGTCGAGCAGCAGCACCGGCACGCCGGCATTGGCGACCTGCGCGGCGATGCCGGCGCCCATCACGCCTGCGCCGATCACGCAGACTTTTTTGATGTGGTCACTCATCACACGCGCTCCAGCACGGTGGCGATGCCCTGCCCGCCGCCGATGCACTGCGTAGCGAGCGCGTAGCGCTTGCCCTCGCGCGCCAGCAGCGCGGCGGCCTTGCCGACGATCCGCGCGCCGGTCGCGCCGAGCGGGTGGCCGATCGCGATCGCGCCGCCGTCGAGGTTGATCGTCTCTTCCTTCAGGCCGAGGTCGCGGATGCAGGCGATCGCCTGGCTGGCGAACGCCTCGTTGATCTCGACGATATCGAGGTCGTTGGCGGAAATGCCGGCGCGCTCCAGCGCCTTCTTCGACGCGCCGATCGGGCCGAGCCCCATTGTCTCGGGATCGCAGCCCGAGACGCTGATCGACTTGATCTTCGCGAGGATCGGCAGGTTGTGCTGCTTCGCGAAGTCCTCCGAGGTGACGAGCACCGCGCTCGCGCCGTCGGTAAGCGGCGAGGAGGTGCCGGCGGTTACCGAGCCGTCCTGCGAAAAGGCCGGCTTGAGTCCGGCGAGCGCCTCGGCGGTGGTGTCGGGGCGGAGCGTGCCGTCCTGATCGACTGCGCCAGCCTTGGTGCGGATCGCGACGATCTCGTCGGACAGGCGACCGTCCTCGCGCGCGGCGGCGGCCTTCTGCTGGCTCTTGACCGCAAAGGCTTCCTGCTCGGTGCGGGTGATCTGGTACTTCTGCGCGACGTTCTCGGCGGTCTGGCCCATGCCCATATACGCGCCCGCGCTCTTGGCGGCGAGTTCGGGGTTGGGGAGCGGGTTGTAGCCGCCCATCGGCACACGGCTCATCGATTCCAGCCCGGCGCAGATATACGCCTCGCCCGCGCCAACCGCGATCTGCCCCATCGCGATATGGATCGCGCTCATCGACGACCCGCAGAAGCGGTTGACGGTCATCCCGCCCACCGACAACGGCAGATCGGCGAGCAGGCCGATCATCCGCGCGACGTTCAGCCCCTGCTCGCCCTCAGGAAAGGCGCAGCCGAGCACGATGTCCTCGATCAGCGCCGCATCGACGCCGGTCTTCTCGATCAGCCCGCGGATCGTCTGCGCGGCGAGGTCGTCGGGCCGGACCCGCGCGAGCGCGCCTTTGCCCGCCAGATGGAACGGCGACCGGGCATAACCCGCAATAACGACGTCGGTCATCAGTAACCCTCTCGGTGGAATCCGTTGGCTACCGTTTACGTCAACGTCAGTGGCGGCTCAAGGGTGTTTGTGCTGAACCATCGCCCCTGCGCAGGGCGACGGCAATCGTTCAAAGGCCCAGCGAGATCCGCGCCGCCAGTCGGTCGCCCGCATGTTCCCGCACCGCGAAGCGCGATGGGTCGGCTTCGTTGCGGATATCGGTGCCGGTATATTCCAGCGCCACCGTCAGCGGCCCGGTGATATGCTGCACCCCCAACGACCAGTCGTGATAGGTCCCGCCCGGCCGCAGCCGCGCGGCACGCGTCGCGTCGTCGACGCTGCCCGACGATCGCCCGGCGCTGGCGGTCACCGTCCACGGCGTCGCCGGGATACCGACGCGCCCGCGCACCCCGAGATAGAGATTGTCGCCGCCGATCGCGCTTTGCGAGGGCGCATAGCGTGCCTCGACCCCGGCCTGCGCCGGGCCGAGCGAATAGTTGAGCCCCGCGCCCAACTCGCCATAATCCATCGCCTCGCGCGCGCCGGTGAAGAAATGCCCGGTCGCGAACGCATCGAGGCGGAAGCCGGCGAGGTCGCGGGAGTAGCCGAGCGTCGGCTCGATCACCCCGTCCGCGCCGTCGTGCCGCGCGTCGCCACGCGTGGCGAGCACGCGCGCGCCAAGGTCGAAGCCGGCGGGCAAGTCGATGCGCGCATAGGCGGACGGCGCGGCCTTACCCTCGCTCCAGCTGATCCCGCGACGGCGCTCGTCGGTGGCGAGTTCGACACCCGCCTGCACCTGTGCCGCGGCGGGCAGTGCCGCCACGCCCGAGAGCATGGCGGCGATCACGTAACGCATCCGCACCTCAGCCGCGAACCTGGTCGTGCGCGGCGTCGAGTTCGGCGACCAGCGCCTCCTGATCGCGCGCGGCGACGGCGAGCAGATGGTCGCGGACCTTGCCGCTGCGCGCCGCGACGTCCTGCGCGATCGCGTCATGCTGTGTCGCGCACCAGCCCGGCCGGCTGCCGGTCAGCGGCGCAGCGGCGCTGATCGTGCGCGCCATCACATGCCCGGCGGCGTGGCGCGCCTCGCGGTGGACGTCGACCGCGGCGGTCCAGGCGCAGCGCAGCGCGCTGGGGCGGCCCGGCGCGCCGACCGCGCCGATTTGCCGGTGCGTGACGTCGACGGTGCTGCGGTAGGTGACGTCGACCTGTTGCCCGCGGTGATCCATCTGCACGCGGTGCGCCGCTTCGGCGCTGGGGGTGCCGAGCAGCAGCCCGGCGACGATCGAGACGATCATGGCGTTTCTCCTTGCGTGGCCCCGGACCATGCTGCCCGGTGGCCGTATCCCGACATACGTACGCGCCGCCGTGCTTCAACGATCCGACCGGCCGCGTAACAATTTGTCATCCAGCGTTGTCGATCGCGCCACGACACGCCACAACATAGCGCAATGCCGCTAGCCCCCGCCCTGCCCACCATCGCCGAAGCCATCCAGGCCTCGCTCAGCCCGGTGTTCGTGCTGACCGGGATCGGCGCGCTGCTCAACGTGCTGACCGGGCGGCTGTCGCGCGTGATCGACCGCGTGCGCGTGCTGGAGGAGCGTCATCCGCAGATCGGCATCGACGAACGCGCGCGGCTGGTATGGGAATTGCGCCGCCTCGCCAAACGGATGAGCGTCATCAACTTCGCGCTGTTCCTGGCGGTGGCGAGCGCGGTGGCGACGTGCATCGTCGTCGCCTTGCTGTTCGTCGGTGCGCTGACCCACAGCCATATCGGGCCCTATGTCGCGATCAGCTTCATCCTCGCGATGTCGCTGCTGATCGCGGCCTTCGTCGCGTTCATGATCGAGGTGCGGCTGTCGAGCCAGGCGATTCGCGTCCGCGACGAACTGCTGCACTGAGCCGCCCGGGCCGTCCTTGCGGCGGTCTTACCGCACCAGCGCGTCGCCGGTGATGCGGTCGATGCTGGTGCAGCTGGTCAGCGCCATCGCGACGCGCATCTCGGCCTCGACGAGTTGCAGCATGTGGCTGACCCCCGCCTCGCCGCGCGCCGCCAGCGCATAGACCCAGGCGCGCCCGAGCAGCACGCCATGCGCCCCCAACGCCAGCATCCGCACCACGTCGAGCCCCGAGCGCACCCCGCCATCGGCCAGCACCGTCATCCGGTCGCGCACCGCCTCGGCGATCGCGGGCAAGGCGCGCGCGGTCGAAGGCACGCCGTCGAGCTGCCGCCCGCCGTGGTTCGACACCACGATCCCGTCCGCGCCCAGTTCGGCGGCGGCTAGGGCATCCTCGCGATCGAGAATGCCCTTGATGACCAGCGGCCCGTCCCAGCTCTCGCGGATGAACTCAAGGTCGCGCCACGACACGGTCGGGTCGAAATTGTTGCGCATCCAGGCGAAGAAATCCTCCAGCCCGGTGTTGCGCCCCAGCACCGGCGCGACGTTGCCGAGCTGGTGCGGACGCCCGCGCACCCCGACGTCCCACGCCCAGTGCGGTCGCAGGATCGACTGCCACGTCCGCCGCATCGTCCCCGCCAGCCCCGGCGCACCCGCCAGCCCGCTGCGATAATCGCGGTAGCGCGAGCCCGGCACCGGCATGTCGACGGTGAAGATCAGCGCGGTGCACCCCGCTTCGCGCGCCTGCGCGAGCAGGTCCTTCATGAACGCACGGTCGCGGATCATGTAGAGCTGGAACCAGAACGGCGCGTCGGTCTGCGCGGCGACTTCGCCGATCGGGCAGGCCGAGACGGTCGACAGGCAGAACGGCACCCCGGCCTTGTTCGCGGCGCGCGCCGCCTGCACCTCGCCGCGCCGCGCGTTCATCCCCGCCAGCCCAATCGGCGCGAGCGCAACCGGCAGCGCCTGCCGTCGCCCGAACAATTCGGTGGAAAGGTCGAGCGTCGAAACGTCGGTCAACACGCGCTGGCGCAGCGCGATGTCGGCCAGATCGTCGACATTGCGGCGCAGCGTCGCCTCGGCATAGCTGCCGCCATCGATATATTCGAACAGGAACCGCGGCAGCCGCCGTCGCGCCAGCTCGCGATAATCGAGCGCCGATGCCGCCTTTGCCATGTCCTGCCGGGTCCTCCGCCTTGATCGCGCGCCTGATTAGCCAAGGCGCAGAGCGATGCCACCCCTCAAGGGGAGCGACCCGCCTTTCGTCGCGCCGATAATCGGCGCGATCAGTTGTCGCGCTGCGCCATCAGCATCTGCAACCCCGGCGGCTGCGCCTGCTGCAGCGACAGATCGCGGAGCGGATCGGACGGATCGGCGCGGAACGCGACCAGACGGATATGCGCCGCGACATAGGAGTGCAGGAAGCAGCTCTGGAAGATGCTGTCGCTCCACAGGCCGTTCAGCACATGCTCCATGTCGAGCGACAGTTGCGCCATCAACTGCTGCGCGCCGTCCGCGACCACCAGCACGCCGACGCCCGGCCAGCCCTCGCCGACGAACGACGCCGCCTCGCGGTTGAACGGCACGGTCGGCCCGGCATGTTCCTCGCGATAGGCGATCCCCGCCACCGTCACGCCGCGCGCGCGCGCCGCCTCCATATCCTCGGCGAACAGGTCGAACACCGCCGGGAACAGGTCGAACAGCACGATCTCGCGCGCCTCGGCGATCATCGCGCGGACGCGTTCGATGACGTGCGGCACCGAACGGAGCTGGAAGAATTCCTCGGCGCGCGTCGGCTGATAGACGGCGCTCAGCGACTTAAACGCCTCAGTATGGCGGCGATCGAAATCGCGCTTCAGCGAGGCGAACAGCTCGGCGGGCGGGATCGGCGTGTAGGTGACCGGATCGCTGCTGTTGCTGGCGAGCAGGACGCCCTTCTGCTCCATTACCTTCAGCGCCTGATAGACGTTGGCCGGCGCCTTGCCGACGCGTTGCGACAGGCGATAGCCGGTGGCGGGCGCCTGGCGCAGCAACTCGGTATAGAGCGAGGATTCGAGATCGGTGAATCCGAAGGCGCTGAGCGCGGTGTTCGGCGGCATGGGCTACTCCGGGAAAACGGGCGGGTGCCATGTCCCGGCCGACCCGCTCCGGCGCTATATAGCAGATTTCTCGTCGATCCAGCGCGTTGCATCGGCGGAAGATCGCGTATGCTCCCCGCGCCGGCACACGCCGCAAACGCGTCGCGCGACCCCCGTTTTCCCGGTGATCACACGTCGATTTCCTGCTATAAAAATGGTGCCCAGAAGAGGACTCGAACCTCCACGACCTTGCGATCGCCAGCACCTGAAGCTGGTGCGTCTACCAATTCCGCCATCTGGGCACGGGGTAGGCCGGTGCCTCTATGGGCGGGTGCCGGGGGTGTCAACACGATTTTGTCGCAGCTCCGTCACTTTTTTGCAGCGCGGCATCGGAAGCCGCTAAACCTTGTCAACGCCGGGTGCGGCGGGCAAGGCACGTGCACGAGCTAAAGGGCTTTCGAGATGAAGGACGGCATGGACAACAAGCTTGTGACGCTGATCGGCGGCGGGGGTTTCCTCGGTCGCTACATCGCGCAGGCGCTGCTGTCGGCGGGCGCGCGGGTGCGCATCGCGCAGCGCGACCCGCGGCAGGCATTCTTCCTGAAGCCGCAGGGCGGACTGGGACAGACGCAGTTCGTCGCGGTCGACGTGACCCGGCCCGAGACGATCGCCAACGCGGTCCACGGCGCGGACGGCGTCGTCAATCTGGTCGGCACCTTCGCGGGCAATCTGGCGCGCGTGCATGTCGATGGTGCGCGGCATGTCGCGGAAGCGGCGGCCAAGCAGGGCGCGGCGCTGGTCCATGTCTCCGCGATCGGCGCGAACGCCGATGGCGACTCCCTGTACGCGCAGACCAAGGGCAAGGGCGAGGACGCGGTGCGCGCCGCCTGCCCGTCCGCGACGATCCTGCGCCCCTCGACCGTGTTCGGGCGTGAGGACCAGTTCGTGAACCGCTTCGCGGGGATGATCGCGCGATTGCCGGTTGTGCCGGTGCTCAAGCCGAACGCGCGCTTCCAGCCGGTCTTCGTCGGCGACGTCGCCCGCGCGACCGTCACCGCGCTGGCCGATCCCGAGACGTTCGGCGGGCGCACGTTCGAGCTGGGTGGGCCGGAAGTGCTGACGATGCTGGAGTTGCAGCAGCGGATCGCACGCCACATCGGCCGCACGCCGCATTTCGCCCCCCTGCCCGACGCGCTCGGCGGTTTGCTCGCCGCGTTGCCCGGCACGCCGATCACCGCGGACCAGTGGAAGCTTCTCGGCCACGACAGCGTCGTCGGCGCGGGTGCCGAGGGGCTGATCGCGCTAGGCATCGGCGCGACCCCGCTCGACGCGGTCGCACCCGACTGGCTGGTGCGATACCGCAAGGCGGGCCGCTTCGGCATGATCGAACGCGCGGCGGGCTGACCCCTGCCGCGGCCATCCACTAGCGGGGACCGCGCGTGAACGACCTTCTGACCATCATCCTCCTCGGCATCGTCGAGGGGGTCACCGAATTCCTGCCGGTCTCCTCCACGGGCCATCTCGTGCTCGCCGGCGCGTTGCTGGGCCTGTCCGAAGGCGATGCGACCTTCGACATCGTCATCCAGCTCGGCGCGATCCTCGCCGTCGTTGTGCTGTTCTGGCGGCGCTTCCTGCGCGTCGGCACCGGGCTGCTGCGGCGCGATCCGTCGGCATTCCAGTTCACGCGCAACGTCTTGCTCGGCTTTCTGCCCTCCGCGATTGTCGGTGCGGTCGCCTATTCGGCCATCCGTGCGGTGCTGGAGGCGCCGGGGACCGGACCGTTCGTGGTCGCGATCGCGCTGATCGTCGGCGGCGTCGCGATCCTGTTCATCGAACGGGTCGCGCCGCGCGCGGTCGGCGGGTCGGTCGAGACGATGTCGTGGAGGACCGCGCTGTCGATCGGCGTGGTGCAATGCCTGTCGATGATCCCCGGCGTCAGCCGCTCGGGCGCGACGATCATGGGCGCGCGCGCGATGGGGGTCGATCAGGAGACGGCCGCCGAATTCAGCTTCTTCCTCGCGATCCCGACAATGATGGGCGCGACCACGCTGGCCTTGTGGAAGAGCCGCCACGAGCTCGGCGACGCGCATCTGTCCGCGATCGCGATCGGCTTCGTCGTGTCGTTCGTGGTCGCGATGGTCGTGATCCGCTGGTTCATGGCGATCGTCACCAAGCATGGCTTCGCGCCGTTCGCCTGGTATCGAATCATCGTCGGCGTGGCCGCGCTGGCTGCCTTGGCGATGCGGTAAGCATCAAAGCGGACCTTTATTCCTGACCTTCTTGCAAGCTGGTCGCAGCTACTAGCAAGAAGCGACGATTTTTAGGGCAGCTTTGCTGTCGCAAATGCGGAATCGGGCGTGACAGCGCCGGGTCCATGTGAGAGGTCGGCGATCGGAGGACACCGATGGCCGACATGCTCAAGTTCGTTGAACGCCCGCAATCCTATCCGGCAAAGCGCGCCGCGGAGGCGCGCGCCGAGGATTTCCGCGAGATCGCCGAACGCTATGCCACCCCCGCCGCCGAGGATCAGGCCGGGCGTTGTTCGCAATGCGGCGTGCCTTATTGCTCGGTGCACTGCCCGCTCCACAACCACATCCCGGACTGGCTGCGACTGACCGCGGAAGGGCGGCTGCGCGAGGCGTATGAGTTGAGCAACGCCACCTCGACGATGCCCGAGATTTGCGGTCGCATCTGCCCGCAGGACCGGCTGTGCGAGGGCAATTGCGTCATCGAGTTCAGCGGCCACGGCGCGGTGACGATCGGCTCGGTCGAGAAGTTCATCACCGACACCGCCTGGGAAGAAGGCTGGGTCGAGCCGCTCGTCCCCGGCCCGGCGCGCGGCCAGTCGGTCGGCGTGATTGGCGCCGGCCCTGCCGGCCTCAGCGCTGCCGAATATCTGCGCGGGCACGGTTATGAGGTGCATGTCTACGACCGTCACGATCGCGCGGGCGGTCTGCTGACCTACGGCATTCCCGGCTTCAAGCTGGAGAAGCCGGTCGTGATGCGCCGGGTCGAGCGGCTCAAGGCGGGCGGGATCGTCTTCCACGAAGGGTTCGAGGTCGGCCGCGACGCGACGCTCGACGAATTGCGCGCGCGCCACGACGCGCTGCTGATCGCGACCGGCGTTTATAAGGCGCGCGCGATCGACGTGTCGGGTAACGACCTGAACGGCGTTGTCGCCGCGCTCGACTATCTTACCGCGTCGAACCGCAAGAGCTTCGGCGACGACGTGCCAGAGTTCGAGGACGGTCGCCTGAACGCCGCCGGCAAGAACGTCGTCGTGATCGGCGGCGGCGACACCGCGATGGACTGCGTCCGCACCGCAATCCGCCAGGGTGCCACGTCGGTGAAGTGCCTGTATCGTCGCGACCGCGCCAACATGCCGGGCTCGCAGCGTGAGGTCGCTAATGCTGAGGAGGAAGGCGTCGAGTTCGTGTGGCTCTCCGCCCCGGCCGGCTTCTCGGGCGAGGACGGCGCTGCGACGGCGGTGCGCGCCAACCGGATGCGGCTCGGCGCGCCCGACGCCAGCGGCCGCCGCGCGCCCGAGGTCGATCCCGGCGCGGCGGAGGACATGCCCGCCGATCTGGTCATCAAAGCGCTCGGCTTCGATGCCGAGGAACTGCCGAAGCTGTGGGGCGCGCCCGAACTGGGCGTGACGCGCTGGGGCACGGTGCTGGTCGACAGCAAGACGCTGATGACCAGCCTCGACGGCGTGTTTGCGGCGGGCGACATCGTGCGCGGCGCCTCGCTGGTGGTGTGGGCGATCCGCGACGGCCGCGACGTGGCGGCGACGATGCACAAGTATCTGAAGGCGAAGGCCAAGGAAGCGAAGGTGGCGGCATGAGGTTGGATCCCGGCGAGGCGGAGGCAATCCGGCGCGCCGCGCGCCGGGCGTTCGGCCCGTCGGCCGTCGTCCGACTGTTCGGCAGTCGCACCAGCGAAGCGCGCAAGGGGGGCGACATCGACCTCCACGTTGAAGTCGAGGAAGATATCAGCGAATGGTCCGCGCGTGCGCGCTTCGATGAGGCATTGTTCGCGCAAATAGAAGAGCAGAAGGTGGACGTTGTGATGCATCGTCGCGGCGAACCGCCGTCTGCAATAGACTTGATCGCGCTACGCGACGGGATCATCTTGTGACACGCGACGGTGAAATCGCGATGCTGCGTGAGCATTTGGCGACAGTCGCCCGTCTTGCCGACCGGCTGGTCGTGCTGCGCGCGCGGCTGGAACCGATCATGCCAATCGACGCCGATCGGATGCGTAGCCTCGATCCGGACCGCGACATTGACGTGCTGGCCTTCCTGAAAACGTTCGAGCAATTGGAAGATACGCTCGGTCGTACCCTGAAAACGATCGCCATGCTGATGCAACTCGGCAAAGTCGAGCGACTGACACCGCGTGACGTGGCCCAGCGCGCTGCCGCACTTGGCGTGATCGACGATCCGAAGGTCTGGGCCGATGCGGTGCGGGTCCGCAATGAATTGGCCCACGAATATCCCCTGCGTCCCGACAAGCAGGCCGCGCAGGTCAACGCCGCTTGGGAGAAGAGCGAAACCCTCTTCGCCACGCGGCTATCCATCGACAATTTCGTAGAGCGGGAAAGGCTTCTCCATGGCGACATCTGATCGCAACCGCCAGTATCTCGCCGAACACGGCATGTACCGCCCCGAGTTCGAGGGCGACGCCTGCGGCGTCGGCCTCGTCGCCGCGACCGACGGCAAGCCGTCGCGCCGCGTCGTCCAGTCCGCGATCGACGCGCTCAAGGCGGTATGGCACCGCGGAGCGGTCGATGCCGACGGCAAGACCGGCGACGGCGCGGGTATCCACGTCGATCTGCCGGTGCGCTTCTTCGACGATTGCGTCGCCGCCAGCGGGCACAAGGCGATGCCGAACCGGCTTGCGGTCGGCATGGTGTTCCTGCCGCGCACCGATCTGTCGGCGCAGGAAACCTGCCGCACGATCGTCGAATCCGAGGTGATCGGCGCGGGCTATACCATCTATGGCTGGCGGCAGGTGCCGG
Source organism: uncultured Sphingomonas sp. (assembly GCF_964021865.1). Taxonomy (GTDB): domain Bacteria; phylum Pseudomonadota; class Alphaproteobacteria; order Sphingomonadales; family Sphingomonadaceae; genus Sphingomonas. Next base: position 19,576 of record NZ_CAXIAM010000057.1, read on the forward strand.
TCGACGTCTCGGTGATCGGGATGAAGGCGCAGTCGACCCGCCCCGAGATCGAGCAGATCATGATCGCCGGCCCGCTGCCTGGCGACGTCTCCGCCGAAGAATTCGAGAAGAACCTGTATCTGGTCCGTCGCCGGATCGAAAAGCGCGTGATCGCGGCGCAGATCCAGGGCTTCTACGTCTGTTCGCTGTCGTGCCGCTCGATCATCTACAAGGGGCTGTTCCTCGCCGAGAGCCTGT
>NZ_CAXIAM010000058.1:0-19581 GCF_964021865.1 uncultured Sphingomonas sp.
AAGCCGACGTTGACCGGGCGCTTGAGCATGTCCTGCTGGAGCCCGAGCGCATCGGCCTGCGCGCGCGCGAGCTTCAGGAACTCCGCGCCCGACAGCGGCTTTTCACCGCGGCTGGTGCGCTGCGCGTTGAGCGATTCGCGCAGAAACTGGACGTTCGAGACGCCGGGGATCTCGACCGGATACTGGAAGCCGAGGAACACGCCGGCAGCTGCGCGCTCGTGGGGTTCGAGGTCGAGCAGATCGATCCACTCGCCCTCCGTTCGTGCTGAGCCTGTCGAAGCACGTGCGGCGAGCGCATCGTCCGCGGCACGCCCTTCGACAAGCTCAGGGCGAACGGGGGTGGCGGGGCGGAAATGGATCGAGCCGGCGGTCACCTCGTAACCGGGGCGGCCGCCGAGGACGTAGCCGAGCGTCGACTTGCCCGCGCCGTTCGGCCCCATGATCGCGTGGATCTCGCCCGCGTTCACCTCGAGCGACAGGCCCTTGAGGATTTCCTTGCCGTCGATTTCGGCGTGGAGGTTTTCGATTCTGAGCATCATTCTTCCTCTTAGCCCCTCCTCTTTAGAGGAGGGGTTGGGGGTGGAGCGATGTCTCACCGAGACCTTCGCTCGCGTCCCCCACCCCAACCCCTCCCCTGAAGGGGAGGGGCTTGTTTCTTGGTCAGCCCACCGAACCCTCAAGGCTGATCCCGAGCAGCTTCTGCGCCTCGACCGCGAACTCCATCGGGAGCTGCTGCAGCACCTCGCGCGCGAAGCCGTTGACGATCAGCGCGACCGCCGCTTCGGCATCCAGCCCGCGCGACATCGCGTAGAACAACTGGTCCTCGCTGATCTTCGACGTCGTCGCCTCATGCTCGATCTGCGCGCTGGGGTTCTTGACCTCGATATACGGCACGGTGTGCGCGCCGCACTGATCGGACAAAAGCAGCGAGTCGCATTGCGTGAAGTTGCGGACGTTCTCGGCGCTCGCCGCGACGCGGACGAGCCCGCGGTAGGTGTTGTCGCTGCGCCCGGCGCTGATCCCTTTCGACACGATCGTCGACTTCGTGTTCTTGCCGAGGTGGATCATCTTGGTGCCGGTATCGGCCTGCTGCCGGTTGTTGGTCACCGCGACCGAATAGAATTCGCCGACCGAACCATCGCCCGCCAGCACGCACGACGGATATTTCCACGTGATCGCGCTGCCGGTTTCGACCTGCGTCCAGCTCACCTTGCTGTTCCGGCCCTGACACAGCGCGCGCTTGGTGACGAAATTGTAGATGCCGCCGACGCCATTCTCGTCGCCGGGATACCAGTTCTGGACGGTCGAATATTTGATCTCGGCCTCGTCCATCGCGACCAGCTCGACCACCGCGGCGTGGAGCTGGTTCTCGTCGCGCATCGGCGCGGTGCAGCCTTCGAGGTACGAGACGTACGCGCCCTCGTCGGCGACGATCAGCGTGCGCTCGAACTGGCCGGTGTTCTCGGCGTTGATGCGGAAATAGGTGCTCAGCTCCATCGGGCAGCGCACGCCCTTGGGCACATAGACGAACGTGCCGTCGGAGAAGACCGCACTGTTGAGCGTCGCAAAGTAATTGTCGCGCTGCGGCACGACCTTGCCCAGCCATTTGCGGACGAGGTCGGGATATTGGCGGATCGCTTCGCTAATCGACAGGAAGATGACGCCGGCCGCCTTCAGCTCGGCGCGAAAGGTGGTGGCGACCGAGACGCTGTCGAACACCGCATCGACCGCGACCTTGCGCGCGCCCTCAACCCCGGCGAGCACTTCCTGCTCGGCGATCGGGATGCCGAGCTTCTCATAGGTACGGCGGATTTCGGGATCCAGCTCGTCGAGCGAGGCGATCGTCTTCTTCACCTTCGGCTCGGCGTAATAATACGCATCCTGATAGTCGATCGGCGGGACGTTGAGCTTCGCCCAGTCGGGCGCCTCCAGCGTCTGCCAGATGCGGAACGCCTTCAACCGCCAGTCGAGCATCCATTCGGGCTCGTTCTTCTTGGCCGAGATATAGCGAACGGTGTCCTCGTTCAGCCCCTTGGGCGCGAAGTCCTGCTCGATGTCGGTCGCGAAGCCCCATTCGTACTTCTTGGCGACGGCGGCGTGTGCCTCGGCGTTCTTGGTGGCCATGATTATGCCTCAACCTTCATCTGCTGCTGCGCCGGCACCGGCGCGTCCGCGGCGAGTTGCGCCAGCGTGATCCCCGCCAGCGCCCCGCGCACCGCCCGGTTGACCGCACCCCAGTGCGGCTTCACCCGGCAATTCCCTTCAATCGCGCAATCGTGATTCTCGGCGTCGACGCACGACGTCATCGCGATCGGCCCCTCGACCGCCTCGACGATATCGGCAAGCGTGATCGATGCGGGCGGGCGCGACAGGCGGAAACCACCGCCCTGCCCGCGCGCGCTGTCGATCAGCCCCGCCGCCGCGAGCTTGCTGACCAGCTTCTGCGCGGTCGGCAGCGGCACGCCGGTTTCCTCGGCCAGCGAGGTCGCATTCTGCCGCGCCATCCCGCCGCAATGCCGCGCGGCGGCGCCAAGCAGCACCACGGCATAATCGGTCAGGCTGGAAAGACGCATCTGTTGCGAACCACTCTCAAATCGGATCGAATTGTTCCGATTGCGCAGATGGTCGTTCGCGACACCGAAATCAACTGCGTTGCGCGAATCAAAAAAAGGGCCCGGCATTGCTGCCGGGCCCTTCAGGAAAGAGACTTCCCTGAGGAAGCCCTTCGGGTCGCACAGGTCTTATGCCGCTGATTCGGCCACAAAGATTGGATGGATGCGACGCCGGGTCCGGCAAAACTTACAATTCGCCCGCGCTTGATCTCCCCGCGCGGGGAGGCGAAACGGCGCGTTATGGCCGATCTGCTCTCCCGCCTCGCGCATACGCTCGACCCCGAAACCGCGCATGTCTGGGCGATTCGCGCGCTTGGCGGCTGGGGCCGAAGCGGTGCGCCGCTGGCGGGCGCGATGCCGCGGCTGGAGACGGTGGTGGCGGGCATTCGCTTTCCAAACCCGGTCGGGCTGGCAGCGGGGCTCGACAAGGATGCGCGCGCGATCACCGGCCTGATGGCGCTGGGGTTCGGGTCGGTGGAGGTCGGGACGCTGACGCCGCGCGCGCAGCCGGGCAATGCGAAGCCGCGGCTGTTCCGACTGGTCGAGGATCGCGCGGTCATCAACCGCATGGGGTTCAACAACGGCGGGCTGGCGGATGGCATCGCGCGCGCCCGGGCGGCGAACCGGCGCGGCGGGGTGCTGGGGATCAACGTCGGGGCGAACAAGGACGCGACCGACCGTGTCGCCGATTATGTCACGGGGGTACGCGCCGCGGCGGCGGTGGCGGATTATGTGACGATCAACATCAGCTCGCCCAACACGCCGGGGTTACGGGACCTTCAGGAAGGCGCCGCGCTCGACGAATTGCTGGCGGCGTGCGTCGCGGAGCGCGGGGCGACGCCGCTGTTCCTGAAGATCGCGCCGGATCTGGACGCAGGGGGAATCGACGGCGTGGCAAGGGCCGCGATCGCGCGCGGGGTCGATGCGCTGGTGATCGGCAACACGACGATCTCGCGCCCGGCGCTGCGCAGCGTTTATGCCGGGGAGACGGGCGGGCTGTCGGGCGCGCCGCTGCGCTCGCTGGCGGCGTCGAAGCTGGCGGAGGTGCGCGCGGCGACCGGCGGGCAGATCGCGCTGGTCGCGGCGGGCGGCATCGACAGCGGCGCGGAGGCCTATGCGCGGATCCGGGCGGGGGCGAGTCTGGTGCAGCTATATTCGGCGCTGGTGTATGAGGGTGCCGGGTTGCCGCGGCGGGTGGTGACCGAGTTGGCGGCGTGTCTGGCGCGGGACGGGTTCGGGAGCGTGGCGGAGGCGGTGGGGGCCTAGCAGACCCGTCATCCCGGACTTGATCCGGGATGACGCTCTCTGCCCGGTCGACAAGAAGAAGCGGGGCCCCGGATCAAGTCCGGGGCGACGAAGTCGTGGAGGTGTCGCCTCTTACGGTCGCGCCGGCGCCGGCTCGATCGCGACCTTGCCTTCGCGGCGCGGGTCGTAGCCGCCGTCGAGCTGGCCATTGCGCAGGATGATGCCGTGGAGGCCCGAATCCTCGCCCTGCCCCGGCCGCACGACGATGCCGCGCGCAGCCAGCCCGTCGCGCACCGTCGAGGAGAAGCGCGATGCTTCGCCCTGAAAGCTGTCGCCCTTCGCGATCAGGTTCGGCAGCGCCAGCGCCTCCTGCATCGGCAGCTTCCAGTCGATCGCAGCGATTGCCGCCTTGCCGACGTAGGCGAGGATCGCATTGCCCCCCGCCGAGCCGAGCGCGCCGACGAAGCGGCGTCCGTCGTCGAGCAGCATCAGCGGCGTCATCGACGAACGCGGGCGCTTGCCCGCCGCGACCGCATTGGCGGCGGGGCGACCGGCGGCGTCGCGCGGGCTGAACGAAAAATCGGTCATCTGGTTGTTGAGGAAGAAGCCGTCGACCATCCGCCCCGACCCGAAGATCGATTCGACCGTCGTGGTGATCGACACGACATTGCCGCGCGCATCGCCGATGACGAAATGTGAGGTGCCGGTCGGCTCGAGCGTACGATCGGCCGCAGCGGCCGGCGCGCCCGCGGGGGTGCCGGGCGCGGGCGCGGGGCCGGCGCGGGTGCCGATCAGGTGCGCGCGCCTGGTCAGGTAATCGGGGGCGAGCAGCCCGGCGACCGGCACGTCGACAAACGCGGGATCGCCGACGTAGCGGTCGCGATCGGCGTACATCAGCCGGCTCGCCTCGGCGAACAGGAACCACGCCTGCGGGTCCTCGGGGCCGCGAGTCGCGATGTCGGTGCGCTCCAGCAACCCGAGCAACTCCAGCAGCCCGACTCCGCTGGCGGGCGGCGGCGGCGCGCAGACCAGCAGCACGCGATACGGCGCGCAGACCGGCTCGCGCACCACCGGGCGATAGGCGGCGAGATCGGCGAGCGTCATCGTGCCGGCGAGCGGCCCCTGCGTGGTGCGCGCGACGATCCGCCGTGCGGTTTCGCCGGTGTAGAGCGCGTCGGGTCCTTCCTGTGCCAGCCGCGTCAAGAAGGCGGCATAGGCGGGGTTGCGGAGCCGGTCGCCCGCGTGCAGCAGCCCGCCGCCGGGACGCGCGAAATAGGCGCGAACGTCGGGCGCGCCCAGTTCGGCGTAACCGCCACCGAGAAAGCGCGCGAGCCGCGGCGAGACGAGGAACCCGTCCTTCGCGGTGCGGCGCGCATCGCCGAACAGACTGTTCCACGGCAGCCGGCCATGTTCGGCCTGTACCATCGCCAGCATCCGGACCGCACCGGGCACGCCGGTCGCGCGGCCGCTGAGCACCGCCTGCGCGAAGGGCAGCGGGCGACCGCTGTCGTCGAGGAACATATCGGGGGTCGCGCCCGCGGGCGCGGTTTCGCGCCCGTCGTAGACGCGCACCTGCCGCGCCGCCGCGTCGTAATAGGTCAGGAACGCGCCGCCGCCGACGCCGGAGCTTTGCGGCTCGACCAGCGACAGCATCGCCTGTACCGCCACCGCCGCATCGGCCGCCGATCCGCCACGCCGCAGCACCGCCATCCCGGCATCGGTGGCGAGCGGGTTGGCCGAGACGACGAAGATTTGCGCAGCGTGCGGCGCGGTGCTCGCTGCCGGGGGGGTGATCGCGCGCTGCGGCGTGGCGCACGCGCCCAGCAACAAGGTTGCGCCGAACAGGAGCAGGCGGCGGCACACGGGAGCGTTTCTCGGGTCGATCATCGGGCCGGCGATAGCCCCGGGCCGGGACAGCGTCCATGCTGGCGCGGCGTTGAAATCCTTGGCATGACGCAAGGGAAAGGGCGACACGCCCGCAAGGAGAGGAGCGGCATCATTATCCGTCGGCTGGAACCATTCCCCAATCTGGTGACGATGTTCTTCACCCGCGCTGCGGAGAAGGGCGACGCGCCGTTCCTGTGGCAGAAGCGCGACGGCAAATGGGTGTCGACGAGCTGGCGTCAGGCCGCCGAGACGGTCGCACGGCTGGCGACCGGGCTGCGCGCGGTCGGGCTGGAGCGCGGCGACCGCGTGATGCTGGTCGCCGAGAACCGCCCGGAATGGTGCCTGTCCGATCTGGCGATCATGGCCGCGGGCTGCGTCACCGTCCCGACCTATACCACCAACACCGAGCGCGACCACGCGCACATCATCGAGAATTCGGGCGCGAAGGCGGTGATCGTCTCGACCGCGAAGCTCGCCAAGGCGCTGATGCCCGCGATCCTGCGTTCGATCCGTCCGCAAATGCTGATCGGGATCGACGCGATGCGGCTGGGGCAGACCGCGATCGACGTCCACGACTGGCGAACGTTGATCGAGCGCCATCCCGCCGACGTCGCCACTGTCGCCGCACAGGCCGATTTCGCGCGCAGCGATCTGGCGTGCATCATCTATACCAGCGGCACCGGCGGCGCGCCGCGCGGGGTGATGCAGCATCACGGCGCGATCCTGCACAATGTCGCGGGCTGCTCGGCGGTGGTGGCGGAAGATTTCGGCTGGGGCGACGAGGTGTTCCTGTCGTTCCTGCCGCTCAGCCACGCCTATGAACATACCGGGGGCCAGCATTTTCCGATCGGGATGGGCGGGCAGATCTATTACGCCGAGGGGATCGACAAGCTCGCCGCCAATATCGAGGAGGTGCGCCCGACGATCATGTTCGTCGTGCCGCGCTTGTTCGAGGTGCTGCGCACGCGGATCAGCAAGGCGATCGAGCGGCAGGGCGGATTGCCCGCCAAGTTGCTCGCCGCCGCGCTCGACATCGGGGCGAAGCGCGATGCCGGGCGGCTGCGGCTGACCGACCGGCCCAAGGCAATGCTGGTCGATGCGTTGTTCAAGCCCAAGATCGCGCGCAAATTCGGCGGCCGGATGAAGGCGATGATCTCGGGCGGTGCGCCGCTGACCCCGGAGGTCGGCGTGTTCTTCCAGTCGCTGGGCGTCACCTTCCTGCAGGGCTATGGCCAGACCGAGGCGGCGCCGGTCATTTCGTGCAATCGCCCCAGCGCGGGGGTGACGATGGACTCGGTCGGGCCGCCGCTTGATGCGACCGAGGTGAGGATCGCCGAGGATGGCGAGATCCTCGTCAAGGGCGAGTTGGTGATGCACGGCTATTGGCGCAACGAGGCCGAGACCGCGCGGGTGCTCAAGGACGGGTGGCTGCACACCGGCGATATCGGCGAGATCGACGCGGGCGGACGCATCCGGATCACCGACCGCAAGAAAGACCTGATCATCAACGACAAGGGCGAGAATGTCGCGCCGCAGAAGATCGAGGGGCTGCTGACGCTCCAGCCCGAGATCGGGCAGGCGATGATCGCGGGCGACCGCAAGCCGCACATGGTGGCGGTGCTGGTCCCCGATGCCGAGTGGAGCGCGGAATGGGCGGCGGCGCACGGGAAGAAGGGCGCGGTGCTGGGGGAGGACCCGGCGTATCGGTCTGCCGTCCAGGCGGCGGTGGATCGCACCAATGCGATGCTGTCGGTGACCGAGCGGGTACGGCGGTGGATCCTGGCCGACGCGCCGTTCTCGATCGAGAACGAGCAGCTGACGCCGAGCCTGAAGATACGCCGGCATGTGTTGCGGCAGGTGTATGGCGCGCGGCTGGATGCGCTGTACGGGGCGGGGTGAGCGGTTGAGCTAACTCCGTCGCCCCTGCGGAGGCAGGGGCCTATGGCTGTCGAGTAGGCGTGTGCGGCCGCGGACACATAAACCGGTCCTGTGTCCGCACTGTCTCGTCTAACGCTATAGACATGGGCCCCTGCCTGCGCAGGGGCGACGGTCAATTACCAGCGCTGACCCGCCAGATCGTGTTGCCAACATCGTCCGCGACCAGCAACGCGCCCGCCTTGTCGGTGATGACCCCGACCGGGCGACCGTGCGCTTCGTCGTCCTTGTTGAGGAAGCCGCTCAGCACGTCGATGGGCTTGGCGCCCTTCACCGGCCAGCCGTTCGCGTCGAAGGGGACGAACACCACCTTATAGCCCGACAGCGGCTTGCGGTTCCACGAGCCGTGCTCGCCGATGAACGCGCCGCGCGCAAAGCGATCGCCGAGCTTCGCGTCGGCCGCGAAGGTCAGCCCCAGCGCGGCGACGTGCGGGCCCAGCGCATAGTCCGGACGCTTCACATATTGCTGCAGTTGCGGGTTCTTGGGCTCGACGCGGGTGTCGATATAACCGCCCCAGTAACACCACGGCCAGCCGAAGTTGTCGCCGAGTTCGACCGCGGTCAGGTAATCGGGGACGAGGTCGGAGCCGAGCATGTCGCGCTCGTTGACGACGGTCCAGAGCCGGTTGGTGCCGGGGACCAGCGCCATGCCGTTGGCGTTGCGGAGGCCGGCGGCGAAGACGCGGTACTTCTTGCTGTCGGGATAGACCTGCAGGATCGCGGCGCGGTCGTGTTCGGCGTCCAGCCCGTCGTCGGCGATGTTCGTGGCCGAGCCGACCGAGACGTAGAGCGTCTTGCCGTCCTCCGCGACGATCACGTTGCGCGACCAGTGATTGCCGCCGCCGGGATAGCGGACGACCGTCTCGGGGCGCGCAGTGATCTTCGCCTCGCCGTCGCGATACGGCACGCGGACCAGCGCATCGGTGTTGGCGATGTAGAGCTGCCCGTTCAGCAGCGCCATGCCGGACGGCGAGTTGAGCCCGGTCAGGAACGGCGTCTTCAGCTCCGCCACACCGTCGCCGTTCGCGTCGCGCAGCAGCGTGATGCGGTTGGCGGAGGGGACGCCGGCGCCAACCTTGCCGAGCAGGTGGCGCATCACCCAGCCCTTGATCCCGCCGCCCGAGCGCGGCGGCGAATTGGTTTCGGCCACCAGTACGTCGCCGTTGGGAAGGCGATACAGCCAGCGCGGGTGATCGAGCCCGGTCGCGAACGCCGCAGTCTTCAGCCCGGCCGCGGCAGTCGGCGTCTCACCGGGCTTCCAGCCGATCGGGTCTGCGGTCTTGACAGTGGGGAGCACCTGTTCGCGCGGCGGCGTGATATCGGGGCGCGCGCCGGTCACCGCCGCCACGTCGCGGCGGGCGGTGTCGGGCCACGACAGATAGAGGAAGATCGCGACGCCGAGGGCGATCAGCAGGCCGATGACGGCGAGGACGTGTTTGCGCATGGGCCGAATGTAGGCGCGCGCGCGGGGCGACGCTACCGGGTTCGTGGATGGATTATGGCGGACAAGCTTACTCGTCGACCCCCTCGGGCACCGGCACCGGCGGGTGGAGGCGCAGGCGGTTGATGCGGCGTTCGTCAGCGTCGGTCACTTCAATCCGCCAGCCGCTGGGATGGTCGATGCAGGTCCCGGCCTCGGGCACATGCCCGGCGAGCACCGCCGTCAGCCCGCCGATCGTGTCGACGTCGCTTTCCGCCTCGGCGAGCCGTGCGTCGACGGTGGTGCCGACGTCCTCCAGCTCGACGCGCGCATCGACATCCCACGCGCCGCCGTCGAGAGGCACGAGCAGCACCTCGGGCGCTTCGTCATGCTCGTCCTCGATCTCGCCGACGATCTCCTCGATCAGGTCCTCGATCGTCACGAGCCCCTCGGTGCCCGAATATTCGTCGAGCACGATCGCGAGATGGATGCGCGACTGACGCATGTCGGCGAGCAGGTCGAGCGTGCCGCGGCTCATCGGGACGTAGAGCGGCTGGCGGATCAGCGCCTGGATGTCCGTCGGGCGCTCGCCGCCGGCCGCGAGGATCGCGAACACGTCCTTCAGATGGACCATGCCGACGACATGGTCGAGGTTGCCGCGATAGACCGGCAGCCGGCTGACCCCCGCCTCGGCGAAGACGTGGACGAGATGGTCGAAGGTCGTCGCTTCCTCGACCGCGATCACGTCGGCGCGCGGCACGCCGACGTCGCCGGCGTCGCGCTCGCTGAAATGCAGCAGGTTGCGGACCATCTGCCGCTCGAGCGCGGTCAGGTCGCCCTTGATCTCGGGCGCGGGATCTTCCTCGTATCGGTCGATCGCCTTCTCCAGCAACTCGCGCAAGGTCGCCTCGCGCGGCTCGCCGAAGATCATGTTGCGCAGCCCGCTCCACAGGCCGCCTTCATGGTGCTCGCCGCCGTTCGCGGCGCTACTTCGGTCGTCGGCCATGGCCGTGGTGTTCAATCCTCGCGAATTAGATAGGGGTCGGCGATGCCCAGATCGGCCAGGGCATCGCGCTCGATCTGCTCCATCGCGTCGCCCTCGTCGTCGGTCATGTGGTCATAGCCTAGCAGATGCAGGCAGCCATGCACCACCAGATGCGTGAAATGATCCGCCGTCGCAATGTTCCGCTCGGCCGCCTCGCGTTCGCAGACGCCGTGCGCGAGAACGATGTCGCCGAGCAACACCTCGCCATCGTCGCTGTTCTGGCTGACGGTGTCGATCAGGTCGGGTTGCACCATCGGAAAGGACAGGACGTTGGTGGGCTTGTCCTTCTGCCGATACTGGTTGTTCAATCCCTGCACCTCGTCATCGGTGGCGAGGCGCACGCTGATCTCGACATGCGCGGGGGTGGCGATCAGGTCGCCGTAGGGCGTCCGCGCGATCACGGCGCGCGCGGCGGCGAGCGCGCGGGCATCCCAGTCGGCGTCGGGCCACGGCGCTTCGCGGGTGAGTTCGATGTGGATCATGTCAGCCGAGGTCCGTGTGGGAGAAATCATTGCCCTTGTAGAGCAGGAGCGCGTCATTCGTCTTCGCACAGGCATAGGCGAAGCAATCGCCCATGTTGAGCTGCGCGGGGTGCCTTGACCGCTTGCCATAACGTGCTGCGGCCTCGATCGCGGTGTCGCGTTCCGCTTGGTCGATCGTCACCAGCCGCAATCCGGCTTGATGCGCGAAGTCGGCGACGATCGCGGCAGCCGTCCTCAGGTCGATCTTCCGCAAACGGGCGATCGCCTGCGCGGCTTCCCACGCCCCGACTGCGCAATAGCAACGATCGTTATGAGCCTCGATCGCGTCGGAGAAGGCGTCCGCCTCCGCCTCGCCGTCAATGATCGCCACGATGGCCGACGCATCGACGAAGATGGTCAATCGTCGTCCTCGTCATTCAACGAATCGTAGAAGGCCTTGTCCGCGACCAGCCCGGTGCGCTCGCCCAGCGGTTGGGCCTTGCGCCACGCCGCCAGCCGCTCGCGCAGTGGAACATGAACATCGTCGCGCGCCAGCTCGTGCTGGAGGGCCAGCTTCACCGCCATCGTCTTGGAGATACCGCGACGCTCCGCCAGCCGGGCCGCCAGCGCATTCGCTTCCTCATCCTTGATGTACAAAGACGCCATGCCAGTCTCCGGTATATCCCATTAAGTTACAAAGGATATCCCGGCGCGTCAACCGGACACCCCTTCATACGCCTCCACGATCCGCCCGACGATCGGATGGCGGACCACATCGGCGGCGGTGAAGCGGCACAGCGAGATGCCCTCCACTCCCTCCAGCCGCGTCGTGGCGTCGGCAAGCCCGCTCGCGCCGACGCCGCCGGGCAGATCGGTCTGGTTAGGGTCGCCGCAGATCACCATCCGGCTGTTCTGCCCGAAGCGGGTGAGGAACATCTTCATCTGCGCCGGCGTGGTGTTCTGCGCCTCGTCGAGGATCACGAAGGCGTCGCCCAGCGTCCGCCCGCGCATGAAGGCGATCGGCGCGATCTCGATCTCACCGCTCGCGATCCGCCGCTCGACCTGTTCGGCGGGCAGGCAGTCGTAGAGCGCGTCGTAGAGCGGGCGGAGATAAGGGTCGACCTTCTCCTTCATGTCGCCGGGCAGGAAGCCGAGCCGCTCGCCGGCCTCGACCGCCGGGCGCGAAAGAATCAACCGCTGGACGCTGCCCGCGATCAGCTGCGCCACCGCCTGCGCGACCGCGATATAGGTCTTGCCCGTCCCCGCCGGGCCCAGCGCGAAGATCATGTCGTGCGTCGTCAGCTCGCGCATGTAATGCGCCTGCGCCGGCGTGCGCGGGACAATCGTCTTCTTGCGGGTGCGGATCATCACCGACGGCGCGGGGCTCCGCTCGGCCGAGATGATCCCGTCGAGCACCGGCTCCGCGGCCATCGCAATCGAGGCGTCGACGAGACCGGTGTCGACCTCCTCGCCGCGCTGGATGCGTGCGTAGAGATCGTGGAGCACGTCGCGCGCCAGCGCCACCTGTTCGGCGGTGCCCTCCAGCCCGACGCGGTTGCCGCGTGCGGTGATATAGACCCCCAGCCGGTTTTCCAGCGCCACCAGATTCTGGTCGTACTGGCCGAACAGCCGGCTCAGCAATTGCGGGCGGTCGAAGACAACCTCGACGCGCGAACGCTCGCCCGCCTGGGCGGGGACGGGTTTACGGCTCATGCGGCTCCTTGGGTGATGGGCGACATGCGACAAGAACGCCGCGAGAGGCGGAATGGACGCGGCGCATGACGGCACGATGGCATCGCGGGAGAATGTGACAGGCGATCAGCGTCGCGGGAAGGTGGAATCGTCATGCCCCCGTCCCTCCTGCCGCCTCCCACCGCCGTTCGCCTCGAGCGCAGCCGAGATCCCGTGTCGAGAGGACGCCACCCGGCCTCGCTATCTCGATACGCCGTCTCGACTGCGCTCGACGGCTACTCGATACGAATGGGTGAGAATAAAGCGACTTACGCCGCCGCCAGCGTCCGCACCTCGCCGGTCAGCGACAGCGGCCCGGCCTGCGTCAGCGTCACGTCGAGCACGTCGCCGATCGCGTGGGGTCCGACGACGTGCACCGATTGCAGCCACGGCGACTTGCCGAGCCATTGCCCCTCGCGCTTTCCGCGACGTTCGATCAACACGCTGCAATCGCGGCCGACCGAGGCGGCGTTGAACGCCGCCTGATCGCGATTGAGCGCAGCCTGCAGCCGCTGCAACCGCTCGTCCATGACCTCTGCGGCGATCTGCTCGCCGAGCGTTGACGCCGGGGTGCCGGGGCGCGGCGAATATTTGAAGCTGTAGGCCTGCGCATAGCCGACCGCATCGACGAGGCTGAGCGTCTCGGCGAACTCCTTCTCGGTCTCGCCGGGGAAGCCGACGATGAAATCGCCCGACAGCGCGATATCGGGGCGCGCCGCGCGGATGCGGTCGAGCAGGCGCAGGTAGCCGTCGCGGGTGTGCTGGCGATTCATCGCGCGCAACACGCGGTCGCTGCCGGCCTGCACCGGCAAATGGAGGAACGGCATCAGGCTCTCGACGTCGCGGTGCGCGTCGATCAGGCCCTGCGCCATGTCGTTGGGGTGGCTGGTGGTGTACCGAATGCGCGCGAGCCCCGGGATGCGGTCGAGCGCGCGGATCAGGTCGTGGAGCCCCCGCCCATTGCCGTCGGTCCAGGCGTTGACGTTCTGCCCGAGCAGCGTGATCTCGCGCGCGCCGGCATCGACCAGCGCCTTGGCCTCGTCGACGATCGCCGCGAACGGGCGGCTGATCTCCGCGCCGCGCGTATAGGGCACGACGCAGTAGGTGCAGAATTTGTCGCAGCCTTCCTGCACGGTCAGGAATGCGGCGGGCGCGACCTTTCGCCGTGCCGGGAGCGCCGCGAACTTCGAGGCGAGCGGCATGTCGGTATCGAGCGCGGCAGTGCCGCTCACCGCATCGGCGACCAGCTTCGGCAGGTTGTGATAGGCTTGCGGACCGACGACGACATCGACCCTGGCGCGGCGAACGATCTCTTCGCCCTCGGCCTGCGCGACGCAGCCGGCGACCGCGATCATCGGTGAGCGGCCCTCGGCGCCCGCGACCTTGCGGACGCGACCGATGTCCGAATAGACCTTCTCGGTCGCCTTCTCGCGAATGTGGCAGGTGTTGAGCACGACGAGGTCGGCGGCGTTGGCGTCGTCGGTGGCGGTCATGCCCTCCGCCGCCATCAATTCGGCCATCCGCTCCCCGTCATAGACGTTCATCTGGCAACCGAACGACTTGACGTGGAAGGTCTTCGGCAGAGACTTGGGGGGTGGAGTCTTGGCAGGCACGGACATGGCGCGCGCCTTAGCGGATCGCGCGCGTGGTGGCCAGCGCGCGGCTCAGCGCTGCGTCTTGAGATAGGCGATCAGGTCGGCACGCGCGAGCGGATCGCGGACGCCGGCGAAGGTCATCGTCGTGCCCGGCACGTTGGCGCGCGGATCGGCGAGCCAGGCGTCGAGCCGCCGGTCGTCCCAGACGCCGCGTTGCGCCTGAAGCGCATCGGTATAGCCGAAGCGCGGGCGGTTCTGCGCGATCGGCGCACCATAGACGCCGTGCAGGTTCGGCCCGTTACGATCCGCGCCGCCGGCCGCGATCGAGTGGCAGGCGGCGCATTGTCCGAAGCGGCGCGCGCCCGCCTGTGCATCCGCGACCTGCATGAATTGCGCGAGGGTCGGGTTTGGTCCGAGCCGCGCGCGTCGCTCGGCACTGTCGTCGCGCGAACAGGCGGCGAGCGCGAGGGTGGCGACGAGGGTGAGGCGCAGGGTCACGCGGCAGCCTCGATCTGCGCACGCGCTTTGGCGGCGATCGCCTTGCGGTCCCCTTCGGGCACGAAGGGCTCAAGGAAGTGCAGCGTCGCGACGAAGGTGCCGCGTCGATTCAGGATGCGTCTGGCATGGTCCGCGCCATGTTCGGCGCCGACCCACGCCACGTCGGCGGTCGCTGCGCCGTAGTCGATCCGCACAGGCTGAACGCGTACGCCGGGCGGCGGCGGGGCGAGTGCGGCGAGCAGCCCGGCCTTGAATGGCCCCAGCGTCACACCATCGCCGGTCGTGCCCTCGGGAAAGATCGCAATCGGCTGCGGACCGGCGAGTTGATCGCGCAGCGCCGCGACCTGCGCATCGATCCCCATCCGCTCGCCGCGCCGGACGAACAGGGTGTTGTTGAGCTTACACAGCCAGCCGACCAGCGGCGCGTCGCGCAGCTCGGCCTTGGCGACGAACGCCGCCCCGCTGGCGCCGGCCAGCGCGAGGATGTCGATCCAGGTCACATGATTGGCGAGCAGCACGGCGTCGTGGCGGAGCGGCGTCCCGACGGTCCGCACCACCCAGCCGAGGAACCGCCGCGGCCACGGCGAGCGCCGCCGGAACAGCCGCCACGCGCCATGCAGCAGGAGCGCGACGGACAGCGCCAGCCCCAGCGCGACGAGCCGTGCCCAGCCGCGCGCGTTCAGCCGCACCTCAGTCCCGGCGGAGCGCGACGCCGTACAATTCCATGCGATGATCGACCAGCCGGAAGCCGAGCCGCTCGGCGATCGCCTTTTGCAGCAGCTCCAGCTCGGGATCGACGAACTCGATCACCTTGCCGGTCTCGACATCGATCAGATGGTCGTGATGCGCCTCGGGCGAGGGTTCGTAGCGCGCACGGCCGTCGCCGAAATCGTGACGGTCGAGAATGCCCGCCTCCTCGAACAGCCGCACGGTGCGATAGACCGTCGCGATCGAGATGCCGGGATCGATCGCGGAGGCGCGCGCATAGACCTTTTCGACGTCGGGATGATCCTCGGCCTCGGACAAGACGCGCGCGATGACGCGGCGCTGTTCGGTGATACGCAGGCCCTTTTCGTGACACAGCGCTTCGAGATCAATCTTGCGAGCCATGTCCGCCATGTAATGGATCGTGCTTGTTGCGAAAAGCGCTACCGACTCGCAAAAACCGATTATCGGTGGATTTCGAGCTCGCGCGCATAGGTATGCGCGTCGAATGCCTGTCCGTCGCGCCCGCGGTAGTAATTCCGGCGCACCCCGGCGTGGCGAAACCCGTGCGCCGCGTAGAGCGCGACGGCCGGGTTATTGGCGCGTACCTCCAGATGCAGCTTCGCCACCCCGCGCCCCTCGCATTCGGCGATCACCCCGCGCAGCAAGGCCGCACCGATACCGCTGCGGCGGGCCGGCGGATCGACCGCAATCAACAGCAATTCGGCCTCGTCCATGATCGCACGGACCAGCGCGAAGCCGACCACCGCCTCGTCAACGCGCGCCAGGGTCAACCAGACGCCGGGCATTGCGAGGATGCCGATACACTGGCTGCGCGTCCACGCCTCGCCGTAGCGGGGATCGAAGGCGGCGAGCATGATGCGGTCGACCACCTCGGCGTCGCCTGCGCCGCCGGGTGCCAGCTCGATCAGCCGCACCCGCGTGCTCATACGGCGGACGCAGCCACGGTGCCCGGCAGCTTCGCGTCGGGCGCGCGGCCATAGAACGGCACCGGCGGCAGCGCGCGCACCGCGAGCGGGAGCAGCAGCGCGTGGCGCGCGTCGGGCAAGGTCTCGTCGACGGGCACCGCGGCATCGAGCGCGGCCAGCCAGCGCGTGCCGCTGCCGATCGCGCGGCGACCGTCGAGCACAGCCAGCGCCGCCGCCGGGGTCAGCGAGCGCGGCGCGTCGAGCGCGACGAAGGGAGCGGTGAAGCCCTGCATGAAGACCTCACCGTGCCCGCCTTCCATCACCACCGCAAGCGGGCGCGGATCGGCGGCGAGCGCGGCGACCGCGACCAGCGACGGCGCGCCATAACCTGCGACCTCCGCTCCCCAGCCAAAGGCGAGCGCACGCGCAGCGGCAATCCCGACGCGGATGCCGGTGAAGCTGCCCGGTCCGACATCGACCAGCACCCGGTCGGCGCGTCCGCCGTCGGGCAGCGCCGCGATCATCGGGACCAGCCGCTCGGCATGACCGCGCCCAACCACGTCGTGCGTGTGCGCGATCAGCCGGTCATCCTCGAACAGCGCGACCGAGCAGGCGGCAGTCGCGGTGTCGATCACCAACGTGCGCATCAGGCGATTCGGTTGAACGTCTCGAACGCCGGGCGCGGGCTGCGCGGGTGGAGGGTCGCGGGATCACCATAGCCGAGCGTCGCGATGAAGTTCGTCCGCACCGCCGGCGTGTCGGCAAAGAACGCCTTGTCGACCGCGCCGGCATCGAACCCCGACATCGGCCCGACGTCGAGCCCGAGCGCGCGCGCGGCGAGGATCAAATAGCCGCCCTGCAACGACGAATTGCGGAACGCCGACGCCTCGCGCAGCTCGCGATTGCCGTCGAACCAGCTCTTGGCGTCGACGTGCGGGAACAGTTCGGGCAGATGTTCGTGGAACTCGACGTCCATGCCGATCACAACGCTGACCGGCGCCTTCAGCACCTTGTCGCGGTTGCTGTCCGAGCAGGCCGCAGCGAGCGTCGCCTTGGCGTCGTCCGACACGCACCATACCAACCGCGCGGGCAGCTGGTTGGCCGAGGTCGGGGCCAACTTCATCAGGTCCCAGAGTGCGCGGAGCGTGTCTTCGCTGACGGGTTGGTCACGGTAATGATTGTAGGTGCGTGCGGTGCGGAACAGCTGGTCGAGCGCAACGTCGTCGAGCGGGGCGGCCATCGGGAACTCCGGTTGGAAAAGAACAGCGCGCGCGTCAGACCGCGCGCACCTCGGTCACTTCGGGGACGTAATAGCGGAGCAGCTGCTCGATGCCGTTCTTGAGCGTGGCGCTCGACGAAGGGCAGCCGGCGCACGCACCCTGCATCCGCAGGAACACCTTCCCCTTGTCGAAGCCGCGATAGACGATGTCGCCGCCGTCGTTGGCGACCGCGGGGCGGACGCGCGTCTCGATCAGCTCCTTGATCTGCGCGACGATGTCGGCATCCTCGGGGTCGTCGGCGAACGCTTCTTCCTCTGCGGGGACGCTGAAGCCCGCACCGCCGGTGCGGAACAGCGGCATCTGCGCGGTGAAATGATCCATGAGGATCGCGAGAACGTCGGGCTTGAGCGTGCGCCACTCGACGCCGGGCGCTGCGGTCACCGAGACGAAGTCGCGTCCGAAGAACACGCCGGTCACGTCGCCGAGCCCGAACAGCGCGTCGGCAAGCGGGCTCGCCTCCGCCTCCTCGGGGGTGGCGAAATCGCGCGTGCCGGCGTCCATGACGGTGCGGCCGGGCAGGAACTTGAGCGTCGCCGGGTTGGGCGTGGCTTCGGTTTCGATCAACATTGCGGCGATGTGGCGCGTGCGGCGCGCCGGATCAAGCGCACAGGGCGAAAGCGATCGTTTCGGGCGGGAAAGGTGGAGGGTGCCCTCACCCGCTCGTCATTCCCGCGCAGGCGGGAATCCAGAAACGCTGACGTTTTGGCTCTTGCGAGGACCTGCGCGTCTGGATCCCCGCCTGCGCGGGGATGACGATCGAGTTTAGAGACAAACCGGACTCAGCCGTCCATCTGCCCCATCGCCGCGTTCCATTTCGCGACGTTCGCGCGTGCCTCCTGTACGAAGGCCGAGCGGCGGACCGCGCCGAGGAACAGGTCCGCGACCCATTTGCCCGGGCGGCGCAGCGGTCGCTCGAACTGGATCAGCAACACCACGCGCGTGCCGTCGGTGTCGTTCCACACCTCATGATCATAGGTATCGTCAAACACCAGGGTCTCGCCCTCCGACCACCGGACGATTCGGTCGCCGACCCGCATCCGCACGTCGCCGCTGCGCGGGACGATCAGCCCGAGGTGGCAGGTGATGAGCCCCTTCGACACGCCGCGATGCGCCGGGATGTGCGTGCCGGGCGCGAGGATCGAGAAAAAGGCGGTGGCGAGTCCGGGTACCCGCGCCAGCACGTCACGGGTGCGCGGGCACCGGCTGAGATTGTCGTCGATGCGATAGCCATAGCCCCACAGGAAATAGGACCGCCATTTGCCGACCTCGGCGATGGCGCGGTGATCGGGGGAGATGGTGGCGAGACTGGGCGAAGCATTGCCGACCAGCGCGACCGCGCGCGCCTCGGCGAGAATGTCTTGCCAATGATCGCGGAGCAGCGCGGTCCAGGCGAAGTCGCGCACGTCGAGCACCGGCGCATTGGCGACCAGCGACGACCCGGCGATCAGCCGGTCGAACGTCCCGCGCAGCCGCTTGCCGACGCGGACCAGCCACGGACGACCGGGTTCGGCGCTCGGTACGAACGACGACCGGGAGGTCAGCGATCCCGCCGGGGAAAGTGTGGGATTTACCCTCGTCATCTGCTTTTCGATCAATCCGTTGCCGCGCCAAACGACTGGAAAGCGGCGGCACGTACACGCGCATCGCGGCCAGAACGTGGCGCAGAACGGCCAAGGAAAGGCGCGCGGGCGTTGCCGCGGATCGCGGCGGTCCCTACAATCGTCGAATGCATCCATATTCGCGCGTGCTCGCGAAGCCGCTCGTCGCCCTCCTGCTCGTCTCCGTCGCGCTGCCGCTTCCCGCGCAGCAGCGTGCGCGGCGCGCGCCGGTCGCGACCTCCACCGTCCCCACGCAGGCGGCGGCGCCGATCCCGGTCGACACCCGGCCGTGGCTGTTCGCCGATTCGGATATCCCGCCGGACACCAACTGGCATTTCGGCGCGCTGCCCAGCGGGCTGCGCTATGCGGTGCGGCGTAACTCGGTGCCGCCGGGGCAGGTCGCGGTGCGCGTCCGCATCGACGCGGGCTCGTTGTACGAAACCGACGCCCAGCAGGGTTTCGCGCATCTGATCGAGCATCTGTCGTTCCGCGGGTCGAAATACGTCCCCGACGGCGAGGCCAAGCGCGTGTGGCAGCGGTTCGGCGCGACCTTCGGCAGTGATTCGAACGCCTCTACCACCCCGACCCAGACCGTCTACAAGCTCGACCTGCCCGGCGCGACCGACGTGAAGCTCGACGA
>NZ_CAXIAM010000059.1:0-19054 GCF_964021865.1 uncultured Sphingomonas sp.
GGGATCGAGGATGCGCTGCTCAAGCGGCTGCGCAAGACCTATACCCGCGTGTCGGTCGAGCGGATCGTCGCCGGGCCGGGGATCGTCGCGATCTATGAGACGCTCGCCGAGCTGGAAGGTCGGGCGTACATCCACAAGGACGACAAGGCGATCTGGACCGAGGCGCTGGAGGGCACCGACTCGATCGCGCTTGCCGCACTCGACCGCTTCTGTCTCGCGCTCGGTGCGGTGGCGGGCGATCTCGCGCTGGCGCATGGCGCGAAGGGCGTCGTGATCGCGGGCGGCTTGGGCCTGCGCATCAAGGACAAGTTGCTGCGCTCGGGCTTCGACCAGCGCTTCGTCGCCAAGGGCCGATTTCAGTCGCTGATGTCGGCAATCCCGGTCAAGCTCATCACCCATCCGCAGCCGGGCCTGTTCGGTGCCGCGGCCGCCTTCGCGCAGGAGCATCAATCGTGAGCCAGATCGAAACCGTCATGCGCACCAGCCCGGTGATCCCGGTGCTGGTCATCCACGACGCCGCGCAGGCGCGCCCGCTTGCCGAGGCGTTGGTCGCCGGCGGGCTGAAAGTGCTGGAGGTGACGCTGCGTACCCCGGCCGCGCTCGACGCGATCCGCGAGATGCGCCAGGTGCCCGGCGCGATCGTCGGTGCGGGCACGGTCGTGTCGACCGAGCAGGTCGCGCAGGTCAAGGATGCGGGCGTCGAGTTCATCGTCTCCCCCGGCCTGTCGGCGAAGACCGGCGACGCGATCCTGGAGGCGGGCATTCCGTGGCTGCCGGGTGTCGCGACCGCGGGTGACATCATGCGCGGGCTCGACATGGGGCTGGAGCATTTCAAGTTCTTCCCGGCCGAAACCAGCGGCGGGGTGAAGGCGCTCAAGGCGCTGGCTGCGCCCTTCTACCAGTGCAAATTCTGCCCGACCGGCGGGATCACCGAAGCGAGCGCGCCGGATTGGCTGGCGATCGGCCCGGTGCTGTGCGTCGGTGGTAGCTGGGTGACCGAGGGCACGCTGCCCGAGATCGAAGCCCGCGCGCGCGCAGCAGCGGGGCTCGCACGTTAATGGATCGTCTTCCCGGGCTCGACCTGGGATCTCGCTTCTTTTTCGATGGTGATGAAGAACACGCTGGGCCGTGCATTAATTCCAAGGCGTCGATATGTCAGACGGCCCGCCACGATAGATATCGTAGCGGGCCGTGACAGGCCGACTTTAGGCACGCCCAACGCTAAGCGGCACGCCTCGTCGCCGGCTTATTTCTCACCCGAGGCTTTCGTCACTGCCTTCCCGGCAGAGTTCAGGTCCTTGCCGGCACCGTGAACGGTGTTGCAGGCCGAAAGCGCCAGCAAGGCGACCGCGGCGGTGGCGAGAGCAATCTTGCGGTTCATGATCATCTCCTCCTGAAGCAAAGGTGTGCGGCGGGCCGGATACGCAGGCCCGCCGCGGGCACTCAGCGCAAGCGGCGGCGGGTGGCCGTCGTCGCACCAAAGGCGGCTGCACCTGCGCCGGCCAGCAGCGCAAGCACGAGGACGAACGAGGTGCCGGCAGCAGCACCCGCGGCGGCATCGGTCGCCGACTTGGCGGTGGCGACCGCATCGTTCTTTGTCTTCACGAAGTCAGCCTTGGCGCGCGTGACCTGCGCCTGCGCCTCTTGGCGGCTGATCTTGCGCTGTGCGGCGACGATGTCGACGATCCGGTTTTCGGCACGCTGGCCTTCAGCACCGCCGCGCGCGAGCGCCGGCAGCTGACGCGCGATCTCGGCCTGCGCCTGCTCCGCCGTCATCTGCGCCGGATCGTTCGGCGCGTCCGACAGATAAGCCGACGCCTCCTGCTTCACATCGCCGGCATCCACCCCGGCAACCTGCGCCGCCCTGGGCGCCACCGCGCCGACCGTCGCACCAGCCGCGCCTGCGACCGACCCCATTGTGCGGAACGCGCCACCGATGATCCCGCCGACCGCCGAGGTCAGCAGATAGAGCGTCAGGATCAGCGTCACGCCCCAGACGACCAGCCCGTGCGACAGGGCATCGAACTTCTCGGTGACGCCCGACAGCCGCGCGGCGGCATAGCCACCCGCGCCTAGCGCGAGGACGGTGGTGATCAGCCAGTAAATGCCGGCACCGATCCCGAAGCCCGCCGCGCCCGGCGTCGATCCCTCCACCGGATCGATCATCGACAGCCCGATGCCAGTGCCGAGAATGCCGAGCAGCAATTGCACCGCCACCGCGATCACCACACCCGCGAAGATCGCGCCCCACGATACGCGCCGTCCGACGCGCGCGATCCCGCGGTCGTCCAGCGGCATCATGCCCGCCGGGATGTTCGTTGCCATACGCACTCCTGTTACTCTTGACCTAAAATTGTGACGCTCAGCGACGATGCGCGAACAGCAGCCAGCCGAGCGCGACACCACCCAATGCGGCGACCAGCGCCAGCGTCGTGCCACGATTCTCGCGCACCGTTGCGGTCGCCACCTGTGCACCTTGGCGGGTCGCGACCGCGGCCCGGTCAGCGGCGTCGCCGATCCGCTCCCGCGCTTCCTCGATCAGGCCCGGCGTCATGTCCGCGGCGTCGCCAGCGATCGACTGCGCGCGTCCGAACAGGTTCTCGGCGCCGCCCGCGACCTGGTTCAGCACGCCGTCCGCCTGCCAGTCGCGGCGATCCGCGACGTCGCCGATCGCCTTCTCGACCTTGCCGCCGACGTAGCGCGCACCACCGTGCAGCTCGTGCTTGTTCATGATCAATCCTCCGAAAGAGTGGGACGGGATCAATGCCGCCGGACAGTGAGCCGGCACGCATCTTCGACCTATTCACCGACAAAACCTGCTTTGGATTAGTAAGTTCCATCAGCCACCACCGTGCCAACCTGTCAGGGCAATCTATTACCGCTGTAAAACCAATTGACAGTTCGATGATACCAAAGCACCGTGACCATGCAGGAGGAGCAGGGCCAACGATCGGACAAACCGGCGGGCGGTCACATGCTTAACCATCGGGGGTAGGGAAAATGGCTGTTGTTGTTCGCGAACCGGCGCGCGTGGCGCGTGCGGGGAAGACGATGCTGCTCGGCACCGCGGCGTCGGTGCTCTGGATCGCGGTGCCCGCGGTTGCGGCACAGACCGTTCCGCTCGATCCTACGGCGCAGACCACCCCGACGCCCGCGAACAGCGAACCGATCGCCGCCGCCGATGCCGCCGAGGAAGCGGGGGAGGTCGTCGTCACCGGCTTCCGCGCCTCGATCGCCACCGCGCTCGACGCCAAGCGCCGCGACACGCGCGTCAGCGACGGGATCTCCGCAGAGGATCTGGGCAAGTTCCCGAGCCAGAACATCACCGAATCGATCCAGCGCATCTCCGGCGTGCAGATGCAGAACATCAACGGCCGCGGCGCGACGATCAGCATCCGCGGTCTCGGCCCGCAATATGCGCTGACCACGATCAACGGCCAGACGTTCAAGAGCGCCGATTTCACCGACGGCTTCCGCTACGACATCATCCAGACCGAGCTGGCCAATGCGGTGCAGGTGCTGAAGTCGCCGACCCCGGACATGGACAGCGGCGGGCTGTCTGGCACGATCAACATCCAGACCGTCCAGCCGCTCGACTACAAGTCGCGCAAGATCGTGCTGTCCGCCAAGGCGCAGAACAGCGAATATGCCGGCAAGACGATCACGCCGAAGTTCGGCGCCAGCTATGTCGATCAATTCGCGGACGGCAGGCTCGGCGTATACGTCAACGTCGGCTATCAGAAGCTCGAGGACCGCGCCGACTATCTGTTTCAGGATCGCTGGGCGACGCAGACGATCGACGGCGCGGTGATCGCGGTCCCGCGCAGGCCGCGTTATCGTCGCATCGACCGCTCGATCGAACAGCTTACCGGCAGCGGCGGGGTGCAATGGCGCCCGACCGACCGGCTCGAGATCGACGCCACCGCGATCTATGCGCGCGACGACACCAGATATGACGTCAACCAGCAGGTGTTCCTGTTCAACACCGCGCGGCTGACCGCGGGCAGCATCAGCGACGGCGCGTCGAAGGTGACGACCGCCACCAACTTCACACTGGAGAACAACCGGCAGGAGGAAAGCCGCAAACTGTCGAGCCAGGGCTATACGCTGGCGATGAAGTGGAAGGACGAGGACGGGCTCGCCGTGCGCGCGGTCGGCAATTTCACGCGCGGCTACGCCTATTCGCGCGAGGACGCCGCGATCGTCGGCGTCACCATTCCTTCTGCGACGCTCGACATCACCGATCCGCGCAAACCCAAATACACCGTCGCGGCGAACCTGTCTGATCCGGCGCTCTACAATCAGGCGACGCTGGTGCGGAACGAGTTCCCGAACGGCGCGACCCGCCGCACCACCGGCAAGGAAGTCTCGACGCAGGTCGACGTCACCAAGGACGTGACGCTCGGCCCCATTTCGCAATTTGCGGCGGGCACCAAGTTTCGCCACGAAAGCTTCGTGCGCGACGTCGGCCGCCACGATCTCGGCTCGATCGCCAACCGTCCGGGGCCGACCAGCACCTTGTTCCCGGCGCTGTCGGCGAGCAGCTTCGGGGTCGGCGGTTTCCTTGACGGCAACGGCGACCTTCCCAATGCGTGGATCGCGCCCGACACCGCCGGCTATCGCCAGGCGCTCGCCAATGCCGGCATTTCCGTGCCCGACCTGCCCGCACCCGAGGGCAGCTACACCGTCGATCGCTACATCCCCGCGGTCTATGCGATGGCGTCGCTCGACAGCATGGTGTTCGGCGCGACGCTGCGCGGCAACCTCGGCGTCCGCTACGAACACACCAGACAGGTCGTGAACGGCAACATCACCCAGCCGCGCACCGGCAGCTACACCGACGTCACGCAGAAGATCGGCGAATATGTCGAGACGCAGGAATATGACAACGTCCTGCCCAGCCTGAACCTCGTGCTGGAACCGACGCGCACGCTGCAGGTGCGTTTCGCCGCCGCCAAGGTGCTGGTCCGCCCGATCCTCGATTCGCGCAGCTCGCTGGCGCAGACCACCTCGTCGACCGCCAACACCTTCCCGGTCGGCACGCGCACGCTAACGGTTGATCTCGGCCAGTCGGGGCTCAAGCCGCTGACCGCCGATCAGCTCGATCTGGGCGTCGAATGGTATTACGGCCCGGCGAGCGCGCTGTCGATCAACGGCTTCTACAAATGGGTGAAGAACGGCACCTTCTCGTCGCTGGTCTGCCCGGGCAATTTCAACGGCACCGCGCTGTCGCGCGCCAGCACCGGCGCGACCAACGGCGACTGCGTCGATGCCGCGGGCAACATCTATAACATCACCCAGACATCGAACGACCCCAGCACGATCCGCATCCGCGGCGTCGAGGTGAGCTGGAACCAGTCGTTCGACCGCTGGCTGCCGGTCGACGGCTTCGGGCTGCTCGCCAATTACACGCGCGTGATCCCGACCAAGGTGGCGATCGGCACCGGCTTCACGGTCCGCAACCTGTCGAAGAACACCGCGAACATCACGCCTTATTGGGAAAACCGGCTGTTCAGCCTGCGGCTGTCGGCCAATTACCGCAGCTCCTACGAACAGAATGGCGCCGACAGCTTCTTCGCCACCGAAGGCCATACGGTGCGCGCGCGCACGCAGTTCGACCTGTCGGCGGGCTTCACCCCGACCGACTATCTCAGCTTCGCCGCGGGCGTCATCAACCTGAACAACAGCCGCGAAGAGGCCTATTACAACAACAATCCGTCGATCTGGCAGGAGAGCAGCTTCTACGGCCGCAGCTTCTATCTGTCGGCGACGCTGCGGATGTAACCGCGCCGCGCAAGCGACAGGCGGTACGTGCCTCACCCACCCCGATCGTGCTGAGCTTGTGGAAGCACGTGAACCAGCCGGAGCGCTTGGAACACGCACTTCGACAAGCTCGGTGCGAACGGTGAGCCTTATCGTGATCCGGTGAGAGCACCGTGTACCGAGTCGCTTGTTGTGACCGAACGCAGACTCTAGGCTGCGGAAAACACGGGGGTCCTGCCATGCGTCATCTGCTTCTCGCCGCCGCCGCGCTCGGTGCGCTCGCGCAGCCTGCGTCGGCCGAGCCCGATTATGCCGCGGCGATCCGCGCCGATTACGACACGTCGCTGGCCGCGATGTGGGACGACTTCCACCGCCACCCCGAACTGTCGTTCAAGGAAGAGCGCACCGCCGCGAAGATGGCGGCGGCGCTCCGCGCGATCAAAGGTGTCCAGGTCACCGAAAAGGTCGGTGGCACGGGCGTGGTCGGCGTGCTGAAAAACGGCAGCGGGCCGGTCGTGCTGGTCCGCGCCGACATGGACGGGCTGCCGGTGGAGGAAAAGTCGGGGCTCGCCAACGCCAGCACCGTCCGGCAGGTCGGCGTGGACGGGGTCGAGGCGCCGGTGATGCACGCCTGCGGGCATGACACGCATATCGTCGGGCTGGTCGCGACCGCGCGCCGCCTCGCCGCGATGAAAGACCGCTGGGCCGGCACGGTCGTCTTCGTCGTCCAGCCCGCCGAGGAACGCGTCGGCGGCGCGGCGGCGATGGTGAAGGACGGCCTCTACACGCGCTTCCCCAAGCCCGATTACGCCTTGGCCTATCACTCGAATTCCGAAGGGTTGGCGGGCACCGTCTCGGCGTCGGAGGACATTCAATACAGCTCGTCGGACAGCGTCGACATCATCGTCCCCGGCATCGGCGCGCACGGCGCGAGCCCGCAAGCGGGCAAGGACCCGGTCTATATGGCCAGCCAGCTTGTCATCGCGCTGCAGGGACTGGTCAGCCGCGAGCGCCAGCCGCTGCGCCCCGCGGTCATCACCGTCGGCAGCTTCCACGCCGGGCTGAAGCACAACATCATCTCCGACCAGGCGAAACTGCAGGTAACGGTGCGCGCCAACGA
Source organism: uncultured Sphingomonas sp. (assembly GCF_964021865.1). Classification (GTDB taxonomy): domain Bacteria; phylum Pseudomonadota; class Alphaproteobacteria; order Sphingomonadales; family Sphingomonadaceae; genus Sphingomonas. Next base: position 6,884 of record NZ_CAXIAM010000059.1, read on the forward strand.
TGAGGCGACCCGTGCGCAATTGCTCGCCGGCATCCGGCGCGTCGCGCGCGGCATCGGCGAGCTGAACGGAATGCCCGCGGACAAGATGCCGGTCGTCACGGTGATCGAGGGCACGCCGACGACGATCAACGACGCCGCCCTCGCGCGCCGGCTCAATGCGGTGATGGCGACCACGCTTGGCGCGGACAAGGTGATCCCGTTCCAGCAAAAGGGGATGGGCGCGGAGGATTTCGCCGCTTTCGTCGAGCCCAAATACGGCATCAAGGGCTATTATTTCGCGGTCGGCGGCACGCAACAGGCCGCGTTCGACGCCGCCGCCAAGGGCGGACCGCCGATCCGTCACACCACTCGCCGTTGTTCAAGGTCGACCCGCAGGCGGTTGTGACGACGGGCGCGACCGCAATGACGGCGGCGGTGCTCGATCTGCTCAAGCCGGGCGGCGCGGTATAGCACTCCGTCATGCCGGACTTGATCCGGGATCCCGCTTCTTCTGCTCCGGCCGATCAGGAAAAAGCGGAACCCCGGATCAAGTCCGGGGTGACGATCATTTCGAAAGGATCGGCGGCGAGTAATCCGTGGCGGTCATGAACACGCTGTCGACCTTCGTCACCAGCTTGCCCGCCGCCTCGGAAGCCGCGACGACCTTCTGCCACTCCGGGTCCTTCCCGAACGCCGCCCAGTCCGCATCGCGCGCCGCGCGGCTGGGATAGGCGAGCACGTAGACCACCCGCCCTTCGGGCGCAGCGTCGGTCGGAATCTCGTTCCAGTACGCGACGTTGGTCATGCCGTGCTTGGCGAACAGCCCCAGCGTATGCTCGCGAAAGCGCGCGTTGAGCGCTGCGGCCTTGCCGGGCGCCGGATAATAGGTGCGCAATTCATAAACCGCGGTCTTGGGGTCGAGCTTCACCGGTTCGGCCTGCGCCACCCCGCCCGCCAGCACCGCCGCCACGCCTGCCCACAAAATCCGTCGCATCCAGCCCCTCCTTCTCTTTTCGGACAACATATCGCCGCTAAACCGTCGGCGGTACAAGCCCCAGCCCTTTCCCTGGCATAAAGAAAGGCTTGACCTCGATCGAGCTGGGGAACGGAAAGTTCGTGGGATGCCGCACGCCCGTCGCCCGCCCGATCGGCTGACGCGCGGCGTACGAGCCGCTACACCGGCGGGCATGACCGAGACACACATCCTCATGCCCGCCCCGATGCCCGCCGCGGTGATCGCCGCGCTGGACGCGCGCTTCACGCTGCACCGGTTATGGGAGCAGCCCGACCCCGATGCCTATCTGGCCGAACATGCGCCGGCGATCCGCGGACTGGCCGCCAATACACTCGCTGGCCGTGTCGACGATGCACTGTTTGATCGACTGCCCGCGCTGGAGATCGTCGCCAATTTCGGCGTCGGCTACGACAATATTGACGCACAGGCAGCGGCTGCGCGCGGCATTATGGTCACCAACACCTCCGGCGTCCTCGATGCCGAGGTCGCCGATCTCGCGCTCGGACTGTTGCTGGCGACGGTCCGCCGCTTGCCGCAGGCCGATCGCTATGTGCGCGAGGGGCGCTGGGAGCAGGGCTCCTTCCCGCTTTCGCCGACATTGCGCGGGCGGACGGTCGGCATCCTAGGGCTCGGCGCGATCGGGCAACAGATCGCGCGGCGGCTGGAGGGCTTCGACGTCGCGATCGCCTATCACCAGCGCACGCGGCGCGACGATAGGGGCTACACCTATCACGACACGCCGGTCGCGCTCGCGGCGGCGTGCGACGTGCTGATCGCGATCGTGCCGGGCGGCGCGGCGACCCGCCATCTGGTGAACGCCGCCGTGCTGGAGGCGCTGGGCAAGGACGGCATCTTCATCAACGTCGCGCGCGGCAGCGTCGCGGACGAGGCGGCGCTGATCGCCGCGCTGCGCGAGGGCACGATCCTCGCCGCCGGGCTCGACGTCTATGCCGACGAGCCGCACGTCCCCGCCGAATTGCGCGCGATGGACAATGTCGTGCTGCTGCCGCACCTCGGCTCGGCCTCCGAGCAGACCCGCGCGGCGATGGGGCAGCTGGTGGTCGACAACCTGGTCAGCTGGTTCGACACCGGCAAGGCGCTGACCGCGGTGCCCGAAACCGCCTGACGCGCGGAAAGGGAGCAACGCACGTGGCGCTGCTCCCCGATCCGATTACGCGCGCGGTGCGACGGGCGCAGGCGGAACCTGCCCGTTCGCCGGAGGCGGCGGCGGTGCGCCGGCGCCGGGCAGCGGGGGCGGCGGGGCACCGGCACCCTGAACAGGCGGCGGCGGCGGTGCGCCAGCCCCCGGCGGCGGCGGAGGCGGTGCTCCAGCCCCCGGAGGCGGCGGAGCACCGGCCCCCGGTGCGGGCGGCGCAGGCGGCGGCGGGGGAGCGCCGACCTCACGCACCCCGCCCTGATCGGCAAGGAAGCGCGCACGCAATTGCCCGTCGTCGAACCGGCCCTGCACCAGCACCGGCGCGCCCTTGGTCAGCGTGCCCGCGCCGCGTCCGGCATCGACCAGTGTACGCCCGCTGGCGTCCTCGACCAGAAAGCGCGTGCCGTACACACCCGCGACACGCCCGCGCACCGTCACGATGCCGCTGGTGGCGGGCAGTTTGGCGATCGCGGTCGGCACGGTCGGCGCCATCTCGACGCTGGGACGCGTCAGCTGCACCGCGCCCGCGCCGCCAGCGGCTCCCATCGCCAGCAAGGCGGCGCCGCCGAGCGCGACACGCTGGCCGCGCGACAGATGCGGGATCATCGAAACTTTCATCACTCACTCCTCTTCGGGTTGATGAGCGATGTTTAGGCGCGCACCCCGCCACCCGCGCTGAACCGGATCGTTCAGTTTCGGTTTAGGCGATCGGCATAGGGCGGCTGCCGGAAGGAAGGGGCAAGATGCGTATCCTGCTGGTCGAGGACGACCGCGATCTCGGGCCGGCGATCGCGCGCGCGCTGCGCGAGGAAAATTTCGCGGTCGATGTCGCCGCCAACGGCATCGACGCCGTGCATCTCGGCGAAACCGAGCGGTTCGACGCGGCGGTTCTCGACCTCGGCCTGCCCGGGCGCGACGGCATATCGGTGCTCAAGGCGTGGCGCGACGCGAACCGCGATCTCCCGGTGTTGATCCTCACCGCGCGCGACGGCTGGTCGGACAAGGTCGCCGGGTTCAAGGCCGGCGCGGACGACTTCCTCGTCAAGCCGTTCCGCGTCGAGGAACTGGTGATGCGGCTCCGCGCGCTGATGCGCCGCGCCGCGGGCCACGCGCAGGCGCTGGTTGCGTGCGGCCCGTTGTCGTTCGACTCGCAGACCGGCGTGTTCGAACGCGACGGCCTGCCGCTCAAGCTGACCGCCTTCGAATGGCGCGTGTTGTCGCAACTGATGCTCCACCGCAACGCCGTGATCGAGCGGCTGGACCTGCTCGAGCGCGTCTACGAGGGCGACGCCGATGTCGATTCGAACAGCCTCGAGGTGATCGTCGGACGGCTGCGCAAGAAGATCGGCGCGACGCTGATCGAGACGGTGCGCGGGCGCGGCTATCGGCTGGTGTGCCCGGCATGACCTGGCGATTCCCGCGATCGCTGCAGGCGCGGATGCTGCTGGTTTCGGCGGTCGCGACCATACTTGCGCTGGTGCTGGCTGGCGCGGTGATGGCCGGGCTGCTCGGGCGGTTCGTGACCGAGGGGCTCGACCGCCGGCTCGACGCGCAATTGCTGGTGCTCGCCTCGGTCGTCGACGGCGAGGGGCGGGTCGACCGGGTGCGATTGACGCAGCGGGTGGCGGCGTTTGGCGCCGATCCCGGCTGGCAATGGCAGATCACGGGGCCGGACGGTGCGATCGGTGCGACCGACATACCGACGCCACCCGCAGGGCCGCCCGCTTCGCCCACACCTCCTGCTCCGCCCGCCCCGCCCGGGCCGCACCCGGTCGAGGCGAAAGCGGCGGACGGCGGCGCGCTCCACGCGCGGACGATCACGCTCACCACGCGCCGCGGCGACGTGACGCTGACCGCCGCCGCGCCGCGCGATGTCATCGCGCGACCGATCGAGGGCGCGCTCGCGCCGTTGCTGATGGCGCTCGCGGGCGTCGCGGCGTTGCTGACCGGTGCGTTGCTCGTCCAGCTTCGCGTCGCGCTGCGCCCGCTTCGCCGGCTGCGCGAACAGGTCGCGGCCATCCGTGCCGGCACATGCGAGCGGGTCGATGCCGACCAGCCTGCCGAACTCGCGCCGCTGGCGAGCGAACTGAACGCGCTGACCGCGGACAATCGCGCGGCGCTCGCGACCGCGCGCGCGTCGGCCGCCAATCTCGCCCATGCGCTCAAGACCCCGGTCGCCGCGCTGGCGATCGAGCTGCGCGACCAGCCCCGCCTTGCCGCGACCGTCGCGCGGATCGACCGCACCATCCGTCACCATCTCGCCCGTGCGCGCGCCGCCGCGGTCAACCGCCGCGTCGCCACCCGGCTCGCGCCCGCGGTCGCGGACATCGCTGCGGTCGTCGAGCGGCTTCACGACGGCCCCCCGCTGACGGTCGCGCGCGAGATTGCGGACGACATCGCCGTCGCGGTCGATACGCAGGACCTCGACGAACTGCTCGGCAACCTGCTCGACAATGCCGCGCGCCACGCCGCGTCGCGGATCGCTGTCGCCGCGCGCCGCGACGGGCGCAGTGTCGCGGTGACGATCGTCGACGACGGCCCCGGCATCCCCGCCGCCGCGCGCGCGCAGGTGCTGCAACCCGGCACCCGGCTCGACGAGCGCGGCGACGGCCACGGCTTCGGGCTGCCGATCGTCGCGGAGCTGGCGGCGCTGTACGGGGGCGGGGTGACGCTGACGGAGAACGTGCCGCACGGCCTGCTGGTCACGCTGACGCTGCCGGCCGCCTGATCCGTCATCCCGGTTCACGCCCCCGGGCGACGAAGAACGGCACGAGCCGCTCACCAATCCGCGATCGCCTCCCCCGCGCGGATCGGCTGCCCCTCGCGCAACCCGTCGCGCAGACGCGCCGCGCCTGGCAGGAACATCACGATCGTCGAGCCATGCTCGAACCACCCCATTTCGGTACCCTTCGTCACGGCCAAATCGCACGCGCGCCGCCCCGGCCCGTGCTCGCGCAACGTCCGTTCGGTATCGAGGAACGTCAGCCGGATGCTCGCCACCAGAATCGCCGCGACCGGCACCAGTAGCAGTTCGCGCCCGCCCGCCGCGCGCGCCTCGATCACCGCGCGCTCGTTGCGGCAGAACAGCCGCTCGACGCGGCGCAGCGCGATCGGGTTGACGTTCCAGCAATCACCCGACTGATAGGTCACCGCCTCGACCGTCAGATCGGCGGGCGCATGGAAGCGATGGTACATCCCCGCGGTCAGCCGCAGCGTCACGAACCAGCCGTCCGCGAACCGCGCCGCCAGCGCCGCATCCGGCACCAGCTCGTCCAGCCGATAGGGAAAGCCCTTCACCTGATACAGCTGCCCGTTCTCGACGCGCCCATGCGCGCCGACGATCGCATCGCACGGGCTCGCCACTACGCCCTCGCCCTCCGCAAACACCCGCGCGCCCGCACGCAGCCGCCGGATGAACCCGTCGCGCAGGCTCGCAAAGCGCGTCGTCTCGGCATCGCGCAAATCGACGTCACAGAAGAACCGCCACGCCGCCAGCGCGGGCTTGGCGACCAGCGGATGCTCGATCGCCGCGAGCCGCCCGACCATTTTCGTCGCCCAGCGCCGCGGTAGCCGGTTGGTCAGCAGGAAATTCAGGTCCTCCTGCATCAGCACGCGCATCAGTCCGGTTCGCATTGTCACACCTGCGTCATCGCGGCGCGCGTAGTGGCGCCATGCAGAAAAAGACCCTTGCCGCCGTTGCCGGGCTCGTCGCCGGCACCTTGTTCGCCGCGACCAAAGGTCGCGAACGGCTCGCGCTCTCGCGTGCCAAACACCCCGGCCCCGGCGGGCACGTTCGCATGGCCAAGCGCTTCGCCAGCCAGATTCCTTATTACGCGCATGTCGACGACCGCTTCTTCCGCGCCGACGCCTGCGATGCGGATGTCGCCGCGCGCCGCCGCGCCGGGTTCGAGCGACTCGCCGCGCTCTATGCCGAACGCTTCCCGAAGACGCTGGCGCTGACCGCCGAGACGCGGGAGGGTCTGTCCGACCTGCAATTCACCGGCCGCTACCGCGTACCCTTCCCGTTCGCGGCGACGGTGCGCGAACACCTGCCGGTCGGCGCGTTCATGGTGCGCGCCGACGGCGCGTGGCTGACCGATCTCGACGGCAACCGCTTCATCGACCTGGCCGGCAGCTACGGCGTCAACCTGTTCGGCAACGACTTCTACAAGGAGACGATGCGGGAGGCGCTCGACACTGCCGGGCCGCTCGGCGCGGTGCTGGGCAGCTACCACCCGGTCGTCGCCGACAACGTCCGCCGGTTGCGAGAGTTGTCGGGACTCGACGAGGTGTCGTTCCACATGTCGGGCACCGAGGCGGTGATGCAGGCGGTGCGGCTGGCGCGCTATCACACCGGCAAGCGTCGGCTGGTGCGGTTCGCGGGTGCCTACCACGGCTGGTGGGGTGAGGTGCAGCCCGGCATCGGCAACCCCGTCCCCGCCGACCATACGCTGACGCTCGCCGACCAGTCCGAACAGACGCTGGCGGTGCTCGCCCGGCGCAAGGACATCGCCTGCGTGCTGGTCAATCCGTTGCAGGCGCTCCACCCGAATGCCGGCGCACCATCCGATAGCCAGCTGGTCGACAGCGGACGCGCGGCCGGCGCGAACCTGCCCGCATACGTCGCGTGGCTGCGTCGGTTGGCCGAAACATGCCGCGCCAATGGCATCGTGCTGATCGTCGACGAGGTGTTCATGGGCCTGCGCCTCGCGCGCGGCAGCGTCGCGCGCGCGTGGGGGATCGACCCGGACATGATCGTCTGGGGCAAGTCGCTGGGCGGCGGGCTGCCGATCGGCGCGCTGACCGGGCGCGCGGCGCTGATGAAGCGCTGGCGCGACGATCGCCCGGTCGACATCTGCTTCGCGCGCGGGACGTTCAACGCGCATCCTTATGTGATGGCCGCGACCGACGCCTTCCTGCGCCGGCTCGAGACGCCCGAGGTCGCCGCGCTGTACGACGGCATGACCGAACGCTGGAACGCGCGCGCCGCGCGGCTGAACACGTTGCTCGCGGAGGCGAAAGTGCCGCTGTCGGTCGCGCATCTCGAAACGGTGTGGACCATCCTCTACACCCGCCCGTCGCGCTATAATTGGATGCTGCAATATTACCTCCGCGCCGAGGGGCTGGCGCTGTCATGGGTCGGCACGGGGCGGCTGATCTTCAGTCTCGATATCGACGACGCGTTGTTCGAGCAGATCGCCGCGCGGTTCGTCGCCGCGAGCCGCGCCATGCTGGCCGATGGCTGGTGGGACGGCCCGGTGGCGACCAACAAACAGTTGAAGCGACAGGCGTTGAAGGAGTCGCTGGCGGCGCGCCTCCAGGGCGGATGACGGGTTGGGGGTGAGGAGGCGGAGCGGCGGGTGAAGGAACAACCGCCCGCTCGCCACCCCCACTCCGTCATTTCCGCGCAGACGGGTATCCAGAACCCATGTCATCACTGCACGATCGGGACGGTGGCAAACACCGTCCCGATCCTCACCAGCGACCGCGCGTCTGAATCCTCGCCGCCACTGGCATGACGGAGTGGACGCGAGACGGAAACTCCGCCCCGCCCCGCCGCCTTCACGCCGCCGCGTGGGTGTCGTCGGTACGCCCGTGCTTGATCAGCCGTGCCGGTGCGGTGCGGTACAGGCGGAAGTCGCTGAACGGGTCGGTGACGATCTTGGTCGCCCAGACGATCCCCGTTTCCAGATCGCGCTCGACCCACAATTGCCCGACCCGGAACAGGATCGCCGCGATCCCGAAGAATAGCCACCCGAAGCCGACGTGCCGCAGGAAGTCCATCGCGCCATCGGGCCGCTCCAGCAGACCGAACAACGTCGGCGACAGCGCCAGCGCCACCGGGATCGCCAGCCACAGCCCCATCAGCACGTACTTGCGCATCAGATTGTAACCGACCTTCACCTCTTCCTTATATTCGTGGCTCACGCCATTTTCTTCGTCATAGTCCTTCGGCTCGAAGAAGAAATGACCGGCCTGCCGGCTAGTCATCGCGACGCCCCACGCCAAGAGGCTCGCCAGCGCGGCATCGACGAACAGCAACGCATAGGCGGTGATGAACGTGCAGGCGCTGACGAAATGCAGGCTCTGGTTGATCAGATCGTGGTGATAATAACGATGATCGTCCCAGCGCTGCTCCTTCAATTGCGCACGGAACCCAGGATTGCCCTGCTCATCCTCGAAACGGAGCTTGCGAAGCGACGGCATCATGCCTTCTCCTTGGCGATGCGGACCAGCGAGAAATGTCCGAGCGGCGGGATCGCACGCCGCTCGGTCAGCGACACGTCGCTGCGCGTCGCGATCCAGTCCGTATAGAGCGCGAACGGGAAGTCGGTCCGAAAGCCGAGCCGCTCGGTGATCGGCATCAGCGCGCGCTCGATCCCGCCGCGCATGCCCTGCTCGGCGCCGACGCGGGTGGTGATGATGATCTCGCCGCCCGGCCGACAGACGCGCGCAAATTCATCCAGCGCACGCCGCGGGTTGGCAACCGCGCTCACCACATATTGCGCAACGACGACGTCGAACGACTCGTCCGCGAAATCCAGCGCCTCGGCATCGCCGACGCGGATCGCGTCGACGTTCGGCAGGTTCAGCCGCCGCGTGCGGGCGCGAGCCTTGTCGAGCATGTCCTCGGAGATGTCGACGCCGGTCACCCGGCTCGTCCGCGCATATTGCGGCAGCGAGATGCCGGTGCCGACCCCCACTTCCAGGATCCGGCCACCGATCTGGTCTGCGGCGCGGATCGCCGCCGCGCGTCCCTGTCGAAATACCGGGCCGAACACCAGATCGTACACCGGCGCCCACCGATCATAGGCCAGCGCCACGCCGGCCGTCGTCATCGTCGCTGTCATTCCCGCCGCTTACCTTCGCTGAGGAGCCCCGATGGGGCTTGGGACGGCGACCCTTGTGCGACGGAGAGGTGTCAGCGTGACGACGATTGCGTGACGGTCGCCGTCATCGAAGCGACACGGGAGTGACACATGCCGCGGCCGCTCCTTTATCTTCCACTTTGATCTGGATCACGGACACAAGCCGATCGGCCCCTCGTTGGCGGCGCGGGACTTTTCTCCCTTCAAAGGAAATCGCCGATGGCCGTCAAATTCGCCGGAACCCTGAACGCGATCAATCGCGGGCTCGACGAAACCAAGCCCGCCAAGGGCGTCGACATGATCGAGGATTGGGAGGCTGCGCTCGCCGACGTCGATACGCCGGGCGCCAAGGGCATCCTGCGTGATCTCGGATCGCTGCGGAAGCAACTGGAGAAGGACGAGCCCGACGCCGACCGCGTCCACGCGCTGCTCCACCGGCTCGGCGCCGCTACGACCAAGATCGCCGACAAGGCCGAAAAGTCGCAGGACAAGCTCAAGTCGCTTGGCGAGGCGCTGACCGAAGCGGGCGAAGAGGAACACGACGAGGAGGAAGACACCGCCGCGGCCGCCGCCCCGAAGCGCGCGCGCAAGAAGAAGTGATCTGGGTGGGGGGCGAGCGACGACGCTCGCCCCACCGTCACTTCCGACCGATCACCCCGCGACGCCCAGCGCCTCGGCCACCACCTTGTTGACGATCTTGCCGCCGCGCACGTTGACGCCCGCCATCAACCCGGCCTCCGCCTCGGCCGCGGCATAGCCACGATCCGCCAGCGCCAGCCCGTAGGGCAGCGTCGCATTGTTGAGCGCGTGGCTCGACGTCAGCGGTACCGCACCCGGCATGTTCGCGACGCAATAATGGATTACGCCGTCAACCTCATAGGTCGGCTCGGCATGAGTGGTGGCGTGGCTGGTCTCGAAACACCCGCCCTGATCGATCGCGACATCGACCAGCACCGCGCGCGGCTTCATCAGCTTCAGCATCGGGCGCGTCACCAGCTTCGGCGCCGAGGCACCGGGGATCAGCGCCGCGCCGATCACCGCATCGGCCTCGGAGATTTCGTGCTCGATCGATTCCAGCGTCGAGACGCGCGTGCGCACCCGGCCCTGAAACAGTTCGTCCAGCTCGCGCAGCCGCGGGATCGAGCGGTCGATGATCGTCACCTCCGCGCCGAGCCCGACCGCCATCCGTGCCGCATGGGTGCCGACGACACCGCCGCCGAGCACCACGATCCGCGCCGGCTGCACGCCGGGCACGCCGCCGATCAGCACGCCGCGACCGCCGTTGACCGCCTTCAGCGCAGTCCCCGCCGCCTCGATCGACAGCCGTCCGGCGACCTCGCTCATCGGCGCGAGCAGCGGCAGGTGCCCGCGCCCGTCGACCACCGTCTCATAGGCGACCGCTGTGACGCCCGACGCTTGCAGCCCCTTGGCCTGCTCGGGATCCGGGGCGAGGTGAAGGTAGGTGAACAGGATCTGGTCCTCGCGGAGCTGCACCCACTCGCCGGGCTGCGGCTCCTTGACCTTCACCACCATCTGCGCGGTCGCGAACACTTCCTCGGCGGTGTCGACGATCCCGGCACCCGCAGCGCGATAGGCGTCGTCATCGGCAGCGATCCCGGCACCCGCGCCGGTCTGGACGATCACCTCATGGCCATGCGCGACATATTCGCGCACCGCGCCGGGGGTGAGCCCGACACGATATTCGTGATTCTTGATTTCCTTGGGCACGCCGATGCGCATGGGTCCGTCTCCTGTCATTTCGCGCATCATAGCGCGGTATCGGCGTTGAAACCGGGCAAAATAGGCGTGCACCCGATGACTTTGCGCCGAAATCCTGCATGATCAGCCACGATGATGCCGAAAGACCCCGTTCTCGACCGAATCGACCGCCGCCTGATCGCGCTGCTGCTCGACAATGCCCGCGCGACCGCCTTCACGCTCGCGGAAGCAATCGGCCGCTCCGCCACCGCGGTCGCGCGGCGGCAGCGCGCGCTGGAGGAGGCTGGGATCATCACCGGCTATGCCGCCCGGCTCGATCTGGCACGGCTGGGTTGCCAGACGACGGTGCACATCAAGGTCACGCTGGAGAGCCAGCGGATCGACGTGCTCGACGCTTTCGAAACCGCGATCGCGGCAAGCCCGTCGGTGGTCCGCTGCGACCTGATGTCGGGCAGCTACGATTATCTCGTCACCGTAAGGGCTCGGGATCTGGCGCACTTTGCGCAGATCCACCGTGACGAGCTGTCGCGCCTGCCCGGCGTCACGCAGATGGAAAGCGGCTTCGTGCTGAAAGAGGTGGTCGCACCGCGCCTGCCGCCGGCGCTGCTTGATTAAACAAGTTTCAGTGATCGGAATTCTTCGACGAAAACAGCAAACATCTGAAACAAAGAGAAGTTCCATTTAAACTCGGACGATATTTCTTCTCTCAGCCTTGTTGCTTGGGGCGGTCGTTAACTCCGCCTTCAACAAATAGCGGCAGGTCTCCGCGGACTAATCTCTGTTGATAGAGATACTCGGGACAGGGTGCGGAGAATCTAGAATGTTCAAGTGGTTTCAAGCGGATGCGCCGATTCGCGTGAAGTTCGCCGTGCTGGCTGCGGTATATGGCAGCCTGTCCGCACTATCGCTCGGCACCACCATCGGTGCGGCGTGGGGTATGGTGCCGGCGTCGCTCGCGATCGGCCTGGCCGCGGGTGCTTTGCTCGCCGTGCTCGTCGTGGCGTTGCTGTCGCGCAAGCTGATCTGCGATCCCTACGTCAGCACCGTGGTGCGCATGGAGCGCCTCGCCGCCAACGATCTCGACGCACCGATCCTCTTCACCGACTATCGCGATTGCGTCGGCCGGATGGCGCGCGCGATGCATGTGTTCCAGCGCAACGGCAGGGCGTTGGCCAGCGCGGCAGCCACGCAGCAGGCGGTCGTCGACGCGCTCGGCGGCGGGCTCGGCCGCTTGGCCGAGAACGACCTGACGTGCAAGATCGACGAGCCGTTCGCGCCCGAGTACGACGCGCTGCGCATCAACTTCAATCGGGCGATGGCGGCGGTATCGAACACGATTGCCGCGGTCGCTTCGGCCAGCAACGGCATCAATAGCGGTGCGGCCGACATCCGCCAGGCGTCCGACGATCTGTCGCAGCGCACCGAGCAGCAGG
>NZ_CAXIAM010000060.1:0-18958 GCF_964021865.1 uncultured Sphingomonas sp.
ACAGATCAGCCAACAGCCCAAGCCGCATAAACTGCGGTCCTCACGCCACGCTTACGAGAAACCTCCTGCATCTTGAAAATAGTCGCGCCTCGGGCCGCGCTCTCCGTCAGGAAATTAGCGCGGAGCGAGTGACCGCCGAACTGTCGTTCGTCGAGCCCGGCCTTGCGGGCTGCCGCCTGGACCAGGCGCGCGACCGCCCGATCGCTCATTGGATCGTCTGTCATCGTATCTTGCCGGGTGAGGCGCCGAAACAGAGGACCGTCGCTGTGCCCAGCGGCTGCCATCCAGTCGAGGAGCCGCGCCTTGGGCCGCAGACGATTGCCCTCGGGCACAGCAACCTCGACACCTTCCTGCTCCTGATCGGTTTTCGAGCGCGCGATGGTGATCCGCAGGCCCTCGGCCACGATCGCGATGTCGTCGACGGTGAGCGCGACAAGCTCGGAGCGACGTAACGCAGCCGCCATCCCAATCGCGAGCACGGCGCGGTCGCGGACGGCGCGGAGCCCGTCGCCCGGAAACGCCGCGAGCATTGCCTCGAGAACATTGGCATCCGCGGCGGCCTTGCGCTTCTTCTTTGATCCCTTGGACGCCCGGATGCCCGCTAGCGTCTCGCGCAGCTTGCCGGCGCCGGGCTGGGCGGTGGGCGCGACGAAGTTGTCGGCGCGATGGAAGTGCCCGATTGCCGCCACCCGTCGCTCGATGGTCGCCGGCGACTTGCCGGCATCGGCTTCCGCCGCGACGAACCGACGCACCACCTCGGCCGTGGTAGGTAGCGCGCTTTCACCACGGGCCTCACACCAGGCGGTGAAGATGACCCAATCCGCCATGTACGCGCGCTGGGTGTTGTCGGCGCGTGCCGCACGCGCATAGGCATCGGCGCGCTCGGTCTCGAGGTCGACGATGCCGGGCAGCATCGGCGCTGGCCGCACAACGAGGTCGGCCGACGTCGCGACGACGAGCGAGTGCGAGGTCGGCAGCGGCTCGGGGTCGGTCGGGTCGTGCAAGGTCGGGGCCAGCCTCGGAAACAAGTTGCCGGTTTTCGGAAACTCCTTTCCCCTTTTTTGTAGGTTTTCTCAAAACAGTGGACGAAAGTTGTAGGGGTGGAGGCGCCTCGAAACGGTGGACATTGCCTGAAACAGTGGCTGATCCGGCGGCTTAGTTGCCGCCCGCGTTTAGAAACATGGGGAAGAAGCTCTTCTGACGTTTGAGCTTCAGCACGTCGCCGACGCCGATCGCATTCGCGCTACGCCGCTCGCCGCCGCCTGGCGTGATCACCTGAATATCAGGGTTCTCGATGATCGCTTGATGCACGTCGTCGGTATGCGCGGGCGTCGCATTGTAGATCCCCTCGTAGAAGTCTCCGACCTCGATGACATCGCCTGACTCCGAGATAAGGCGCGGGATATCGGCAAGCAGCTGGTTGCGGGCCCCCTCGCGCCCGGAAAGATCGAACAGGTACAGCGCACCGCCATCGTGGCTTGGATCGTAAGACAACATGTTGAGTCCAGACCGACCGAAATGCGCCTGCGTCGTACTATTCTGGTGCAGCACGTTGTTATAAACCTGACGTGCGCGATAGATGTTCGCGAAGTGGATCAGCCAGTAGCGCCAACCTCCCGGATTATTGATCGAGAAGGGACTCACAAAAGGCGCGCAGGTCCGAAAGGTCTCGAAGACGAGCCGCTCCGCAGCGCCGAGCCACAGGCTCTTACTCATCGCCCCTTCGAGCTGCTCGAGGTCGCTTGGCTCGATGCCAAACGGGCGGAGCTGGGTAGCGAGCTGCACCGGGTCCGACTTCTGCAGGAACGAGAGTAGCGCCTCGATCGCGAACGTATAGAAGATCTCGACCGATGGATTGGAGCGCATGACGTCGAGGATCGTGGTGCGCTCGACATGGCTGTGGCCGCATTGGTCGAGGTTGAAGATCAGGTTGCGGTAGCGGCCCTGCGCAAGAAGCTTCTTGATCGCGGGGTAAGCGTCTTCAAAGCTTTCGGTCAGATACTCGACCCGAAGATGAAGCCGAGGCACGTTGTCGGCGATCTCGGCCTGGAGCGGCGCGACGTTGCCGCGCAGGCTGTCGATCGCTGCCGGGCTCTGGTCGTTGAGCACCAGCAGACATTCCATTGACACGAGACCGAACCCCTGCGCCGCGCGCATTGTGTTGATCGTGTCGATCGCGCGCCGCAGTTCCTCGATGAAGATGAGCGGCGACCCAGGCGTTCCGCAGGCATAGCGACCGCCGCCCGCAAACCCGTCAACGATCGCGAGGCGAAATTGGGTCTGCTGTGGAAGCTGGCAGCGCACGCCCAGATAGTTCGCGAAGTACTCGCGGAGGATCTTGTGCTTGCGGCGGGAGTGGTCCTCGAGTGTCGCGCCACTTGCCCAGCTGTACGGTTTTTCGGCCATTCCAATCCTGCTGTTTCGAGCTCGTTAGAGCGCCGCGGTAAAGCCGGTCGGCATCTCATCCCACGTCCGACCGCGGTACTCGCGCCCGTTCGCCTTTTTGGAACGCCGCTTATTGTCCTTGCCCCAGGTGCCCCATTGCTTGAAGAAGAAGGCAGTGTCGTAGGCGAGGCATTGCTGGTGGAGTTCATCCACCCACGCCTCCCGAATGGGCCGCGCCGACCGACCGCTTTCGCCGCCCACGATCGCCCAATCGATTCCGGCGAGATCGATGGTGCCAACTGGCCCAATCAGCGGCTCGAATGAAATGAAGCGGATCGCAGCGGGCACCGCGCGGAGGTGGTCGACACGCGCTACCACCTCGGCGTCCTCAATGCTGGTGCCCAACCAGACATTCGGCAGAACGTCGCCAATAAGACGAGTGACGACTGCTGCCATGCGCTCGGGGCGTTTGGTGAGGATCTGATAGTGGTGGCGCGGCGTCTCGCGCATGACCTGCCATACCGCTTGAATGAACGCGTCGCTGACGCCCTCGTGAAACAGGTCGCTCATCGAGTTCACGAAGATTTTGCGGGGTTTTCTCCATCGGTGGGGGATCGTCAGCGCGGCCTGGTCCTCGCGCACCAAGCCCTGCCAGATGGTACGGCGACCACTACGCCGTGTAAGTCCTGCGTACTTGCCGACGCCCATCGCCTCGAGACGACGGGCCATCTCCATTGCGTAGCAATGGCTGCATCCGGCGCTCACGATCGAGCATCCGGCGACCGGGTTCCAGGTGGCATCCGTCCATTCGATTTCGGTGTCAGCCATGGCTCACCGGTCCTGCCCGCACTAAGCCTACTGTACCGTCAAAAGAACGGATAGGGAACACAGAAGTTCGATCAAGCGCCGCTGGGCGGGCCCTAACTACGTCAGTTTGCATCGTAAGCCCGCCGAAGGCCGCTATTGAGCAGACCGCTCGAGATTGAGCACTTACCCGCTGCCTTTCAGTCACATAGACCCTTTCTGCGCACCCATCGGTTCGCCGCACCCAAAAGCACGAATGCGCGACTACCGCGATCGCACATTGGTGATGGTGATGCCGGCATCCGCGCTCGCCAGAGGTCCGTCCGTCGTGAACATCTCAGCCTGCAGGTCGATTGCCAACGCAAGGCACGCCCGGTCGCCAAGCGATAGGCCAAGCGCCTTCGTTGCTGGCCGCAAGTCGCCTATAATAAGCGCCTGGGCGGGAGAGAGCGGCCGAACGTCGAGGTGGAGCCCGCCGAGCGCCTCACGCACCTCGTCGAGCGACAATCCCCGGTCCCGTAGCTTGGAGACGACCTCTGCGAGGTTGGCTGTTCCGATGATGCTGCGGGTCAGGACGTCGACTACCCGATCAGCCCCGGGTTCATCGTTCAGAAGGCAGAGCAGGGCGGAAGCGTCGAGTACGACTTTGCTACTCACGCTCCGCCTCACGCCGACGCTCCGCGATCAGCTCGTCAGCCAAGCCGACGCCTTCGGGCACATACTTGCGCAGGATCGCGCGAGCGCGCTCAAGTGCCTTAGGTACGGAACGTACCCGCAACTCGCCATCGTCCACATCGACGAGAACGGTGTCACCCGTGGTGATCCCGAGCTCACGGCGCATTGCCGCCGGGATCACGAGCTTACCACCGTCCACGATCTTGACCCTCTGTGCTTCCATCTGCACCGAACCCGCTGCTCAGACCTGTCCAACGGTCTTATACCGGAGAGCAAAGTCTGACGCCAGCGTGGAGGCAGGGATCGATACACGGCCGATCACCGAACGAGCGTTCATCGATGATGGAGCAGCTACTTAGACCCGGTCCGCTTAGCTAGGCTACGTAGGACCGGTAGTTGCTGTTCTGAGCCAACTGCTGCATGACTGGCTCACAAGGGTATATGCAGTTTGGCTATGACGAACGACGGCAATCCACATCTGATCCGTGCAGCGCGGGTCTACCTACGTGTCAGCACCGACGAGCAGGACCTGACACGGCAGGAGGCGATCGCCGCGGGCGCGCGCGCGGCGGGCTATTACGTCGCAGCGGTCTACCGCGAGAAGGCGTCTGGCGCGCGCCCCGACCGGCCGGAGCTGTTGCGCATGATAGCGGACCTGCAGCCGGGGGAGGTAGTGGTCGCGGAGAAGATCGACAGGATCAGCCGACTTCCGCTCACGGAGGCTGAGCTCCTTGTTGCGGCTATTCGCTCGCGAGGCGCGCGGCTCGCGGTGCCGGGGATCGTCGATCTGACGGACTTGGTCGCTGACAGCGCCGGGGTCGCGCGGATCGTGCTGGAGGCGGTCCAGGAAATGCTACTGCGCGTCGCGCTTCAGACCGCGCGAGACGATTATGAGACCCGGCGGGAGCGGCAGCGCGAAGGGATAGAGCTGGCAAAGCGGGCAGGGCGCTACACCGGTCGCAAACCAGATCTGGCTCATCACCGTCGCATCATCGGTCTGCGTGAGGCTGGCATGAGCATCGCCAAGACAGCCGAATTAGCGGGATGCAGTATCGCCCAAGTCAAGCGCATCACCGCGCTACACCGATCGAAGGCCGCTTCGACAGAGATGGCGACGATCAAGGATGCGGAAACGGCTGGTTGAGCTGCGGCGGTCTGGCTGTTGGGTGAATAAGTTGCTGGCTCAAAAGCAGCCCCTACGCTTTCTAGTTTTGGTGGAAAGCGGCACGTCCGCTTTTGGGTGAGCCGCGTAAATAAGCCGCCCTTCGTTCAGGTTCACGCAGCTGGCAGCTTTGCGCCCCAACCCCGGACATCCACCAGTTCCGCGTTTAGCCTCACCTGCCGTTCCAACGACGAGAGGGGGCGATGGTGAGGTTCAGGCAGACGAAGACGCTACAGAAGTTCGCTTCTGTCCACGCTAACGTCCACACCCACTTTAGCCTGGAACGCCACCTTACCGACTGCAAGACCTACAAGGAACGACGCTCCGTCGCACTGGCAGAGTGGCAGAGTGGCAGAGTGGCAGAGTGGCAGATCCTTTTCTTGCAAGCTAGGCTGTCGTCCTCAAAGACCGAAGAGCATCCTGTGGACAGCAGTTCGCGTTAGACTGACAGCACCCACGGAGGCGATGCTGTCAGGACTGCGCGGCTGCCTCGTGATCTGGCAGCACCGGGGTCCTTCACGGCGCGACGATCTTGAAGGCGCCGCGTAGCTCGGCCGCGTCGGCAGTGACCAACAGATCGAACCAGCCGGGCTCGATCTGCCAGCGGCCATCGACTGCTACAAGCGCCAGGTCTTCGGCGGCGATCGTCAGCGCGATCCGCGTGGATCGTTTCGACGCGAGCGTGACGCGGCGAAACGCCTTCATCTGCCGCACCGGGCGGGTGCGGCTGGCGACGCGATCGTGGATGTCGACGCGGACCAGCGCTTCGCCCGTTCGTACGCCGACGTTGGTCACCGTCACCTCGATCGCCACCGGCTGTCCTGCGGCGATGGCGGCCGGCGCGGTCAGATCGGCCAGGTCGAACGAGGTATAGCCCCGGCCGCTGCCGAACGGGAACAGCGCGCGATCGGGCGCGTCACGCCAGTGACTGCGTCCCGCGGCCATCGGGTCGTTGTCGGGCGCCGGACGGCCGGTGCTGCGCCGATCATAGGACCAGGGCTCCTGCCCGGTCGCGAAGGGGAAGCTAATCGGCAGGCGTCCGGTCGGTTCACGGTCACCGAACAGGATCGCGGCCACGGCGGGGCCGGTCTGCTCGCCCAGGAACCAGGTCGCCAGGATCGCCGGAGCATCGCGGACGGCCCCCTCCAGCGCCAGCGCCCGGCCGTGGCGCAGCAGGACGACGACCGGGGTGCCGGTCGCTGCGACCGCCTCGGCGAGCGCCTGCTGAGCCGCAGGCACGGTAATGGCGACGCGGCTGTTACCCTCACCGGACATGTCGCCCGACTCGCCGACCGCGAGCAGCACGACGTCCGCGGCGCGTGCGGCGGCCACGGCACGGTCGACACCGCCCGGCAGTGCCGCCTCAATGCCGCTGCCCGGCTCGACCGACAGTAGATCGGGCTCCTTCAGTGCGCCGCGGATGCCGGTGGCGAGGTCGATGCCGGCCATCGGATCGCCGGCAAAGGACCAGGGTCCGTTCAGATTGGCGCGGTCCGCCCCGAATGGGCCGATCAGCGCCAGTCGCTTGCCGCTGCGGGGCAGGGGCAGCAGCGACCCCGCGTTGCGCAGCAGGACGATGCTGCGGGTCGCGACCTCTCGCGCGGTCGTGCGGACGGCGGCGCTCGCCGTTTCGCGCCGTTCGGCGCGAGTGTCGAGCGAGCGATACGGATCGTCGAACACGCCCAGCGCTTCCTTCAGCGCGAGGACCCGACGCACCGCACGATCGACCGCCTCGATCGGCACGCGGCCGGCCGCAACCAGGGTGGGCAGGTGGCGATTGTAGAGCCCGCTCTGCATCGACACGTCGATGCCGGCGAGGATCGCGAGCCGCGCCGCATCGGCTTCGTCCGCGGCGATGCCATGGGCGATCAGCTCGCGGTCGGCGTCGTAATCCGACACGCAGACTCCGCGAAAGCCGAGTTCCCCGCGCAGCATGTCGGTCAGCAGCCAGCGATTGGCCGTGGCGGGCACGCCGTTGAAGTCGGTGAAGGAGGCGATCGTCGCGCCGGCACCGGCCGCGAAGGCGGCGGCGAACGGCGGCAGGAATGTCTCGCGCAGCTCCGCCTCGCTCATGTCGACCGCGGCATATTCCATGCCGCCGCGTACCGCCCCGTAACCGGCGAAATGCTTGGGGGTGGCGAGCAGGCTGTCGGCGCGGCGCAGGTCGCCGCCCTGGAACCCGCGGACGCGCGCGGCGGCGAGCAGGCGGTTGAGATACACGTCCTCGCCCGCGCCCTCGGCGACCCGCCCCCAGCGCTGGTCCCGCGCGACGTCGACGACGGGGGCGAAGGTCCAGTGCAGGCCGCCCGCACTCGCCTCACGCGCGACCGCCCGCGCCGCGCGTTCTGACAGATCGGGATCGAACGCCGCCGCCTCGGCCAGCGGGATCGGGAAGATCGTGCGTGCGCCATGGATCACGTCGGCCGCGAACACCAGCGGGATGGCGAGACGGCTCGCCAGCGCCGCCTGCTGCGCCCGGCGGGCTCCGGCGACGCCATAGCCGTTGAACAGCATCCCGACGTGCCCGGCGCGGATGTCGGTCAGCATCGCCTCTGCGCCGCGCGGGTCAATTACCGGATTGAACACCGCGCCGACCGGCCGGATTTCATCGTTGAAGCAGCTGAGCTGGCCCGCCTTTTCCGCGATGGTCATCCGTGCCAGCAGATCGTCGATTCGCGCCTGTGCCGCCTGGGAAGGCGCGGGCAACACGGCCATCGCGCCACCACCGATCGCGGCCAGCAGATCGCGGCGCCCCAGCGACGCATCGAACGGGAAGGGGCGAGCGTCGTCCGCCGACATCAATTACCTCCTGCCAATCCCATTCAGAATGACGGTGACGGTGCTGGAATAGCAAGCGTTGCGTTCTGGCCACAGCTGACGGGATTCGTGGACGGGCGCCTTCGGAAAGAATTTTCAGCGCGATTGAAATCGGTTACATCGTTTCGAAGCGTCGCGGCACCACAACGAACCGCGACCACTGAGGGGAATCATAATGTCCTATTCCGTCCGTGCCCGCGCTGCCCTTTTGGCGAGCGCCGCCGCACTCGTCGCCATGCCTGCGTTCGCGCAGACCGTCCCCGGCGACCAGCCGACCGCCAGCGCGCCGCCGGCGACTGCCGACTCCTCGGGCAACGGCAACGACGACCTGCAGGACATCGTCGTCACGGGCCAGACCACGCGCAACCGCCCGCTCATCACCGCGTCGGCCGACATCACCTATGCCGATCGCGCCGCGATCGACCGCAAGGCACCGCGCTCGACCGCGGACATGCTGGAGCTGGTGCCCGGCATCTTCGTCGAGGGAACGGCCGGCCAGATCTCGAACAACTATTCGGTGCGCGGCCTGCAGGGCGGCGGTCAGCGCTTCATCCAGCTGGAAGAGGATGGCATGCCGATCCTCTACGGTGGCGGCGGTGCCGATTTCTTCTTCGACCAGGACCTGACGATCGACCGGCTGGAAGCGGTGAAGGGCGGCTCGTCGGGCGTGCTGACCGTCAACGGTGCAGGCGCGACGATCAACTTCATCTCCAAGCGGCCCAATTTCAACGAGGCCGAGGGGATGGCGCGGGTAACCGCCTACAACTACGGCATGAAGCGCGGCGACTTCTATTACTCGCAGCCGATCACCGACAAGCTGGCGTTCAACGTCGGCGGCTATGTCCAGTCGAGCCCCGGCGTGCGTGACAACCCGTTCGACTATGCCGGCTGGCGCCTGAAGGGCATGCTTCAGTATCGGTTCGACGATGGCGGCTCGATCACGCTGTCGGCCAAAGGCGGCAACATGGAGAACGCCTATTACGCGGACCAGCCATACCGCTTCACCGACGGCAAACCTCGCAGCATTCCCAGCCTGGACACCCAGTTCGGCAATGTCGGCGGCGACGCCTTTGCCAATATCGCCGTGCCGGTATCGACCAACGCGCATTCCAGCGGCTTTCGCGAGTTCCGTTACCGCGACGGCGTGAGGGCAAAGACCGCGCAGATCCGGCTGGACATCGACAAGCCCGTGACCGACGATTTCAGCCTGTTCGCCAAGGCGCGCTATCTGAAATATTCGTATGACTTCAATGGCCTGTTCCCCGGGTCCGGCACCGGCAATGCCGGCCTGACCAGCGCCGTCAACTATCTGACGCCAAACCCTGCAGTGTCGCCGATCATCGACCTGCTGCGGGCGGGCTTCGCCACATATCCCGCGACGGCGCGGTTCGGGATCAAGAACCTGCGTACCGGCGTGGTGCTCGGCTCGAACCAGACCGACGCGCTGAACGCCCTGAACGGCAACGGCTTCCTCCAGCGGACGACGCTGAACCACGACTATATCGACGGTCGTGATTTCGGCCTGAACGCCGGTGGCCGTTGGGAGTTCGACACCGGCAGCATCAAGAATTCGCTGACCGCGGGCGTCATGTACTACAAGGTCACGCGCAAGCAGGACCAGTCGGCAACTGCCAGCGTCGTCAACGACGTGCGTACCAACAGCGACATCTATGACGTGGTCGCGCTCGACGCGAACAACAACGTCATCGGTACGCTGTCCGACAACGGCCTGGTCTCCTATGGTGACTGGGGCGCAGGCATCCGCGAGCGTCGGGACTCGACCGTGTCGCTCTACGCCAATGACGAGGTCGCGTTCGGCGACCTGCGCATCGACGGCGGCATCCGTTGGGAAAGCGACCGGGCGACCGCGCTGGATGGTAACCAGGCGGCGACCAACCAGGCGGTGCCCGCTGGCACCGTCGGCGTGGTCCGCACGGTCGGCGCGACCTTCGACGGCACCTTCGCCACCCGCCGGGCGACGCGGCAGAAGGCGGCGTGGACGGTCGGCGCCAACTACCTCATCACGCCCAGCTTCGCGGTCTATGCCCGCTATGCCGACGGCTTCCAGACCAACAACGTCGATGCGATCACCACGATCAAGCTCTACGAAGCGGGCGTCCGGTATCAACATGGCCGCCTGTTCTCGGGCTCGGCGACCGTCTTCCGTACCGAGTTCGACAACCAGAACTACAACTTCTCCAATCCGTCCAATCCTTCGCAGCAGGTCAATCTGAACGCCGACCTGCGCACCAAGGGTATCGAGCTGGATTTCCAGGTGCGGCCGATCGACTGGTTCTCGGTCGATTTTCAGGGGGTGTTCCAGCAGCCTAAGCTGTTGAACCTGCAGCTCGACGGAGTCGATCAGGGATCGGGTTACGAAGGCAACCGGCCCGAGCGGACACCCGCCAAGCTGTTCACCATCACCCCCGCGGTGAAGCTGCCGGGCGGGATGGGCGAGGTGTACGGCCGATACAAATATGTCGGTCGCATCTTTGCCGACAACGGTAACGGCGTCGCGCTGCCCAGCTATGGCGTGACCAGCCTGGGCGTGACCCTGCACCTGAGCGAGCGACTGGACGCCAATTTCAACGTCGACAACCTGTTCGACGTGGTCGGCCTGACCGAGGGCAATCCCCGCCAGGGCCAGACCCAGGCGATCACCGACGGCTATTTCTACGCCCGCGGTATCGTCGGCACGACCTATGGCGGATCGATCACGCTCCGCTTCTGACCGGGACGCGGTTGACTTGGCGGGGCGCGGCGGCTCGATGGCTGCCGCGCCCCTTTTGCTGCGAGGAGAGGATGATGGCCCGGTACGCACGGATGATCGGCGCGGGGGCGCTGCTGCTCGCCACAGGTGGCGCGGGGCTGGCGCAGCGCAGTGCAGGCAAACCGCCCGAACTCGCCTATCGGCTGGTCGAGGGACAGAATCTCAACGCGTTCGTCCGTGACGGCCAGGTTGCCGCGCACCTGTTGCTGCGCAACGGCAGCGATCCGCGCATCCTGGTTGCATTCCCGGCGGGCAATAGCGGTGTCGGCCTCTGGTTCGCACCGCTGGCACGACCCACGACGTGGCGGCTGGAACAGGCCCCTCGGCCGACGACGCTCGCCGATGCGAAGGGGCGCCCGCTCTATGGCCTGGCGACGACGGCCTCGCTCGACGCGCCGCGGCTGGAGATCCGGCAGGCGGTGCTGTCCAACGTGCGCTTCCTGCGCGACTATCAATCGGTCGGCCGGTTCCCGCCAGACGTCGCGGCGCCGATGCGCTTAGAGGGGCGGACGATCGTGTTCGCCCGCGACCGGATCGACGGGGCACCCGGCTATCGGCTGGCGGTGGAGGTGCTGAACGGCCGGATCGATGGCCAGGCGATCGTCGCCGGCGCCGACGGGCGCATCCGCCTGCGCATCGTCGCGGCGAGTGGCGAGGCGCCGCTGACCGGGCTGACCCGGGCCGAATTGCTGAACGACCGCGCTGCCGACGATGCGGGGGCGCGCAACGCGCTGCGTTTCCTCAGCTATCGTGAGAAATTCTTGGCCGGGTCGTGGCGGTTCGACACCTATTTCGGACGCGACACGCTGATGGCGGTGCGGCTGCTGATGCCTGTATTGCGCGGCCCGGCGGTCGAAGCCGGACTTGGCGCGGTTCTGGCCCGCCTGAACGAGGCGGGAGAGGTCGCGCACGAGGAGGGGATCGGCGAGTTCGCGCTGATCGACCGTCGTCAGCACGATCAGCCGGGCGGTACTGCCGCGACGCTGGATTACGGCATGGTCGACGACGACTATATGCTGGCACCGGTTGCGGCGACCTATCTGCTCGACCATGCGGCGCCGGCCGCGGCACGCGCCTTCCTTGCCCGGCCGGTCGCCAGTGAGGGTCGGCCGGGCCAGCGCGAAGTGGCGGGTGCGCTGCTGGTCCGCAACCTTCGCTTCGTGCTCGGCCAAGCCGGTCCCTTTGCGGCGGCTCCGGGGTGGCAGCGGCTGATCGCAATCAAGCCCGGCCGGCTGACCGGCGAGTGGCGCGACAGCGAGGAGGGGCTGGGGCGCGGGCGCTACGCGTACGACGTCAACGCGGCGCTGGTGCCGGCCGCGCTCGACGCCGTCGTCCGGCTGCGCCGGGCGGGGCTGCTCGATGCGTATCTGGGCGCCGCCGACCGCGCCGCGCTGGACCGCGCGAGGTCGGCGGCACGGGTCTGGCGGACGCGCGCACCCAATTTGTTCAAGGTCACGGTTTCCGCAGCCGCGGCGGCACCGCGGATCAGCGCCTATGCCGCGACACTCGGCGTCCCTGCGGCCCCCGCGATCGCCGCGCTGGACGATCGCCCGCTGGTCTATCACGCGCTGTCGCTGGACGATCAGGGTCGGCCCGTGCCGATCCTCAACTCGGACGAGGGCTTTGCGCTACTGTTCGACGATCCCGCGCCCGCAGACCTGGCGACCTATGTCGAGGCGCTGATGCGACCATTTCCGGCCGGATTGATGACCGATGTCGGGCTGCTGGTCGCCAATCCCGCACTCGCCACGCCCGAGGTGCAGGCACGCTTCACCCCGGCGGCCTATCACGGCGCGGTGGTCTGGTCGTGGCAGCAGGCCTTGTTCGCGGCTGGACTGGAGCGGCAGCTGCGCCGAACCGACCTGCCACCCGCCACCCGCCAGGTGCTGGTCAAGGCACAGGCGGTGCTGTGGCGCGCGATCGAAGCGACACGGGCGACGCGCAGCTCCGAACTCTGGTCCTGGGCGTTCGAGAAAGGCCGCTACCGGGTCGTGCCGTTCGGCGCCGGCAAGCAGGACGTCGACGAGTCGAACGCCGCCCAGCTGTGGAGCACCGTCTACCTCGCGGTGCAGCCGCCCGCTGCGGTCACGCGGTCGCCAGAAAAGCGGTGACGGTCAGCCGCCCGGTCGCGGGATCGGGCGAGAGCGGCGCACCGGCGGCGATCGCGCCGCTGTGGAGCAGGGCGCTGCGATAGATCACGGCCCGGTTATAACGTGCCTCGACCGTGGCGACCCGTTCGAACAGCGGAGTCGAGCGGTCAATATAGGCGGGCGGAGGCGGGCCGTGCTCGACCAGTTCCGCGTTGAGCCGCGCGTAATAATCTGGCGCACGACCGGCATCGACGCGCTCGAACCCGGTGGTGCGGTGTCGGAAGAAGGCGGTACCGTCTCCCCCCTCGGGCGACAGATAATGAACCAGCGCGATCCGCCCCGCCTCGGTCGCGTCGACGTGCGGCAAGCGTTGGGTGGATTCCAGCTGCGCAGGCGGCGTGGTCACGATCGCGTAGCTGGCGTCGAGCAGGTCGATCCGCGCCGCGCCGAACACCTCGCGCAGCACCGCCATCAGCGGCACACGGACCTGCCGGAAATAATCGTCGGGCAGCGGTGCGCGAATGCCGGGATAATGGTTGCGCCCGGCGGTGAAGGAAAGGGAGGCGGCATGGCCGCGCAGCGCGTCGGGATCGGGATGGAAGCCGTCCACGATCGCGATCGGTTGCTGTTCGGTGCCGATCCGGCGTGCGATCACCGTGGGTCCGATCACGTGCCTTGCCCCATCGCCGTGGCGAGCGCCGCGTCATGCCCCGGCAGCGTCGGCGCCGCACGCGCGATCAGTGCGGCGATCTGATCGACCTGTGCGCGGTTGGTGGCGGGGTCGAGGGCATCGGCGAGCGGGTTGTAATCCGCCGCGGCGATGCCCTGACCGTTCAGGACCGCGTGCCAACTCGCCTCGCGAAACAACTCCTCGGCGCCCAGCATCAGCCGCCCCGAGCGGCGGTAGAGCTCTTCGCGGGCGACGAGGGTGTCGGGCAGCGGCATCGCGCGCACCTCGGCCCAGAGCGGATCGTCCCGCCCCGTCGTCGCGTGATAGTGGAGGATCAGGAAATCCTTGATATTGTCCATGTCGGCCGCGAGCAGCGCGTTATACCGTTCGGCGAGGGTCGGATCCATGTCGCGGTTCGGGAACAGGGTCAGCAGCTTGGCGATGCCGCTCTGGATGAGGTGGATGCTGGTCGATTCCAGCGGCTCCAGGAACCCCGACGCCAGGCCGATCGCGACGACGTTGCCAATCCACGCCCGGCGCCGTGCGCCGGCGGTGAAGCGCAGCATGCGCGGCTCGCCCAGCGGTTCGCCGTCGAGATGGGCAAGCAACGTCGCCGCCGCCTCGTCGTCGCTGGCGAAGCGGCTGCAATAGACATAGCCGTTGCCGGTGCGGTGCTGCAGCGGGATACGCCACTGCCAGCCCGCCGCACGCGCGGTGGAGCGGGTATAGGGCGTGGTCTCTGCCACCCGCGCGCAGGGCACGGCGACCGCGCGGTCGCAGGGCAGCCAGTGCGACCAATCGTCGAACCCCGCCGCCATCGCGTCCTCGATCAGCAGCGAGCGGAACCCGGAACAGTCGACGAACAGGTCCGCCGCGATCCGTTCGCCGCGCTCGGTGGTCAGCGCGGCGACATGGCCGGTTACGGGATCGCGCGCGACCTGGCCGAGCTTGCCCTCGACCCGCCGCACGCCCGCTTCCTCGGCGATCCCGCGCAGGTGGCGGGCATAAAGTGCGGCGTCGAAATGATAAGCATAGCCGAGCGTCGACAGGATCGATCGGCTGTCCGCGACCGGCTTGGCGAACCGGTTGCCGCTCGCCGCCGCGGCCGCCAGCGAGAGAGCCGAAAGCGGCATCTCGGCACCGTCGGCGCGCGCCTTCAGCCAACGCTGGTGGAATGCCACGCCGGGCAACCTCGCGCCGTATTCGCCGAACGGATGGAAGTAGCGGTGGCCAGGGCGAGTCCAGTCGACGAACTCGATCCCCAGCTTGAACGTCGCCTTGGTGGCGCGCAGGAACGCGGCCTCGTCCAGCCCGATAAGTTCGTTGAACCAATGGATCGTCGGAATGGTCGCCTCGCCGACGCCGACCGTGCCGATCTCCTCCGATTCGAGCAGGGTGATCGCGAGACCGGCGCCGAAGGTCCGTGCCAGCGCGGTGGCGGTCATCCACCCCGCGGTGCCGCCACCCAGGATCGCCACGGATCGGATGCGCTGTCGATCTGCCGCCATGTGTCGGTCGCTATCGCGGAACGGGCTGCGCGGCCACTGCTTTCCCATGGGGTGGCTGCTGAGTTGCCCGTCCGGCTCCGTCAAACCAACGTGGCAGGCGGGCTAGAGGGCTGATGACGAGGACGAATGACCCATCACCGATGGTCTGCGCAGCTGCCGTGCCGCGATGAACGAGCAGGGCTGCCGTGATCGCCAGGAGATCGGTTGCTGGCCAACAACCGGGTAGAGAACAGTCACCTGCCGTTCCGACGACGAGAGCGGCGATGCTCAGGTTCCGGCAGATGAAGACGCTCCAGAAGTCGCCTGCGTCCACAACCATCAAACCTAGAACGCCATCTCACCGACTGACAAACCTACAAGGAAGAACGCGTTCCGTCTCATGGTGGAGGCGCGGCTTGCCCGCTTTGATGTGAAAGTTGGGCCGCTCTGAGACAGACAGCGTCTCCCACAACGAGACATTGGACGGATTGCCTCTTTTCCTTGGACGGATGGCCTGTGGACGCGTTTCACCCGCTGCGATATCGATCGGTCATAAACCGGCTAGCGCTGGATCGGGGGAGACTATCAGCATGAAGATCGTGGGACTGGCCGTGCGCCGTGCGCTGCTCGTCGGCGTTGTAGCGATCGGGGCCACACACGCTGAGGGCCAGACTGCCAATCTCGTCAAGAACGGCAACTTCGAGGATCTGACGAACGGCTTTGGACAGGTCGTCATCAATGGCAACGGGTCTCAGCTAACGACTGGCACTAACGTGACGTCGGCGACGAGCTGGTATGCGCCGCGGATCAACGGAAATGGCTATCCTGGATTGTTCTTCACCGACAACGGCGTCAGTCGCGGTTACAACTATGCTTACGACACGACTAACAGATATCTTTTCGGCACGACGTCTTGGGACGGCACGAGCAGCCAAGGCGGCAGTTATCTGGTGATGGCCGCCGCCGACTACGTTACCTCGGTCGGCACATTGTCGCAGAAGATCGACGGGCTCACCGTTGGCCAGTCCTACGATCTCAGCTTCTCGTGGGCGGCGGCGGAGAGCAAGTCGCTCTACGGATCGAATGAAGCCGCGTACCGCGCCTCGATATCGGCGATGATCGATGGCCAGACCTACGCGACGCCGACGGCCAACGTCGCCGCAGCCGGGTTCGGCGGCTGGACGACCGCCGTCTACAGCTTCACCTATCGGGGTGGCTCCGACGTCCTGAGCTTCCAGGCGGCGGGTTCACCTGCCTATGCGCAGCCAATGGTCCTGCTCGACGGCGTGAGCCTGGCGCTCACGCCGTCCGTTCCCGAGCCTGCGACATGGGCGATGATGTTGATAGGCTTCAGCATGGTTGCAGGTGTGGCGCGTTATCGTCGCCGGTGCGGAATGAAGATCACCTACACCTCCTAACTTCCACAGTTAGGCGCAAGGAAGCCGCTGGCCGCGAGGCTGGCGGCTTCTTATTTTTTAGGATCGCTGAAAGCAGTACAGCACACCCGTAATGAAGTCAGGCATGTCGCTCTGCCGAGGTCTGGCTCGCATCTTCGCTGGCTACAATGATCACGGAGAATACGTGGCCTTCCAACGCTACGCAGCAACACGAGGAAACGGATGCTGTCGTCGTTGAGATCCTCGCCGAGCAACATCTCGTGCCAAGCGACGTCTTCACGTCCGCTGTTATCATCCGTCGAATGTCCGGTTGTGTGTCCATTCATTTCGTCGGATGACGTTCGCGTGCCGGGCGAGCCACCGCTAGGCGTGTCCCTCGCGGACATAGATGTTGGTGTATCGGCGCCTGAGTGGAACGGCGCCGTAGGTCCGTCCCAATTCGCTCTGAGCCGTCGGCGTGAAAACCTCGTTGCCCATGATCACCCCCGTGTCGCCGCTCACGGTGACGCTCTCTACCGTGCGCTCGAAGTCCTCGGCTCCAATTTGCCCGCTTCGCATCATGGCGATGAACTGGTCTCGGGTGAGGATACGGCCGGTTGGAGCGTTGATCGTAAGCGCCGGCGACGATAGCGCGGCCAAGCCGTCCGCGTCGGCCTTAGCGACCAAAATCTTGCTGCTGAAGGTCTAGCGTCGCCAACGCCGCTTCGCGGCTGTCATGCTCGTTCTGCTTCGCAGCTAACGAGGATGTCAGGATCGACGCGAGGACGAGCGCAACGACAAGCGGACTGCGGCGCATAACACCTCCCTACCACTCACCCTTATTTGCACCCGGAAGCCCCTTGGTGGCAAATTACTCCTCAGCGCAATCCGGATCTTTGAACCGGAGGCGCCGACGCAAGGCTCCGATGAACAAGTGACCGAAGTTGGCGACCGCGCTTCATCCGCCGAATGGCTGCAAGTGGGTCTTTTCCGCAGATGGATCTATAAATATGGACTGGCGGGCACCCGCCTTACCCCGAAAACATTGCGATCAATCCTGAATAACAATCTCCGTCGTTCATGATGAGCAGCGCCGTAGTCCTTATTTGTTCCTGGCTCGGACAAGCTCGTATGTCTCCAATTGGCCGCTAGCTCATCTGGGTATACCCAAGAAGGCCGGGCTGAAGTGACGAGCAAATGGCAGGCATCGAGATGAAGGCGGCGCGGGTTTACCTGCGTGTGAGCACGGACGAGCAGGACCTGACACGTCAGGAGAGCATCGTGGCGGGCGCGCGGGCGGCAGGCTTCTACATTGCGGCGGTCTACCGGGAAAAGGCATCAGGCGCGCGGCCCGACCGATCCGAGCTGCTGCGCATGGTGGCGGACCTGCAGCCGGGCGAGGTGGTGGTGGCCGAGAAGATCGACCGCATCAGCCGCCTGCCTCTGCCGGAGGCAGAGCTTCTGGTGGAGACGATCCGGGGCAGAGGGGCGCAGTTGGCGGTGCCGGGCATCGTGGACCTGTCTGACTTAGTAGCCGACAGCGCCGGCGTGGCGCGAATCGTGCTCGAGGCGGTGCAGGACATGCTGTTGCGCGTCGCGCTGCAGACGGCTCGGGATGACTATGAGACCCGGCGCGAGCGGCAGCGCGAGGGCATCGAAGTTGCGAAGAGGGCGGGGCGTTACACCGGCCGCAAGCCGGATCTCGCCCACCATCGACGCATCGTAGGTCTGCGCGAGGCGGGCATGAGCATCGCGAAAACCGCGGAGCTTGCCGGATGCAGCATCGCGCAGGTCAAGCGGGTGACGGCCCTGGACAGAGCGAAAGGTGCCGGAACGACTTCTGCACCTGCTGCTGATCCCAAGTGATTCAGTTCGGCGTCTGACGCGCTTCGATGCAGGGTTATGACACCTATAAACCCGCGGAAAAGCGAAGGCGGGGGGCAGTGTCACAACCGGACGGCTCCGACACCGTCCCGATTGGGATGGTATTTCGGGATTATGGAAGTAGATCGGTTAGCCGGTTCCACCTGAGACATCAGGAGCCACTTTGGGGTCCGGGTCCTGCGCCTTGCCGGTCGCGGGTGCCACCTTCTGGCTCGGCATAGCGGTGAGATAAGCAACGATCGCATCGACGTCCTTCTCGGCCACTGGCGCCTTATACACCTCACGCATCTTGGTGACGGTCGCCTTCCACTGATCCGCCGATAGCGCAGGCTGGGTCAGCGCCATGCTGGCTGAGTGGCACGAGGTGCAATTGGCATTGATGACGTCGGCGTGCGGACCGTCGGGGTAGGTCGCGTCGTCGGCCGGCAGGTCGACGCTGGTCGAGGCAAGCGAGAAGCCGCGCGCTGACACGCTGGCGGCCGGTGCCGGCTCAGACATCTCGGAGATCGGAACGGGCGCCTTGCGGCTGCTCGGCGCGCCGATCGAGACGAGGATGATGCCGGTCAGGCCGATCAGGCCAGCAGCCATCATGCCGGGAGACGGAGTCTTCATGATTTGCTCGCTCCTCAGGCCGCGATGATGGTGGTGGTTTCAATGTTGCCGCGCATGAACCCGCCGGGATTCCAGATCGGCTTCATCGGCTG
The DNA here is from genome assembly GCF_964021865.1 of uncultured Sphingomonas sp. Taxonomy (GTDB): domain Bacteria; phylum Pseudomonadota; class Alphaproteobacteria; order Sphingomonadales; family Sphingomonadaceae; genus Sphingomonas. The sequence goes on from NZ_CAXIAM010000060.1 coordinate 18,825, forward strand.
AGCGACACCGTTGGTGTTCCAGCAGCGCACCATGATGGGGTTAGGCCCGCGTCTCAGCGGCACCCGCCCGTCCCAGCGCCGGAAGCTGTACCTGCCCTCGTCCGCTCCGAGCGTCGTCCTGTACCAGGTGCGGC
>NZ_CAXIAM010000061.1:0-18930 GCF_964021865.1 uncultured Sphingomonas sp.
ACGACGGCGTGGATGCGCGCGATCAGTTCTTCGCGGTGGAACGGCTTGGTGACGTAATCGTCGGCGCCGAAGCCGAAGCTGCGCACCTTTGAATCCATTTCGTTGATGCCGCTGAGGATCAACACCGGGGTCTGGACCCGGGCGACGCGCAGCTTCTTGAGCACGTCGTAACCATGCATGTCGGGCAGGTTCAGGTCCAGAAGGATGATGTCGTAATCGTAGAGCTTGCCCAGATCGAGGCCTTCTTCACCTAGATCAGTATTGTAGACGTTGAAGCCTTCGGTCGACAGCATCAACTCGATGGCCTTGGCGGTGGTCGGCTCGTCCTCGATCAGCAGCACGCGCATCGGCAATTCCCCGGTTGTCGGTGGCGAAATGCCGTCGCCGGCCACGCCTGTCTGGTTCGTTTACCAAACTGCCTCTGAAGCATAAAGGTTAACTGCCACTTAAATTGAGTGTTCCCTTTTTTCACTTTGCTTGTCGACGTTCGGTTCACGCGGTGTCCCCATCGCTGTGAAAAGCGTGCGCTCGCGCGAGCGAGGAATGTCTTCGCCGAGCATTTCGCGCAGATACAGGCTGCGCACCAGCGTGAAGCTGACGACCAGAATGCCGCCCGAAAAGAACAGCCCGAACAAGCCGAACACTGCGCCGGTGCCGATGATCGCGAACAGGCTGAGCGCCGGCGGGATCGCAACGACTCGGCTGGTGACGAACGGCGTCACGAAATTGGTCTGGATGATTCGCACCGCCGCGAACACGCCCAGCGCCCACAGCAATTGATCGGTGCCCGCCGTCGCGGCGAGCCCCAGCGCGGGCAGCATCGCCGCCACCGGGCCGACATAGGGGATAAACTCGCTGAGCCCGGTCAGCAGCCCCAGCATCGCAGGGGAGGGGACACCTGCCGCCCATAGCCCGAGCCCGACCATCGTCCCCATCGCGGTCATCTGGATCAATTGCGCGCGCAGCCACAGCAGCAGCGTGGAGCCGACATCCCCCAGCGCATCTTCCATCGCGGCGCGGCGCGATGGCGGCACCAGCAGAAGCACGCCGCGCTCGTAGATCTTCGGATCGACCGCGAAGAAGATCGCCCCGAACAGCACCAGCACGGTGTTGAGCAGCAATTGTCCGGCGCCGCGGACGATCTCGCCGATATCCTGCGCCACCCGGCTGCCCGCAAACGCCGCGCGCACCGCGTCGACCACCTTCGCGCCGACCGGGCTTTGCGACATATATGCCTGGAACTGGTCCAGCAGCCCCGGCAGGGCGAGCACCAAAGTGTTCACCTGCGCGCGGAATTCGACCCCGAACAGCCAGAACAGCAATGCGAGGAAGCCCAGCAGCGTCAGGATCGCCGCGGTCATCGCGCGTTTGGTGCCCAGATGCGCGCGGGTCGCGTAAAGCTCGGCGATCGCATGGATCACGATCGCGATCAGCACCGATCCGAACGCCAGGATCAGCAGGTGTCGCGCAAGATAAAGCGCCGCGACCAGCGCCACGATCACCACGATCCACAGCACGCGACGGATGAAGCGAGCGTCCGACTCGTCGGGGGTGAGGCGATTCATGCGGGGCGGGCGGACCGTTTCACAGGCGGCACAACGCACCTGTGCCAAAAAAGGCGCGTGGCGCGCGAAGGAAATCCGTTCAGCGTGGCAGCAGCGCCACGCCGGGTGTCCAGCGCAGCAGCGCGTCATACTCCTGCGGCGGGTCGGGCAGAATCGCGCGTGCGACGAGCGCCGGCGCGACGAGCAGCAACGCCACGGCCATGATCGCGCCCCGCGACGGCGACCGCGCCAGAAGGATCGCGGCCAGCGCCGTCGCGATCATTGGCCATAGATGATAGCGCAGATCGGCCGCGATCGAGATCGCCGCGAAGCTCGTCTCCAGCGCCAGCGCCGAGGCGAGCAGCCCGAGCGCCAGCCGGCGGGTGGGGCCGGGACGTGCCTGCCGTGCCGCGACCAGCAGCAAGCCCGCGGCCGCGAGCCAGGCGAACGGCCATCCGAGCGGAGTCCGGGTTGCGAGCCCGGCGAGCGTTCGCCACGCGCCCGCCGCTGCGCCAGGCGTGGCGATACCGTAAGCGTTCGGTTCGCCGGCCGTCGGCGGCTCCGCGCCGGGAAGGCGCATGGGGACGAGCCAGCGCTCGGTCATGTTCAGATGCGCGGCGCGTTGCGCGAGATAGGCAATGGGGTGGCGCAGCGCCTCGCGGGCAAGCTGGCGATATAGCGTGCCGGTGGAAAGCCGCCTGAGCGGCATCAGTGCAGCAGCGCAGGCGGGGGTGTCCTCGAGCGGATCCCAGAAATAGGGCGTGACGCAGTGATGCGCGCGCAGCGTCGCGCCGGTTTCGGCGGGCAGACCCGCGATCGCCGCGCCCGGCGTGCGGGCCGCGATGCCGGCGAGGTCGTAGCGCGGCTGGGTGGTGGCGACGTCGCTGCGCTGCGTGCGGAGCACGCGGTGATTGATGGCGCCCGACAGCGCAAGCGCGGCGACGACGATGCCGAGCGCGGCCCCGATCCGCGCCGCAAGGCGCTCGATCGGCAAAAGCGCGACGATCAGTGGCGCGAGCGCGAAGACCGCGTTCGCGCGGACCAGCAGGGCATAAGCGAAGAGCATGCCCGCGGTGGCCGCGATCGCGGGGGGTATCGGCAGATCGCGGAGGCGATAGCGTGCGATCAGCCCGGTAGCGGCAAGCCCGGCGCCGACCAGTTGCGCGTCCTTGAGCACGACGCCCTGCCAGCCGAGCAGCGGCGGAAGCAGCCCCACCGCAAGGGCCGCCCAGCCGGCGCGGGGGCGCCCCAGGCGGGCGAGCGCGTCGGCGATCAGCGCGAGGCCCAGCCAATAACCGGCGAGCTGCAGCGTCAGCAGCGGTGCGGTGCCGTGCCCGAGCGGCAACAGCGCCTGCCACAGCCGCGCCATGACCGGCGGGTGCCAATCGTCGACCTGCCCGGAGATGGCCTGCTCATACTGGCGCAGCGTGTCGAATTCGGCATAGCCGGGCCAGAAGAGCGCGAGTGATAGTGCGAAGAGCAGCGTGGCGGCGATCAGGTGCGAATGGAGCCTCGCGGTGGAGTCGTCCGGTTTCGTCCTCATCGTGCGGGGAACGTCCGTCATTGCGAGCGTAGCGAAGCAATCCAGGGCGTCTTGATCCAGCCCTGGGTTGCTTCGCTACGCTCGCAATGACGAGAAGTGGTTTTCAGCCGGGACTCTCCAACCGACCTGTCGAGGATGGGCGGTGCGTAGCTGACGCGGCCATTTCAACAGCCTTGTTACCGCGGCGGAAGCGGGGCCCCGGATCAAGTCCGGGGCGCCGCGACCGTGCTGACCTCAGAAGTGAACCGCGCGGCCGTAGGCGCCGAGGACGCTCTCGTGCATCATCTCGCTGAGCGTCGGGTGCGCGAACACCGTCTCCATCAGCTCATGCTCGGTGGTTTCGAGCTGGCGCGCGACGACATAGCCCTGGATCAGCTCGGTCACTTCCGCGCCGACCATGTGCGCGCCGAGCAGTTCGCCGGTCTTGGCATCGAACACGGTCTTGATGAAGCCGTCGGCCTCGCCGAGCGCGATCGCCTTGCCGTTGCCGATGAAGGGGAATTTGCCGACCTTGATGTCGCGGCCGGCGTCCTTGGCCTTGGCCTCGGTCAGTCCGACGCTCGCCACCTGCGGGCGGCTGTAGGTGCAGCCGGGGATGTTCCACGTCTCGAACGGATGCGGATTGCCGCCGGCCAGCTTCTCGACGCAGATGATGCCCTCGTGGCTCGCCTTGTGCGCCAGCCACGGCGCGCCGGTGACGTCGCCGATCGCATAGATGCCCTCGACGTTCGTGCGTCCGAAGCCGTCGACCTTGATGTGGCCGCGCTCGGTGGCGACGCCCAGCTTCTCCAGCCCGATCTCCTCGGTGTTCGGGACGATGCCGATCGCGACGATGACGTGGCTATAGTCTTCGGTCGTCGACTTGCCGTCCTTACCCTTGATCGTCGCCTTTACGCCGTCCGCCGCGGTGTCGATCTTCTCGACGCCGGCGCCGGTGATGATCTTGATCCCGTCCTTGGTCAGCCGCTTCTCCATGAAGGCGCTGACTTCCTCATCCTCGACCGGCAGGATGCGCGGCAGCATCTCGACGATCGTCACGTCCGCGCCCATGTCGTTGTAGAAGCTCGCGAACTCGACGCCGATCGCGCCCGACCCGATCACCAGCAGCTTGGTCGGCATCACCTCGGGCACCATCGCGTGGCGATAGGTCCAGATGCGCTTGCCGTCGGCCTTGGCGAACGGCAGGTCGCGGGCGCGCGCGCCGGTCGCGACCAGGATATGCTTTGCCTCAAGATCGACGGTCCCGTTGCCTTGCTTGACCGACAGCTTGCCCTTGGCCGTGATCGAGCCGAAGCCCTCGACCACGGTGATCTTGTTCTTCTTCATCAGGCCCTTGACGCCGGCATTGAGCTGCCCGGAAACCTTGCGGCTGCGGTCGACGATCTTGGCGAGATCGAAGCCGATGTTCTCGGCCTTGAGCCCGTAATCACCCGCATGGGTCATGTAATGGTAGATTTCGGACGTGCGCAGCAGCGCCTTGGTCGGGATGCAGCCCCAGTTGAGGCAGATCCCGCCCAGCCGCTCGCGCTCGACGATCGCGACCTTCAGGCCGAGCTGTGCGCCACGGATCGCGGCGACATAGCCGCCGGGGCCGGAGCCGAGAACGATAAGGTCGTAGGTGTCAGCCATGTAACCACTCCCGGGCCGCAGCCCTTGTTGTCACCACGGGCGCAGCGGCCCGAAAAACTCTTACGCCGCCGGCGGCACTTCGCGCGGACGGCGATCCTCGTCGATCGCGACGAAGGTGAAGCGCGCTTCGGTTACCTTGCGCGATTCCTCGCCGTGCCGGTCGCGCGCCCAGCTTTCGACCTGGATCGCGATCGAGGTGCGCCCGATCTTCTCGATCTGCGCATAGACCGATACCTCGTCGCCGACATGGACGGGCGCGTGGAACTGCATTCCGTCCATCGCGATCGTCACCGCCCGCCCGCGCGAGCGGCGCGCGGCGGTGAGCCCGGCGGCCGAGTCCATCAGGCTCATCAGCCAGCCGCCGAAGATGTCGCCATAGGCGTTGGCGTCGGCGGGCATCGCGGTGACGCGGATCGTGGGCGCGCGATCAGGGGGCGTGGCGGTCATGCGGTTTCTCCTTCACGGCGTACACGCCAGATGTCGCGCGCGCCCAGCACGCCGACCGCGACCAGCGTCGCCCCGCCGACCAACCAGATCGTCGTGGCGCCCTGCGGATAGCTCCATGCCGCGCCCTTGAAGACCAGCGCGGTCACGCCGAGCGACAGCGCGCTCCATCCGATCTCGCGCTTCTCCGCCGACATTTGCATCTGCGCCACGCGCACCCGCCTCAGGCGAGCATCGCCAGCGGGTTCTCGACCAGGTCGCGGAACGCTTGCATCAGCTGCGCGCCGTCCGCGCCGTCGATCGCGCGGTGGTCGAAGCTGCCCGTCGCCGACATGATCGACGCGACGCCGAGCGTGCCGTCAGCCAGCACCCACGGGCGCTTCTCGCCCGCGCCGACCGCCAGGATCATGCCCTGCGGCGGGTTGATGACCGCCTCGAACTGCTTGATCCCGAACATACCCATGTTGCTGATCGACGCGGTGCCGCCGGTGAATTCCTCCGGCCTCAGCTTCTTGTCGCGGGCGCGCGCGGCGAGGTCCTTCATGCGCGTCGAGATGCTCGACAGCGAGGCGGTGTCGGCCTCGGTGATGACCGGGGTAATGAGCCCGTCCGGCGTGGACACCGCGACCGAAATGTCGGCGCGCTGGAAGCTGACGAGCTGGTCCGGGGTGAACATCACGTTGCACTTCGGCACCTGCACCAACGCAACGGCGAGCGCCTTGATGAGCAGGTCGTTGACCGACAGCTTCACGCCGCGCGACTCGAGCCCGGCGTTCAATTCGCCACGCAGCTTCAGCAGCTTGTCGAGCTGCACGTCGACCGTGAGGTAGATGTGCGGGACCTGCTGCTTCGATTCGGTCAGGCGGCGCGCAATCGTCTTGCGCATGTTGGTGAGCTTGGTCAGCTCGTGTGGGATATCGGGCACCTGCGCCGGGGTCGGTGCGGGGGCGGCGCTCGCGGCGGGCGCTGGGCTGCTCGCCGCGGCGGTCGGTGCCGGTGCCTTGCCTGCTTGCGCACCGTCGATATCGGCCTTGACGATCCGGCCGTTCGGGCCGCTGCCCTTCACGCCCGACAGGTCGACGCCCTTGTCGGCGGCGAGGCGGCGTGCGAGCGGGCTCGCCTTGACGCGGTCACCGTCCTGGCGCGCTGGCGCGGGCGTGGGATCGGCGGGCTTGCCGTGATCGCGGACGTCTTCCTTGGCGGGCTGCGCCTCGGTGCCGGTCTTGTTCGGGTCGGCGGGCGAGGGCTTGGGCTCGCTTTCCTTCGCGGCGGGGGCAGGAGTGCTCTCACCTTCTTCCTCGCCATCGGCGAGCAGCAGCGCGATGACCGTACCGACCTTCACGCCGTCAGACCCTTCGGCGACCGCGATCTTGGAGATGACGCCCTCGTCGACCGCCTCGAACTCCATCGTCGCCTTGTCGGTCTCGATTTCGGCCATGATGTCGCCGGCCTTGACGGTGTCGCCTTCCTTCACGAGCCATTTGGCCAGCGTGCCCTCCTCCATCGTCGGCGACAGGGCAGGCATCTTGATTTCGATCGGCATCGTGATCCTCGAGAGGCTCGTGGGACAGGCGCCCGTCTCTTGCGGACGCGCGCCGTATGGTCAAGCCCGCCGCCTTGCCCCATGTGCTTGGCGCGGGCGAGCGCGGCGGATACACCGGGCGGACAAGGGGGCCTTGATGCGCATCTATCTGACCGTGATCGACGATACGCCCGAGGCGCTGATCGCGCTGCGCTTCGCGGCGCGGCGGGCGGTGAAGACCGGTGGCGGGGTGGAAATCCTCGCCCTGCTGCCGCCGCAGGAGTTCATCCCGTTCGGCGGGGTGCAGGCGACGATCGAGGACGAGCAGCAGCGCCATGCCGAGGGGCTGGTGGCGCGCGCGGCGGGCACGTTGCTGGAGGAATCGGGGGTGCATCCGTCGATCACGGTGCGCAGCGGCGACGGGCCGAAGGTGATCCGCGCGATGATCGCGGAAAATCCGCAGATCGCCGCGCTGGTGCTGGGGGCGGCCGCCGACGGCGCGCCCGGTGCGCTGGTCGCCCATTTCGCGGCGGATGTCGGCACGCTGCCGGTGCCGCTGATGATCGTGCCCGGCGGATTGTCGGCCGAGGCGATCGACCGGCTGAGTTGATCGCAATCGCTTGAGCGCACGTGATTCCATTGCCACAAGCGGGGCATGAACCATCGCCTGTTGCTCGCCGCCGCCCCGCTGCTCCTCGCCACCCCCGTCGCAGCGCGCGAGGCGCCGTCGCAAGCCCGGCAACGCGCGACGGTCGAGAAGCTGGTGTCGTTCGGCACGCGTCACTCGCTGTCCTCGGCGACCGACCCGAAGCGCGGGATCGGCGCAGCGCGCACTTGGGTGGCGGGCGAGTTCGCATCGCTGTCGCGTGCGTGCGGCGGGTGCATCGCGACCGAGCGGCTGTCGCGGCGCTTTGTCGGCCCGCGCGCGCCCGACGGCGTGGTGATCGAGGACGTGCTCGGAGTCCAGAAGGGCAGCGACCCCAATCGTTACATCATCGTCGGTGCGCACATCGACAGCCGCGTCACCGACGTGATGAACGCCACCAGCGATGCGCCCGGCGCGAACGACGACGCGAGCGGCGTCGCGCTGGTGCTGGAGGCGGCGCGCATCCTGTCGAAAGAGAAATTTGCGGCGAACATCGTCTATGTCGCCTTTTCCGGCGAGGAACAGGGATTGTGGGGCGCGACCCTGCTCGCCGAGACCGCAAAGGCGCGCGGGTGGCAGGTCGATGCGATGCTCAACAACGATATCGTCGGCAATACGGTCGGGCAGGGCGGGGTGACGATCGACGGCTATGTCCGCGTCTTCTCCGAAGGAATTCGCAGCAGCGAATCGCTCGCCGAGGCGATCGAGCGGCGCGGCGTCGGCGGCGAGGATGACGGCCCGAGCCGCGCGTTGGCTAAGGCGATCGACGGCATCGCGGGCACGCTGCCCGGCGGGTTCGGGGTGTTCGTCGACCGCCGCCCCGATCGCTTCGGGCGCGGCGGCGATCACGAGCCGTTCCTGAAGCAAGGCTATCCGGCGGTGCGCTTCTCGGTCGCGGCGGAAAATTGGGATCGCCAGCATCAGGACGTGCGCACCGAGAACGGGCGCGTCTATGCCGACACGATCGAGGGGATGGACTTCCCGTATCTGGCGAAGGTCACCGCGATCAACGTGGCGACGATCGCGCGGCTCGCCGCCGCGCCCGCCGCGCCGCCGGTCGCGTCGATCTCCGGCGCGTTGTCGTACGACACAAAGGTGACGTGGACCGCGGTGCCGGGGGCGGCGCGCTACAAGATCTACTGGCGGCGCGCCGACGCGGCGGCGTGGACGCAATCGCGCGAGGCGACCGGCACCAGCCTCGACGTCGCGGGCGTGCCGGTCGACGACCATTTCTTCGGGGTCGCGGCGGTCGGCGCGACTGGCGCGGAGAGCCTCGTGACGTTCGCGGGGCGCGAGAAGAAGTAGTCGTCCCTCACTGCGAGCGTCGTCACGCGATGCAGGCGCGGATCAGGACGCCCCGGATCGCTTCGCTACGCTCGCGATGACGATTAGAGCCGCGCCGCCAGCAGCTCCATCAGCGTTTCGCACCCGCGCGCGTCCTCTTCATCGAATCGCGCCGGCGACGGGCTGTCGAGGTCGAGGACGCCGAGCAGCGCGCCGTCGCGGACGATCGGCACCACCAGTTCCGAGCGGCTCGCCGCGTCGCACGCGATATGGCCCGGAAAGGCGTGGACGTCGGCGACCAATTGCGTCCGCCGTTCCGCCGCCGCCGTGCCACATACGCCTTTGCCCAGCGGGATGCGGATGCACGCCGCCTTGCCCTGGAACGGCCCCAGCACCAGCTCGCCGTCGACGAGACGATAGAAGCCCGACCAGTTCAGGTCCGGCAGATACTGTGCGATCAACGCGGCGGCGTTGGCCATGTTGGCAATACCATCGGGCTCTCCGGCGGTCAGCGCGTCCAGCGCCCCCAGCAGCTCGCGGTACAGCGCCGGCTTCGATTCGGCTGCGATGTGGAAGTCGTACATGCGCGTCGAGGTAGGCGCTGACGGGTGGCTGCGCCAGAGGGAGTGCATCGCGGGACGAGTCGAAATTAGGATGCTGGTAAATGAAGTAAACAGGAAGTAACCAGCATCCTTGAAGCGGTCCCCTAAGTATTCTAACGCTTAACGAAAATAAACTAGAAGTATTAGATTATGTTAGGGTTTTGTCGCTAATCATGTCTCTACAGCGCGGCACCGGCCGTGCCGGTCGAAAACAGCGTTCAAGATGAACTTTGGTTCACGGAGCGCCAACAACGCCAGGGACTATGATGAAGAAAATCGTCATTTCGGGCGCCATGATCCTGGCTGCCTCTACCGCTTATGCCGCGATCATTCCGTCCAGCTTGCTCAAGGCGCTTGCCGGCAAGGTGACGGTCATCGCGGCGCCGACGACCGTGAAGCTGAGCGGCGTGCTGCCGACGTCGATCACGTCGGCGGTCAAGACCGCCGCGATCGAGCCGGTGAAGGGTGCCGTGCAGACCGGCCTGCTGCCGGGACAAGGTCAGCTTGAGAAGATCGCGTCGAACTTCGACGTCAACAAGTATATCGTTCCGGCGTGGGGCACCGGTGAGATCCCGGCAAAGGGAACCGAGGGTGTCGGCGCGTTCCGCTTCCACTGCAGCGCCGGTGACGTGAAGCGTGACGATCCGATCGTCTATCCGGGGCAGCCGGGCAAGAGCCACCTGCACCAATTCTTCGGCAACACCGGCGCCAACGCCTATTCAACCTATGCAAGCCTGCGTACCTCCGGTGAAAGCACCTGCTCGAACAAGCTGAACCGTTCGGCTTACTGGATTCCGGCGATGCTTAACGGCAAGGGCAAGGTCGTGCGCCCCGATTATGTCGTGATCTACTACAAGGCCTTGGCCGAGGACGATCCCGAGTGTCAGAAGATTGGCAAGGCCTGCGTCGTGTTGCCGCGCGGTCTGCGTTACGTCTTCGGCTACAACATGACGAGCGGGAAGAGCGAAGGCTTCTATTTCAGCTGTGACGGCCCGACAGCGGTTTCGGGACATTATCCCGATCTCGTGACGGCCGCGAAAAATTGCCCGGTCGGCAACCGCATCGGCGCGATCATCGCATCGCCGACGTGCTGGGACGGCAAGAACCTGAACAGTGCCGATCACCGCAGCCATGTCGGCTATCCGCAGTGGAACAACATGGGCCAGCAGCGTTGCCCCGCTAACCTTCCGTACCTGATCCCGATGTTCTCGCTGGCGGCCTGGTACACGGTCGACGAGGATCTGGACCGGTCCGGCGAGTGGACGCCGGGGATGTCGACGTGGTCGCTGGCGTCCGACACCATGCCGGGCATGGCACCCATGCGCCCGGGTTCGACCTTCCACGCCGACTGGATGGGCGCATGGGACGACGACGTGCTGAAGATGTGGTTCGATCATTGCATCAACAAGGTGCTAAGCTGCAACGGCGGCGATCTGGGCAACGGCAAGCAGCTGGCCTTCGACCCGAACTTCGATTGGGTCGCCAAGCCGCGGTTGGTCGACGTTCCCGCCGCCTGATCCCTCGACGGTCGTGAAGAAGAACCGGTCGCACCGATGGTGCGGCCGGTTCTTCGCATTTATGGAGCAGGCATGGCCCGCGTTCCCGTCACCCGTACGATCAGCATCGACACCGATCTGATCGAGGAGAGCTTCACCCGTTCGGGTGGGGCAGGGGGGCAGCATGTCAACACGACCGACTCGGCGGTGCTGCTGCGGTTCGACGTGGCGCGGTCCGATCTGCCCGAGCGGGTAAAGCTGCGGCTGGCGGAACTGGCGGGGTCGCGGATGACGCGCGACGGCGTGCTGACGCTGCGCAGCGAGGGCTCGCGGTCACAGCACATCAACCGCGCCGAGGTGCGCGAGCGGTTGCTGGCGCTGGTGCGCGAGGCGACGGTGGTGCAGGCCAAGCGCCGCGCGACCAAGCCGACCCGCGCGTCGCAGGTGCGGCGGGTGGATGCGAAGAAGGGGCGCTCCGCGGTGAAGTCGGGGCGGAAGAAGCCGGGGTTCGATTGAGGTGTGGTCGACGTTTCGGCTCGGACACGCGTATCGCTCACCGTCCCGGTCTTGATCCGGGATGACGGAAAAGGGCAAGTGAGCAGTCACCGCCGCTTGGTCGAGGATCGTGGCAGTGTTGCCGAGTGGCGGGGTTTGGTGGAGAGCGGTCATGCGCTTGCTGCGCCGGGAGTGCACCGATATTCCCTCCCGATGGACACCGTCTTTGATCTTTGGTTCACCCGCGAATAAGATCATCGCGAGGACACGGAGCTTCATATCGGCATCTATGCATCCGAGCGGGAAGCCTTGGCCGCGGTTGAGGCGCTCAGAGAGAAGTCTGGCTTTTCCGATTATCCCGACGGCTTTAATGTCATTCCCACAAAGCTCGGGCTGACCGGCTGGCAAGATGGTTTTGTGACGAGCATCGGACCGCCGCCGAAAGACGCGGCTGGAGAGGCATTCGACCTTCCTGCGTGGTTGCAATGAATGCCCGAAGCTGGGCGGCAGCGGACAGGTCGCGAGCGCCGCTCGCGGATGTTGTCATCGTGCTGGCAAATCGATCTTCACCGGACCGGTTGGGCCTTGAACAGGGGTGAGCAGGAATATCGCGGCGCTGACCAAGCCGATCGCGCCCGAAACATACTTGCGTCTGCCGAGGTCGATTACCGCCTTGGTCAAGCAATATATGGCCGCAACAAAAGCCGCTAAGCTCCAAAGCACGAATGTCCACATGCGCGTAGGCTAAGACCTCATGCGAACGGCGGCAACGCTCTTGATCTGGCCGGAAGCAGTCATCGCCTCCGAGCACGGCGACTAACTACCAACCCTCTCAACCCGCCGCGAACCCCAGCGCGCTGAACCGCTCCGGCCACGGCGCTTCCGCCGCAATGTCCGGCTTGCCGGGACGGACTAGCGACAGTGCGATCGCGTGGAGCATCATGCCGCCGTCATGCTTGGTGCCATAGACCGGATCGCCGGTGACCGGGACGCCCAGCCCCTCGCGCGCGTGGACGCGGATCTGGTGGGTGCGGCCGGTCGCCGGGCGGAACTCGACCAACGCGCGGCCGTCGTTGATCGCGAGCAGTCGCCAGTCGGTACGCGCCGCCTTGCCGCGCGGATCGCGCGTCATCCGCCAGCCTTCCTCAGCGGTCGAAACCTTGCCGAGCGGCAGATCGATCGTGCCATCCTCGCCCTCGGGAACGCCATCGAGGATCGCGACATAGCGCTTGGACACCTCGCCACGCTCGAACGCTTGCTGGAACCGTGCGTGTGCCTTGGGGTTGCGCGACAGCAGCAGGCATCCGCTCGTGTCCCGGTCGAGGCGGTGGACCGCGACCGGCCAGCGCCGGAACCCGAAGGTGAGCGACGCGAGATGATTTTCGAGGCTGAGGCCCCCGTCGCGGGGCGGATCGACCGGCAGCCCGGCGGGCTTGTCGATCACCAGGGCCTCGCCATCGAGGAAAAGAACATGCTGACCCAACATGGCGCGGCTCTTGCCAGTTGCCGCGCGGCATGGCCAGAGGGCGCGGTGCGACTTCCGACGATCCTTGCCGCCATGGCTGCGCTGGCCTCCACGCCCGTCCAGGCGCAATTGTGCGATGGTCGACGCGTGCCGACGTCTGCCGATGGCCGTGTCTTGGGGCATCTTCCTTATGGCGACGCTGCGCCCGACGCGCTGGTCCCCGTGCCGTCGGCGCTGTCGGTCAATCCCTGCGTGCTGCGACGCGAGGTGCTGCCCGATCTGCAACGGCTGATCGAGGCAGCGGCGCGCGATCCGGCGGCGGGCGGTCAGGTGCTCGCGCTGTCGTGCCACCGGTCGATCACCTATCAGGAGGCGGTGTTTTGTCGCGAGGGGCAGACCGATGCGGCGCAGCGCGCGCTGTCGGTCGCGCCGCCGGGGCATAGCGAGCACGCAACCGGATTCGCGCTCGACTTCGCGTTCCGCCCGCGCCGCAACGATTGTCCGGACGCCGAGGCATGCGTCGCGGCGACGCCGGCGTTTCGCTGGCTGGTGAAGAATGCGGCGCGCTATGGGTTCGAGATGTCGTTCCCGGCGGGCAATCGCCAGCGCGTGAAATGGGAGCCGTGGCACTGGCGCTGGGTCGGTGCGAGCGCGAAGGCACCGGGGGCGGCGCGGGCGCGGGCGTTGTTTGCGGCGGCGCGGGTGCGCTACCCGGCCGATCCGGCGGTGTTGCGCGATCCGGTGGTGATCGCGCAGATTGCGCCGCCGCCGGTGTATCTCGGAGCGATCGCGCCGCCGGAGTGTCGCAAGGGGAAATGCAGGGTGGCGCGGGTGAAGAAGCGGTAGAAGTAGTAAAGTTGTCGTCCCGGACTTGATCCGGGACCCCGCTTTTCCTTCCAGACACGAAAAGAAGAAGCGGGGTCCCGGGGCAAGCCCGGGACGACGATGAAGGCTTTTTACGCCGTCAGCTTCGCGGCGGTTTCGGCGATGCGCTTGCCCTGGTAGCGTGCGCCGTCCAGTTCGACCGCCGAGGGCTGGCGGCTGCCGTCGCCATCGGCCAGCGTGCTCGCGCCGTAGGGCGTGCCGCCCTTGACCTCGTCGACGCCCATCTGTCCCTGGAAGCCATAGTCGAGCCCGACGATCGTCATCCCGTGGTGGAGCAGGTTGGTGAGGATCGAGAACAACGTCGTCTCCTGCCCGCCGTGCTGGCTGGCGGTCGACGTGAACGCGCCGCCGACCTTGCCAACCAGCGCACCCTTCATCCACAGCCCGCCGGTCGTGTCCCAGAACGCCGCCATCTGGCTCGGCATCCGGCCGTAGCGGGTCGGCGCGCCGACGACGATCGCGTCATAGTTCGCGAGCGCGTCCGGGCCCTCGATCTCGGGATGCGCGGTGTCGGTCTTGAAACCGGCCGCCTTGACGATCTCGGCGGGGGCGGTTTCGGCGACGCGGCGGATATCGACCTCCGCGCCGCCGCTGCGCGCACCCTCGGCGATAGCGTCGGCCATCTTCTCGATATGGCCGTAGGACGAATAATAAAGCACGAGCACCTTGGTCATGGTCGTCAGCTCCTTTCAGAAGGTCAGTTGGCGTCGACGAGCACCAGTTCGGCCTCGTCGATCGCGGTGATGGTGATGGTGCGGCCGCCGGTGATCGCGACGCCGTCGCGCGCCGCGAAGCGCTGGCCGTCGATCTCGATCGCGCCGGTCGCGGGGACCAGATAGGCGTGGCGGCCCTCGCCGACCTCATGCGTCAGCGTCTCGCCCGCCGCCAGCGTCGCCGCCAGCACGCGCGCCTCGGCGCGGATCGGCAGCGCCGCGCCTGCGCCGGTCACATCGGCTTCGAAGCCGCTGGCGAGCGTCACGAACTTGCCGGTCCGGTCGCCCTTCGGGAACGGCTTGGCGCCCCAGCTCGGCGCGCCGCCGCTGCGGGTCGGCTCGATCCAGATCTGGAACAGCGTCGTCGGCTCGCTCTCGAGATTGTATTCGGCATGGCGGACGCCCGATCCCGCGCTCATCACCTGCACGTCACCCGCCTCGGTACGGCCGGTGTTGCCGAGCGAGTCCTGATGCGTGATCGCGCCTTTGCGGACATAGGTGATGATCTCCATGTCGCGATGCGGATGCGGGGGAAAGCCGCTGTTCGGGGCGATCGTGTCGTCGTTCCAGACGCGGATCGCGCCCCAGCTCATGCGCGCCGGATCGTGGTAATTCGCGAACGAGAAATGGTGACGTGCGTCGAGCCAGCCGTGATTGGCGTGGCCCAGCGTTTCGAAGGCGCGACGCTCGATGCCGGCGGAGCGGGTAAGGGTGGCGGTGTCGGTCATGATGAACCTCCATTTCGTTGCCACCAAGCTAGGGAGCCGGGACGCGCTCCAAAACAGAAACGATTGAAACGGATCGTTTCGCGACGTAGATTGCAGCCCATGAGGCTCCCCGATTTCGAGGCCTGGGCGATCTTCGCCGCGGTGGCCGAGCACCGGTCGTTCAGCGGCGCGGCGGATGCGATCGGGTTGAGCAAGGCGACGGTGTCCAAGGCAGTGTCGCGGCTGGAAGCGCATTTGGGGGTATCGCTGTTCCATCGCACCTCGCGACGATTGGCGTTGACCGAGGCAGGCGCTCCGTTGGCCGACCATGCCGCGCGGATCGTCGCCGAGGCGCAGGCCGCCGAGGAAGCGGCACGGATCGGCGCCAGCGTGCCGAGCGGGCGCATACGGCTGGCCGCGCCGATGACGTTCGGAGTGAAGAACGTTGCGCCGTTGATCGCCGACTTCCTGCGCGACCATCCGCAGATCGAGATCGAGCTGCACCTGTCCGACGCGCGGGTCGATATCGTCGCGGAGGGGTTCGATGTCGCGCTGCGCATCGCCGACCTGCCCGACAGTTCGCTGCGCGCGCGGCGTTTGTGCTCGATCGCGACGCATCTGGTCGCCGCGCCATCGTATCTGGCGGCGCACGGCACCCCGACCCATGCGGCGCAGCTCGGCGAGCATCGGCTGCTCGGCTACACCAATATCACCGGGCCGTGGCGTTTCCGCGGGGCCGGGGGGACGGAGGTGTCGGTGCGCGCGGCAGGGCCGCTGGCGGCGAACAGCGGCGAGGCGCTCGTCCCCGCGCTCGAGGCCGGGCTCGGCATCGCACGGCTGCCGGGCTTTATCATCGGCGAGGCGCTGGCGGCGGGGCGGGTGGTCGAGATCCTCCACGATTGGGCACCGGCGCCGATCGGGCTGCACCTGCTCACCCCGCCCAGCGCGCTGCGCCCGGCGCGCGTCGATGCGCTGATCGCGTTCCTGAGCGCCCGCCTGCGCGATTGAACCGTTCAGGTCGCCTGCGCTTTTCTGGTCCGAGGAGAAGCCGATGACCGACGATCACGACGACATTGCGAAGAACTTTGCCGAGGCGGTCAACATGGCACCGGCCGAGCTGGAAAGGTTTCTCGACAGCGACGACAGCAAGCGTGTCGGCTGGAAGGGCGGCGACGGGAAGGGATCGGGCGAAAGCGTCGGTCACGAATCGGGGCGGCGGATCGTCGCGATCAAGCGCAAGAAGAAGGCCGATCTCACCGATGACGATTATGCGCACATGAGAAAGGTCATCGGCTATGTGCATCGCCATCTGGCGCAGGGTGGTCCGACGAAGGACAAGGAGCACTCGGACTGGCGCTATTCCTTGATGAACTGGGGACACGATCCCTTGAAATGATTGGCCTCGGCGATGCGTGCGACCGGGCGGCCAAAGGGCAGTCGCTCGCGCATCTCGCGCCCCGTCAGCACCAGGCCGGCGGTCATCAGGAACGCGCCGACGAAGGCGCCGCCGGTCAGGTGAAGCAGGAAGGTGGCATAGGATAGCAGCGAGCCGATCGTCACCAGCCGCACGATCCAGAAGGCGCGCGGCGTCGGCCGCAGGAAGACGTAGGCGGCGGCCAAAAGGTCGGCCATGAAGAAATAGCGGTTGTGCATCTTGGGCAGCAGGTACGGCACCACGATGGCCCCCATCAGCGCCACCAGCACCACGTCCTCGGGCGTGGCCAGATGATGCCGCGTCCGCCACGCCAGCGCGATCGTCGCACCGGCGGCGGCGAGCATCCCGACCGCAACCCCAAGTGGATAGGGGATGGTGACCAACGCGCGCAGGATCTGCCAGATGTTGGGCACCGATCGCGCAAGGTCGTGGTAATGATCCGCCTGCCCGAGATAGAGCAGCGCGAGATCGATCGCCGGTCGGCCGGCGAGCCATGCCGGCAGCATCGCGGTGGCATAGGCCGCAGGAATGATCGCCAGCGTCCACCAGCGCGCGCGTCCGGCCAGCAGCATCGCGAGCACGAGCGGCGCGATGAACACCCCCTGCAGCTTGAACGACAACGCCGCGCCGACCGCGGCCATCGCCAGCACCGGCCGCTGCCGGATGAAGGCTGCAACCGCGAGGATCGCGCAACTGGTATAAAGCGCGTCGCACTGTCCCCAGACCGGACCGTTCGCAACCACGGTGGGTGCGATCAGGGTCAACGCCGCGCCCGACAGCGCCTGGCGGCGCGGGAGCCGCGTCGCCAGCAGCGTGTACATCGTCCCTGCCAGGATCAGCGTGCCGGCAATCGACACCAGCTTGATCGCGGGCACCACGCCGATCACCGGCGCCGTCCAGCTCCCCAGCGCCAGCAGGTAGAGATACGGCGGCGCATATTCGGAAAAGTTGTCGCCCAGCGCGGCGAACCGTCCGTGATCGAGCAGGTATTGCGTCCACGGTATCAGGTAGTTGCGGATGTCGCCGTTCATCAGCGGCAGGCATGCGACATAGAGCAGCGTAGCGCCGATCAAGAGTGCAGCGAAATCGCGATCGCGAAAGGCGCGCGCCTGCGCCATGACATTCGGCATCGCGTATCCTGCTAACCCATGTAAGCTCGTGCGCGTCGTAAACGGTTGCGTGGCGGCGGCAAGCGCCGATGCTACGCACCGTGGCGATTGACCGATGGGGCGAGCGTGCGTATAGCGCGCCGGTCCGGGAGGAGGCGACTCCGCCGGGCAGCTTGAACATTGCTGGATGCATCAAGGGCCATCCGGTCGCCGCCCAAGCGGCGGCGCCGCGGCTCCTTTTCGTATTCCAAGTCTTGTTTTAGGGCTCCAGCAAAGTAACCTATCGGAAAGGTGAAGGCTTCAATGCCGACGATCAACCAGCTGGTCCGCAAGGGCCGCGACCCGCAGAAGGCCAAGAGCAAGGTCCCTGCGATGGAGCAGAACCCGCAGAAGCGCGGCGTCTGCACCCGCGTCTATACGACGACCCCGAAGAAGCCGAACTCGGCTCTGCGCAAGGTGGCCAAGGTTCGCCTGACCAACCAGCGCGAAGTCATCAGCTACATCCCGGGCGAAGGCCACAACCTGCAGGAACACAGCGTCGTGCTGATCCGCGGCGGCCGTGTGCGCGACCTTCCCGGCGTGCGCTACCACGTGCTGCGCGGCGTTCTCGACACGCAGGGTGTGAAGGATCGCAAGCAGTCCCGCTCGAAGTACGGCGCGAAGCGTCCGAAGTAAGCCGGTCGGGCCTCTCCTGAGGCTCCTCGACCACCAAAGGCTGAAGTTTTGTAAGGAAATACGAGAATGGCTCGTCGTCGTCGTCCCGAAAAGCGGGAAATCCTGCCGGACCCCAAGTTCGGAGATGTGGTCCTGTCGAAGTTCATGAATTCGGTCATGCTGGACGGTAAGAAGTCCGTGGCCGAAGCTATCGTGTACGGTGCTCTGGAAACCGTCGAGACTCGCGCCAAGCGCGATCCGATCGGCGTGTTCCACGATGCGCTGAACAACATCAAG
Source organism: uncultured Sphingomonas sp. (assembly GCF_964021865.1). Classification (GTDB taxonomy): domain Bacteria; phylum Pseudomonadota; class Alphaproteobacteria; order Sphingomonadales; family Sphingomonadaceae; genus Sphingomonas. The sequence goes on from NZ_CAXIAM010000061.1 coordinate 18,471, forward strand.
CCGGGCATCGAAGTCCGTTCGCGCCGCGTCGGCGGTGCGACCTACCAGGTTCCGGTCGAAGTCCGTCCGGAGCGTGCGCAGGCGCTGGCGATCCGCTGGCTGATCACTGCTGCGCGTGCGCGCAGCGAGAACACGATGTCGGCGCGCCTGTCGGGCGAGCTGCTCGACGCGTCGAACAACCGTGGCAACGCGGTGAAGAAGCGCGAGGACACGCACCGCATGGCGGAAGCGAACCGCGCCTTCTCGCACTACCGCTGGTAACACCGGCGATGCGGACGCGACCTGTCTTGGAAGCGTCTCAAATCTGACCTATATCGTGGGGAGCCGGCCGATGCGCTGCGCTCCCCACATTTGCTCAAGGAAGCCCGTTCATGGCCCGCAGCCATCCGCTCGAACTCTACCGTAACATCGGCATCATGGCGCACATCGACGCCGGCAAGACGACGACGACCGAGCGTAT
>NZ_CAXIAM010000062.1:0-18539 GCF_964021865.1 uncultured Sphingomonas sp.
TCGCCAAGGTCGAAGCCTATCCGCGCATGGAAGGCCGCCAGATGCTGATGGTGCTCGCGCCCAAGTAACCGCGCCGGATTATTCAGGCTGCCGTAACGTCCGCCGCGCCCGATACGCGCGGCGGCGTTGCATTTATCGGACAGTGTTTTCCAAAATCGCCGGCCGATCTTCTAAAATGGCTGGACGCAGGCGGCTTCTGCGTTACGCTCACCCGATACCGAACCTTCAAAGAGTTCGGATGACATTGGGAGAGAGATAGCGCCATGCGTCTTACCGCCACCCTTCTGTCCACCGCCGCTGCGGTGCTGGCAATGCCGGCCCTGGCGCAGGACCAGACGAGCCCCGTCACCACCAACGCCGCGGTGGCCGGGCAAAGCAACACCACCCCCGCGCAAGCCGGCGACACCGGCATGCTCAACGCCGGCGACATCGTGGTCACGGCCACCCGCCGTGCCGAGCGGCTGGCCGACGTGCCGATCTCGATCAACGCGGTCAGCCAAGCCGCCTTGCAGAATTCGGGCGCGACCGACATCCGTCAGCTCGCGCAGCTCGCACCGTCGCTGAACGTGTCGTCGACCGGATCGGAGGCGAACGCCTCGGCGCGCGTGCGCGGCATCGGCACGGTCGGCGACAATCCGGGACTGGAAAGTTCGGTCACGGTGTTCATCGACGGCGTCTATCGCAGCCGCACCGGCTCGGGGCTCAACGATCTGGGCGAGGTCGACCGCGTCGAAGTGTTGCGCGGTCCGCAGGGCACGCTGTCGGGGCGCAATTCCTCGGCCGGCGCGATCAACATCTATACCAAGGCGCCGTCGTTCGACTTTGGCGGTTATGCCGAGGGCACGTACGGCAATTACGACTTCTATCGCGTCGCGGGGGCGATCACCGGGCCGATCGTCAAGGACCTGCTCGCGTTCCGCATTGATGGCGTCGCCTCGAAGCGCGACGGCTTCTACCGCGACGTCGTCAACGACACCGATTACAACGACCGCAACCGCTGGTTCGTGCGCGGGCAATTGCTGCTGGAGCCGTCGCCCGATTTCTCGGTGCGGCTGATCGGCGACTATACGTGGCGCAACGAGAAATGCTGCGGCGCGGTCTATGTCGACACGCGGGAAAAGACCGATCCGACCCCGGGCACGCCGGGCGATTATGCGATCAATCCGGCGGGAAATCGCATCGTCAGCGTGATGCAGCAGGTCGCGGCACTGCGCGGCTATCCGGCGGGCAGCGTGTTCCCGGCGGGCAGCGATCCGTATAGCCGCCGCATCGCGTTTACGCCGGGCCGCGCCTATGCGAACGTCACCAAGGATTACGGCGGCTCGGGGCAGATCGACTGGAACCTGGGCAGTGCGGCGCTAACCTCGATCACCGCCTATCGCGAATACAAGTCGGACGGCGCGAACGACATCGACGCCAATGTGCTCGACATCGGCTATCGACCCGATGACGGCAACAATTACCGGCGTTTCCATACCTTCACGCAGGAATTGCGGCTGAACGGTGAGGCGTTCGGCGATCGGCTCAACTGGCTGATCGGCGGCTTCTTCAGCAACGAGGATCTGCAGGTCGTCGACAATCTGAAGTTCGGGCGCGATTACGGCGCGTTCGCCGCGTGCCGGATCGTCGCGACGATCAACCCCAACGCAGCGCTGCGCAACCCGGCGAACCCGGGGTGCCTGAGCGCGGCGGGGTCGGCGATCCTGCAGGGCCAAGTGCCGGGCACGACCGCGGCGTTCGGGGCCGCGACGCCGATCGTGCTGGGCAGCATCCGCCTGCTGTCGACGCTCAACGACCTCGGCACGACGCGCGACGTTTATAACCAGAACAGCAAGAGCTTCGCGGTCTTTACGCACAACATCTTCCGGTTGACGGACAAATTGTCGTTGACCGCCGGCCTGCGCTGGACCCGCGAACAGAAGGATTTCGACGCGACGTTCGGCAACAACAACACCGTCTGCCCGCAGGTGCAGGCACTGCTGGGCGCCGGGCCGGGCGGAAATCTGTTCAACAATGCGCAGCTCGCCGCGCTGACCCGCGGCATCGCCACCCTCGCCTGCACCGGCAATTCGTCGAGCGCGCTCAACGGCCGCACGATCAGCGACAAGCTGCGCGAAAATCAGGTGACCGGCACCGCGGTGCTGAGCTGGAAGCCGACCGACCGGCTGATGACCTATGCCAGCTATTCGCGCGGCTACAAGGCGGGCGGATACAATCTCGACCGTTCGGATCTGGGCGACGCCTATACCGCGGCGACGATCGCCAATATCGACGCCAGCCGGCTGCGCTTCGATCCGGAAACGGTCAACGCCTACGAAGTCGGGCTGAAATATTCGAGCCGGCAGTTCACCTTCAACCTTGCCGGCTTCCGCTCCGAGTTCAAGAATTTCCAGCTGAATACCTTCAATGGCACCAATTACGTCGTCGAAAATATCGGCTCCTGCTCGGACGGGCTGAACGGCGCCGATCGCGACAATTCGCTCGCCACCGGCGCGTGCACCGGCGACGTGCGTTACGGCGTGGTCAGCCAAGGGTTCGAGGCGGAGGCCGGAATCTACCCGGTCGAGCATCTCGCGATCAACATGGGCTATACGTTCGCCGACACGAAATATCGCCGCAATCTGGTCGGGTCGGACGCGGGTGCGGCGCTCGATCCGGCGCTGTTCCTGCTGTCGGGATCGCAAATGTCGAACGCGCCGCGCAACGTCATCACCACGTCGGTGAGCTGGAACCCGCCGATCGGCAGCAGCGGCATGTCGGCGCTATTCTACGTCGATCAGCGGACGGTGTCGGATTACAATACCGGCTCCGACCTGTTCGTCGAGAAGACGCAGGACGGCTTCACGTTGCTGAACGCGCGCATCGGCCTGCGCGGCAATCAGGATCGCTGGGCGATTGAGGTGTGGGCGCAGAATTTGCTCGACACCGAGTATCAGCAGGTGGCGTTCAACGCGCCGTTCCAGGGCGCGGGCAGCCAGCAGCAGGTGCAGGCGTTCGGCGGGGTCGGCAACCAGCTGTTCGCGTCGTTCCTAGCCGAGCCGCGGACCTACGGCCTGACGCTGCGGACGCGGTTCTAAACTGTCTCGTCACCCCGGCGGAGGCCGGGGTCCAGTGGCGGGCCGCTCGTCGTTATACGGCGACGTTTCCCAACTGGGCCGCGGCCTCCGCCGGGGTGATAATTCGGGTTGGTTGGCGTCAGTACGCCCGGCCGACCAGCACGCGCTCCACCGCGCCGTCGCCGGTGAAAATGCACGCGCCGTCCGCCGCCGCCTGCCCCATAGGCGCGTTGCGGAGCGTCAGCTTGAGCGCCTTCAACCGCTCGACCACCACGTCGAGCGCCGCGCCGGTCGGGCGCGACCATTGCACTTCCAGCCAGCCGGGGTTCTTCGCGCCCTCGGCGAAACGCGTCTCGACCTGCGCCCAATCGCTGGCCGGGGCGATGTTCGCGTCCAGCCGCGCCTTGGCCTGATCGAACAGCGCCTGCTGGATATCCGTGAGCAGCGCCGCGACGTCGCCGGCAAAGCCGTCACGCGCCACGGCGGCGCTGTCGAGCTTGCCATCCTCGCGATACAGGCGATCGCGGCGGATCACCGAAATGTTGCCCGCGGCCATGTCGCGCCCGCCGACTTCAATCACGAGCGGCGCGCCTTTCTTGATCCAACTCCAGCGCTTGTTCGTCGCCTTGACCGGCTTGAGGTCGAGCAAGGCGCGTACCGGCTCGCCAAACGCGCTCTCCGCCGCCAGCGCCTGCTGCAATTCGCGGCAATAGCTTACCAGCGCCTCGTCCTCGGGTGTATCGCGGAGCATCGGGACGATCACCACCTGCCACGGCGCGACGCGCGGCGGCACGCGCAGGCCGTCGTCGTCGCCGTGCACCATGATCAGCGCGCCGATCATCCGCGTCGACACGCCCCAACTCGTCGTCTGGGCATGTTCCAGCTGCCCCTCGGCATTCTGAAAGCGGATGTTCTGCGCCTTGGCGAAATTGGTCCCGAGGAAGTGCGAGGTGCCGGCCTGGAGCGCCTTGCCGTCCTGCATCATCGCCTCGATCGACCAGGTGCCGACCGCGCCCGGGAAACGCTCGTTCTCGGGCTTCTCGCCCGCGATCACCGGCACCGCGACGCAATTCTCGGCGAAGTCGCGATAGACCTCTAGCATCTTGAGCGTTTCCTCGCGCGCTTCGTCAGCCGTCGCGTGCGCGGTATGGCCCTCCTGCCACAGGAATTCGGCGGTGCGCAGGAACATGCGCGTGCGCATCTCCCAACGGACGACGTTCGCCCATTGGTTGATGAGCACCGGCAGGTCGCGCCACGATTGCACCCAGCGCGCGAAGGCGTGGCCGATCACCGTCTCGCTGGTCGGGCGCACCACGAGCGGCTCCTCCAGCTTCGCGGCGGGATCGGGGACCAGCCCGCCCTTCCCGTCCGCGATCAGCCGGTGATGGGTGACGACCGCCATCTCCTTGGCGAAGCCTTCGACATGGCTCGCTTCCTGCTCGAAATAGCTGAGCGGGATGAAGACCGGGAAATAGCAATTCTCGTGCCCGGTCGCCTTGATGCGATCGTCGAGCAGCCGCTGGAACCGCTCCCAGATGCCATAGCCCCACGGCCGGATGACCATGCAGCCACGCACGCCCGATTCCTCGGCCATGTCGGCCTCGGTGATGACGGATTGATACCAGGCGGCGAAATCGGCCTCGCGGGTGACGGGGAGCGCATGTTTCATGCGCGCGGCGATAGCGGCAAAAGCGCCCACTCGCCAAGCGGCAACGCGCGGGGTTCCTTTGGCGGAGTGCGGCGGTTAGGGACGTCACCATGTCGGGTGATCGCGTCCTGAAGGGCATCGCCCTGCGCCTGCTGGCGATTTTCTTCCTCTCCACGATGTCGGCGCTGGTGAAGCTGGCCGAGACGCGCGGCGCGTCGCTGCCCGAGACGATGTTCTGGCGACAGGCCTGCGCATTGCCGGTGGTGCTGGGGTTCGTCGCGGCGACGCGTGGGCTGGGGTCGCTGCGGACGACGCGGATCAAGGGGCATCTGGCGCGGTCGCTGGTCGGCGTGGTCGGCATGGTGTTCACGTTCGGTGCGGTGCTGTTGTTGCCGCTCGCCGAGGCAACGACGTTTCAGTTCACGGTGCCGATCTTTGCGACGGTCCTCGGCGCGCTGGTGCTGGGCGAGCGCACCGGGGTGCAGCGCTGGGGGGCGGTGCTGGTCGGGTTCGTCGGCGTGCTGATCGTCGCACAGCCGGGTGGTGGCGCGCACGTGCCGCTGTTCGGGGCGATCGTCGGGTTGCTCGCGGCGTTGTTCGTCGCGCTCGTCGCGATCCTGCTGCGGCAACTACGCGACGAGCCGTCGGGGACGACGGTATTCTGGTTTTCGGTGCTGACGCTGCCGCTGATCGCGGTGCCCTATGCGTTTCATCTCAAGGTGCACGATCCGCTGACGTGGCTGAACCTCGCCGCGATCGGCGTGGTGGGCGGGTGCGGGCAACTGGCGCTGACGGGCGCGGCGAAGCTGGCGCCGGTGACGACGGTGGTGCCGATGGACTATTCGGGGCTGATCTGGGCGACGCTCTACGGCTGGCTGCTGTTCGGGGTGTTGCCGAGCGCGATGACGTGGGTGGGCGCACCGGTGATTATCGCGAGCGGCTTGTTCATCGTGTGGCGCGAGCAGCGGCTGGGGAAACAGCAGACGGTGACGGCTGCACCTGAGGATTGAGCGCGGTCCCGTCATTGCGAGCGTGGCGACGCAATCCAGAGCGTCCAGATGTGGCCCTGGATTGCTTCGCTACGCTCGCAATGGCGGCGGCAGCCTATTCAGCCGCCTCGGCCTGATCGATCGGCGGCTTCCACGTCAGCACCGGCTTGCGCGCCGCGAGCGTCTCGTCGAGGCGCGCGCGTGGGGCGAAGTGCGGGGCGGTCTTGAGCGACGGGTCGCCGGCCTTCGCCCGCTCCGCCACCGAACGCAGCGCGCCGATGAACTGGTCGAGCGCGGCACGGCTCTCGGTCTCGGTCGGTTCGATCAGCATCGCGCCGTGGACGACCAGCGGGAAATACATGGTCATCGGGTGGAAGCCCTCGTCGATCAGCGCCTTGGCAGCGTCGATGGTCGAGAAGCCGGCGGCGAAGCCCTTATCCGAGAAGATCGCCTCGTGCATGCAAGGTCCCGACCCCGCGAACGGCGCGTCGAGCACGTCCTCCAGCGAGCGCAGCACGTAATTGGCGTTGAGCACCGCATCCTCGGCGACCTGCTTCAGGCCGTCGGCGCCGTGGCTGAGGATATAGGCCAGCGCGCGGGTGAACATGCCCATCTGGCCGTGGAAGGCAACCATCCGGCCGAAGCTGTCCAGCTTGCCCTCGAAATGCTCGTTCGAGAATTCCTCGGCGCGCTCTTCCTCGATCAGATGGACATATCCGTCCTTCGTTCGCGCGGTGTACGGCAGCGGGCCGAACGGCGCGAGCGCCTCCGACAGCACCACCGGCCCCGAGCCCGGCCCGCCGCCGCCGTGCGGGGTCGAGAAGGTCTTGTGCAGATTGATGTGCATCGCGTCGACGCCGAGGTCGCCCGGCCGCACGCGCCCGACGATCGCGTTGAAGTTCGCGCCGTCGCAATAGACGTAACCGCCCGCGGCATGGACCGCATCGCTGATCTCCTTGAGATCGCGCTCGAACAGCCCGCAGGTGTTCGGGTTGGTGATCATCACCGCCGCCACGTCCGGCCCCAGCCGTGCCTTCAGCGCCGCAGTGTCGACGCGCCCGTCGGCGGTGGCGGGGATATCCTCGACGGTGAAGCCCGCGAAGGCCGCAGTCGCCGGGTTGGTGCCGTGCGCGCTCTCGGGCACCAGCACGATCTTGCGATGGCCCTCGCCGCGCTTCTCCAGCGCCGCCTTGATGCACAGGATGCCGCACAGCTCACCATGCGCGCCGGCCTTGGGGCTCATCGCGACGCCATGCATGCCGGTTAGCTTGATGAGCCACACCGCCAGTTCGTTGATGACGCCCAGCGCACCTTGGACGGTGTCGACCGGCTGGAGCGGGTGGATGTCGGCGAAGCCCGGCATCCGCGCGACCTTCTCATTGAGGCGCGGATTGTGCTTCATCGTGCACGAGCCGAGCGGGAACAGCCCGAGGTCGATCGCGTAATTCTGTCGGCTGAGGCGGGTATAGTGGCGCACCGTCTCCTGCTCCGACAGGCCGGGGAGGCCGATCGCACTCTTGCGCGTCAGCTCGCCGAGCCGCGCGCCAGCCACGTCGCCGTCCGCGAAATCGACGCCGGTCGTCTCAGTCGAGCCGATCTCGAAGATCAGCGGCTCTTCGAGCATCAGCGCCTTGTTGCCGGTGAAGGTGGGCGCAGCGCCCTCGCCCTTGACGGGGGCGGTCGGCTTCCAGCCGCTTGCGTTGATGCTCATGCCAGTGCCTCCTGAAGCGCGGTCGCCAACGCCTCGATATCCTCGTCAGTCGCGGTCTCGGTGACCGCGACGATCAGCCCGTTCGCCAGCGCCTCCTCACCCGGGTAGAGCCGGCCGAGCGACACGCCCGCCAGCACGCCCTGGTCGGCGAGATCGCGCACGACCGGCCGCGCCTCCCGCCCGATGTCGAGCGTGAACTCGTTGAAGAAGGTGTCGTTGACGACGCGGACGCCCGGCACCTTTGCCAGCCGGTCCGCCGCCCGGCACGCGCCGGCGTGGTTGAGCGCCGCGAGCCGTCGCAGCCCCGCCTCGCCCAGCAAGGTCATGTGGATCGAGAAGGCCAGCGCGCACAGCCCGGAATTGGTGCAGATGTTGCTGGTCGCCTTCTCGCGGCGGATATGCTGCTCGCGCGTCGACAGCGTCAGGACGAAGCCACGGCGACCTTCGGCATCCACCGTCTGCCCGCACAGCCGGCCCGGCATCTGACGGACGTATTTCTCCTTGCAGCCGAACAGCCCGACATAAGGCCCCCCGAACTGGAGCCCGACGCCGAGCGACTGGCCCTCGCCGACGACGATATCGGCGTCCATCTCGCCCGGTGACCGGATCGCGCCGAGCGCGACCGGCTCGGTCACGACCGCGATCAGCAGCGCCTTCTTCGCATGACAGGCATCCGCGAGCGGGGTCAGATCGGCGATGCGGCCGAGGATGTCGGGATATTGCACGACCACGCACGACGTATCGGCGTCGATCTTCGCGATCAGCGCTTCGAGGTCGGTCTCGGCGGCGAGCGTCGGCAGCGCGGTGTCGAGCACGTCGCCGGTATATTTTGCCATCGTCCTGGCGACCGAGACGTAATGCGGGTGCAGCCCGCCCGACAGGATCGCCTTGCCGCGCCGCGTGATCCGGCGCGCCATGCCGATCGCTTCCCAGCATGCGGTCGACCCGTCGTACATGCTGGCGTTCGCGACGTCGGTGCCGAGCAAGGCGGCGACCTGCGTCTGGAACTCGAACAGCATCTGGAGCGTGCCCTGCGCGATCTCCGGCTGATACGGCGTGTAGGCGGTGAGGAACTCGCCGCGCTGGATCAGGTGATCGACGCTCGCCGGCACATGGTGGCGATACGCCCCCGCGCCCAGGAAGAACGGCACGTCGCCCGCCACCGTGTTCTGGCGCGCGAGCGCGGCCATGTGGCGTTCGACCGCCAGCTCGCTGGCGTGCATCGGAAGGTCGTGGATCGGGCCGTCGAGCCGCGCGGCTTCGGGCACGTCGGCGAACAGGTCGTCGATCGACGACGCGCCGATGACGGCCAGCATGTCCTGGCGATCGGTGGGGGTCAGGGGCAGGTAGCGCATCGAGTGCTCCTCCCCTCCCTTTCAAGGGAGGGGCCGGGGGTGGGTGTCGTCCGGGGGTACGGGCAGCGGGCTCGCGCGGCGTTGCCGTATACGAGCACGCACCCTCCCCAACCCCTCCTTAAAAGGGAGGGGTTATCGTTACATCACAGCTTCGCGACGAATGCGGCGTAGGCGGCTTCGTCCATCAGCGCGTCCAGCTCGGACGCGTCCGACAGCGTGATCTTGAAGAACCAGCCTTCGCCTTCCGGGTCGCTGTTGACCAGCGCCGGCTCGTCGGTCAGCGCCGGATTGCCTTCGAGCACGTTCCCCGAGACGGGCGAATAGACGTCCGACGCGGCCTTGACGCTCTCGACCACTGCGGCCTCGTCGCCCTTACCAAGCGACCGGCCCGCGTCAGGCACTTCGACGAAGACGATGTCGCCGAGCTGGCTTTGCGCATAGTCGCTGATGCCGACCGTGCCGATGTCGCCATCGACGTCGATCCACTCGTGATCCTCGGTGAAATAACGGCTCATCTTTACTTCACTCCTCGGAAGTAGCGGTGGGGAACGAACGGCATCGCAGTGACGGTGGCGCGATGCGCCTTGCCACGCTGTGACAGGGTAACGACGGTGCCGGGCACGGCATCGGCGAGCGGGACGTACGCCATCGCGATCGGCGCGCCGACGCTCGGCGCGAAGCCGCCGCTGGTGACGCGGCCGACAACCGCGCCCGCGGCGTCGAGCACGTCCGCTCCCTCGCGCACCGGCTGACGCCCCTCGACCAGCAGCCCGACGCGCTTGGTGGCGGGGCCGTTCTCGCGCTCGGCAAGGATGCGGGCGGCACCGGGAAAATCGGCGGCCTCGCGACGGCGCTTGAACAGCGCGAAGCCGAGATCGGCCTGCACCGGAGTGATCGCGGGATCGAGGTCGTGGCCGTAGAGCGGCAGTCCCGCCTCCAACCGGAGCGAGTCGCGCGCGCCGAGCCCGATCGGCTTGATCTCGGGCTGCGCGACCAGCGCATCGGCGAACGCCTCGGCAGCCTCGGCAGGCACCGACATCTCGACCCCGTCCTCGCCGGTGTAGCCCGAACGGCTGATCCAAAGCGCATGGCCGTTCCATTCGAACGCGCCGGCCTGCATGAAGGTCAGCGCCGCAACGCCGGGCACCAGCCGCGCGACCGCTTCGACCGCCTTCGGCCCCTGCACCGCGAGCAACGCATGCTCTTCCATCATGTTGAGCGTGACGTCGTCGGGCAAATGCTCGACCATATGCGCGACATCGTCGTACTTGGTCGCGCCGTTAACGACCATGTAGATGCGGTCAGGCGTCTGCGGCGTCAGCATCAGATCGTCGAGCACCCCGCCCTCGTCGTTGAGCAGCAGCGAGTAGCGCGCCTTGTTAAGCGGCGCATCGCTGATCGCGGCGGGCATCAGCGCCTCGAGCGCAGTCGCGACGCCCTCACCGGTGATCGAGAGCTGGCCCATGTGGCTGACGTCGAACAGCCCGGCGTTCTCGCGCGTCCACAGATGCTCAGCCATGATGCCCTCGTATTGTACAGGCATGTGATAGCCGGCGAACTCGACCATGCGGCCGCCCTTTGCGCGGTGCCAGGCGTCGAGCGGGAGCGTCAGGATTTCCAGCGGCTCGAAACCGTCGTCTTCGGCGTGGATATTGGGCGCTTCGCTCATCGTGTCGGTCTTCCGTCGCAAGGGGCCTTCCGCACACGGGCGTCTACGCCCGCTCGCGATCCGGTTTCCCCCTCTGTCACGGAACCTGAGAGCTTTCCCCGCATCCGGGTTACCCCTTCGGTGGGCACGCCGCCGAAGCCGCGCACCGCTTTCCAGAGTGTCGATCTGCTAGCGCGGTCCCTGCTGCCTGAGAGATTCCGGGGTGGTTGCTCCTTCGGCGGCGGCTGAATGCCTGAAAGGCGGCCGCGCTCTCCCGCGCCTGCTCATGCCGGTCTCCCGGCATCGACGCTTCGCCTCTACGCACCGCCGCCCGCAAGTCAATCGCCGATTGGAGCCGTCACGCGCGCGGAACGTTAATGCGTCAGGAGAAGGAGAACGCCATGGACACTGCCACCTCCCCGGTCGTCGAGCGGATCGCGCGCGTGCTGGCGGCGCAGCATCTAAGCGCCAACGGTCATGGCACGGTCGAGTCGCCCAGCGCGCTGGTCGACGCGCAGTGGAAGGATCACCGCGATGATGCGATCGCGGTGCTGCATACCATGCGTGCGCCGAGCCCGGCGATGGCGGCGGCGGGCGACGTTGCGGTGTGGGAGCGGATGGTGCTGGCGGCGATCGCGGAGGCGAAGCCGGGCATCGTCATGTAGCGGCGCGGCGGTCCACGGCCCAGGACACGCCCAGCACGACCAGCCCCGCGACCGCGAGCGCTGCCCCGACCGGGCCGGTCGACGTCCAGCCCCAGCCCGCGGCGATCGCCATCCCGCCCAGCCACGGACCCAGCGCATTGGCGGTGTTGAACGCCGAATGATTGAGCGCAGCGGCGAGCGCCTGCGCGTCGCCGGCCACGTCCATCAGTCGCGTCTGGAGCACGGTGCCGAGCGATCCGCCGATCCCGATCGCGACCATCGCCACCAGCACGGTCGCGAAATGCTGTGCCGCCAGCGGCCAGAGCAGCAACGCGGCGATGCTCCACACCAGCACCGCGGCTGCGGTCGGCAACAAGGCGCGGTCGGCGAACCGGGGGACGATCAGATTGCCCGCGGTCATCCCGACGCCGAACGCGGCAAGCGCGAACGGCACCATGCGCGGGCCGACCTGCGTCACGTCAGCCATCGTGTCGGCCAGATAGGTATAGACCGCGAACAGCCCGCCGAAGCCAATCGCGCCGATGCCGAGCGTCAGCCACACCTGCGGCCGGCGCAGCGCGCGCAGCTCCGACAGCGGGCTGGCGGCGGGATCGCCGCGGTCGCGCGGTGCGAAAAACGCGACCAGCGCCGCGGTGAGCGCGGCCAGACCGGCAACGACGATGAAGCACGAACGCCAGCCGAGCAATTGCCCCATGAAGTTGGCAAGCGGCACGCCGATGATCGTCGCGACCGTCAGCCCCAGCATGACGCGCGCCACCGCCTGCGTCCGCTTGCCCGGATCGACCAGCGACGCCGCGACCAGCATCGCGATCCCGAAATACGCGCCGTGCGGCAGCCCGGCCATGAAGCGGAACAGCATCATCCAGCCATAGGTCGGTGCGAGGGCCGACAGCGCGTTGCCGAGCGCGAACAGGGTCATCAGCGCGATCAGCAGATGCCGCCGCGCCATCCGCGCGCCGAGCACCGCGAGCAGCGGCGCACCGACGACCACGCCCAGCGCGTAGGCGCTAATGACGTGCCCGGCGGTGGGCGCGTCGACGCCGAGGTCGCGCGCCATGTCGGGCAGCAGGCTCATCGTCGCGAATTCGGTCGTGCCGATCGCAAACCCGCCGACCGCGAGCGACAAATGGATCAAGCCGACGGGTGCGTTGCGCACGTCGGCGATGGCAGTGGCCATGCGATTTCCCCGATCTCGGCTTTTGTGGTGAACCGCATAGCTGGCGATGCTGCGGTGCAGCGTCAAGGGTCCGTCGCTCCTGCGAAGGCAGGAGCCTATGACTATTCGTGGGGGCGATGAATGTGACACATTAGCGAACGCGGGTGCGTCGAACCGTCCGCAACAATCGACAGACATGGGTCCCTGCCTTCGCAGGGGCGACGATTGGGTAGGACAGTAACCTGGCTCGCTTTGCGGTCATCCCGGGCTTGACCCGGGATCCCGCTTCTTCTGCTACCAAGCAGGCTCGCGAAGATTTACGATGCCGGCGTCAGCCGCAACAATCGACCCTGCGAGTCGCCGCCGTCCTCCAGCACGTAGATCGCGCCGTCCGGCCCTTGCTCGACCTCACGGATGCGCGCGCCCATCGACCATTGGTCGCCCTTGCTCGCATTTGTCCCGTTGAGGTCGACGCGCACCAGCGATTGCGACGACAGTCCGCCGATGAACGCATCGCCCTTGTACTGTGGAAACAGGTCGCCCGAATAGATCATTAGGCCGCCGGGTGAGATCACCGGGTTCCACCAGACCTTCGGCGCTTCATAGCCATCGCCGGGCGCGTGATCGGGAATGTCGCTGCCATCGTAGTTCGAGCCGTTCGACACGTTCGGCCACCCGTAATTACGACCGGGCAGGATCAGGTTGAGTTCGTCCCCGCCCTTGGGCCCCATCTCTTGCTGCCAGAGATTGCCCTGCTGGTCGAAGGCGAGGCCGAGCAGGTTGCGGTGGCCATAGCTCCACACCTCGGGAAGGAAGCCCTGCGCGGCGAGCGGGTTGTTCGCCGCAGGCTTGCCATCGGGCGTGAGCCGCAGCACCTTGCCGAGCGATCCGCCCTTGTCCTGCGCGGGCGTGAATTTCTGCCGGTCACCGTTGGTGAAGAACAGATATTGGCCATCGGGCGAAAAGGCGGTCCGCCCCGAATAATGGCCGTCGCCCGTCACCAGCGGGGTGGCGCGGTACAAGGTCTCGATCGAGGCCAGCCGTTCCGCGCCGGCCTCGCCCGACAAGATGCCGCGCGCGAGCACCACGCCCTTGCCGCCCTGCCCGGCCGCCGAATAGCTGAAATAGACGCGCTTGCTGGTCGCGAAATCGGGGGCGAGCACGACGTCCATCAACCCGCCCTGCCCGGCGGAGTCGACCTCGATCGTCGCGATCGTGCGCCGCGACGCGCCATCGGCGGCGACGAGCAGCAGTTCGCCCTTCTTCTCGGTCACGAGCATCCGCCGATCGGGCAGGAACGTCATCGCCCAGGGCGCATCGAAGTCGGCCATCACAGCCCGCGCGAAGGGGGTTCCGGCGACCGGCGTCCCTGTTGGCGACGGAGTCGGTGAGGGCGTCGGCGCCGGCGCGATCGGTGCATCGGCGATCGGCTGCACCGCTGCGCCATCCTCCCCGTTGCATGCGGCGGCGGCGCCCAGCGCGGCCGCGACGAACGCGATACGATACAGCACCCGGCACTCTCCCCAAAACTTCACGTTGAATTCATCGAAAAAGCCCGCCTCACGCGCATTGTTCCGCCCTCGGCCCGCGAGGTGCTTGCGGGCAGACGGCACCGGCGCTATATGGACCGTGCTTTCTCTTACATCGTCAGGTGATAAGGGGCTGCGGGGCTCGCTCCGCGGCGGCAAGAAACGCATGTGCGGCAGGTGCTTTTGAACGACATCACTCCCCTCGTCCGGTTGATCGAGCCAGAGGCCGACGCGCTCGGCTTCGCGCTGGTGCGCGTGCGGCTGTTCGGAAAGGACGACGAGCGCACGCTGCAGATCATGGCCGAACGCCCTGACACGCGGCAGCTCAACATCGACGATTGCGCCGAACTGTCGCGCCGCATCTCGGACAAGCTCGACGCGCTGGAGGAAGCCGGCAAGGACCCGATCGAGGGCGCGTACCGGCTGGAAGTGTCGTCGCCGGGCATCGACCGTCCCCTGACCCGCCGGCAGGACTTCGCCGACTGGACCGGGCATGAGGCGCGTATCGTACTGACCGAGGCCGTCGACGGGCAGAAGCAGTTCAAGGGCGACCTGGAGGGCATCGACGCCGACGGGATGATCGCGATCCGCCATCCGCGCACCGGCGTGGTCGAACAGGTGCCGTTCGCGTTGATCGCCGATGCCAAGCTGGTGCTGACCGATCGCCTGATCGAAGCCACTGTCCCGCTCTCGATGGAGGGCGCCGACGAAGAGATTCAAGAGACGTCCACGGACGAAGAAGAGGAAACCCACTGATGGCCACCGGCGTCACCGCCAACCGTGCGGAGCTGATCGCGATCGCCAATTCGGTCGCTTCGGAGAAGATGATCGACAAGGCGATCGTCATCGAGGCGATGGAGGATGCGATCCAGCGCGCCGCCCGCACGCGCTACGGCCAGGAAATGGACATCCGCGCGAAGCTGGATGCCAATAACGGCGACCTGCGCTTGTGGCGCGTCGTCGAAGTGGTCGAGCAAGTCGACGACATCTACAAGCAGGTCGACGTCAACGGCGCGCAGAAGCTGCAGCCGGGCGCGACCGTCGGCGACTATCTGGTCGACCCGCTGCCCCCGATCGAATTCGGCCGCATCCAGGCGCAGGCCGCCAAGCAGACGATCTTCCAGAAGGTCCGCGATGCCGAGCGCGAGCGCCAGTATGAAGAGTTCAAGGAACGCGCCGGCGAGATCATCACCGGTGTCGTCAAGCGCGTCGAGTTCGGCCATATCGTCGTCGATCTCGGCCGCGCGGAGGGTGTGATCCGCCGCGACGCGCAGATCCCGCGCGAAGTGGTGCGCGTCAACGACCGCATCCGCTCACTGATCCTGAAGGTGGTGCGCGAGAACCGCGGCCCGCAGATCTTCCTCAGCCGCGCACATCCTGACTTCATGAAGAAGCTGTTCGCGCAGGAAGTCCCCGAAATCTACGACGGCATCATCGAGATCAAGGCCGCCGCGCGCGATCCCGGCAGCCGCGCCAAGATCGGCGTCATCTCGCACGATTCGAGCATCGATCCGGTCGGCGCGTGCGTCGGCATGAAGGGCAGCCGCGTGCAGGCGGTGGTGCAGGAGATGCAGGGCGAGAAGATCGACATCATTCCCTGGTCGCCCGACACCGCCACCTTCGTCGTCAATGCGTTGCAGCCGGCGAACGTCGCGCGCGTGGTGATCGACGAGGAAGAGGACCGCATCGAGGTGGTCGTCCCCGACGATCAGCTCAGCCTCGCAATCGGCCGTCGCGGCCAGAACGTGCGGCTCGCCAGCCAGTTGACCGCCAAGGCGATCGACATCCTGACCGAAACCGACGCCAGCGAGAAGCGTCAGCAGGAGTTCGTCAAGAATTCCGAGACGTTCCAGAACGAGCTTGATGTCGACGAGACGCTGGCGCAGCTGCTTGTCGCCGAAGGCTTCGGTGCGCTGGAAGAAGTCGCCTATGTCGAGCTGGACGAGCTGGCCGGGATCGAGGGCTTCGACGAGGATCTCGCGCAGGAATTGCAGAGCCGTGCGCAGGAAGCGCTCGACCGCCGCGAACAGGCCAACCGCGAGGAGCGGCAGGCGTTGGGCGTCGAAGATGCGCTGGCCGAGCTGCCGTATCTGACCGAAGCGATGCTGGTCACGCTCGGCAAGGCCGGGATCAAGACGCTCGACGACCTCGCCGATCTGGCGACCGACGAGCTGGTCGAGAAGAAGCGCCCCGAGCCACGCCGCCGCAACGACGACGCGCCGCGCCGCACCGATCGCGCTGAGAACAAGGGCGGCGTGCTGGGTGAATACGGGCTCAGCGACGAACAGGGCAATGAGATCATCATGGCCGCGCGCGCGCACTGGTTCGACGACGAGCCGACCGCCGGGCAGCCCGCCGAGCAGGCGTCGGAGGATCAGGACGCCTGATGCCGTTCGTATCGATCCGACTGGCCGGCGCGGCGACGCGTGAGCAGAAAGCGGCGATCGTGGCCGACGTCACGACGTCGCTTGTCACGCGGCTGGGCAAGAACCCGGCCGCGGTGCAGATCGTGATCGAGGAAGTGTCGACCGAAAATTACGGTGCGGGCGGCCAGTTGCTGGCCGACCGCGACGCGCCCGTTGCCAAGGGAGACGCACATGCGGACCCCCGACAATGAGACGGTAGACGGCACCCCCGAACGCTCCTGCATCCTCACCCGCGAGCGCGCGTCGCCTGCGGCGCTGATCCGGTTGGCGCTCGCCCCCGACGGGCGAGTGCTGCCGGACGTCCGCGCCAAGGCGCCCGGGCGCGGCGCGTGGATCGGGGTCGACCGCGCTGAACTCGAACAGGCGGTCGCCAAGGGCAAATTGCGCGGCGCACTGGCGCGTGCGTTCAAGACCGGCGAGCTGACCGTCCCCGACGACCTGCCCGCGCTGATCGCCGCCGCGCTGGAGCGCAACGCGCTCGACCGGCTCGGGCTGGAATCGCGCGGCGGCACGATCCTGACCGGCGCGGAGCGGATCGAGGCCGCCGCCCGCGCGGGCAAGCTCCACGCGCTCTACCATGCCGCCGACGCGGCGGAGGACGGCTGCCGCAAGCTGGCGCAGGCTTGGCGCGTCGGTTCCGATCGCGAAGGTTCCGACGTCAGGGGCTTGGCACTGCCGGTGGCGCGCCCCATATTGTCATTGGCGCTGGGCCGCGAAAATGTGGTACACATCGGCGTCATCGACCGCGCTGCGGCCAAACGACTCAGCGAAGCGCTCGATCGTTGGCTGCACTTTATCGGCCCTGATCTGAATACAGCACCTTGCGCTACGGCCGCGCAAGGCGCATCGGCGCCCGGCATTGCCGGGGCGACCGTTACCGGCCGTGAGACTGCACGAGGAATTTGAGTGAGCGAGACCGACAACGACAAGCCGAAACTCGGAATGCGCCAGCCGCTGGGGCTCAAGCGCACGGTCGAGACCGGCAAGGTGAAGCAGAGCTTCAGCCACGGCCGTAGCAATACGGTGGTGGTCGAGGTGAAGCGTCGCCGCGTGCTCGGTCCGCAAGGCGGTGCGCCCGAGGCGGCGACCCCGGCACCCGAGCCGACGCCGGCGCCCGCCGCGCCGGTCGCCCCCGCACGCCCCGCGCCGCGCCCGCCGGTCTCGAACGAGACGCCGCAGGAGCGTCAGGCACGCCTGTTGCGCGAGGCAGAAGACCAGCGGATGCACACGCTGGAAGAAACCCGTCGCCGCGAGGACGCCGAGCGTCAGCGCGCCGCCGACGAGGAGCGTCGCCGCATCGAAGAGCGCGCACGCAGCGAAGCCGAAGCGGCTGCCAAGGCCGCGGAGCCGACGCCCGCTCCCGCTCCGGCGGCGCCCGAGCCGGTCGCTGCGCAGCCCGCACCCGAGCCGACCCCGGCGCCTGCGCCGGTCGCGGCTGCCGAAGCACCCGCGCCGGCCCCGACTCCTGCCCCCGCTCCCAACCCGGTTGCCGAGGCAGCGGCTGCGCCGGTCGTGGCCGCTCCCGCTCCGACCCCGACGCGCGCCCCCGCCCCCCGTGCGGCACCGGTGCCTGCGCCGACGCTCGGGCTGGGTCGTGATCCGTCGATGCCCGCGCCACGTCGTTTCTCGCCGGTCGCGCGTCCGGAAATTCCTAAGCCGCAGCCCAAGCCTGCCCCGGCACCGACCGCGACGTCGGCCCCCACCGCCGCGGCCCCCGCGTCGGCCGCCGGCGGCAGCAACGCGCCGCGCAGCCTGCCCAGCGGTCAGGCGACCCCGCGCAACAACAATCCGGCGCGTCCGCAGCAGCGCGACCGCAAGGGTGACGAGCGGCGTGGCGGCAAGCTGACCGTTACGCGCGCGCTGAACGAAGACGGCGCGCGCGCGCGCAGCCTCGCGGCGCTGAAGCGCGCCCGCGAAAAGGAGAAGCGCGGCTTCGGCGGCCCGCGCGAGCCGCAGGCCAAGCAGGTCCGCGACGTGCAGGTGCCCGAGGCGATCACGGTGCAGGAACTCGCGAACCGCATGGCGGAGCGCGGTGCCGATCTGGTCAAGACGCTGTTCAAGATGGGCATGCCCGTCACGATGACGCAGACGATCGACCAGGACACGGCCGAACTGCTGGTGACCGAATTCGGCCACAACATCGTGCGCGTCAGCGATTCGGACGTCGATATCGCGGTCGAAACCGATACCGATCCCGAGGACACGCTGCGTCCGCGTCCGCCGGTCGTCACGATCATGGGCCATGTCGATCACGGCAAGACCTCGCTGCTCGATGCGCTGCGCGGCACCGATGTCGTGAAGGGCGAGGCCGGTGGCATCACCCAGCATATCGGCGCCTATCAGGTCACGCTGAAGG
>NZ_CAXIAM010000063.1:0-18448 GCF_964021865.1 uncultured Sphingomonas sp.
GGCTAAGGTTCGACATGGTCGACTCGCCGCCATAGCTCTGCCAGTTGGTGTTGGTCGTGAAGCTGACCGCGGTGTTGAACGACAGGTGCTCGCTCAGCCCGGCCAGTCCTTGCGGATTGACCGGCAGCACCGCCTGCAACCGCAGCACCGCATAGGTGAACAGCATCAGCCCCGCATTGAACAGCAGCATATGCACCGCGTAGCGCCGCCAGCCCTGCTCTTCGGACGGGTCGATGCCGGACAATCTGTAGAAGCCGCGCTCGACCGGGCCGAGCACGAGGTGAAGCGGCGTGCGGCGGCCTTCATACAGCGCGAACAGCCAAAGGCCGACCGGCTTGGCAAGCGCCAGCAATATGCCGACGAAGGCGAGGATCAGGAACCAGCCCTGAAGTGTCATGGGATCGCCTCCTTCTAGAAGCGTTCGGGGCGGATCAACACCGCCACCAGATAGATGAGCAGCCCGGCCGCGGTCAGCGCGGCGAGCCAGAGGTCGAGGGTCATCGCGTGGTTCCTCAGGCGTTGTCGCATAGCCGGACGAAGGCGAGCGTCGCCGCCACCAGCCCGATCATGATCGCGATCCACAGCAGGTCCTGCATGGCTTCGGCTCCCGTTCTAGAAGGCGGCGGTCAGCGAGGCGACGACGGTGCCGCCCGCGATCGACCCGGTCCCGTCCTGCCCCTCGCTGAAGCTGGGCTGCAGGTAGCGCGACGCGCGGCGCGTAATGTCGGTGTCGACATAGCTGACGTTCAGGGTCAGCTTGTCGAAGGTGACGTCCGCGCCCAGCGACCAGTCCCAATAGGCGCCGGTCGGCGCGACCGCGGTGGCGTTCGGCCCCAGCCCGTCCTGTCCCCAGCTATGCCCGATATGCGCCTTGGCGGTGACCGGCGTTCCCGCCACCGCGACCGCCCCGTCGCCCCACAGGTACAGATTGTCGTCCTTGGCGCCGGGTCGGGTGTAGGTTCCCGCTGCGGCATCGGCCCCGGTCGCATACCATTTGCCGATCGCCTGCTGCTTGGGCGCATAGGCCGCGCCGGCGGTCAGCGTCGCCGGGCCGGTCGTGCCACTCAGCTTGACATAGGGCTCGGCGAAGTCGGTCTTCGCCGCACCGCCCGGATACATGTACCAGGTGAGCCCGACGTCGATTGTTCCGGTGTCGTTGAGGCTCTTCTTGTACCCCGCGATCAGATCCAGCTCCATATTCGCGCCGCCGAACGTGCCCCAGCCGGCCAGATTCGACGCCCAGGTGCCGATGTAGACGCCGCTTTGGTGCGCGATCGTGATCCCGCCCTGCACCGCCATGTTCCGATCGGACTGTGAAACGCCCCGGAACCGGTAATCCGACGCGACCGTCGCGGCCCCGCTCACCGTCACCGCAGGTGCTTGATCCGCCGCATTATTGTTCTGCGCCGCCGCCGGCGACGCCACCAGCGCCGCACCGATCGCGACATAACGGAACTTCATTCTCGCCCCCTTGGAGGTGGCAACCACCCCACGGCGGCGCCTTCAAGGGTCGCCGATTAGGCGCAGGACGCGTAGCAATTCGAGAGCGATTTCAAGGAACTGCATATAGCGCGCATATAGTGGGCCGCTTTTGCGTCGCGGGGCGGCCGGCCTCCCGCCTTGAATATATTCTCGCTCATCCTCTTCTGTTTATGCTGTTTTCCCGGAGGCAAAGGCGATACCGCGCTCAAGGCCCCGCAATTCGGCCAGCCCGCGCATCCGCCCCAGCAACGAATAACCGGGGTTAGTTTCGCGGTTCAGATCGTCGAGCATTTGGTGCCCATGATCCGGTCGCATCGGAATACTTCGCCCCTCGCGCTCCGACAGGCGATAGACTGCCGCGACGACGGCTGCCATCTCGGCATTGCCCCCCAGATGCTCTGCCTCATGGAAGGCCCCATTTGGTTCACGCTGTACCGAACGCAGGTGGAGAAACCCAATCCGGCTCCCCAGCCGCTCGATCATCCCCGGCAGATCGTTGTCCGCACGCACCCCGAACGACCCGGTGCACATGCACAAGCCATTGGAACGATGGGGAACGCGCGTGAACAAATCCGCGACATCGCCCTCCGTGCTGACGACGCGCGGCAACCCGAAGATCGGAAACGGCGGATCGTCGGGATGGACGACCAGCCGGATGCCCAACTCGTCCGCCACCGGGCACACCGCCTCGAGGAAAGCGACATGATGGTCGCGCAGCCGTGCCGCGTCGATTTCCGCATAAGTATCGATCGCGGCCAGGAATTGTGCCGAGGTGAACCCTTCCTCGCTCCCTGGCAGACCGGCGATGATCGTGCGCTCCAGCGTGTTCCGCGCCGCTTCGTCCATCGCCGCATAGCGCGCCTCCGCCGCCTCTTGCGTCGCCGCGTCATAGCTGTCGGCCGCCCCCGGCCGACGCAGGATGAACAGGTCATAGGCCGCAACCGCCACCGCCTCGAACCGCAGCGCGCGCGCGCCGTCGGGCAATTCCCACGCCAGATCGGTGCGCGTCCAATCGAGAAGCGGCATGAAGTTATACGTCACGACGTCAATCCCGCACGCTGCAAGATTGGTCAGCGAGTGCCGGTAGTGATCGATCAGTCGGTCCCAGTCGGCCGATCGCGTCTTGATCACCTCGTCGACCGGCAGGCTCTCGACGACGCGCCACTCGAGCCCCGCCGCCTCGATCTCGGCCTTGCGCGCGGCGATCGCCTCGCGCGTCCAGACCGCGCCGTTCGGCACCTCGTGCAGCGCCGTGACGATGCCCGTCGCGCCCGCCTGCCGGATGGCATGCAACCGGACCGGATCGTTCGGCCCGAACCAGCGCATCGTCTGCGTCATCAACACGTTATCTACCTTCCTGAACTGTCCGCCCGCTGCGCGGTTCGGCGCGAAGCAGGCTCCACAACACCATTGCCGCGAGCAGATCGAGCGCGGCGAGCGCGGCGAACAGCGGATCGTAACCGAACGCGTCGGCGCTCTGCCCGATCAGCAGCGTGAACAACATGCCCCCGATCCACGCCGAGGTGCCGGCCATGCCGCTGGCGGTCCCGACGGTGCGGCTGTCGAACATGTCCGCGCACAGGGTGATGAGCGCGCCGCTCAGCATCTGATGCGCAAAGCCGCCGATACAGAACAGCGCGATCGCCACCCCGGCCGAGCCGGCCAGTCCGATGCACGCCGGCCCGATCATGCACAGCGCGCCGATCGTCATCGTGATCTTGCGCGACGCGACCAGCGGCACGCCGCGCTTCATCAGCCACGACGGCAGCACGCCCGCGGCGAGGCTGCCGACATCCGCGGCGAGGAACGGCATCCAGGCCCACAGCGCGATGCTCTTGAGATCGAGCTTCCACACCGACACGAGATAGAGCGGGATGAAGAAGTTGAACGTCTGCCATGCCGGCTCGGCCAGGAACCGCGGCACCGCAATGCCCCAGAACGCGCGGCTTTTCAGCAGGTCGCCGCGCGTCGCCGGCTTCGCCGACACCTCCTCGTCGCGCGCCGCGGTGATCGCGCGTCGCTCGTCATCGCTCAGCGCCGGGTGCTCGGCCGGGCTGCGATAGCTCCAGTACCACAGCAATGCCCAAGCGAGGCTCAAACCGCCGGTGACGATGAACGCCGCCTGCCAGTTCCATGCGAGGATGCAGAAGGCGACCAGCGGCGGAGCGATCATGTTACCGACGCTGGTGCCCATCTGGAACGCGCTGGTCGCCAGCGAGCGCTCGCGCGGCGGAAACCACTCGGAAACCGCCTTGGCCCCCGCCGGGATCGCGGCGGCCTCGCTCGCGCCGAGCAACGCACGGAATGCGGCGAGGCTCGGCCATCCCGTCGCCAATGCGTGCGCCATGTTCGCCAGTGCCCAGCCGACCGCGAACAGGAAGAAGCCGAGCCGCGTGCCCAGCACATCGAGCACCCCGCCCGCCACCGTCTGCATCACCGTATAGCTCGCCTGGAACGCGAGCACGACCCAGCTGTAATCCTCGGTCGTCATGCCGAATTCGGTCTTGAGCTGCGGCGCCGCGACCGACAGCGTCGACCGCGCGAGATAGTTCAGGATCGTGCCCAGCGTGACCAGCCCGATCAACCGCCAGCGCAGCGGGATGCCGCGCCAGCCCCGTGGAGGAGCAGGCGTCATCGCGTGATCTCAATCCCCGAGACGATCGCATCGCCTTGAACGGGCACGAATGCCAGTCGCAGCGTCCCGTCGGAGACCTGCACCGATAGGCGGCGGGTCACGGCCTTCAGCGTGCCGCCCGCCGCTGCGGCGATGTCGAACGCCGGCAGGACGCGCTTGCCGTTAGCGACCACGTCGAAACGACGCGCGCCGGCCGCGAGCGACGGCTCGACGAACGTCAGCACCACCGTGTAGCGCCCGTTCGCCACCGGCACCTCATAGGCGAAGCGCCCTTCGCGATAGGTTTCGACTACCGCGCCCTCGCTCGTACCGGCAACGACTTTGGGCGCAGGGCGCGGACCATAGCCCGACCATGCGTTGATCTGGCCGGGTTTGCCGCCGTCGAAGAAATCATCCGAGCCGTAGCGCTTTCCCGCCACGTCGGCAGCGACCAGCGCGCCGCTGTCGATGCGGATGGTGCGGACCGCCTCCGGCGCCAACTGCCAGACGGCCGTATCCTCCTGCGCGCCGTCCGGGAACAGGCCGCGCGCGACGACATTGTTGGTGCCGGCGACCAGCGCCACCTTCGGCCAGACACAGGTCATCTGCGGACAGCGCGCCATCGTGCCGACGAGACGGTCGTTGACGCGCAATTCGGTGCGCGGCGCGTTCGAATAGACCCGCACGTCAGTCGCCTGATAGGCGCGATCGACATAACGACTGCCGTTGACGTGAACCGTCGGCGCGTCGTTCCAGTTGGCCTTGTAAAAGTAGAAGGCGTCCTTGCGAATCTTGCGGTCGTAGGTCGCCAAACCCTTGGTGTTGATGTCGATCCCGTCGCCCTCGCGGCGCACGGTCGTCGCGAAGTCGAACGAATTCCACAGCCACGTGCCCCATAGATAGGGCTTGGCCGACAGCGTCTCCCACGCGCGTTCGTGGATATAGCTCTCATATTCCTCGGGCTGGTTGCGCCCGCGCTGGTCGACCCGGCCGCCCAGCGGATTGTCGGTGTGGATCGTCGTCGCGCCGCCCGCGCCATATTCGGTGACCGACAGCGGCTGCGCCGGGCGTTTGGCGTGCAGGTCGTCGAGGTGCGGCCCCAGATCGGCGGGCATGCCGTAATACCAGCCGAAATAGCGGTTGGCGCCGCCCAGATCGGCAGCGATCGCGGTGATCGGCACCTCGGAGGTCGGGCCGATATCGCGTTCGCAACAGGTGGCAAGCGCGGTCGGCCGCGAAGGGTCCTCCGCCTTGGCGAACGCATCCAGCTCGCGCAGCAGCGGCAGCGGATCGGGTGCCTCGCCGCTCTTGGCGGTGATGAACGCCGGGATCGACTTGCCGAAATCCACCTCATTGGCGATGCCCCAGCTCACCACCGACGGGTGGTTGCCGTTCTGCCGGATCAGCTCGCGCAATTGCTGTTGCGCATTCTCGCGCAATGCCGGGCTGGCGGTCATCGCCTCACCCTGCGTCCATTTCGACACCAACGGGATCTCGTCCCACAGGACGATGCCATAGCGATCGGCGAGGTCGTGGATCGTCTGGCCATGCTGATAATGCGTCAGCCGGATCGAGTTGACGCCCATGTCGCGCATCATCGCGACGTCCTGTTCGATGTCGGCGGGCGTGGTGGCCCAGCCCTTGCCTTCGCGATCCTGATGATAGCCGACGCCGTGCAGCCGCACCGGCTGACCGTTGAGCAGGAAGCCGCGCGCCGGGTCGGCGCGCATCGTGCGAATGCCGAACGGCTGTTCGACCCGGTCGAGCACCGTCCCAGACGCGGAGGCGACCTCGACGATCAGCCGATGCAGGTAGGGATCGGCGACGCCGTTCCACAGATGCGGGCTGGCGACCGTCAGCACCGGCGCGGTCTCTGCCCCACTGCCGGCCCCCAGCGTGACGCGCTGCGTCTCCGTCGCAACGGTCTTGCCGCCGGCGTCGACGAGGCGAACGACGATCTGACCGGCCTGCTTGCGCTGCCCGTCGTTGCGGACCTTCACCCGCACGTCGATCCGCGCCGATCCGGCGTCGATCGACCGCGTCGTTGCGAGGATACCGCTGCCGCCCGCATCGAGCATGTCGATGTGCATCGCATCGGTGCCGATCAGGCTGACCGGCCGATACAGCCCGCCGTGGACGAAGAAGTCACCGGCCAGCGGGAGTACATCGGCGGTCGAGCTGCCCACATCGGGTTGCGTATTGTCGACCTTGACCAGCAGCACATTGGCCTGACCGGGGCGCAAGGCGCCGCTCGCATCGAGGCGAAAGCGCGAGAAGCCGCCGCGATGCGCGCCCAGTCGCTGCCCGTTGAGCCAGACCTCGGCGGTGCGGCTCGCCGCGTCGAACTGCAACCACGCCCGACGCTTCTCGAAGCCGGGCGTCGGCGTGAAGGTCAGGCGATACCAGCCGATCCCCTGATATTTGTCGATCGTCTCGGCGCGGTTAACGTGATCCTGCGGGTTCGGGACATAATAGCCGACGCGGTTCCAGGTATGTGGAACAGAAACCTGATCCCATCGGCGATCCGAGGCGCGGGTGATCTCGTCGGGCGACGCCCCGCCACGGCTGAATTCCCAACCATCCGCCAACGGCAACACCTGTCGATCGGCTTGTGCGAAGGCGGGCGCGGCCAGCAGCATGGCAAACGCGATCGATCCGAGCCGAACCTTCATCTCTCTCTCCCTCGCCCTTTTCTAACTCCGCAAAATCGGCCTGACCAGTTTTATTATGTGATGGCCGCAACTGGTATGACAGGTAGAGGAGAGAAGTAGGAGCATTCGCCTCTCGCAATGCTGCTTCGTCATGCCGGACGTGATCCGGCATCCACCGCCCCGCGAACGCGCTCGCCGCTACTGTCGCCGGGCGGTAGGCTCCTGACCAAGTCCGGCGTGGCGGCACCTGGAGTGACTCAGAACCCCGCCTCTCACCCCCATCGGCAAGAAGCGGGTTCCCGGATCAAGGCTCTCCTGAGCTTATCGGAGGATCCGGGACGACGACGCAATCCTAGGACGGCCCGCGCAGACCGATCAGGAACTGGCGATCGGGCTTGTACTGCGTGAAGGTGGCATTCTCGAACTGGAAGTACGAGCGCAGCGTGGCGTCGGTGAAGTTGGCCTACCCCCGCACTCCCCTGCGTCAACGCGATCGCGCGACGGTTGGTCCGATACGCTGTGCCAGACGTTCGAGGTCCCATGAAAACGATCCGCTTTCCCGACGGTACGGCCGTCCCCGCGCTCGGCCAGGGCACCTGGATGATGGCCGAAGACCCCGCACGCCGATCGGACGAGATCGCCGCGCTGCGCGAGGGGCTGTCGCTCGGCCTGACGTTAATCGACACCGCCGAAATGTATGCCGACGGCGAGTCCGAGCGCCTCGTTGGCGAGGCGATCGCGGGCAGGCGCGACGAGGTGTTCCTCGTCGGCAAGGCCTATCCCCAGAACGCCTCGCGCGACCGGCTCCCGCGCGCCTGCGAGGCTAGCCTCGACCGGCTCGGCACCGACCGGCTCGACCTGTACCTGCTCCACTGGCGCGGCGGCGTGCCGCTGGCGGAGACGGTGGCGGCGATGGAGCGGCTGGTCGCGGCGGGCAAGATCCTGCGCTGGGGCGTCAGCAATCTGGATGTGGACGACATGACGGAGCTTGCCGAATGCGGCGGCGAGCGCTGCCAGACCGATCAGATTCTCTACAACCTTACCCGACGCGGCCCCGAATACGACTTGATGCCGTGGCTCGCGCGGCGGGGAATGCCGGTCATGGCCTACAGCCCGGTCGAACAAGGACGGCTGCTCGCCCATCGCGGTCTCATCGAAATGGCTGCCGCGCGCGACGCCACCCCCGCGCAGATCGCACTCGCCTGGTTGCTGGCGCAGAACGGCATCCTGCCGATCCCGAAAGCTGGATCGGTCGCCCATGTTTGGGAAAACCGCGCCGCGGCCGACGTCACGCTGTCCGACGCCGAGCGCCGCCGTCTGGACGACCTGTTTCCGCCGCCACGCGGTCCCGAGCCGCTGGCGATGCTCTAATCCGAGGTCGGCACGCCGGGCGTCAGAAGTAGAATTGAATCACGCGGAAGCGCGGAGATGTCACGCGTGATACACGCGTAACCCTGTTGTTCCAGATCGCGAGAGGGTGAGCGTCCAATGCGGCACGCTCAACATCTCTGCGCCTCCGCGCCAACACCCCTTTTTTTGCGCCTCCCCGCAAGCGGAAGTCGATCGGTCCCAACGCGACACGACGCGTCCGATTAATCAGTCAGCCCGGTTCGCAAGCACCGCATCGAGCAGACCGGGGAAGCGCCGGTCGAATTCCGCGCGCCGCAGCGTGTTGATCATCTCCCGCCCGGCCTGCGTCGTCTCGATCAGCCCGGCGGCACGCAGCAGCTTCAGATGGTTGGACAGCGTGCTCTTCGGGATCGTCTCGCACGGCGCGGCGTCGGCGCAACTCAGTCGCTCGGTATCGGCAAGCCGCGCCACCATGCCCAGCCGATTGGGATCGGCCAGCGCGTGCAGCGCCAGATCGAGCGGAACATCCTCCAGCCGGGGGTGGGTAAAGCGGGGCATCCACCGAATATAGGGCGCCACGCGAAATTTAATAGTTCGGGAATATTGAACAGTCGAACCGTTACCCCATCTCCTCGCCTGCCGACTGCGCACGACGTCGTGATCGCGGGCCCGATTACTGGAGAATGCACATGTCACTCGCACACAAGACAGCGGTCGTCACCGGCGGCTCGCGCGGCATCGGTTCGGCAATCGCCAAGCGGCTGGCGGCGGACGGCGCGGCGGTCGCGATCACCTATGCCGGCAACAAGGCCGCCGCCGACGCCACCGTGGCCGCGATCGAAGGCGCAGGCGGCACCGCCTTTGCGTTCCAGGCCGATGCCGCTGATCCGGCGTCGCAGCGCGCGGGCGTCGAACAGGCCGCCGCGGCGCTGGGCGGGATCGACATTCTGGTCCACAATGCCGGCGTCGCCGAATTCTCCACGGTCGCCGACGATACCGACGAGACCTACGATCGCCAGTTCGGCGTCAACGTAAAGGGGCTGCACGTCGGCACGCGCGCGGCGCTGCCGCACTTGCGCGATGGTGGGCGGATCATCCTGATCGGCAGCATCTCGGGCGAGATGGCCTTCCCCGCGACCACGGTCTACAGCGCGACCAAGGCGGCCGTCGCGGCGCTCGCGCGCGGCTGGGCCAAGGATCTCGCCCCGCGCAACATTCTGGTCAACACCGTACAGCCGGGGCCGATCGACACCGACATGAACCCCGCCGACAGCGAGTTCGCCGGGCAGGTCTTGGGCGCGATCCCGCTCGGTCGCTATGGCAAGGTCGAGGAGATCGCGGGCGCGGTCGCGTTCCTTGCGGGTCCCGACGCAAGCTACATCACCGGCACCACGCTCAACATTGATGGCGGCGCGACGGCGTAAACCTCGTTCCGATAAGGGGCGCTGCTGCCCGGCAAGGCGCGAGACGTTTCTCGCCTGATCCGGGCGGCGGCGTCCGCAGAAGCATCGTCGTCCCCGCGGCTCAACGCGGCACGGAGCCGCGGCACCGATACCCAGCGATGGCGCGCGCCGAACGCGAGCATCACCGCGAACAGCATCAGCAATAACGTGATGATCGCGCCGATGCATGATGCCTGTTCTTACGCGGCGACGCACCCGCCCCCTCACCCTGCCGTACAAAAAAGCTGCGGGGTTGCGCGACCGCGTGCGTATGGCAGCATGAGGATGGAGCAAGCGATGCACGACCCCGTGGAACAGGGACTGACGCTACTGACCGCGCTGCGTGGACCACCGGCGCTGGATGCGATCGAGGCCGAGGTCTTCGCCGCGCTGGACGAACAGGCGCGCCAACGCGGCGCCGGGCGTGCCGCGGGGCTGTGCTCGGTCGCGGTGGCGCTTGCGATCGGGCTGGCGGGCGGCACGATGCTGGCGCAACCCGCGCTCGCCGCCGGTCCGCTCGGCATCGATGCGGCGCTGGCTCCCTCCACCCTGCTGCTCGGCCGATGAGCGCGACCGTGCGCCGTCTGGCGCTGACCATGGTGCTGGCATTCCTCGCGGCGCTGGCCGGGGTGTGGATCGGCTGCCGGCTGATGACGACGCGGATGCAGCACGGCACCGAAGTCCATGCGCTGCTACACGACGAAGTCGCGCTCGACCGGCAACAGGAAGCCACGCTCGACGTGCTGGAGGCGCGGTTCGCGGTGCGCCGCCGCGCGCTGGAGGCGCAGATGCGCGCCGACAATGCGCAACTCGCCGCCGCGATCGAGCGCGAGCACGACAACGGGCCGGCGGTGGCCGCAGCGGTCGACCAATCGCACCGCACGATGGGCGCGCTGCAAAAGGCGACGCTGGAGCATATCTTTGCGATGCGGCGGCTGCTGCGGCCCGATCAGACCGCGGCCTTCGACCGGATCGTGGTGCGGGCGCTGACCCCCGCTTCGTGAGCGCCGGACTCGACGCGCTGGACGATGCCGGGCTGGTGGCGCTGCACCGCGCCGGGCAGCGCGCGGCGTTCGCCACGTTGATGGCGCGCCACAAGCAACCTTTGTACCGCCTGATCGTCGCGCAGACCCGCAACGCCGAGGACGCGCTCGACCTGTTGCAGGAGACGTTCGTGGCCGCGCATGGCGCACTGGGACGCTTCGATCTCGATCGCTCGCTGCGCGCGTGGCTGGCGCGCATCGCAATCAACAAGTGTCGTGACTGGCAGCGGCGGCGACGCGTGCGGCACTTTCTGGCGCGCGTGCTGCCGATCGAGGCAGGCGAGCGCGTCGCCGACCCGGTGGCGGATGCCGAGGCGCAGGCGATCGACCGCGACGAACTGGCGCAGACTTTGGAGGCGATCGCGCGGCTGCCCGCGGCCTTGCGCGAGCCGTTGCTGCTGTGCACCGTCGACGAGCTGAGCCATGCCGAGGCGGGCGAGGCGCTGGGGATCACCGCAAAGGCGGTCGAAACGCGCATCCACCGCGCCCGCGCCGCTTTGTCGGGGCAAAGCGCCGAATCGTGAGGGGATCGCCCGAAGCATGCGTATGTGAGGCATGACCGACGCCCCGCCCCGCCTTACCCGACGCCAATTGCTCCGCGACGCCGGCCTCGCCGGGGGCGTGGCGGCGCTGCCGTGGTTTCCTGCCTGGGCGCAGCCGGTGTCCGCCGGGATCGCGACCCCGCTGCCGACCGTATCGGGCGCCGACATCGCGCTGACCGTCGCGCACCAGATGACGATGATCGACGGCAAGCCGCTCCATACGGTCGGCGTCAACGGCACCGTCCCCGGCCCGCTGATCCGGCTGCGGCAGGGCCAGACCGCGCGGCTGACGGTGAACAACACGCTCGACGAGGAGACGTCGATCCACTGGCACGGCCTGCTGGTGCCGTTTCAGATGGACGGCGTGCCGGGGATCAGCTTCCCCGGCATCGCGGCGCGGTCTTCCTTCGCCTACGAGTTCCCGGTCGTGCAGGCCGGGACCTATTGGTACCACAGCCATTCCGCCCTGCAGGAACAGATGGGGCATTACGGCCCGATCGTCGTCGATCCCGACGGCATCGACCCGGTCGCCTCGGATCGCGAGCATGTGATCGTGCTGTCGGACCACAGCCCGCTGCATCCGCACACGATCTTCCGCAAGCTCAAGCAGCAAGGCGGCTATTTCAACTACCAGAAGCAGACGCTCGCCGGCCTGCTCGCCGGGCGCGATCAACCGGCGAAGGACCGCGCCGCATGGGGCGGGATGCGGATGGACCCGACCGACATTTCCGACGTGACCGGCTCCACCTACACCTATCTCGTCAACGGCCACGCCCCGGCCGACAACTGGACCGCGCTGTTCGCCCCGGGCGAGCGCGTGCGGCTGCGCTTCGTCAACGCCGCGGCGATGACGATCTTCAACGTGCGTATCCCGGGGCTGAAGATGACGGTCGTACAGGCCGATGGGCAGAACGTCCGCCCGGTCGCGGTCGACGAATTCCAGATCGCGGTCGCGGAGACCTATGACGTCATCGTCGAGCCCGCCGCGCCGCGCGCCTATACGCTGGTCGCGGAAAGCTGGGACCGCTCCGGCATGGCGCGCGCGACGCTCGCGCCGCAGCTCGGGATGGTCGCCGCCGTCCCGCCGCTGCGCCGCCGCCCGTTGGCGACGATGAAGGACATGGGGATGGGCGACATGGGCGCAATGGCGCACGGCGACGCCCCCGCCGCCTGCGCGCCCGAACATGCCGCGATGGGCCATTGCACGCCAGGCGCCGCCGCGCGGATGGCGATGGACCACAAGATGCGCGACTTCGCCAACGCGCCCGGACTGCCGCGCACCCCGACGGTGCAGACGGTCGCGCCGATGCCGATGGACCGCACCGGCGAACCGCCGCAAGGACTGGCCGACGCCGGGCATCGCGTGCTGGTCTATCGCGATCTGGTCGCGCTGGAGAAGAACCCGGACCTGCGCGCACCCTCGCGTCAGCTGCGTATCCACCTGACCGGCAACATGGAACGCTATATGTGGGCGTTCGACGGCGTGAAGCTGAACGAGGTCACCGCGCCGATCCCGTTTCGCGCCGGGGAGCGCGTGCGCGTGACGTTGGTCAACGACACGATGATGGCGCACCCGATCCACCTGCACGGCCATTTCTTCGAGCTGGTGACCGGGCATGGCGACCATAGCCCGCGCAAGCACACGATCAACGTCGCGCCCGGCGGCACCGCGACCTTCGACCTGACCGCCGATGCGGTCGGCGACTGGGCGTTCCACTGCCATTTGCTTTACCACATGCACGCCGGGATGATGCAGGTCGTCACCGTCCGCGCCGACGACGCGACGGAGGCGGCGGCATGAGCGCGCTGGCGATGACGCTGTCGGCGCTGCTCGCGGGCGGGCAGATGCACGACATGGCGAACATGCCCGGCATGCAGATGCGGGCCCGCCCGAAACCAGCCGCCGCCCCGCACAAGCGCCCCGCCCGGCGCGCGGCTCCGGCATCGCACGCGCAGTCGATGCCGGGCATGGACATGACCGCGCCGGCCGCGGCCTGCCCGCCCGAACACGCCGCGATGGGCCACTGCAAGCCCGCAACGCCGACGCCCGCGGCCGAAGCAAGCGCTGCCCCCTGCCCGCCCGAACATGCCGCAATGGGTCATTGCACCCCCGCTGCAAAACCCGCAGCGGACGTCCCCGCCACCCCGGCGGGCACCGATCAGCCGGCCGGCGACGCCCCGCCCCCCGCCGCCCCCACGACCCGCGCGGCGGCGCGTTTCTACGATCCGGCCGCGATGGCGCAGGCCGACCGGACGATGCGCGACATGCACGGCGGCATGCGGTTCAGCCAGGTGACCTTCAACCTCGCCGAGGCGCAGGTGCAGCGCGGCCGTGACGGCTATCGCTGGGATGGCGAGGGCTGGTTCGGGGGCGACATCCACCGGCTGGTGGTCAAGACCGAGGGCGAAGGCGGCTTTGGCGACCGCGTCGACGCCGCCGAGGTGCAGGCGCTCTACGCGCGCGCGCTCGATCCGTACTGGAACCTGCAGGCCGGCGTGCGGCAGGATCTGGGCGCCGGCGCGCGGCGCACCTATGCCGTGGTCGGGATCGAGGGCCTCGCGCCATACTGGTTCGATGTCGAGGGCGCGCTGTTCCTCTCCGACGAGGGCGAGGTGCTGGTGCGCGGCGAGGCATGGTACGATCAACGGATCACGCAACGCGCGATCCTGCAACCGCGCGTCGAGCTGAACCTCGCCGCGCAGGACATGCCCGACAGCCGCATCGGCGCGGGCCTGTCGTCGGCGGAGTTCGGCGTGCGCCTGCGCTACGAGCTACGTCGCGAGTTCGCGCCCTATGTCGGCGTGTCGTGGGAACGCCGCTATGGCGCGACCGCACGCTACGCGCGCAGCGATGGCGAGCGCACCGGCGGCATCGCGCTGGCGCTGGGCGCACGCGCCTGGTTCTGACGTGCGGCGGGCCATCGATCTCTTCCCGGCGCTGGCGAATGTACCGGGCGTCGGCCGCCGGGCGGGCTATATCGACAGCACGCCCGATGGTGTCGCGACGATGAGCGAAGTGCCCGCCTTGCCCGTATTGGTGTGGTCGACGTGGCGCACTTCTGAGCCTCCGGGCCGCCCCCTGCTCCATCCGGCGGTCGCCGCGCCGCCGTGCTCAGCTGCCGCGCGCGACCTGAAATCCGGCGAACGACTGGCTCACCGGCATCAACTCCAGCCGATTGATGTTCAGATGCGGTGGAAGCGTCGCGATCCACAATATGGTGGCGGCGATGTCGTCGGCCGTCATTGGCGACGAACCGCCGTACAGCGTGTCGGACGCCTGCTGGTCGCCGCCGGTGCGCACCAGCGTGAATTCGGTCTCCACCATGCCCGGCTGGATGGTGCTGACGCGAACCCCGGTCCCGTGAAGATCGGACCGAAGGTTCAGCGAAAACTGTTCCACGAACGCCTTCGTGCCCCCGTAAACGTTGCCGCCGGTATAGGGATAGCTGCCCGCCACCGACCCGATGTTCACGATCGCGCCCTTGCGCGCGATGATCGCGGGCAGCAGGCGGTGCGTGATCGCGACGAGCGCGGTGACATTGGTGTCGATCATCGTGCGCCACTGCGCGAGATCGGCCTTCTGCGCCGGAACCGTGCCCAGCGCGAGGCCCGCATTGTTGACCAGAAGGTCGATGCCACGGAATGGCTCGGGCAAAGCATCGAGCGCGGCGTCGCGCGCGGCATCGTCGCGGACGTCGAACGGCGCGGCGTGCACCCGCTCGCCATGTTCCTCGGTCAGCGCCGCCAGCCGGTCGGCGCGGCGTCCGGTGGCGATCACCTGCCATCCCGCATCGACCAGCGCCTTCGTGGTCGCGCGGCCGATGCCCGATGTCGCGCCGGTGACGATCGCTGTCTTCATGGTCGATGTTCCTTTTGCTTGGCGATTCCGCGCGGTGCAAGCGTGACGAACCCGTCACGGTTCGGCATCCGGACGCGCAACCGGCCGGTTCGATCCAGGCGCTGTTTCTCCGAAACCTACGCGACACCGCCAGTTGGCGCGGCGCTTACCGTCGACGCTGCAACATCGCGGGGAACGGCGCCTGTGCCGGTCCCGCCGGATCGCGCAGCGCGTTGCGCACCCCCGCATCGGCGCTGAGCGGGATCGCCATGCCGTCGGTCTTCTCCAGCAACGCGAACAATTTGCCGCTCATCCGTTCGGCAAGCTCCTCATGCCCCGGGCGCGCGATGAGGTTGTTGGTCTCATGCGGATCCTCGGCGAGATCGTACAGCTCGTCGATGTCCCAGATGCCGTGGAAGTGCATGTATTTGTACCGGTCCTCGCGTAGCGCATGGACGGTCGGCGTCTGCGGGAAATTGCGCTCCCAATAATATTCGTAGAGCAGTTCGCGTCGCCACGGCGCATGGGCGTCGCGGACCAGCGGCAGCGCATTGCTCCCCGCCATCGTCGCGGGCGCGCGCAGCCCTGCCGCCGCCAGCAAGGTCGGCGCGATATCGATATTCGCCACCACCTGCTCGACGACGCTCCCCGCCGGGAACAGCGCGGGGCAGCGCGCGAGCATCGGAATGCGCATCGATTCCTCATAGGCGGTTCGCTTGTCGATCAGGCCATGCTCGCCGAACATGAAGCCATTGTCGCCGAGGTAGAGGATCAGCGTGTCGTCCAGCTCGCCGCGCCGCTCCAGCAGGTCCATGATCCGCGCCAGCCCTTCGTCGACCGCCAGCAGCGTCTCCATGTAGCGCTTGTAGTAATCGCCGATGTCGAGGGTGCCGTGATACGGAAAGCCGACGCCGTGCCAGCTGTTGCGCTGGTTTTCGACCCACATCGGCCGCCCCGGCGCGCCCGGCGGCATCGACGCCGGATAGCGGAACGTCTCCTTGTCGTACCGCCCCTTGTGGCGTTCGGCGGGGATGAATTCGGAATGCACCGCCTTGTGCGCCAGATGCATCATCCACGGCCGGCCCGCCGGGCGCTTGCCGATCCAGTCGAGCGCATAATCGGTCAGCTCGTCGGTGATATAGCCCTTCTGCGGCACCCGCCGCCCGTCGACGTTCAACCCGTCGGCGCTGGGCAGATAGCTCCCCTGCCCCTTGAAGCTGACCCAATGGTCGAACCCGGGCTGCGGCGCGTCGCCCTCGTCGCCCATATGCCATTTGCCGATGAACGCGGTGTCGTAGCCGGCGGCCTGCAAATATTCGGGATAGAAGACCAGCCCCGGCGGAATCGGGTGGTTGTTGTCGACCACCTTGTGCTGATGCGCGTACAGCCCGGTGAAGATCGACGCGCGGCTCGGCGAACACAG
This sequence comes from uncultured Sphingomonas sp., assembly GCF_964021865.1. Lineage (GTDB taxonomy): Bacteria > Pseudomonadota > Alphaproteobacteria > Sphingomonadales > Sphingomonadaceae > Sphingomonas. Next base: position 16,386 of record NZ_CAXIAM010000063.1, read on the forward strand.
CGCCGTGGTGACGAAGGCGTTGCGGAAGTGCGTCCCCTCGCGCGCGAGCCGGTCGAGCGTCGGCGTGTCGCCGAAATCCTGCGCCTTCATGAACCCCATCGCGTCGTAGCGATGATCGTCGGTCAGCACGACGAGGATGTTGCGCGGACGCACGCCCGGCACCTTCGGCAGCCGCCGCGAGCGGCGCGGCGCGGTCGTCGCCCCCGCTACCCCACCCGCCGCCATCGAATAGAGCCCGAATGCACCGCCGGTCCCGGCCAGCAGCACCCCGCGGCGCGTCGTCTCGTCGCTCATCGTCAGAAATCCTTGCGCAGCAACAGCCCGGCATAGCGCCGGTCGTCACGCGGCACGAACCGCACCGTCCCCGCGAACGTGCCGTTGGTCAGGAAGCTGGCATAGGGCGTATCGGTGATGTTCTTGACGTAAGCGCGCAGCTGCCACCCGTCGCCGGGATGGAGCAGCGCGACGCTCGCGTTCCAGATCGCATAGGCGGGCTGGATCGTGTTCGGGGTCTGCGCCAGCGAATATTGCACCTTGCTGCTGAAGGTCACATCGCTTTGCAGCTCCAGCGACAAGGCGTCGGACAGCGCGAAGCGATAGGTGGCGTTCTCGAACAGCCGGACGCGCGGCGCATAGGGCAGCGGCTGGCCGTTGATGTTGCAGCTCACCGGCGCGCCGACCGGGCAATTGAAGTCGCGCACCGTCGCGTCCGTGAACGCCCCCGAGAGGTCGAAGGTGAGCCCCTTCGCCGGGCGCAACGTCACGTCCGCCTCGACCCCGCGCGACCGCACCGAACCGGCGTTGATGAGCCGCGTCACCGGCGCGCCGCCGACCGAATCGGTGAAGTTCGCCTGATAGCCGTCGAAGTCGGTGGTGTAGACCGCCACCGCATAGCTCAACGCACGGTTGGCCGTGCTGCCCTTGATCCCGCCCTCGAACGACTTCGACGTTTCCGGGCTCAACGGCACCTCGTCGAGCAACGTCGTCGCATTGAGCGAGCGCATGTTGAAATAGACGTTGTACGCCGGCCCCTTGTAGCCGCGCGAGTAGGTGAAATAGGTCTGCGCATGTTCGCCGAGGTCGAGCTGCACGCCGACGCGATAGCTGTCGCCGCGCGCGTCGGTGCTCCCCTTCGCATTATGATAGGCACGGATGCCGGGACGATCGAGCGCGCCCGCCCCGCTGTTGGTCGGATCGTTGCTCGACGTGCGGACGTGATAGAAATCGAGCGAATCCCACGTTGAGCGATAGCCCGCGATGGCGCGGAAATGCTCGGTGAAATTGACGTTCGCCTCGCCGAACAAAGCGTAATTGTGGTTGGTGACACCGTAATTGGCGATGCCGGTGGTCGAGGTCCGCGTCGTCCCCGCCAGCGTGGTCAGCGCGCGCTGGTAACGCTCGTCGGTCTGCGCGCGCAGATAATAGGCGCCCAGCACGTAATCGATCAGCCCGCCGCGCGGCGAGGTCAGCCGCAACTCCTGCGAGAACTGGCGGCTGTCGACGCTGCCCTCGTCGGCGCCCGACGGGAAGCTCGTGGTCAGCTGCGCCAGCCCGTCGTAATCCTGCCGCTGATGGTTCAGCCATTGCCGCCACGCGGTGATCGAGGTCAGCTGATACGCGCCCAGCGACAGGTCGGCGGTCAGCGATCCGCCGTAATTCTCGTCGCGGACGTTGGTGTCGAGATCGGTGGCCAGCCGGCGATTGCCCGGCCCCGCGAGGATTCCCTGCCCCGCCAGCGCCGCCGCGAGCGGCGCGGAATCGGTGATCGCGCGCGTCGGATAGGCGATCTGCTGCGTCGACTGATAGACGCCCGCCACCGTCTCGCGCGTGTTGAGATAATCGCCGATTGCGGTCAGCTTCAGCGCATCGAACGGCGTGACGACCAGTTTGCCGCGCGCGCCGTACCGCCGCGAGCCATTCGCGTCATGTCCGGTCACGACGTTGCGCAGATTGCCGTCGAAGTCGCTGTAGAGCCCGCCGATCAACGCCTGCACCTTGCCCGGCACGATCGCGCCCGATACCCCGGCCTTGATGCGATATTCCTCGTCGGTGGTCGCCCCCGC
>NZ_CAXIAM010000064.1:0-18279 GCF_964021865.1 uncultured Sphingomonas sp.
TCACAGGTTCAAATCCTGTCCCCGCAACCAACTTGACTTGTCGCACCCCGGAAGCCCACGCTTCCGGGGCGTTCGCATGTCCGCCCGACTGGCTGATCGTCAGCATCGACGCCAGGACACCGCTCAGCTCGATCGCCCTAAAACGCGTAGACCAGCGACGCTCGGCTCGTGGTATCCGTGGTGACCCGCCCAACCGGTGGCTCGCTTTCATATTGCAGCGTGTACGACAGCCGGGCCGACAGCGGCCCCAGCAGCTTCGCCTCGATCGCCGACACGCTGCGGATCGTGCTGTTGTACCGTTCCCAGTACCCAGACGCGCTTTGCGTCGCGACCAGTCCGCTGAACAAGGTCCAGTTCAGCTCGACGCTGCCGCGCGCCGCCAGACTGCCCTGCATCGTCCGGTCGGTGAAGTCCGTCTGTCGGAACGCCGGCCCGACCTCGATGTCGAGCGTCAGACCGTTGCGTCGGATGACGCTGTAACCGGCACCGACCGAGCCTGAATAGCGGTTGTAATAGCCGAGAAAACGATCCGACTCATATTGGCCGTTGCCGTAGATGTACCCGCGGTCGTTGACCTTATAGTTCGGCTGATACCCGAGTGCGTAGCGTTCGCGGCTGGTGACACCCCCGGTGCGCTGGAAATCGGCCTGTGCCATCACGCGGTGCCGCCAGCGGAGCCCCTCGCGCGTCAGATCGGCGACGCCGGTGATCCCAGTGACGTCCGAATTGCCGGTCGAAACGAACCCACCCGCCTCGATGCGCCCGCTCCACAACTGGAACGCGCTCGCCTGCCGCACCCGCTCGTTTCGCGCCCGCGCCCGCGATTCCTTCCACTCGGTCGCGCGCCGCAGCACCAGATCGCGCGACCCCGGATCGCCGGCGCGGGCATATTTGACCAGCGTATCGACCCCGCTCTCGTCGCCGGCCTGCATCGCCGCGTCGAGCATCGCGCGCATTTCAGGCGAGATTTCCGGGCCCGGTATCTTGCCGAGCGCCACGCCGACGTCATTGAGGACCGGTGCCGGCACCTCTAGCGGAGGCGCGGTGATGAAGACGGGCTCCACCTCCAGTTCGGGGCGCTCGAGTCTGGTCTGGCGGCGCGCACGCCGCGTGGCGGGCACGCGACGCCGCGCCGCCGCCGGTTCGGGCAGCGCGGCAAGCCCCATCGTCGCGATCAGCACCGACAGCATCGCCGCGGTCGTTCAGCGTGCCGCGGTGCCGCTACCCGGCAGATGCGGGGCAAAGGCGGCGAGCACGTCACGATACAATTGCGCCTTGAACGGCACGATCAGCTGCGGAAGATCGGCCGGCGCAGCCCAGCGCCACGCCCGGAATTCCGGGTGCGGCGTGTCGATGCGGATGTCGCTATCCTCGCCCTCGAAGCGGAACAGGAACCACCGCTGCCGCTGCCCGCGATATTTGCCCTTCCAGACCTTGCCGATCATCTCGGGCGGCAGGTCGTAGAACAGCTCCCCGGGCGCCTCGGCGATCAACGTGACCTTGTCTTGGGTGACGCCGGTTTCTTCCCACAGTTCGCGGATTGCCGCGGCCCGCGCATCCTCGCCCGGATCGATCCCACCCTGTGGCATCTGCCACGCTTCCAGCACGTTATCGATGCGCTGGCCGACGAACACCTGTCCGTCGCGGTTGAGGAGCATCACGCCCGCGCACGGGCGATAGGGCAGGGAGTCTGGCGCAGTCATGCCGGTCGAATAGGCCGCGCGTCGAGGCGCTTCAACCCGCCGCCTTCGCGTTTGCGACATCGTGCGTCGCCGCCGCGACCGCCGCGCGCACTGCGGTTAGGAACGCCGCGACATCCTGCTGGCTCGACGGGATCGCGCGGCGCAGCGTCGCGAACCCGTGGATGTTGCCGCGCGCCTCCTGATAGGTCACCGGCACGCCCGCCAGCGCGAGCGCGGCGGCATAGGCGCGCGCCTGATCCCGCAACGGATCGAGCCCCGCCGCGACGATCACCGCCGGCGGCAGGCCGGTCAACGCGCCGACGATCGGCGAGAAGCGCGCGTCCTGCGGGTCGGGCCGGTAATGGTTCCCGAACCAGCCCATCGTCTCGCGCGTCAGCAGATAGCCGTCGCAGAAGGCGTCGAACGACGGATAATGCCGCGTCGCGTCGGTCGCCGGATAGATTGGCGCCTGAACGATCACGGGCGCGGCCGCCGGCCGGTCGCGCAGCGCCACGCTGGTCACGACCGCCAGATTGCCGCCGGCGCTGTCGCCACTCAGCACCAGCCCGGTGACCGTTCGACCCAAGGCGGCGGGACTCTCCGCCACCCACCGCGTCGCTGCCTCCGCATCCTCGACGGCGGCGGGGAAGGGCGCCTCGGGCGCCAGCCGGTAGTCGACCGAGATCACCGGCAGGTCCAATTGCCGCGCCATCTCCGCGGCGAGGCTCGCGTGGCTGGTGACGTTGCCGACCACCCAGCCACCGCCATGAAAGAACACCACCGCCGGACCCGCCGCGCGTTCGGTGCGCGCATCGAACAATCGCGCGGGCAGCGGGCCGGCCGGACCGGGGATCGTCAGCTCCCGCACCACCGACAGCTCGCCGCGTGGCGCGTCGGCGACGTCGCACATCGCCAGCATCGCGGCGCGTGCCTCCTCGACGGACATCTGATGCGTGCGCGGTCCGGGCAGGTTGTTGAGATAGCCGAGGAACGTCGCAACGTCCGCGCGGACGAACGGAGGCTCGGCTTGGGTCGGTTCGGTCATCCACTACTCCTGCGCAGGCGCGGCCGGCACTATCTTAGGTCGATGATCGCCATCGTCCACCATCCCGATTACGTTACCGAGGCACCCGCGCGCAGCACCTATCGCTGGGGCAAGAACGGCGCGATCCGCGATCTGCTGCGCGCCGAGGGCGACCGGATCGCCTGGCACGAGCCTGAAGCGATGCCGCGGATCTGGCTGGAGGCGACGCACGATCCCGATTATGTCGCCGAGGTGCTTTCCGCACAGGTGCCCGCGATCAAGGAGCGGCGGATCGGCTTTCCGGTGACCGCCACCGTCGCGCGCCGGGCGCAGATGGTGCCGGGCGGGACCTATCTGGCCGCGTTGCTCGCACTCGACCACGGGTTCGCCGCCAACACCGCGGGTGGCAGCCATCACGCGCTTGCCGACACCGGCGCGGGTTATTGCGTGTTCAACGACCTTGCCGTCGCCGCGCACCGGCTGGTGGAGGAAGGGACGACCGGGCGCGTGCTGATCGTCGACGTCGACGTTCATCAGGGCGACGGCACCGCGGCGCTCACCGCCGGTCATCCGCAGATCGCGACCTATTCGATCCACGCCGAGAAGAACTTTCCGGTGCGCAAAGCACGCTCGACGCTGGACGTGCCGCTGGCCGACGCGATCAGCGACGACGCGTATCTGGCGGTGCTGGAGGAGACGCTCGCTCCGATGATCGCGGAATGGCAGCCGACGCTGATTCTCTATCAGGGCGGGGTCGATCCGTTCGCGGGCGATCGGCTCGGGCGGCTGGCGCTCAGCGAGGAGGGGCTGGTCCGCCGCGACCGGCTGGTCGCGCGGCTCGCGATCGACGCGCGCGTGCCGCTCGCCTGCACGATCGGCGGCGGGTACGGCGACGATGTAATGGCGATCGCGGCGCGCCACGTCCGCGTCATTCGCACGCTCGGCGACGCCTTCGCCGGAACCGCGGCGTCGCATCGTTCGTAGCGGAAACCCATGACCACCTTGCTCTGGCTGCGGCAGGACCTGCGCCTCCACGATCAACCCGCGCTCGTCGCCGCTGCGCATCACGGGGCGGTGATTCCCATCTATATCCTCGACGACGACGCGCCCGGTGCGTGGCGGATCGGCGGGGCGCAGCGTTGGTGGCTCCACCACAGCCTCACCGCACTCGACAAGGCGTTGCGCGATCATGGCAGCCGGCTGATTCTGCGCCGTGGCGATACGGTCGCGATCCTGAACGAACTGGCCGACAGCGTGAAGGCGGAGGCGATCCATGCGATCCGCCATTATGAGCCGTGGTGGCGCAAGGCCGAGGCGGCGCTCGGCGAGCGTCTGTGCCTTCACGACGGCAATCATCTTGCCCCGCCCGAGCAGGTGACGACCGGTGCGGGCGGGCAGTTCCGCATCTATTCGGCGTTCTGGAGGGGCTTGCAGGAGCATCTTCCCCCGGAAAAGCCGGTGCCCGCACCGCGCGCGATCCCCGCGCCGGATCATTGGCCGAAGAGCGACAAGCTGGCCGACTGGGCTCTGCTGCCGACCAAGCCCGATTGGTCGGGCGGGTTCGACTGGACCGCCGGCGAAGACGAGGCGCGTCGCAAGATCGCCGCGCTCGAACTCGACGGATACGACGATCGCCGGAACCTGCCCTCCGAGGAAGGCACCTCGCGCCTGTCGCCGCACCTGCATTTCGGCGAGGTCTCGCCGCGCGCGGTGTGGCACGCCAGCGCTGCGCATGACATCACGTTCCGCAAGGAACTGGCATGGCGCGACTTCACCGATGGCGTCGTGCTCGCGCTGCCTGACTATGCCGACAAGAATGGTCGCGCCGCCTTCGACAAGCTGCCGTGGCGCAGCGGCAAGGCCGCCAAGAAGGACCTGCACGCCTGGCAGACGGGGCACACCGGCTATCCGATCGTCGACGCCGGGATGCGGCAGCTCTGGCAGAGCGGCTGGATGCACAATCGCGTGCGGATGATCACCGCGTCCTTCCTCATCAAGCATCTGCTGATCGACTGGAGGGAGGGCGAACGATGGTTCTGGGACTGTCTGGTCGATGCCGATTACGGCAATAACGCGGTGAACTGGCAGTGGGTGGCAGGGACCGGAATCGACGCCAATATGTTCGGGCGGATCATGGCGCCGTTGTCGCAGTCCGAGAAGTTCGACGCCGGCGATTATATTCGTGAATGGGTGCCGGAGTTGAAGGACGTGCCCGACGACGCGATCCACGATCCCGACGCCAGCGGCTGTCGCCCCGACGATTATCCGGCGAAGCTGATCGGGCACCGCGAGGCCCGCGAACGCGCGCTGGCGGCGGGCAGGAAGGTACGATAGGGCGCGTCCGCGATGGACGCGGCCACCTCTCATTCCCCGCCTGTACCCGGCCGCGCGCGCCTTGCAGCGCCCTTGTGGCATCGCCTGCTCGATCGCATCGACCGGGGACTGCTGTCGGGTGCGATCGACGCGCAACTGCCCGACGGCACCCGGCGCCTGATCGGCGGCCACGCGCCGGGCCCGGTTGCGATCGTGCGGCTGGTGCGCTGGCGCGCCTTGTGGCGGCTGGTCACCGCCGGGTCGATCGGGTGGTACGAGGGCTGGGTGGCGGGCGACTGGACCAGCCCCGATCCGGTGCCGATCTTCGACCTGTTCGTGCGCAACCGTGCCGCGCTCGGCAACGTCGCGCGCGCCAAGCACGTCGCGCGGCTGGCGGTGTGGCTCGGGCACCGGCTGCGTCGCAACGATCGCAGTGGCGCGAGGCGCAATATCGCGGCGCATTACGATCTGGGTAACGACTTCTACCGCGAATGGCTCGATGCGACGCTCACCTATTCGAGCGCGCTTGGCGTGGTGGACGGCGAGCCGCTGGAGGCGGCGCAGCAGCGCAAGCTGGACGCGATCCTGACGCGCACCGGGGCGACCGCCGGCGCACGTATCCTGGAGATCGGCTGCGGCTGGGGCTCGTTCGCCGCCACCGCGGCTCGCGCCGGTGTCGCGGTGCACGGCCTGACGCTGTCGACCGAGCAGCGCGACCACGTGCTGGGGCTCGGGCTGCCCGACGTGACCGTTGCGCTTACCGACTATCGCGACGTCGCAGGCGGGTATGACGCGGTCGCCAGCATCGAGATGGTCGAGGCGGTCGGGCCCGAATATTGGTCCGCCTATCTTGCGACCATCGCGCGCGTCCTGAAGCCCGGCGGGCGCGCCGCGCTGCAGTTCATCACGATCGCCGATGATGTGTGGGATGCGTATCGGGGAAGCGCCGATTTCATCCAGCGCTACGTGTTCCCCGGCGGGTCGCTGCTATCCGTCAGCCGGTTCCGCGCGCTGGCCGAGGCGCGCGGTTTGTCGTGGCAGGACGAACAGCGCTTCGGCCTCGATTATGCAGAGACGTTGCTCGAATGGCGCCGTCGCTTCGATCGTGCGGTGACAGAGGGGCGGCTTCCGCCACGCTTCGACCCGCGCTTTCAGCAGCTCTGGCGCTATTACCTGATGTATTGCGAGGGTGGATTCCGCGGCGGTGGCATCGACGTCATGCAGGTGACGCTGGTCAAGGCCAGCTGACGTAACGGGCTCGGGCCTAGCCCACCCGCTCGCGATGGTTCGCCGGAAAGCCCTCGACCGCCAGCGCCACGATCCGCGCCGCGACCGCTTCGGGCGGCTTCACCGAATTGGGGTCCTCGCCGGGATAGGCGCGCGCGCGCATCTTGGTGCGCGTCGCCCCCGGATCGAGCACCGCCACGCGAAGCTTGCTCACCTCGGCGGTTTCGTCACCGTACGCCTCCAGCAGCGTCTCAAACGCCGCTTTCGACGCGCCATACGCGCCCCAATAGGCGCGGGGCTTCCGACCTACCGACGAGGTGACGCCGATTACGCGCGCGCCGACGGAACGGCGCAGCATCGGATCGAATGCCTGGATCAACGCCACCTGCGCCGAGACGTTGAGCGTCAGCACCTGCGCCAGTTCCTTGGCGTCGATCGCCGGCACCGCGGCGAGCGAGCCGAGCATTCCGGCGTTCAGCACCATGATGTCCAGCGCCTGCCAGCGCTCGCCGATCGCGGTCGCCAGCCGGGCAATCGAATCGCTCTGCGCCAGATCGAGCGGCGCGATCGTCGCCGAACCCCCGGCATCGAAAATCTGCTGCTCGACCTGCTCTAGCCCGCTCGCCGTCCGTGCGGTCAGCACGACATGCGCGCCCTGCTCCGCCAGCGCGATCGCGGTCGCCGCGCCGATCCCGCGGCTGGCGCCGGTCACCAGCGCCAGTCTGTCCTTCAACGCCTTGTCCATGTGCGTCAGATCACCCGCTCGTCGAGCATCGCCAATTGGTCGACCGCGCTCGATTCGTCATGGTCGGTCAGCGTGGTCGGATAGTCGCCGGTGAAGCAGGCGTCGCAATAGCGCGGACGCCCTGCGGCGCGCTGCGCCTCGCCCAAGGCCTTGTACAGACCGTCGATCGACACGAACGACAGGCTGTCGGCGTGGATGAAGTCGGTCATCCCGCCCAGATCTAGCTTTGCCGCCAGCAATTTGGCGCGCTCAGGCGTGTCGACGCCGTAGAAGCAGCTATGCCGCGTCGGCGGCGAGGCGATCCGCATGTGCACCTCGGCCGCGCCCGCCTCGCGCATCATCTGCACGATCTTGAGCGAGGTGGTGCCGCGCACGATCGAATCGTCGATCAGCACGACTTTCTTGCCTTGGATCAGCGCACGATTGGCATTGTGCTTCAGCTTGACGCCGAGATGCCGGACCTTGTCGCCCGGCTGGATGAACGTCCGTCCGACGTAGTGCGAACGGATGATCCCCAGCTCGAACGGAATGCCCGATTCCTGCGCGTAGCCGATCGCTGCCGGCACGCCCGAATCGGGCACCGGGATCACCAGATCGGCATCGACCGGCGATTCGATCGCCAGTTGCGCACCGATGTTCTTGCGCACCGAATAGATCGAATGATCGTCGACGATCGAATCGGGGCGCGAGAAATAGACCCATTCGAAGATGCACGGCCGCGCCGCGACCTGCTCGAACGGCCGAATCGAACGCAGCTCGCCGTTCTGGACGATCACCAACTCGCCCGGCTCGACCGAGCGTTCGAACGTCGCGCCGACGACGTCGAGCGCTACCGTCTCGCTGGCGAAGATGTATGTCTCGCCCAGCTTGCCCATCACCAGCGGACGGATGCCGAGCGGATCGCGACACGCGATCATCCCATCGGGTGTCATCACGATCAGCGCATACGCACCCTCGACCTGCTTCAGCGCATCGATGAACTTGTCGAGCAGGGTGCGATACTGGCTGGTCGCGACCAGATGGATGATCGTCTCGGTATCGGAAGTCGACTGGAAGATCGATCCGCGCCTAACCATCTCGCGGCGCAGCCGCATCGCGTTGGAAATGTTGCCGTTGTGCGCAATCGCGAACCCGCCGGACTGCAATTCGGCGTACAGTGGCTGGACGTTGCGCAACGCCGTCTCGCCGGTCGTCGAGTAACGCACATGCCCGCAGGCGACGTCGCCCGCCAGCGCGCGGATCACTTCGTCTCGGTCGAAATTGCCCGCGACATGGCCCATCGCGCGATGGGTGTGGAACACATGGCCGTCGAAACTGGTGATGCCCGCGGCCTCCTGGCCGCGATGCTGAAGCGCATGGAGGCCCAGCGCGACGAGCGCGGCCGCGCCCTCCGAGCCGGAGGCACCGAAGATGCCGCATTCCTCATGCAGGTGATCGTCGTCGAACGGATGTGTGGTCAGCATAAGCGGTGGGGGCTCGCGTTGTGCGGGGCCGCATATAGCGACCGTCGCGCAAATGTCATCAACCGCCGGGAGCAGATCGCGAGATCGCGCGTTGTGGCCCGCCGTCGCCTGCTCTACGCCGTGACGCAGATGAGCGATCCACGAGAAAATGGCAGCGATTTTCTGCCCAAGTTCGATGCCGCCGGCTTGTTGACGGCGGTGGTGACCGATCGTGCCAGCGGCGCGGTGCTGATGGTCGCGCATATGAATGCTGCCGCGATCGATGCGACCCGCACGAGCGGGGAGGCGACGTTCTTCTCGCGCAGTCGTGGACGCCTTTGGAAAAAGGGTGAAACCTCCGGCAACGTGCTGCGCGTCGTCGAGATGCGTGTCGATTGCGATCAGGATGCGCTCTGGATCGTCGCCGATCCGGCCGGCCCGGCCTGCCACACCGGTGCGCCGAGTTGCTTCTATCGCCGGCTGACCGATTCGGGGCTGGAGCGCGTCGACGGATGATTCGCGCCGCGCTGGCGCCGCTGCTTTTGCTCGCCGCCTGCTCGCCCGCTCACGACACCCGGGACGACGATGCGGCGGGCCGTGCGCTCGAGGCGGCGGCGCGCGACGCCGGGATCGTCGGCGAGGTAGCGGAGGCGTCCGGCATCTATGCCGCCGGCGAGGACCGGCTGTGCCTGGCCGGCACCGCGCCACGCTATCGCATCGGAGTCAGCGTCGACTTCGGTGAGGGGCAGCGCTGCATCGCGCACGGCACGGCGAAGGGGCGTGGCGACTTAGCAATCGACCTTGGTGGGGGCTGCCGCTTCACTGCGACGCGCAACGGCGACCGGCTGCTCTTCCCGATCCGCACCCCGGCGGCGTGCGCGCGATCGTGCCAGGGCCGCGCCACGCTCGACACGCTCACGTTCGATCGCCTCAGCGAGGCGAGCGGCGAGGCGACACGGCTTCGCGGCGCGGACGGCAAGTTGCTGTGTGCCGATTGACGTTCACGTAAAGGGAAGTTATCTCACGCCTATGAGCGCTTCTGCTGCCTATGCCGTCGTCTCCCCGCGGCCTGACCGCGAGAGCTTTACGATCACCGATCTCTCGGCAGAGTTCGGCGTCACGCCGCGCGCGTTGCGGTTCTACGAGGACGAGGGACTGATCGCGCCCGAGCGGCGCGGGCTGGTCCGCATCTATTCGCATCGCGACCGGGCGCGGCTGGCGTGGATCCTGCGCGGCAAGCGCGTTGGGTTCAGCCTCGCCGACATCCGCGAAATGATCGACCTCTACGATCTTGGTGACGGTCGCCAGACGCAGCGCGCGGTGGCGATCCAGCGGTGTCGCGATCGGATCGCGGCGTTGGAGCAGCAGAAGCACGACCTCGACGCCGCCATCACCGAGTTGACCGAATTCGTCGGTGTGCTCGACGGTGGCGCAACCAGGAAAGAGTGAGACGATGCCGCAGTACACGCCGCCGATCCGCGACACCCGCTTCGTGCTCGAACATGTCGTCGGGCTGGACCGCTATGCCAATGTCGCCGGCTTCGCCGCCGCCACCCCGGACACAGTCGAGGCGGTGCTGGAAGAAGGCGGACGCTTCGTCGCCGAGGTGCTGTTCCCGCTCAACCAGTCGGGCGATCAGGAAGGCTGTACGCGCCACGAGGATGGCAGCGTGACGACGCCGAAGGGCTTCAAGGAAGCCTATGCCAAGTTCGTCGAATCGGGCTGGGGCACGCTCAGCGCGCCGGAGGCGTTCGGCGGACAGGGGATGCCGCACGTCGTCTCGACCGCGTTTCAGGAATATATGATCTCCGCCAATATGGCGTTCGCCATGTATCCCGGCCTTGCGCATGGTGCGATTGCCGCGCTGGTCGTGAAGGGCAGCCCCGAGCAGCAGCAAAAATATCTGCCGAAGATGGTGTCGGGCGAATGGGGCGGCACGATGAACCTGACCGAGCCGCAGTGCGGCACCGACCTCGGGCTGATCCGTACCCGCGCCGAGCCGCAGGGCGATGGCAGCTACAAGATCACCGGCACCAAGATCTTCATCTCGGCGGGCGAGCATGACCTGACCGACAACATCATCCACCTCGTCCTCGCCAAGACGCCGGGCGCGCCGGACAGCTCCAAGGGCATTTCGCTGTTCGTGGTGCCGAAGGTGCTGGTCAACGATGACGGGTCGCTGGGCGAGCGCAATGCGGTGTCGTGCGGCTCGATCGAGCACAAGATGGGCATCCACGGCAACTCGACCTGCGTAATGAACTATGACGACGCGACCGGCTGGCTAGTCGGCGAGGAGATGAAGGGCCTCGCCGCGATGTTCATCATGATGAACGCGGCCCGGCTCGGTGTCGGCCTGCAGGGGCTGGGCGTCGCGGAAACCGCCTACCAGAACGCGGTCCAATATGCGCGGGACCGCCGGCAGGGTCGCGCGCTGACCGGGCCGGCCGAGCCGGGCGAGAAGGCCGATACGCTGTTCGTGCATCCCGATGTCCGCCGCATGCTGATGGACGCCAAGGCGTGGACCGAGGGGCTGCGCGCGCTGTGCCTGTGGGGCGCGCTCCAGGCCGATCTTGAGCATAATGCCGATGCCGAGGAGGATCGTCAGCTTGCGGGCGATCTGCTCGGGCTGCTCACCCCGGTCATCAAGGGTGTCGGCACCGACCGCGGCTATCAGATCGCGACCAACGCGCAGCAGGTCTATGGCGGCCACGGCTACATCCGCGAATGGGGGATGGAGCAGTACGTGCGCGATGCGCGGATCGCGATGATCTACGAAGGCACCAACGGCGTGCAGGCGATGGACCTTGTCGGGCGTAAGCTGGCGCAGAACGGCGGCCGCGCGGTGCAGGCGTTCGGGCGGCTGGTGATGGAGGAGATCGCCGCCGGCAAGGCCGATCCGGCGGTCGCCGACCTCGCGCAGCGGCTGGAGAAGGCGGCCGGCGAGTTGCAGGCCGCGACGATGTGGTTCCTCGCCAACGGCATGAAGGACCCGAACAATGTCGGCGCGGGCGCGGTGCCGTACATGCATCTGGTCGGCACGGTTGCGATCGGGCTGATGTGGCTGCGCATGGCGACCGCGGCGGCGAAGCTCAAGGCCGACGGGCAGGGCGATACCGCGTTCCTCGACGCCAAGCTGGTCACCGCGCGCTACTTCGCCGAGCGGGTGCTGCCCGAGGCGGGTTCGCTGCGTCGTCAGATCGAGGGGGGCGCGGAGGCGATCATGGCGCTGCCGCCGGAGATGTTCGCGGTGGCTTGATGTGCGGCTGCGGGCATGCGCGAAGAGTCGCTGCCCGCTGTGCCGTCATCGCGCGCGTAGTGAAGCGATCCAGGGCGTCCTGATCAGCCCTTTGATTGCTTCGCTGCGCGCGTAATGACGTATAGTCGGTGGCGGCTGGGTGAGACCGGATTGACGCTCTCGACCACCGCCGGATTCCGTCTTTCCGAAGCCTCGCGTTTTCTATGTCGTCACCAGCCAAGCCCACGATGGCGGGCGCTAAAGTACCCACCAGACGACAGACAAAAAAATAGCGGCCCGAAGGCCGCTATTCCTTACCCCCGAGGGAGTAGATCAGCTTAGTTGCTGTCCGAGCTGTCGTCTTCGTCAGCGACGACGACGATGCCGGCCACAACGGCCGCAGCCGCCAGAACCGCAACGATCACGCCACCACCGGCGAGCTCGTTCTTCTTGGCCGACGGGGCCGAAGCGCGAACCGACTTGGCGACCGACAGGCTCGCCGCCGAGTTGGCGGGCGCAGCCATCGCCGGAGCAACCGCCATCGTGGCGGCGGCAGCAGCGAGCATATACTTCGCAATACGCATGATGAACTCCCTTTGCGTGCAGGGCATCTCATAGCCTCGCGTGCGCAAAATGCAAGCGCGGATTGCCGCGGTGCATCATGTGTTCAGTACCCAGGTTTCACGATCCTCGATGCCGAGTGCGGTCAGCTTGCCCGAGGCGTAAGCGCCCGTATCCACGCCGATCCGATATGCGCGACGATCGACCTCGGGCGTGATCGTATGTCCGTGGACGATCATCTTGGATAGTGCGCCGCGGTAGTCGAGGAAGCTGTCGCGAATCCAGCGCAGGTCGCTCGGTTTCTGTTCGTCCAGCGGCAGTTCCGGACGAATGCCGGCATGGACGAAGGCGTAATCGCCAGACACGATCATGTCCTCGAACCGTTCGAGGAATGCCCGGTGGGCAGGCGGAACCAGCGCCGCCATCCGTTCGGCAAGCTGCGGATAGTCGAGCGAATCATATTCAGTGCGGTCGATGCCGTAGCTGAGCACGGTTTCCTTGCCGCCGACGCGACAGAACATCCGCAGCGCGTCCTTTGCGCCGTCCAGCGCGTGCAGGAACAGTTCCTCATGATTGCCCTTGAGAAAGCGGACCCGCGGTCGCTCCTTCGCCAAGGTGAGCAGACGCTCGACCACTCCCGACGAATCGGGGCCGCGATCGACCAGATCGCCGAGGAAGATCAAGGTCGTGTCGGCCGGCGCGCGCGTCGCATCGTCGGCATCGATCATCGCCAGCAGTCGCTCCAGTTCGTCGCGGCAGCCGTGGATGTCGCCGATGGCGTAGATGCGGCTGCCCGGCGCCGGGGCGAAGGCGGGCGTGGCGGCGACACGGGACGAACGAAGCAGCTTCTTGAGCATGGAGAACGCAAAGACCAGCGATGTCGGGATGGAGCGGGTGCTTAGGCCGATCGTCCCGTCATCGCAAGCATCGGCCTGCCCACCGCGCGGGACCCGAACCGTTACGCTAACGAATTGCGATCCCCGCCGCCCCCCGGTAGAGAGCCGGCGCCAACAGGAGGACCGAATGACCATCAAGCCGGTACGCAAGGCGATTTTCCCCGTGGCGGGGCTCGGCACTCGATTCCTGCCCGCCACCAAGGCGATGCCCAAGGAGATGCTGACGGTCGTCGACAAGCCGCTGATCCAATATGCGGTCGAGGAAGCGCTGGAGGCGGGGATCGAGCAGATCATCTTCGTCACCGGGCGCGGCAAGGGGGCGCTCGAGGACCATTTCGACGTGTCGTTCGAACTCGAAACGACGATGCGGGCGCGCGGCAAGAGCCTGTCGGTGATCGAGAACATCCGCCAGCAGCCGGGCTCGCCGGTCTATGTTCGCCAGCAGGAGCCGCTCGGGCTCGGCCATGCGGTGTGGTGCGCGCGCGACATCGTCGGTGACGAGCCGTTCGCGGTGCTGCTCCCCGACGAGCTGATGGTCGGCACGCCGAACTTCATGGCGCAGATGGTGCAGGCCTATGGCAAGGTCGGCGGCAACGTGATCGGCGCGCTGGAAGTCGCGCCCGAGGAAACCTACAAATACGGCATCATCTCGCCGGGCGCGCGCGACGGCGCGCTGACCGAGGTGACTGCGCTAGTCGAGAAGCCCGCGAAGGGCAGCGCACCGTCGAACCTGATGATCCCCGGCCGCTACATCCTCCAGCCCGAGGTGATGAAGATCCTCGACGCCAAGGAAAAGGGTGCTGGCGGCGAAATCCAGCTGACCGACGCGATGGCCAAGCTGATCGGGCAGCAGCCGTTCCACGGTTTCACCTTCAACGGGGAGCGGTTCGACTGCGGCGACAAGACCGGCTTCGTCACCGCCAACCTCGCGCTGGCGATGGCGCGCGGCGATATCGGTCCGGCGGTGCGCGCCTTCGCGGAGGCGCGGCTCGGCTGATCCTTACCCGCGTGTCGCGCCGCACGCGCGGCACGCGGGATCGGGCGGCAGCGCCAGCGTGCGGAACCGCAACGACAGGAAGTCGAGCAGCATCAACCGCCCGGCGCTGTCGTCGCCGAACGGCGCGATCTGGCGGATCGCCTCCAGCGCCGCCATGCTGCCGATGATCCCGGTCACCGGGCCGAGCACGCCTTCCTCGGCGCAGGTCAGCGCGTCGCGCGCGGGCGCGTCGCCGACGAAGCAGCGATAGCAGGGCTTGTCCGGCTCCCAACCGCGATAGACGCCGAGCTGCCCCTCGAACCGCCCGACCGCCGCTGACACCAGCGGGATGCGGTGCGCGAGCGCGGCGTCGGCGACGAGCAACCGCGTATCGAAATTGTCGCAGCCATCGACGACCACCGACGGCCCGTCCTCCAGCAATGCGCCGATATTCTCGCCGCCGACTCGCGCGACGACTGCATGGGGTGCGACGTGCGGGTTGAGCCGGGTCACCACCTCGACCGCCGCCTCAGCCTTCGGACGGCCGATGTCGTTGCTCGCGAACAGGATCTGCCGCTGCAGATTGCTCAGGTCGACGCAGTCGTCGTCGACGATCGTCAGCCGGCCGACCCCGGCCGCCGCCAGATACTGGATCACGGGCGATCCGATCCCGCCCGCCCCAATGACGAGGACATGCGCGCGCGCAAGGCGTAACTGCCCCCTGCCGCCGATCTCTTGCAGCACGATGTGTCGCGCATAGCGGGCGAGTTCGTCGTGGCCCAGCGTCACGGCAGCGTCAGCGCGACCGTTGTGACGTACCAGGTGTCGGCGGCGATCGGCCGCGTCTTGTCGCGTGCTGCGCGCAAGACGATCCCGGCGGCGAATTGCTCGACCGATGGGCAGTCGATCGCGCGCGGTACGATCCGGCGCACCTGCCCCGCCTGGGTGACGAGCACGACGAGATCGAGCATCCGCTTTTCGGGCGCCAGTACGCACCGCTCCGCCAGCACCTCGCGCCGCACGAACTCGGAGAGCTGCGCGGGCGGCGCGGCGGCGAGGCCAAGCTGCAAGCGCGGCAGCGATGCCCAGTCGGTCGGCGGATTGAGCGCAGGCGCTTGCCCGAGCAGCAGCAGCGCGGCCAGGATCATCGGCCCGTCGACCCGAACCCGCCGCTCCCGCGCGCGGTGGCGTCAAGCGCATCGACCTCGACGATCGCAGCCGCGGTGACCGCGGCAGGGACGAGCTGCGCGATCCGCTCGCCGCGTCGCACCTCAAAAGGTTCGGTGCCAAGATTGGCAAGGATCACTTTGATTTCGCCACGATAATCCGCGTCGATCGTGCCGGGCGTGTTGAGGCAGGTGATGCCATGTTTCAAGGCCAGGCCGGAGCGCGGGCGGACCTGCACCTCGAACCCTTCGGGGATCGCGATTGCGAAGCCGGTCGCGACCGCCGCGCGTCCGCCGGGGGCGAGCGTCACGTCTTCCGCGGCGACAACATCCATCCCGGCGGCGCCCGTGGTGGCATAGATGGGGAGCGGCAGCCCCTCGCCATGCGGCAAGCGGCGCAGCGCGATCCTGATCGGTTCAGAGCGCATCGGCAATCCTGTCGGCAAGTCGTTCAGCCACATCGACTTTCGGCAGCCGTTCCCAGCTTTCGATCCCAGTGGCAGTCACGAGGTGGACGGTATTGGCATCGCCGCCCATGACGTCGCCAGAGACGTCGTTCGCGACGATCCAGTCGGCGCCCTTGCGCCGCCGCTTGGCCTGCGCATGGTCGAGCACCTGTTCGGTCTCGGCCGCAAATCCGATCAGCAACCGCGGCCGCCGTGGATCATGCGCCAGCGTGGCGAGAATGTCCACGTTGCGGGCGAGTTCTAGCGGGGCGGGAGCGTCCTCTCCTTTTTTCAGCTTCTGCGCGGCGACCGTGACGGCGCGCCAGTCGGCCACCGCGGCGACCATGACCGCGACGTCGGCGGGTAGCGCCTCCTCGACCGCGCTCGCCATTTCTGCGGCGGTTTCGACATCTTGGCGAATTACGTTCGGAGGCGTCGGCAGGTCGACGGGGCCGGCGATCAGGGTCACCCGTGCGCCCCGCCGTGCGAGTGCCGCGGCAATCGCGAAGCCCTGCTTTCCCGAAGACCGATTGGCGATGTAGCGGACCGGATCGATCGGTTCATGCGTCGGCCCGGCGGTGACGACCACATGCCGCCCCTCCAGCGAGTGCTTCTTCGGCGTGAGCGCCGCCGCGATCCTTGCGACGATCGCCGGGATTTCGGGCAGGCGGCCGGGACCATATTCGCCACATGCCATCGCGCCTTCGTCGGGCGTCATCACCGTCACGCCGTCGCTGCGCAGTTGCGCGACGTTGCGCTGCGTCGCCGGATGCAGCCACATGCGGACGTTCATCGCCGGCGCGACCAGCACCGGCTTGTCGGTGGCGAGCAGCAGCGTCGTCGCAAGGTCGTTGGCGAGGCCCCCGGCCATCCGCGCGATCAGATCGGCCGTGGCCGGGCAGACCACCACCAGATCGGCCTCGCGGCTGAGGCGGATATGACCCATTTCGGCCTCGTCCTTCAGGTCCCACAAGGTGGTGTGGACCTTGTTCTCACTGAGCGCCGCCAGCGTCATCGCGGTCACGAAATGCGCGCCGCCATCGGTCAACACGCAGCGCACCTCATGTCCTGCGCCGCGCAGCGCCCGGATCAGTTCGCATGCCTTGTAAGCGGCGATCCCGCCGCCGACGATCAACAGAACCCGGCTCATCGCGTTACCCTCGTCACGGTGATGCGGCGTCGGTCGAGCGCCGCGCGCGCCAAGGTCGCGACCGCCGCGGGGACGAGCGCCAGACCCGGTGCGACCAGCGGAACCGCCAGCGTCGCCGAGCGCCATCCCAGCACACCGTCGAGCGCGACACCCGCGACCAGCAGCGCCATGACACGCAGCCCAAGCGGATCGGTGACGGTCGACCAACCGAACGCGGCGAGCACCACCAGCGGCGCCGCGATCGCCGCCGGTACATCGGGAAAGGCGGCACCCATCAGTCGTGCCAGCGCGCGGTCTGCCACCAGCGGCGCGGAAGGGGCGGGCGTGGGGCCGAGGGCCTGCAAATGCATCGTGAACGCGAGCGCCGCAACGCCGAACCCGACCAGCCAGAGCAGCGGCTCGCGTCGATCGCCGTCGAGCAGCGCCATCGCGCCCATCGTCGCCAGCGTGACCAGCGCGGCCGGGTCGATCAGCGCCGCCGCGCAGGCGACCGCTACCGCTGCCGTCACTCGTCCCCGCGCGCGTGCCACCAGTGCGATCGCAGAAAGCAACGCCGCCGCCGCAGCATGAGGCGCGGCCAGCCACAGAGCGGCCGTCGCGACGATCCCGAACCCGAGCAAGCTGACGATCAGCAGCGCCCCCGCACTCCGCGCCAGCAACCCGCCGAGCCGCAAGCCCCCGATCCACAACAACATCGTCAGCCCCGCCGCGACCAGCGCGGTCAGCCCCCACGCCGGCAGCGCCGCCGCCACGACGGCCAGCGTCGACGGCAGCGCCCGCGCGGCGCGCGCATCGGGTTCGGTGCGCAGCAGGTCGCGCGCCGCGTCATAATAATCGCCGCCGTGCCGCAGCGTCGCGACGATCGCGTCGTGCAGGAACTCGGGCGGCGTGATCGCGGCAGGGACGAACACCGCCGCGGCGAGCACCGCCATCAGCAGGCCCGCCAACACCATGCGCGCCGGGGCGCGGCCGATCCCGACCAGCCGGTCGGGGGTCACCAGCCAGCGCGAGGCTGTCCCGGTTCGCCCCGGTGCGGCTACCATCCGCCCGCCAGCATCATGCCCGCGACGCCCGCCAGAACGCCAAGCACCCCCACCAGCGCGTAACGCCAACCGCCGCCGACGCGCACGCGTTCGATCTCGCGCAAGGGCGGACGCGGCGGCGCGCCGCCGGGCGCGGGGAAGCGCGCCTCGATCCGCCGCACCAGTTCGGGCAGCCGGGAGAGCGTCCGCACATCCGCGACCAGCCGGTCGGCGATCGCGGCCTCGGGGCCCAGTTCGGTGCGAATCCAGTCCTCGACCAGCGGCGCGGCGGTGACCCACAGGTTGATGTCGGGATCGAGCGCGGTGGCGACGCCCTCGACCATCACCATCGTCTTTTGCAGCAGCAGCAGGTGCGGCTGCGTCACCATGTCGA
>NZ_CAXIAM010000065.1:0-16956 GCF_964021865.1 uncultured Sphingomonas sp.
TCGCTGTCGTGCCGCTCGATCATCTACAAGGGGCTGTTCCTCGCCGAGAGCCTGTCGGTCTTCTACCCGGACCTGACCGATGCGCGCTTCGAAAGCCGCGTCGCGATCTTCCACCAGCGTTATTCCACCAACACCTTCCCGCAATGGTGGCTGGCGCAGCCGTTCCGCTGCCTCGCGCATAACGGCGAGATCAACACGATCCGCGGCAACAAGAACTGGATGCTCAGCCACGAGATCCGCATGGCGTCGATTGCGTTCGGTGAGCATTCGGAGGATATCAAGCCGGTGATCCCGGCCGGCGCGTCCGACACCGCCGCGCTCGACGCGACGTTCGAGGCGATCTGCCGCTCGGGAAGAGACGCGCCGACCGCCAAGCTGATGCTGGTGCCCGAGGCGTGGCAGAAGAGCGCAGACACGCCCGAAAGCCACGCGGCGATGTACCAGTATCTCGCCTCGGTCATGGAGCCGTGGGACGGCCCGGCCGCGCTGGCGATGACCGACGGGCGCTGGGTGGTCGGCGGGGTCGACCGCAACGCGTTGCGCCCGCTGCGCTACACGCAGACCGCCGATGGCCTGCTGATCGTCGGGTCGGAGGCCGGGATGGTCGTGGTGCCGGAGAGCACCGTGCTCGCCAAGGGCCGGCTGGGGCCGGGGCAGATGATCGCGGTCGATCTCCACGAAGGCCGCGTACTGCTCGATCGCGAGGTGAAGGACCGGATCGCCGGCGAGCAGGATTATGCCGCGATGATCGGCGAATTCTCGACGATGGCCGATCTGCCCCCCGCCCCCGCCGACAGCGTCACCCGCTACGATCGCGCTTCGCTGGCGCGGCGGCAGGTCGCGGCCGGGCAGACGATCGAGGACATGGAGCTGATCCTGTCGCCGATGGTCGAGACCGGCAAGGAAGCGATCGGCTCGATGGGCGACGACACGCCGCTGGCGGTCATCTCCGACAAGCCGCGACTCATCAGCCAGTTCTTCCGGCAGAATTTCGCGCAGGTCACCAACCCGCCGATCGACCCGTTGCGTGAGCGCTACGTGATGTCGCTCAAAACGCGGTTCGGCAATCTGGCCAACATCCTCGATACCGAGGACCGGCGCGAGCGCGTGCTGGTGCTCGACAGTCCGGTGCTGACCTCCACCGACTGGGCACGGCTGAAGGCGTATTTCGGCAATGCCGCGGCGGACATCGACTGCACGTTCGAGGCCGGGGGCGGCGCGGAGCGGTTGCGCGCCGCGATCCAGCGCATCCGCAACCAGGCCGAACAGGCGGTGCGCGAGGGCAAGAGCGAGCTGTTCCTCACCGACGAACGGATCGATGAAGATCGCGTCGCAATCCCCGGCGTGCTGGCGGCCGCGGCGGTGCACACGCATCTCGTGCGGCGCGGCCTGCGTTCCTATGCCTCGATCAACGTCCGCGCCGCGGAATGCCTCGATACGCATTATTATGCGGTGCTGATCGGCGTTGGCGCGACGACGGTGAACGCCTATCTCGCCGAGGCGGCGATCGCCGACCGCCACGCGCGCGGGCTGTTCGGCAAATTGTCGATGGAGGAATGCACCAGCCGCCACAAGAAGGCGATCGAGGAAGGGCTGCTCAAGATCCTGTCGAAGATGGGGATCGCGGTCATCTCCTCGTACCGCGGCGGCTATAATTTCGAGGCGGTGGGCTTGAGCCGCGCGCTGGTCAACGACCTGTTCCCGGGGATGCCCGCCAAGATCAGCGGCGAGGGCTATGCCTCGCTGCACGTCAACGCGACCGACCGGCACGAGGCGGCGTTCGATCAGGCGGTGGCGACGCTGCCGATCGGCGGCTTCTATCGCCAGCGCCACACCGGCGAGGCGCATGCTTATTCCGCGCAGCTGATGCACCTGCTCCAGACCGCGGTGTCGACCGACAGCTACTCCAGCTATCTGCAATTTTCGCGCGGGGTGTCGGACCTGCCGCCGATCTACCTGCGCGACCTGCTCCAGTTCAACTTCCCCAACGAGGGCGTCCCGGTCGATCAGGTCGAGGCGATCACCGAGATCCGCAAGCGCTTCGTGACCCCCGGCATGTCGCTGGGCGCGCTGAGCCCCGAGGCGCACGAGACGCTGGCGATCGCGATGAATCGCATCGGCGCGAAGGCGGTGTCGGGCGAAGGCGGCGAGGACAAGGTCCGCTATCAGCCGTATGACAATGGCGACAACGCCAATTCAGTCATTAAGCAGATCGCGTCGGGGCGCTTCGGCGTCACCGCCGAGTATCTCAATGCCTGCGAAGAGATCGAGATCAAGGTCGCGCAGGGCGCCAAGCCCGGCGAGGGCGGGCAGCTCCCCGGCTTCAAGGTCACCGAATTCATCGCCAAGCTGCGCCATGCGACGCCGGGCGTGACGCTCATCAGCCCGCCGCCGCACCACGACATCTATTCGATCGAGGATCTGGCGCAGCTCATCTACGACCTGAAGCAGATCAACCCGCGCGCGCGGGTCTGCGTCAAGCTGGTCAGCTCGGCCGGGATCGGCACGGTCGCGGCGGGCGTGGCGAAGGCGCATGCCGACGTCATCCTCGTCAGCGGCCATGTCGGCGGCACCGGCGCCAGCCCGCAGACCAGCATCAAATATGCCGGCACCCCTTGGGAAATGGGGCTGTCGGAGGTCAATCAGGTGTTGACGCTCAACGGCCTGCGCGGGCGGATCAAGCTGCGCGCCGACGGCGGGCTCAAGACCGGGCGCGACATCGTGATCGCCGCGATCCTGGGCGCCGAGGAATTCGGGATCGGCACGCTCAGCCTCGTGGCGATGGGCTGCATCATGGTCCGCCAGTGCCACAGCAACACCTGCCCGGTCGGCGTCTGCACGCAGGACGAGGCATTGCGCGGCAAGTTCGTCGGCACGCCTGAAAAGGTCATCAACCTGATGACGTTCATCGCCGAGGAAGTCCGCGACATCCTCGCCCGGCTCGGCGTCCGCTCGCTCGACGAGATCGTCGGGCGCACCGAATTTCTCCGCCAGGTCAGCCGCGGTGCCGAGCATCTCGACGATCTCGACCTGAACCCGATCCTCGCCAAGGTCGACGCGACCGACGCCGAGCGCCGCTTCAGCCTGTCGACGTTCCGCAACGAGGTGCCCGACAGCCTCGACGCGCAGATCATCAAGGACGCGTCGGCGGTCTTCTCGCGCGGCGAGAAGATGCAGCTCACTTACTCCGTGCGCAACACGCACCGCGCGGTCGGCACGCGGCTGTCGAGCGAGATCACGCGGACGTTCGGCATGGCGAAGCTGGCCGAGAACCATGTCACGATCCGGCTGCGCGGCTCGGCGGGCCAGTCGCTCGGCGCGTTCCTGTGCAGCGGCGTGACGCTGGAGGTGTTCGGCGACGCCAATGATTATGTCGGCAAGGGGCTGTCGGGCGGCAAGATCGTCGTCCGCCCGGCGGTGTCGTCGCCGCTGCGCAGCCAGGACAATACGATCCTCGGTAACACCGTCCTCTACGGCGCGACCAGCGGCAAATTGTTCGCGGCGGGTCAGGCCGGCGAGCGCTTCGCGGTCCGCAACTCGGGCGCGACCGTCGTGGTCGAGGGCTGCGGCGCGAACGGCTGCGAATATATGACCGGCGGCACCGCGGTGGTGCTGGGCGAGGTCGGCGCGAACTTCGGCGCGGGCATGACCGGCGGGATGGCGTTCGTCTACGACCCCGCCGGCAGCTTCGCGCGCCGCGCCAACCCCGAGAACATCGTGTGGCAGCGCGTCGCCGCCGCGCATTGGGAGGAAGTGCTGCGCGCGCTGATCGTCGAACATGCGGTGGCGACCGACAGCCGCTGGTCGCGCGGGCTGCTCGACGATTGGGACCGCGCGCTGGGATCGTTCTGGCAGGTGATCCCGCGCGAGATGCTCTCGCGGCTCAGCCACCCGCTCGACGATGCCGAGACGCTGGAGGCCGCGGAATAGGATCTATTGCACGTCATTGCGAGCGTAGCGAAGCAATCCAGAGCCGGATCAGGACGCCCTGGATTGCTTCGCTACGCTCGCAATGACGCTCCACGCGCGCGCCACCGCCAAACCAGCCACACCGCCCCCGCAGCCAGCGCCAGCACCGGCCACCCGCCATCGGTGCGCCACAGATAGCCCGCTCCCGCCACAACCACTGCGAGCGTCAGCAACCCCGCCGTCACCGGCGCATGCAGCCGCCGGGCCAGCCACGCCGCCAGCGCCAATGCGGCCAGCGCGTTAAGCGCCAGCCACAGGTACGACGCCTCCGCCGACAGCGCGCCGACGAACGGCAGCTTGACCGTTGCATAGCCGATCATCCGGTTCGGAAACGTATCGGCGGCAAGGTGCAGCCCGGTCCCCGCCCCGACCCCGCACGCCGCCGGATGCCACCGCCGCCGCGCGAGCAGCGCGCACGCCGGCACGATACTGTGGGTCAACGCGCTGCGGTGCCCGAGCCAAAGCCGCAGGTCGAGATCGGGCAAGGTCAGCCCGATCAGAAAGGCGACGAAGGTGACGAGCGCGGCGATCAGGGCAGGCGGCATGTCGCGGCAGGTGGCACGAGCATAGTGCGGCGTCCATCCGTCGTCATTGCGAGCGTAGCGAAGCAATCCAGGGCGTCCTGGTCCGGCCCTGGATTGCTTCGCTACGCTCGCAATGACGGTGCCGCGCCGGAAGCCAGCCCCGCCCCTCCAGTACTACGTCGCCCGGACTTGATCCGAGGCCCCGCATCTTCTCCCAACCAAGAAGAAGCGGGATCCCGGATCACGTCCGGGATGACGAGGGCGCCCCCTCCAGCATCCGGATGATCCCCGAAAAATCGAGCCCGCCCTGCCCGGCCTCGACGAACTGCCGATACAGGTCGCGCGCGCGCGTCCCCATCGGCACCTGCGCCGCCGCGCCCGCGGCCGCCGCCATCGCCAGTTCCAGGTCCTTGAGCATCAACGCCCCGGCGAACCCGCCCTTGTACGCGCGATCGGCGGGCGACTCCGGCCCGACCCCCGGCACCGGGCAATAGGATGTCATCGACCAGCTCTGCCCGGTCGCCTTGCTCGAAATGTCGTAGAAGGTCTGCGCATCCAGCCCGAGCTTCTGCGCCAGCGCGAACGCCTCGCACGTCGCGGCCATCGTCGCGCCCAGGATCAGATTGTTGCACAGTTTGGCGATCTGCCCCGCGCCGCTGTCGCCGGCGTGGATCACCGCCTTGCCCATGTCCTCCAGAAACGGCCGCGCGCGATCGAACGCCGCCGCCGGGCCGCCGACCATGAAGGTCAGCGTCCCTCCTTGCGCCGCCGCAATCCCGCCGGAGACAGGGGCATCGACCGCCGCGATCCCGCGCGCCGCCGCCTCGCGCGCGATCCGCTGCGCGGTGGCGAGGTCGATCGTCGAACAATCGATCAGCACCGTATCGACCGCGACGTCGGACAGGCTCTCGGCATAGACGTGCGCGACATGGGTGCCGGCGGGCAGCATCGTCACCACCGCCTCCGCTCCGTCGGCAGCCTCGCGCGCCGACGCGACCGGCAGGCATCCCGCCGCCTTCGCCGCGTCGAGCGCCGCCGCCGACAAGTCGAAGGCGCGCACGTCATGCCCCTTCTTCGCCAGATTGGCGGCCATCCCGCCGCCCATATTGCCCAGCCCGATGAACCCGACGCGCGCCATCATGCCTCTCCTATTTGCCCGTGAATTGGCCGGGGCGTTTCTCGACGAACGCCGCCATGCCTTCCTTCTGGTCGGCGGTGCCGAACAGCCCGTGGAACAGCCGCCGCTCGAACTGCACGCCGTGCGCCAGCGTCGTCTCGAACGCGGCGTTGACCATTTCCTTGTTCGCCAGCACCGCCAGCGGCGCCATGTCGGCGATCGTCTGCGCGGTCTTCACCGCTTCCTCGACCAGCGCGGCGGCCGGCACGATCCGGCTGACCAGCCCGGCGCGTTCCGCCTCTTCGGCATCCATCATCCGCCCGGTCAGGCACATCTCCATCGCCTTGGCCTTGCCGACCGCGCGCGCCAGCCGCTGCGACCCGCCCATGCCCGGCGAGACCGCGAGCTTGATCTCGGGCTGGCCGAACTTCGCCGTGTCGGCGGCGAGGATGAAGTCGCACATCATCGCCAGCTCGCACCCGCCGCCCAGCGCATAGCCGGCGACGGCGGCGATGATCGGCTTGCGCGTCTGCGTCAGCCGTTCGTAGCCGCCAAAGAAATTGCCGCCGTACATTTCCGCGAAGCCCTGCGCGGCCATTTCCTTGATATCCGCCCCGGCCGCGAACGCCTTCTCGCTGCCGGTCAGCACCGCGCACCCTTGCGACGCATCGGCGTCGAACGCGGCGAGCGCGGCGAGCAGGTCGGCGAGCAGCTGCGAATTGAGCGCGTTGAGCGCCTTCGGCCGGTTGAGCGTGACGAGAGTCACACCGCCGCGCTGTTCGACCAATAAAGTGTCGTATTCGGCCATCTACCCCTACTCCCGTCGCCCCTGCGCAGGCAGGGGCCTATGTCTGTGTATTCTTCATCGAACGCCCTGACACAAATGCGCCGCGCCTGTGTCCGGCGTCTCGCTACACGCTACAGACACGGGTTCCTGCCTCCGCAGGAGCGACGGCCGCCACCCGTTCGTGCTGAGCTTGTCGAAGCCCATGCCCCGCCGCACGCCACCCTCACCCCGGCGTCCACGCCTCATCCTCGGGTAGCGGCGCGAAGATGCGGTCGATCATATGATCGCTCACCCCCGCGACGGTCGCGGGCTCCCAGCGCGGCGCATTGTCCTTGTTGACGATCAGCGCGCGGACCCCCTCGACGAAATCCGGGCGCTGCACCACGCGGCACGCGACCGCATATTCCTGCCGCATCTCGTCGGCGAACGTCGCCATGCCAGCGGCATCCTTGAGCAATTTGAGCGACACCTTCATCGCCTGCGGCGACTTGGTGGCAAGCGTCGCCAGCGTCGTCCGCGCGAAATCGCCGTCATCGGCCTGCAACGTCGCCAGCACCTCGTCCAGATCGTCGGACGCGAACAGCCGGTCGATCGCGTCGCGATGCGCCGGCAGCGTCGCCGCGGGCGCTTCCTCGGCCAGCCCGGACAGCACCGCCTCGATCGCATCGGGTTCGGCCATGATCCGCGCCTTCGCCGCCTCGACGCGCGCGGCGGGCAGGTAATGCGTCGCCAGCCCGAGCGCGCGCGCCTCCGCCCCGTCGAGCCGCGCGCCGGTCAGCGCCAGATACTGCCCGATCCGCCCCGGCAGCCGCGACAGATACCAGCCGCCGCCGACATCGGGGAACAGCCCGATCCCGGTCTCGGGCATCGCCAGCCGCGTATTCTCGGTCGCGACGCGATAGCGGCACGGCTGCGACACGCCGACCCCGCCGCCCATCGTGATGCCGTCCATGAACGCCACCGTGTCCTTCGCATAGGTGAACAGCCGGTGGTTCATGCGATATTCGGTGTGGAAGAACGCACGCGCCTCGGCCCCGTCGCTGGCGCCGCTCCCCGCGAGCATCCGGATATCGCCCCCCGCGCAGAAGCCGCGACCGTCCGCATGGTCGATCACGACGCAGCGCACCGCGTCATCTCCACGCCATTGCTCCAGCGCGTCGAGGATGCCCTGACACATCGCGGTGGTGAGCGCGTGGAGCGCCGTGGGCCGGTTGAGCCGGATCCGCCCGACCGGGCCTTCGATGGTGACGACCAGATCGCTCATGCCCCATCCCTTCCGGCCGTCACTGCCGCACCAGCTCGCGGCCGATAATCATCCGCATCACCTGATTGGTCCCCTCCAGGATCGAATGGACGCGCAGGTCGCGCCAGAAGCGCTCGATCGGATAATCCATCAGATAGCCGTAGCCTCCATGCAATTGCAGCGCACGGTCGACCACGCTGGAGCCCGTGTCGGTCGCCAGCCGCTTCGCCATCGCGGCGAACCGCGTCTTGTCGGGGGCGTTGGCGCTCACCTTGGCGGCGGCGACGTAGAGCAGGCAGCGCGCCGCCTGCAGCTCGGTCTCCATGTCCGCCAGCATGAATTGCGTGTTCTGGAAATCGCTCACCGCCGTGCCGAACTGCTTGCGGTCCTTCGTGTAGGCGATCGCCTCGTCGAGGCAGCGCTGCGCACCGCCCAGCGAGCAGGCGCCGATGTTGAGCCGCCCGCCGTCCAGCCCGGCCATCGCGAAGCGGAAGCCCTCGCCCTCCTGCCCGACACGATTGCTCACCGGCACGCGGACATTATCGAACGTCACCGCGCGCGTCGGCTGCGCATGCCAGCCCAGCTTGCGCTCGTTCGCGCCGAACGAAACGCCGGGCATGTCCTTCTCGATGACGAGGCAGGAGATGCCCTTCGGACCTTCGGCACCGGTGCGCACCATCGTGACGTAAAGCTCGTTTTCCCCGGCACCGGAGATGAACTGTTTCGTCCCGTTGACGATATATTCGTCGCCATCGCGGTACGCGCTGGTCTTTAGCGCCGCCGCATCCGATCCCGAACCCGGCTCGGTCAGGCAATAGCTGGCGATGCGCTCCATCGTCACCAGATCGGGCAAGTAACGCGCCTTCAGCTCCGCCGAACCATAGCGATCGATGATCCAGCTCGCCATATTATGGATGGAAATGAACGCACTGGTGGTCGGACAGCCATAGGCCATCGCCTCCATGATCAGCGCCGCCTCCAGCCGCCCGAGGTTGATCCCGCCGCTCTCCTCGCTGACGTAGATCGCGGCAAACCCCAGCTCCGCCGCCGCCTTGATCGTATCGCGCGGAAAGATATGCTTTTCGTCCCATTCCGCCGCGAACGGCGTGATGCGATCGGCGGTAAAGCGTTGCGCGAGCGTCTGAATTTCGCGCTGCTCGTCGGTCAGGTCGAACTGGTCGGTCATGCTCAATATCCTCAGCAGCGGCGATAGCGCTGCGTGGCGGTCGGCCCGGTGCGCACCAGCATGGTGCCCCCGGCGTCAAGCCGATAAACTTCACGGGCGTAAACCCCTGGCCCCTCACCCGAAAAACGCAGGTCGACCGCCAGCTCCTGCGGGCTGCGGCGATCGATCCGCTGCACCCGCGCGCGCGATTCGTAGAAGCGGATCGTGTCGGCGTCGATGTTGATGCGCCCGGTCGCGGCGGTATTGGCCAGCTCGCAATCAGTGTCGCCCGCGCCCCAATATCCGAGGAATTCCGTGGGAAAGGCGCGGTCGCGCGCGGCGTTGGGCGTGCTCTTGGCGATCGGCACCCCGGTGCGCGCAGTGGTGGCGGCGCCGTTCTGCGCCACCGCCTGCTCGATCGCCGCCTGCGCTGCGGCTTCCCGTTCGGGCACCTCGACCCGGTTGTAGTCGGCGTCGTGGCTCGAACAGGCCGCGAGCAACGTCATGAAAACAATCCCGTTCGCCTTGATCCTGGCCAAAAGTCGCATCGCGTCCATCACCCCATCGTCGGGATCACGAACGCATCCTGTACCGCCGCGGGTCCGCCTCCCGCCCCATCGGGCCAGCGCTGCGTTACCGTCTTGACCTTGGTCCAGAATTTCACGCCTTCCGTGCCGTGCTGGTTGGTATCGCCGAAGGCCGAGCGCTTCCAGCCACCGAAGGTATGATACGCGACGGGCACCGGGATCGGCACGTTGATCCCGACCATCCCGACGTTGACCCGCGCCGCGAACTCGCGCGCGGCATGGCCATTGCGCGTAAAGATCGCGACACCGTTGCCGTACTGATGCTCGCTGGGCAGCCGCACCGCGGTTTCGAAATCGGGCGTACGCACGATCTGGAGCACGGGGCCGAAGATTTCCTCCTTGTACGAGTGCATGTCGGGCGTGACGTGATCGAACAGGCTGGGTCCAATGAAGAAGCCCTGCTCATGCCCTTGCAACCGGAAGTCACGACCGTCGACGACCAGCTCCGCCCCCTCGTCGACTCCGGTCTGAATCCAGTTGGCGACACGCTCGCGATGGGCCGCGTTCACCACCGGCCCGTAATGCGCCTCGGCATCGGTCGACACGCCGACCCGCAAGCCCGCGATCGCAGGGAGCAGTTTCTCGCGCAACGCCTCGGCAGTCTTGTCGCCGACCGGCACGACGACCGGCAACGCCATGCAGCGCTCGCCCGCCGACCCGAAGGCCGCGCCGGACAGGTCGGCGACCACCTGATCCAGGTCGGCGTCGGGCATGACGATGCCGTGGTTCTTCGCCCCGCCCATCGCCTGCACGCGCTTCCCCGCCGCGACGCCGCGACGATAAACATGATGCGCGACATCGCTCGACCCAACGAAGCTGACCGCGCCGATCGCGGGATGGTCGAGGATCGCGTCGACCATCTCCTTGTCGCCGTGGACAACCTGCAACACACCCTCGGGCAGCCCAGCCTCTGCCATCAACTCGGCAAGCCGCACCGGCACGCTGGGGTCGCGCTCACTCGGTTTCAGGATGAAGGCGTTGCCACACGCGATCGCGACGCCGAACATCCACATCGGGATCATCGCCGGGAAATTGAACGGGGTGATTCCCGCGCCGATCCCGATCGGCTGACGCATCGAATAGACGTCGATCCCCGGCCCGGCGCCCTGCGTATATTCACCCTTGAGCACATGCGGGATGCCGCAGGCGAATTCGATGACTTCCAGGCCGCGCTGGATGTCACCCTTCGCATCGGCGATCACCTTGCCGTGCTCCGACGACAGCAGATGCGCCAGCGCGTCCATGTGCGTCTCGACCAGTTCCTTGAAGCGGAACATGACGCGCGCGCGGCGCTGCGGATTGGTCGCTGCCCATGCCGGCTGCGCGGCCTGCGCCGCCGCGACCGCGCGGTCGAGATCGGCGGCGGTGCCGAGCACGACCTGCGCCTGCACCTGCCCGGTGTTGGGGTCGAAAATGTCGGCGGTGCGCGCTGGCGCCGCTCCGCCGCCGCTGCCCGCGATATGATGGTCGAGCTGGCGCATCGCATTTCTCTCCTGTGTCGCGCCGGTGTGCGCCCCCGGCGATTTGCCGGCAAGCGACAATTCTGCAACGTTCACCTGCAATGACGCAGCCCTTGCCCTGGAACGACTTGCAGGATTTCCTGGCAGTCGCGCGCGCCGGCCAGATCGCGCGCGCCGCGACCCTCGTCGGAGTCGATGCCACCACCATCGGGCGGCGGCTGCGCCGACTGGAGGCGCGGCTCGGCCGCACGCTTTTCGAACAGACGCGCGAAGGACAGGTCCTGACCGAAGCGGGCGAGGCGCTGCTCGCGCAAGTCGAGGAAATGCAGAACGCCGCCGAGCGGATCGTCGAGGCGCGCGGCCCCGCCGAGTCGCTGTCGGGCGTGCTGCGCGTCAGCGTGTCCGAGGGGTTCGGCACCTGGCTGGTGGCCGAGCATCTTCACGAATTCGCCGCGCAGCACCCGGCGCTGACGATCGACCTGGCCGCCAGTTCGGGATTCCTCAGCCCGTCCCGGCGCGAGGCGGACGTCGCGGTGCTGCTGGCGCGCCCGCGGCATGGGCCGGTCGTGGCCGGCAAGCTATCGGACTATGCGCTGCATCTTTATGCCGCACGGTCGTTGATCGCACGGGCCGGGACCGTGACGCGCGAGTCGTTGGGGGACCGGCATACGATGGTCGGATACGTCCCCGATCTCCTCTATTCTCCCGAGCTGCGTTTCGTCGACGATGTCGGCTCCCGGCCCGCGCCGACCCTTCGAAGCTCCAGCATCAATGCGCAGGCACGGCTGATCGCGACCGGCGCAGGAGTCGGAGTCTTGCCGCATTTCATTGGCGGTGCGCTGCCCGATCTGGTGCGCGTACTGCCCGAAGTGACCATCCACCGTACCTTCTGGCTGGTCACGCACCGTGACACGCGAC
Source organism: uncultured Sphingomonas sp. (assembly GCF_964021865.1). Lineage (GTDB taxonomy): Bacteria > Pseudomonadota > Alphaproteobacteria > Sphingomonadales > Sphingomonadaceae > Sphingomonas. The sequence goes on from NZ_CAXIAM010000065.1 coordinate 11,771, forward strand.
AATTACGGCGGGTTCGGGCCTTTTCGTCATGGCTCACCGGGCTCGTCACCAAGCACCGCGCGCGGCTTGATCCACCGCGTTAACTTTTCGACGCAGCGTTAACCTTTCGCGTAATTGTTAACGCTTCACCGACACAGCTTGGCATGTTGCTGTTTTTCGGTGGCGCATCGGCCACACCAGCTGGTCTTTGCACCGTGTGTCGCATTCCTGGACCAGAATCTACTGGACTTGCGGAGACAGTGCAGCGCAGAAGCGTTCTACCCCAATCGGACTATTAAACAGGAATCGGTCGACGGGATGAAGAACTGGCGCACCCTTACCACCTCGATCTCCCGCACGACGCTGGTCCGTGCGGCAGTGGTGTTGGGTGTCGGCGGTTCGGCGATCGGCAGCTACGCCGGACTTGGCATCCTGGGCGGCACCGTGCCGTTTGCAGAGGCGATGAACCTGCCCGCCGCGCTGGCGGTGCTCCCCGATCCGTTATCGATCATGACCGCGCGGTCGCCCGGCGAACGCGGGCATGGCGCGATGTTCAACATCAAACAGACGAAGCGTCCGCGTCAGCTGGCCAGCGTTCGGCCGCGCGGGCCGCGTGAGCGCGTGTTGAGCAACGTGCGCGAGCGTGATCCGGTCGCTGGCGTGCCCGCGGGCGATTTGCCGATTACCCCCGGCGGCTTCGTACCCGATCTTGCGCCGGTTTCCCCCGATGCGCTCGGTCCGGTCGGGCCGGGTGGCGGCGGTGACTCGTTCGGTCCGCCGCCGGTCTTTCCGACGGGTCCGGGTGGCAACATTCCGGGTGTGCCCGGACCGACGCCGACCCCGACGCCCACCACCCCCGTTCCCGCCGTGCCGGAGCCCGCGACCTGGGCGATGATGACGCTGGGGTTCGTGATCACCGGCCTCGCGGTACGCCGCCGCAAGCGGACCCGCACTACCGTCGCATGACCTGGGAGAGGCTCGGAGCCGCTGCGTTCGTGACGGCGGCCTTTGCGGCCGTGCCCCCCGTCGCCGCGACGACCACCGCCACCACGATCGGCAGCTATGGTGCGCGGTTCCGCTATCCGGCGGGGCGCGAGGGCGTGCTGCCGATGACCGGCGCGCAGTCCCTGCGGGTGCGCAGCCTGCTCGCGATCCGCAAGCCGATGCGCTTCGGCGATTACGTCTGGAACGACATCGGCGTTCCCGCAACGGGCAAGGTACGCGTCCGTGTCGACCTGCCGCGCCAGGTGATCTCGGTATTCCGCGATGGGCATGAGATCGGCACCGCCGTGATCCTGTACGGCACGGACCACAAACCGACACCGACCGGCACCTTTCCGATCCTGATGCGCGCCCGCCAGCATCAATCGTCGCTCTACGATGCCGAAATGCCGTACATGCTGCGGCTGACCAACGACGGTGTGGCGATCCACGCCAGTTCAGTACGTCGCGGCTCGGCCACCCACGGCTGCATCGGCGTGCCGCTGTCGTTCGCGCAATTGCTGTTCGATCAGGTCGCACGCGGCGATCCAGTGACGATCGTCGGCGCGTGATGCGACAAGGTCCTGCACCTGTTCGCTAAGTAACTACGTGGCGCGCCACAGGTATGAAGACGCGCTAACCAGATTCCCTAACCGCCGGTAAGGACCGTGCGCCGTAATTTCTCCTGGTCATCAGGAAGAGGTTACCCGGCCCATGCCGCGTTCCACACAGCGTCGTCGCCCGTTGTTCATCGCGCTCGCCGCGTTGCTGTGCGCGCCGTTCATGGCCGGCGCAACGAGCTACTCGAACACGTTCGATGCCCGCGTCCTGGCGGCGCAGAACGCGGAACGCGCCGCACTGGGCATCGCGCCGCTGCGCTGGAACTCGGAACTGGTCGAGTCGGCGCATGCCTGGAGTCAGTATCTCGCCACCACCGGCCGCTTCGAACACGCGCCCGAGCGGCGGATGGACCCGGAGGGCGAGAACCTCTGGGCGGGAACGCGCGGCTATTACTCGCCTGAGGCGATGGTGGGCGGCTGGGTGCGCGAAAAACGCTACTTCAAGCCCGGCGCGTTCCCGAACAACAGCATCACCGGGCGCGTCGCGGACGTCGGCCATTACACGCAGTTGATGTGGCGCGATACGGTCGAGGTCGGCTGCGCGCTGGCGCGGGGGCGCGACGAGGATGTGCTCGTCTGCCGTTACAAGAACGCCGGCAATTACCGCGGCGAGCGACCGTTCTAAAGCGGAGCTGCGCCGCGACGCAGCCCCGGCCCGCTTAGACGAAGCGCAACACCGTCCGGCGGCGCTGGAAAACGCCAATTACGCCAAAGCCGAGGATCATCGTCAGCCACGTCCCGGGTTCTGGTACCGCGCTGTTGCTCACGGCGGAGAGGAACTTGCCCGAAGCCGAGGTCATCGTCACGTTCGTAGGCAAAGTAAAGCGCATGGTGGCGGTGTTCATCATGTTTGCCGAACCCTCGCTCGCGTCGCCCGGACCATCGGCGCGTAGCGCGTCGCGCCGCCGCTGCCTTTGGCAAAGGCCGACACGCCCAGCTTGCCGGTCAATAAATCCGCATAGGCCGCGGCGCTGTTGGGACCGTTGTAGGTGAGCGGGGATTCGAGTCGGGTGGGGTGGGCGGTGTCGTCGGTGGTCTGTGACGAAGAGCCGTCGCGCACGTCCCGCACGGTCAGTCCACCGCCGTTGTACCGGCTCTCCTCGTGCTGGGCGGCATTTACGTCCCGATCTTTGGCGGCATATTCGATCGAGGTCCACGTCCGCATCGCGGTCTCGGCACCTGCCGGGACGGCGATCATCAGTAAGCCCAGCGACAAGGGCGAGCTCCACGCCCGCTTCATCCGACCCCCATTTTCTGGTTCGACGCTGATGTGGCCTTCTCTACTTGGCGGGTCCGCCACCGCAATATGACGTTTCTTACAGCAAGGCGCATTTGCGTCACTGCGGCACTTTCCGCGCGGAACTCCATCCCGTCATTACGTAGCCGATCTGGTATTCCCCCGCTCCCAGACCACAATAGATTGCGGTTGAACCGTCGGTCATGTACCTTCGGCGGACAGCGTGAATCGCGACCGTAGGGCGCGAACGTGGTGGCGATCGGGCTCTTCTACCGGAACCGATCGCGCGATGGCGGCGCGACTCGCGGGCCGCCGCGGATGGCGGAGCGACGGGATGCAGATGGGCGGCGACATGCCTCGACGACATGCAAAGACCCCGGCGCGCCGTGAGGCGGCCGGGGTCGTCGTGGCCGTCCGCGCGTGCGGCGGCGCGGCGAAGCGGTTATTCGGCTTCTTCGAACATGTCCTGCGCGTTCTGCGCGGTTGCCGACAGGCGCACCGTCTCGCCTTCGACCTCGGCGACCAGCCCCAGCGGGAGGTAATGGTGCTTGGCGCCCTGCCCATCCTGCGTCGACGGCGAGTCGTTCTTGGTCAGCTTGATGCGGTCGCCATCGACATGGTCGACGGTGCCGACGTGTACGCCGTCCGCGCCGATCACTTCGGCATGTTCCTTGATCTGGCTGGCATCGACCATCGTCGTTCTCCTTGGTTGGGTTCGGGCGGCAAACGCGCCGCTGCGACTTTGGTCGCATGATCGAGACGCTGCCGCTGCAATCCGCGATCATGTTCGCGGTCGCCGCCGTCTTCATGCTCGCAGGCGCGTGGCTGCTGGTGCAATTGCGTCATCCGCAAGGGCCGGCACGCGTCTATGTCTATCGGATGGCCGGGATCATGGCGCTGGCGGGGGGCAGCGTGCTGGGGATGTCGGCCTGGGCGATGTGGCAATGGAGCCTCGAAAGCTGATCCTGTCCGTTCGTTGATATGTTTTTGTAAATACCTTTACCGGAGTAACCCCATGCCGCTTCTTCAGGCGTCCAAGCAGTACAAGCCCTTCGAATATCCGTGGGCGTTCGAATATTGGAAGCGCCAGCAGCAATTGCACTGGCTGCCGGAGGAGGTGCCGCTCGGCGAGGATTGCCGCGACTGGGCGCAGAAGCTGACCGATCACGAGCGCAACCTGCTGACACAGATCTTCCGCTTCTTCACGCAGGCCGACGTCGAGGTGCAGGATTGCTACCACGAGAAGTATGGCCGCGTGTTCAAGCCGACCGAGGTCAAGATGATGCTGACTGCGTTCAGCAACATGGAGACGGTGCACATCGCCGCCTACTCGCACCTGCTCGACACGATCGGGATGCCGGAAAGCGAATATGGTGCCTTTCTCGAATATGCCGAGCTGAAGGAGAAGCATGATTACATGCAGAACTTCGGCGTCGACAGCGACGAGGACATCGCGCGGACGCTGGCGATGTTCGGCGGCTTCACCGAGGGCGTGCAGCTGTTCGCCAGCTTCGCGATGCTGATGAACTTCCCGCGCTTCAACAAGATGAAGGGCATGGGGCAGATCGTCACCTGGTCGGTGCGCGACGAGAGCCTGCATTGCGAGGGCATCATCAAGATGTTCCACACCTTCTGCGCCGAGCGGCAGTGCCTGACCAAGGCGGTCAAGGACGATATCGCCGATGTGTGCCAGACGACGATCCGGCTGGAGGACAATTTTATCGATCTCGCGTTCGAGATGGGTCCGGTGAACGGGATGACCGCCAAGGACATCAAGAAGTATATCCGTTACATCGCCGACTGGCGGATGGGGCAATTGGGGCTGAAGCCGATCTATATGATCGACGAGCATCCGATCCCGTGGCTGACCCCGCTGCTGAACGGCGTGGAACATGCGAACTTCTTCGAGACGCGCGCGACCGAATATTCCAAGGCCGCGACACGCGGGCAATGGAACGACGTGTGGGACAGTTTCGACAAGCGCCAGAAGGCGAAGGTCTCGACCGCCGCGGCGAACGAAGACCCGACCGAGACGGGCGACATGTTCGCGCGTGCGGGGGTCGCCGCCGAATAGGCGCGTTCGCGCCGATGAACGAGGAAGGCCGCGCGTGGCGACACGTCGCGGCCTTTCGCGTGCTGGCGGCGGAAGCGTTGGTGGATGCGACCCGAAGATCAGCACGTCATGCGCGCAATCCTCGCGTGGGCAGCGGAGCCATCGAAGACTGTAGAGACGCAGGTGCCGGGACAAAAGGCATGAAAAAAGGGGCAGCTTTCGCTGCCCCTCTATTTCCACCGTCTTTCTCCAAGAAGAGAAAGTGGCGCGCCCGGAACGATTCGAACGTCCGACCCTCAGATTCGTAGTCTGATGC
>NZ_CAXIAM010000066.1:0-16593 GCF_964021865.1 uncultured Sphingomonas sp.
CCGTTGACGTAGCGCAGGCCGTCGACCAGCACGAGCGTGCGCTTGGCGCCGAGATAGCGCAGGTCGATCGCCGCCGATCCCGCGCCGACGCCGCCGCCGTCGGGCGGATTGCCGAGGTTGCCCGAATTGTTGAACTTCGAATTGAGGCCGCCCGACGAGGCCGGGATGCGTTGCAGCACGTCCGCGATCGAGGAGAGGCCGGTCTTGGCGATCGCGGCATCGTCGATCGTGACGACCGGGGACGGGTTGTCGAGCGGGTCGCGACGGATGCGCGATCCGGTGACGACGATGTCGCCGGTCTCGGAGGCGGCGGCCGCTTCGGTCGGTGTCTGTTCGGGTGCTGCCTGCGCATCGGCACCAGCGGGAAGGGCGGTCGCGACGATGAGCGCGATGAAGCTGGTACGGTGCGCAAGGAAGTGCCGCATATAGTCCCCTTTTTAAAGCGCTTATGGCGCGCCTGAACGGGGAAGTGGCCAGCGATCGCGGAAACATGCAAGATAGTTGCAATATTCTAAGTCATTGATGGCATTTTCTTTTGGCAGTTGTGGTTAATATGACACAATCAAATGGTGAGCATCGCTGCCCTAACGCCGGGGAACGGCAGTCAGGAAGCACACATCATGCCGCATCAATAGCTTACCTAGCCCGGACACGAACCCGCCGACATGAGCGGCAGACGTTGGCAACCGCGGCGAGCGTGAACAGCGAACCGATGGCGTAGCCGGCAATAACGATCATGGGGGACTCCGATCGCGAAAGTGGTGGCGATCGGTGTAACTTCATACGGTTAATAATCCGGCTACCTTGTCGATAGGTGCACCAAGATCCGCCGCTTTTTCTGCGGTGTCGGCGTGTCGTCCTGCCGTTCGTCACGCTGCGCGGTGGTGCCGGCGGCGCTGGCACATGGCGCACCCGATCCGTTACGGGCGGGACAGGATTCGCATCCCGCCCCGCACCGCCCGACCGTTCAGTTCATGCCACTGCCAGCCGCGCCCTGTTCGCCACGCTCCGCCGCCGCAGCGCGCCGCCGACCACGCCGAAGCCGAGGATCATCATCGCCCAGGTCGCGGGTTCGGGAACCGCCGGCGTCACGATCGGGCTGAACGAGTCGCGGAATTCCCAGCTGACGATGTCGTGCGTGCTGGCCGCAGCCCCGGTCCCCGAGGTGAAGCCGACGAAGGCGGTCGTGGTGCCCAGCACGTCGGCGAGATTCACGTTGTAGCTGAGGTTGGCGAGGATCGGACGGATGCCGTCGGCGGCGTAGCGCACGTCCAGCTTGCCAGTGGTGCCGTCATAATCGACCCACGAAGTGATGTCCTTGCCGCCGTCGAGCTGGAAGGGCAGGTTCTTGTCCAGCACGACCGAACTGAGGTCGCCGCCCAGATCGATGCCGATGTGGTTGTCGCTGAAGCCGTCGCCCGCGCCGTTGTTCCAGGTGTCGAACTCGACGCCCAGGCTGTTGGCGATCCCTTGATAGCCGATGCCCCCGCCCGCGCCGCCGACGTTGTTCGACAGCGTCTGGATTACGAAGACCAGGCCATCGGCGCCGCCGTTGTAGTTGTTGGCGATGTTGAAGGTGAAGCGCGTGCTGAAGCCATAATCGGCGCTCAGCGTGCGCGGCAGCAGGCTGAACGCCGAACCCGCCTGGCCGATGCCCGTCGGGGTCAGCCGCAGGACGTCGCGGCTGCCGTCGCTGGTCTTCTGTGCCGATCCGTTCAGCTTCAGTCCGTCGGTGGTCGAAAAGTCGTTGTACACGATCGATTGCGCCTGCGCGCCGGTCGCCGCGGCCATCAACAGGCCCGCCGCCATCATCATCGTCTTCATGCCACTTCCCCTGTTCTGCGTCATGTCATGCGTTCGGATCGAACGACGTCGATCGCGCGCGGCCCGGCTGCAGCGTCGGGAAACGATCGCGTCGGCATCGCATTCCTCTCCGTTCGATCCCGGCGACGTACACAGTTACGTTGTGGGCAAGCCCACCCGCCGTTCGGGACGACACGTTGTCGCAGCGGCGATGCGGGCCGTCGTCCCGATTTCCGCCAGCAGCCTCCCACCAACCGACAGTAAGGAAGTGCTATTTTACACTATGCTCCGATTTGATACAGGTCGGGCGGGGGGGGGAGACGATGCTGATCGATCGCTGGTCAACGCTTGCGATCCCGCGGCCGGCGCGTTTCGACGTCATGCGTGAGATGCTGATGAAGGGGGCGATCCCGATCCGTCTGGAGCGCGACGGGCTGGATCGCGATGGCGGGTTCATCGCCCATGTCGAGGTGCACGGTTTCGCCGGAGGCGTGGGGATGGTGCGCAATCTGGGGCAGGCGGCATCGGGCGTGCGCGGTGCAGCGGAAATCGCGCGCGGCGCACCCGACTGCCTGTGGGCGATCCGCTACCGCCGGACGTCGGGGCGGATCGCGCTGAACGGGCGCGAGATCGAGGTGCGTCCCGGCGACATCGTTTACGGCGATGGCGGCGTGGAAGTGCTGGCGAGCGGCGGCCCGTTCGTCGACTTCGATCAATGGGTGTTCCCCGCCGGGCTGCTCCGCGACCTGCTGGCACGCCCTGAAGGCGATCCGGTGGGGATCATCCGCCACACCACGCCGCTCGGCCGACTAGCGAGCGATTATCTCGCGCATCTGCCCGACGCGCTTGAAATGGTGTCGCCGGACGATGCCTGTTCGCTGATGCGACACATGGCGATGCTGATCGCGCTTAACCGCGGCCTGTCAGCGGACGCTGGCGAAGTGGCGCAGGCGTCGCTCGCCGACCTGCGACTGCGCGAGATCGTCCGCTACATCGACAAGCATTGCGCCGATCCGCAATTGACCCCGCGATTGATCGCACGGGCGCAGGGGCTGTCGGAGCGCGCGCTCCAGCGGCTGTTCGAGGGAACGGGGAAGAGCTGCGCGCGGGTACTGCTGGAGGCGCGGCTGAACGCGGCGCAGGCATTGCTGCAACGGCGGCCGGCGGGGACGATCGCCGACGTCGCGTTCGCCTGCGGCTTCGACAGCCTGTCGTCCTTCTATCGGAATTTCCGTGCGCACTTCGGCCATGCGCCGGGGGATGTACTGTGAGCGACGCGGCGGAAGTTCCGCGAACACCGACCCGCACGCAAAAAGTCGCCTGAAGGCGCAACGGCTTCGGCGCAATGGCGCCGCACAGCACGCCTAGTCCCAAATCGAATTAATAATTCAAGTTGACATATAAACTGATCCATTCCTAGATTGGCCTTACCAAACAGGCAGGCCAATCAAGTCGCGCATCAGCCGCGAGGTCTGCCCGATACCGGGGGCGCCAGCCCCGAAAAGGGAGGGGAATTCGATGAGGTTCGCTGCACGTCAGCATCGGTCGTTCGGTGCCATGCTACTCGCCGCCACGATGCTGGCCGGTACTCCGGCCGTCGCGCAGCAGGCCGAACCCGCGACCAACCCGCCGACCCCGACCGTGGCGACGCCCGCCAACCCGGATCAGACCACCGCCGCCGATCCGCAGTCGCAGCCGGAGGCGGTGCCGCAGCCAGAGGGCGACATCGTGGTCACCGGCTTCCGTCAGAGCTACGCCGATGCGATCCGTTCGAAGCGCAACGACATCGCGATCACCGACGGCATTTCGTCGGACGGCCTGGGCCGCTTTCCCGACCTCAACGTCGGCGAGGCGTTGCAACGCGTCCCCGGCGTCCAGATCAACCGCGAGGCCGAGGGCCGCAATGCGACGATCAACCTGCGCGGCCTGCCCGGCGAATATGCGCGACTGACGCTCAACGGCGTCGCCTTCGCCGAGCCGATCCTGACCGAAGCCGCCCCGCTCGGCGCGTTCAACGCCGATATCTTCAGCGCGATCGTCATCGACAAGTCGCCGCTCGCCAATGCGCAGTCGGGCGGGCTGTCAGGCAACGTCGACTTGCAGATCGCCCCCGCGCTCAGCCGGAAGGAAGGCGGCTTCACCAAGGCGGCGCTCGAATACAACCAGCTTGGCGACAAATTCGCGCCCGCCGCCACCGTCGGCTACAACCATCTGTTCTCCGACAGCTTCGGCGTGTTCGCGGTGCTGGCGTACAAGAAGGAGAACTTCCGCCGCGATACGGTGCAGTTCAACAGCTATTCCAGCTTCTCCGCCGCCCAGGCGCAGGCCAATGCCAGCACGCTGGGCAGCTATTATGCGAAATCGGCTGCCTGCCCGTCGTGCACCGGCGCCACATCGACGAGCGGCGTCCTCTACAATTCGCAGCTCCGCCAATATTCGCGGCTCAACCCCGGCGACCTCTACACCGGGGCGGCGGGCGCCGAATGGAAGCCCGACGATCGCACCCGCGTCAGCCTGACCGGTTTCTACACCGACCGCCGTCTGCCCAAGACGATGCAATATATCTCGATCATCAGCCAGACCGATGCCAGCTTCCTGACGCCGACCTCCGCGCCGGTGAAGCTGGATGACGGTCGCTATGTCGTCACCGATTACGACTTCACCAACCCCGACGCGCGCGCCTCGACCCGCCGGCTCGGCATCCGCCAGAGCAGTTGGGGGATCAACGGCAAGGCGGAATGGAGCGATGATGCCTGGCGGTTGTCGACCATCCTGACCGCGTCGCGCGCGAACAACCGGTCGGAGGAAACCTCGATCGACTTCGACCGGCTCCAGACCGCTACGGGCAACGGCGGCAGCGGAACGCTGCGCACCGGCGCGGGCGATGTCGGCGACCTGTATTATGCGCTCGCGCCGCAGCCGCTGATCACCAGCGCGGTGCCGACGTGGATCTGGGGCGGCGTGTCCGACCCGACGCAATATTACAACTCCTCGACCGCCTCGGCGCGCACCAACCGTTTCCAGCTCACCGGCACGCAAAGCTATGCCGAGAACCAGTTGCTCGCGTACCAATGGGATGTCGAGCGGACGTTCCAGGACAGCGTCATCAGCGGTATCCAGACCGGCTTCCGCTTCGAGCACAACAAGTTCATCTCGCAGGGCTATCGCACCTCGGGGTTCGGGCTTCAGACGCAGAACATCGACGGTTCGTTCGTGCAGACCGCACCAGTCGCCGACGATTTCTTCGGGGGCAAGCTGGGCACGTACAGCACCAACTGGCAGGCGACGCGCTTCGACTATGCGCTGTCGAAGCTGCTGCCGGTCACGCTCTATCCGGGCGGGGCGCTGTCGCCCGCGGGGTTCAACATCCGCTATAACGACAACAATTACGCGCTCTACAATTTCACCAACCAGACCGATATCGCATCCGGCTATGCGCAGGCGAAATATGCGTTCGACATCGGCGGCATCCGCATCCGCGGCAACGGCGGCCTGCGCTACGAATATGCGCGCAACACGATCGACGCGCTCGACCGCATCTCGCTGACGACGACGATCGGCTCGCCCGCCGATTTCCGCACGAACACCTATCGGCAAAGCTACGGCAAGCTGCTGCCGTCGTTCATCGTCGTCGCCGATTTGACCGACAAGCTGTTGCTGCGCGGTGCGGCCTATCGCACCTATGTCCGCCCGCAGCCGCGCCAGTTCACGCCCTCGACGATCGTCGGCAATCCGATCAACGGCGTCTATTCGTTGACGCTCGGCAACCCCGATCTGAAGCCGTATGAATCGACCTCGTTCGACGCCTCGCTGGAATGGTACAACCGCCCGAACGGCATCATCTCGGTCGCCGCCTTCCAGAAGCGGATCACCGGGCTGATCGCGCAGATCACCGATCCGACCCGTCTGTGCCCCGCCGATGGCGCGGCGCTGGGTCTCGGCAACCTCCGTGTGAACGGCGATCGCTGCGAAAGCGACCAGATCTACACCGGCGGCGCGGTGCCGACGCCGTTCCTCGTCACCGCGGCGGGCTTCGTCAATCAGGACAATCCCGTCACGGTGCGCGGGCTGGAATTCAACCTCCAGCAGTCGCTCGACTTCCTGCCCGGCGCGCTGCGGCATCTGGGCGGCGGCTTCAACTATGCCTTCACCGGGATCAGCGGGAAGACCGCAACCGGCGCGGACGCGACGCTGCCCGGCGTGTCGAAGCATAACGCCAACGTCATCGGCTATTACGAAACCGACGCTGGCGGCATCCGCCTGGTCTACAACATCCGCAGCAAATACGATCTCGCCTCTGCCGGCACCTTCACCGGCGCGGCGCGGCAGGTGAAGGCGCGCGGGCAGCTCGATCTGTCGGCGTCGGCGAACCTCAGCGACACCGTGTCGCTCTCGTTCGACGCCTACAACCTGACCAACGCGATCCGCATCGAATATGAGAACGATCCGCGGCTGATCCGTCGCGCCGATTACGACGGGCGCACCTTCACCGTCACCGCGCGCGCCACTTTCTAGGTCCCTTCCCTGAGGGCGACTGCGGCGCTTCCCGTTCATGGAAGCGCCGCCTTTTTTGCTACGGACCCGCCAACCGACGACATAAGGAATGCGCATGAAGATCAGCACCGGCGTCGCCCTCGGCCTCCTGCTCGCGGCAACCTCGTCGATGGCGGTGTCGGGCGAGGCACCGGGCCTGTTCCGCTACGTCGATCCGCGCGTCGGCAACGGCAATGACGATCAGGGCGATACGGTGCCCGGCCCGACGCGCCCCGCCGGCTCGATCCATCCCAGCCCGCAGACATTGGTGGGCAGCAACGCCGGCTACGACCGCGACGCGCCGCTCAGCGGCTTTGCGCAACTCCACACGCAAGGATCGGGCGGCCGCACCACCTATGGCACCTTCCTGATCTCGCCGCAGACCGGCGCACCGGTCTTCGACGAGGCGCGCCACCTCTCGCCCAAGGCCGACGAGCGCGTCGCGGCCGACGCCTATGCCGTCACGCTGACCCGCTACGGCATCCGCGCCGAGGTGACGCCCGCACCCTATGCCGCGATCTACCGCTTCAGCTATCCCACCGGACAGCCGGCGACGATGGTCTTCGACATCACGCGCAAGATCCGCGGCGAGCTGGCGAGCGCCGGCTCTGACGTGACGATCGATCCGGTACGCGGCCGGATCACCGGACGGGTGCGGACGCGCAATTACTGGAACCCGGCCGAGGTCGATATCTGGTTCGTCGCACAGCTCGATCGCAAGCCGACCCGCTGGGGCATCCATGTCGGTGCGGACGATCGTGACGGTGCGACGCAGGCGAGTGCACCGGGCGATACCCAACTCGCCGGTTGGTGGCAGTTCGACACCAAAGCCGCGACGCCGATCCAATTGAAGGTGGCAATTTCGTTCAGCAGCGCGTCCCGCGCCGCCGAATTGCTCGACGAAGACATCCCCGGCTGGAATTTCGAGGCCGTCCGTCGCGGCACGCAGGCGGCCTGGAACCGCGAACTGGCGCGCGCCACGATCGACGGGGTCGGCGACGCGGAAAAGCGCCGCTTCTACACCGCGCTGTATCACAGCGCCGTGCAACCGCGCGACCGCACCCGCGACCAGCCGCTCGCCGACCGTAAGACCCCGTATTGGGACGATTATTACACGCTGTGGGACACGTACCGCACCGGCTTTCCGCTGATGTCGCTGCTCCGCCCCGGCGTCTACCGCGACAATGTCGCCTCGATCGTGCGGACCTACCGCCGCTTCGGCGCGGCGCATACCGCCTTCATTGCAGGGCGAAATTACCACGTCGGGCAGGGCGGGGACGAGGTCGACGATGTGCTAGGCGAGGCGCTGATCCGCGGCGCGCCCGGCATCGACTGGCGCAGCGCCGCCCCGGTCGCGCTGCATAACGCGTTGAAAGAACGAAGCTCCCGCTATCGCGAGCAAGGCTGGTTCGCGGTCGGCGACGCGAGTCCCGAGCCCGACAACCAACGCGCCCGCTCCGGCTCGTCGACACCCGCCTTCGCGCTCAACGACTTCTACGCCGCGCGCCTCGCCGAGGCCGCGGGCGATACCGCCACGGCCGCGATGCTGCGCGCGCGCGCGCTAAGCTGGCGGAATGTCTGGAATCCGGAGGCGACGAGCGACGGCTATCGCGGTTTCATCATCCCGCGCTACCCGGACGGCCGCTTCCAGCCGCTCGACCCCAAGATCGGCTGGGACGGGAAAAAGTACGAGAACGTCGGCTTTTACGAGGGGACGGCGTGGGTCTATTCCTATGCGATGCTCCACGACGTGCCGGGCATGATCGCCGCGATGCGCGGACGCGCGCTGTTCACCGAACGGCTCCGCCACGCACTCGACGCGGGCCTCATCGACATCACCAACGAACCCAGCTTCGCGACGCCGTGGCTGTTCAGCGACGTCGGCCGTCCCGACCTGTCAAGCTATTGGGCCGACCGCATCTTCCGCCGCTTCACCCCTGACGCCTATCCGGGTGACGAGGACAATGGCGCGATGAGTTCGCACTATGTTTTCAATCGTCTCGGCTTGTTCCCGAAGCTGACCACCGACCTCTATTATCTGCACGCCCCGCACCAGCCGCGCGGCACGATCGCAGCGGCAAACGGCAAGCGCTTCACGATCGTCGCCGACAATTGGCGACCGGGGCGCATCTACATCGCCTCCGCCACGCTGAACGGTCGCCCGCTTCAAACGCCGTTCATCCGCCAGCGCGACATCACTGGCGGCGGCGAACTGCGGCTGATCCTGTCGGACACGCCGACCCGGTGGGGACAGGCGGCACCCGGACCGGCCTGATCCGGCCGGGCGCATCACGCATTGGAGCGGGCGATGCAGGCTCGCCTCAACGCGCCGGCCTCCCGCCGCGACCGCGGAGCTGCGGTCGCGGCGGTGATGGTCAGAAGTCGAAGCGGACCATCGCCGACACCGTGCGGCCGTTGAGCGGCCGGGCCCTCAGGATCCCCGAGGCCGGGATGACGGCTTCGTCGAAGGTGGTGATCGCCAGCGTATCGAACACATTGTTGGCGTTGATGCCCAGCATCACCCGCTCCGTCACGCGCCACTGCGCAAAGGCGTTCGTGGTAACGAAGCCCGGCGTTCTTAGGATGTTGGTATCCTGCGAATAGCTGCCGGTGGTGCCGATGAACACCGCGCCGATGCTGAACCGGTCGGTGCTGATCTGCGGCGTCGCCTGGAAGATCAGCTTCGCCTGATGGCGCGGCGTGTTGCCGACCACCGCCGGGTTCACCGCGTCGCGGGTGATCTCGGCATCGGTATAGGTTGCGCCCGCGCTGAGCGCGAAGGGGCCGCGCCGCACCCCGCCCTCGAATTCCAGACCGATGGCCCGATAGTCGCGCTGGATGATCTGGCTGGTGACGACGTCGACGTTGGTGTCCTGCGCCTTGGCCCAGAAGCCGGTCAGGTTCAGCGTCAGCCCAGCCTGCCGATATTTGACGCCGACCTCCGCCTGCTTGACCGGATCGAACGCCGCGCTTTTGGTCGTCAGGCTGCCGTCGGTGGTGTTGACGATCGGGCTGAACAGGATGCGATCGGCGTTGGCACGCGCGCCGCGGCTGTAGCGCGCGAACACCGCCAGCGGCTCGGCGATGCGGAAGTTGATGCCACTCGAATAGGACAGGTAATGATAGCTGTAGTCGAGTGGGGCGGGGGTGGTCAGCGGGGTGACGCCGACGCGCGTTTCCGGCGACGAGATCACGCCATCGCCGTCGATGTCGCGGGTGACGGTGCCGACACGTCCGCCGCCGAGATCGGAGCCGAACACCTGTCCGCGTGCGGTGCCGACGTCATAGCGGACGCTCGCGCCGATCGCGATGCGGCCGATGTGGTAGTTCGCCGAGGCAAAGGGCGCGTTGACGGCGTAATCGAGATCGACGCTGCGGCGGCGCGTGCCACCGGCGAGCGCGAGGTTGTAGGCATAGACGCCGTTCTGCGTCAGCGCGCGCCCACCCGCCGTCGTCACGTCAACCAGCGCGGCCCGCCCGTCGCCACGCACGTCGGAGATCAGCGTCGACCAGAGCGCGTCGCGGTTGATCGACTGACGCGCGGCATAGAAGCCGGCGGTGGTGGTCAGGTCGCCGTCGCCGATCGTCCAGACGCGGCTGGCGCGAATGTCGTTGGTGACGTTGTCCATCGAGTTGATGCGCAGGTCGAGGATGTTGAGCGCGGCGAGCAGGCCGTTGCCGTTTAGGCTGGCCGGGTCGCTGATGGCCTGACCGGCAAGCGGGCCGTTGGCGTAGGACAGCCGCGCCCCGGCGCCGCCGAGCAAGGCCGCGCCCTGTGTCGCGGGCAGATAGGCCGAGGTGAACGGCGTGACGAACGCGCCCGACACGTCGGAGAAGCGGAACCGCTCGGTGACGGTCCAGCCCGCCAGGTCGATCTGGCTTTCGAGCCCGACCGACTTCACCTTGGTCGTGACACCCTCGGCAAGACCATGGACGACGGGATTGTTGTTGCCGTCGAGCACGAGGTTGCGGCGGATGTAGCGCGACAGCAGCATGTCGCGGTTGGCATCGAAATTGGCGATCTCGCGCACCTTCGGCGCGGCATCGTCGCCGGTCGCGACGACCGGCACGGTGTCGTAGAAGGGTGAGCGATCGTCGAGATACTTGCCGTACAGGCGGATGTAACCGCCGGTGAAGGTCTTGGTGACGTTGAGCTTCAGCTGTCCGCCGCGCTGCGCATCGTATCCGGTGCGGCGCGGGCCTTCGCCCTGCCGGAAGAAACCGCCGATGTGGAAGCGCGCGGTGTCGCCCAGCTTGCCGCCCATGTCGAAATCGGCGCGATATTGTTCATAGTCGAGCCCGCTGGTCAGCGCGATCGCACCGCCCTCGGTGTCGCCGGTCTTCGAGATGAAGTTGATCAGCCCGCCCGGCGAGTTCGACGCGAAGGTCGAGGCCGAGCCGCCGCGGATCACCTCGACTTGCGACAGGTTCAGGTCGGCGCGGATCAGGCTGTCCGGGCCGACGCCCTGAATGTCGCCGAATTCGAGGACCGGTAGCCCGTCCTCCTGCAACTGGACGAACTTGATCCCCGACGAGGCGAGCGGCAGCCCGCGGATCGAGACGCTGGCGAGCGCCTCGCCGGTGGCGGCTTCGGAACGGATGCCGGGAATGTCGCGCAGCAGATCGCCGATCGACCGCGGCGCGAGCTTGGTGAGATCGGCTTCCTTCAGGTTGCTGGTCGAGGTGGCGCTGTCCAGGCGGTCGCGACCCTTGGCGACGCCGGTGGTGACGGTGTCGTCGGCGTTCGCTTTGACCGCTGCGGCATCAACGGACGCGTCGGAAACGGTGGCCGACGACAGCGAAGTCGACGCCATAGCAGCGGCAATGAATAACGATGTCACGAAAACCCCGAGCAATTCAAACGATTTGGTCGGGGCTCGCTAGCTGACAGAGGTTAATGATTCGGTTGCCCTATGCGAAAGCCGCTCAGCCGGCGCGATCCGCGGTCAGCCGCAGCAGGCGTCCGCCGTCCCCGTCTTCCAGCAGCCACAAGGCGCCGTCCGGGCCGGTCATCACCGCGCGGATGCGTGCGCCCATGTCCCAGCGTTCGGCCTCACGGGGCACGTTGCCGTCAAACGCGATGCGGATCAGCGCGGTCGAGGCGAGGCCGCCGATGAACGCCGAGCCGCGCCATTGCGGGAACATGGCGCCGTCATAGAAGGTCAGACCGGCGGGTGCGATGATCGGATCCCAGTAGAGCGCAGGCTGCTGGAAGCGGGTGTTGCCCTTGTGCGACGGGATCGGCGTATCGTCGTAATTCTTGCCATACGACACTAGCGGCCAGCCATAATTGCGACCGGCTTCGATCAGGTTCAGCTCGTCGCCGCCCTGCGGCCCCATCTCGGTTTCCCAAAGCTGCCCCTTCGCATCGAAGGCGAGGCCATAGGGGTTGCGGTGCCCGGTGCTCCACGTCTCGGCGGGGGTGAGGTTGGGCGCGGGCATCGTCGCCGTGCGGACCGGTGCCTTGGCCGCCGCGCCGGTGTTCTCGGGCGGGTCGATGATGCCGATCGTCGTCCCGCCGGTCTTGCCGGCCCCCGGGTTGCCCGGTGCGGGCTTGCCGTCGAGCGTCAGCCGCAGGATCTTGCCCAACGCCTGATCGGGGTCCTGCGCGGGGGTGAAGCGCTGCCGCTCGCCCGAGGTCAGGAACAGGTAGCGCCCGTCCGGCGAGAAGGCGATGTAGCCGCCGAACTGCCCGCCCTTGCCGCGCGGCAGCTGGCGCCAGATCACGGCGAGGTTCTTGAGCGCGGGCCGCGCGCCGCTGGTGTCGAGCGTCGCGCGCGCCAGCGCGAGTCCGTCGCCGCCCTCTCCGGGTTCGGCATAGGTCAGGTAGACCTGGTTGTCCTGCGCGAAGGTCGGCGAGGCCGCGACGAACAGCAGCCCGCCCTGGCCCTCGAAATGGACGGTCGGCACGCCGCCGACCGGCGTCTTCGCCCCCGCGGCGGTCACCAGCCACAACCGGCCGGGCTTCTCGGTCACCAGCATCCGCCGGTCGGGGAGGAAGGCGAGCGCCCAGGGGCTGTCGAAGGTCGCGACGGGGGTGGTCTTGAACGGCTTCACCTTCGCCGGGGTCGACGCGCCGTAATTGACCGGATCGGCGGTGGGTGCCGGTGTCGGGGCGGCCTGCTGCGCAGCCTGCGGCGAACCGCATCCGGCCAGCATCGCGATCATCGCCGTCGGGAATAGTCGAACCACGTGATACCTTCCTGAAAGATAAGCATGTTGTGACGAACGACCCGCCGGCCTGCCAGCATTGTTTCGGTGATCTGGCGCAAGATGGTCAAGGGCCGGATCGTCGGCATCCCACAGACCCGGCGCGAGAAGACCGTGACAGAGCGGCGGCGGGTGCTCTACCCATCGGTCGTCGCGTCCGGACGCGGCCAAGACGATGCCAGAGAGGATCACCGATGCGCCGGCTTTCCCGCTTTCTGCCTCCGTTGCTGCTTGCCGCGATCATCTCCTCCGCCGCAGCCGCGCAGACGGCCCGGCCGGTGCGCGTGACGGTCGATGCGTCGCGCAGCGACGGGACGCTGCCGCCGGTGTGGCGGTTCTTCGGTGCGGACGAGCCGAACTACGCGACGATGAAGGACGGCACGAAGTTGCTGGCCGAACTCGGCAAGCTGAAGCGCGGCGACGTGTACTTCCGCGCGCACAACCTGCTTAACACCGGCGACGGCACCGCCGCGTTCAAATGGGGCAGCACCGACATCTACAACGAGACTCCGGACGGCAAACCCGTCTACAATTGGACGAACGTCGACCGGATCATCGATACGTATCTGGCGCGGGGTATCCGGCCGTACCTGCAACTGGGCTTCATGCCCGAGGCGCTGTCGTCCGCGCCGCAGGGCACGCCGTACCGCCACGATTGGCGACCCGGGTTCGATTACAAGCGCATCATGTCCGGCTGGGCCTATCCGCCGAAGGACTACGACAAATGGCGCGAGCTGATCTTCCAATGGACCCGCCATAACGTCGCGCGGTACGGCCGCGCCGAGGTCGAGCGCTGGTATTTCGAAGTCTGGAACGAGGCGAACGGTTCTTATTGGACCGCATCCCCGGACGACTTCTACAAGCTGCACGATTATGCCGTCGACGGCGTCCGGCGCGCGCTGCCGACTGCACGGGTCGGCGGGCCCGACAGTGCAGGCGCAGGCGGCGCGTTCATGGACGGGTTCCTGAAACACGTCAGCAGCGGGCGGAACTATGCCACCGGGCAGGTCGGGACGCCGACCGACTTCCTCGCCTTCCATGCCAAGGGCAGCCCGACGTTCGTCGACGGGCACGTCCGCATGGGGATCGCCGCGCAGCTGCGCGAGGTCGACCGCGGCTTCACCAAGGCGCTGTCGATCCCGGCGCTGGCGACCAGGCCGGTGGTGATCGGAGAAAGCGATCCCGAGGGCTGCGCGGCCTGTCCGGGGCCGGAGAACGCCTATCGCAACGGCACGATGTATTCGAGCTATACCGCGGCCAGCTTCGCGCGGATCTGGGAGCTGGCGGCGCGGCGCAAGGTGAACCTGGACGGCGTGCTGACCTGGGCGTTCGAGTTCGAGGACCAGCCGTGGTTCGCGGGCTATCGCCAGCTGGCGAGCAACGGCGTCGACCTGCCGGTGCTCAACGTCTTCCGGCTGTTCGCGAAGCTCGGCACCGAGCGGCTGACGGCGACGAGTGACGCCCAGGTGCCGCTCGACAGAATGATCGCCGAGGGCGTCCGCGGGGCGGCGGACGTCGGGACGATCGCGACGCGCACCGCCGACGGCAAGGTGGCGGTGCTGGTCTGGCATTATCACGACGACGACGTTCCGGGCGCGGAGGCCGCGGTGACGCTGGCGGTGCGCGGGGTGCGCGGCGGCGGGCGCGCGACGCTGTGGCGCGTCGATGGCGAAAACGCCAATGCCTTCGCCGCGTGGAAGAAGATGGGCGCGCCGATCGCGCCCGACGACGCGCAATACCTGCAGCTGCAAAAGGCGTCCGTGATGGTGCCGCAGCAAGTGACGATGGCGACGGGCAAGCAGGAAACGACGGCCACGTTCACCCTGCCACGGCAGGGCGTTGCGCTCGTCATGCTGGACAGTCGATAAGCGCGACCGATAAGCGCGACGGCCGCGGGGCTGACCGGTCGAGCAGGTCCGCCCCTGATGCGTCGGCGCCGTCGAGCCGCATCCCGGCGAAGGCGGTGCCGCTAACCGGGCATCATCGAAAAAGGAATGGTGCCCAAGGGCGGGATCGAACCACCGACACTGCGATTTTCAGTCGCATGCTCTACCAACTGAGCTACTTGGGCGCACCGCTTTTCAGCGGCGAGGCGCGTCCCCTAATCGCTGTCGGAGCGGCTGTCCAGCGATTCCGTGTCGATTGTTTCACCCGGCAGGCGATAGCCTTCGCCAAGCCATTGCAGCAGGTCGCGGTCCTTGCAGCCGCGGCTGCAGAAGGGCGCGTGGGCGGGCACCGTCGGGGCGGTGCAGATCGGGCAGCGGGACATGCTCATCCGTCGAATATGGGGGTGCGGCCGGTGCGGCGCACCAGCAGCTCGATCCAGTCGGCGCGGGATTCGAGGCGCGCGCGCACGGGGGCGGGAAGGCGGATCGCGTGGGGGGCGTCGGGGGGCACGCGTTCCAGCTGGCGCAGCGCGGCACGCGCGGCGGCCCCGACCGGGTCGTCGCGAACGCGCTCGGGCAGCGAGGCGCGGGGGCGCGGGCGGACGATCTGGAGAAAGCCGAAGCCGTTGACCGCGGTGCGCTCGAACGGCGGCGGCAGCGCGGCGTCGAGCGCGGCGGCGACCTCCTGACGCAGCGCCTTGCCCGCGATGCTCGGGAAGTCGATGCCGATCGATCCGCCGATCGCGTGGCGACGGATCGCAAGCGCCACCGCGGTGGCGGCGCGCAACGCGAGCTGGTTGAGCGGACCGTCGCCGTCGACGTCGAACAGCGTCATCGCCGGGGTCGGGGTCATGCGCAGCGCACCGCCCGCAAAGGCGATCTCGCCGGTCTGCGCTTCCTCGATCACCTCCGACCAGCCCGCGGCTTCGAGCGCATCCGGCTGATGCGCGCGGAGCGTGCGCACCGGGTACGGCGAGGCGGTGATCCGCGCGAGCAGGTCGGGGCCGGGTGCGGGCGGGGCATCGGTGATGCGTGCGCGTGCGCGCTTGGCGCGGCCGGGTTCGGGGATCGCCTCGCGGATCACCTCGATCGTGGTGGGGGCGCCGAGCGTCACCCCCGCTGGGGCGCGATCAAGCATTACCTCCTGCCCGTCATCGAGCGTCGCGACCAGCTTTTCGGTGAGGCGTGCGCGGGCGACGGTGCCGACGCGCAGAAGCTCGGGCAGTTCGATGCGCGCGGCGAGGATGCGGTCCCCGGCGACCAGCGCGGCGCGCGCCTCGCCGATCCCGTCCTCGTAGAGCCATTCAGCCAAAGGCGACGCCGCTCGCCGCGAGCAAGGCACGGGTCTCGAACAGCGGCAGTCCGATCACGCCCGAATGGCTGCCGTGAAGGAAGCGCACGAACGCCTCGGCACGCCCCTGGATCGCGTAGCCGCCGGCCTTGCCCAGCCCTTCGCCGCACACGACGTAAGCGTTGATCTCGGCAGGAGA
This sequence comes from uncultured Sphingomonas sp., assembly GCF_964021865.1. Classification (GTDB taxonomy): domain Bacteria; phylum Pseudomonadota; class Alphaproteobacteria; order Sphingomonadales; family Sphingomonadaceae; genus Sphingomonas. Next base: position 15,923 of record NZ_CAXIAM010000066.1, read on the forward strand.
GAGCGGCTTGAAGGCGACGATCGTGTCGGCGAGCCGGACACGCTCGGTGCCGTCGGGCGCAATCGCGCAGACCGCCGACAGCGCATGGTGGCGACGCCCGGAGAGCAGCCCCAGCAATTCGCGCTGGATCGCCTCGTCGATGGCGGGGGGCAGGATGCGGCGGCCGACCGCGATCGTGGTGTCGCCGGCCAGCACCGCTTCGTCGGCGGCGCGCGGGACCGCGCGCGCCTTTTCGACCGCGAGGCGCAGCGCATAGGCGCGCGGCAGTTCGCGCGGGTGCGGCGTCTCGTCGATCTCGGGCGCGACGATCCGGTCGGGGACGACACCGATCCGCGCGAGCAGGTCGAGACGACGCGGCGAGGAGGATGCGAGGACGAGGCGGGTCATGATCGCGCGCCCAGTTGCGGGCGCGAGAAGATGATTAGGACGGGCCGGGACCACCGCGACCCGGCATGAAGCGGTAGGTGATCCGCCCCTTGGTCAGATCATAGGGAGTCAGTTCCACCAGGACTTCGTCGCCGACCAGCACGCGGATACGGTTCTTGCGCATCTTCCCGGCGGTGTGGCCGAGGATTTCGTGATCGTTCTCGAGCCGGACGCGGATCATCGCATTGGGGAGCAGTTCCACCACCTGCCCGCGCATCTCGAGGAGTTCTTCTTTCGCCAAACGG
>NZ_CAXIAM010000067.1:0-16282 GCF_964021865.1 uncultured Sphingomonas sp.
CACCACGGCGGCGCGTGGAAGGTCGCCTATGCCGATTTCGTGACCGCGATGATGGCGTTCTTCCTGCTGCTGTGGCTGCTCGGCGCAACGACCGAGAAGCAGCGCAAGGGCATCGCCGATTATTTCGCGCCGACGCTGATCGACAAGAAGCGCGTCGGGATCGGCGGCAACGGGATGTTCGGCGGCGAATCGCTGACATCGAAGGAGAAGATCGGGCCGAAGGCGGGCACCTCGGATCTGCACGCGCTGGCGCTGGTCACCACCGATCCGGTCGGCGAGGCCAAGGGATTTGGGAAGAAGGGCTCGCTGCGCAGCAGCAGCGCGGTCGCGAAAGAAGACGCCAAGAATTTTGCCAAGCTGCGCCAGCAGGTGATGCAGAAGATCATGGCGCAGCGCGAGCTGGCGAAGCTGGCCAAGCACATCCGCTTCACGATGACCTCCGACGGGATGCGCATCGATCTGGTCGACGACGCCGATTATTCGATGTTCGCGCTGGGCACGACCGCGCTCGCCAGCGACGCGTCGGCGCTGATCGGGTTGGTCGCGCAGGGGATCAAGGAAACGCAGAACCCGATCTCGATCCGCGGCTATACCGACAGCCTGCCGTATGGCGATCCGCGCGCGATGAACAACTGGATGCTGTCGTCGGGCCGCGCCGAGGCGACGCGCCGCCGGCTGGCGCTGGGCGGCATTCCGGAAACGCGCTTCAACCGCATCGAGGGCGTGGCGGACCGCGAACCGATGATCGCCGACAACCCGCAGGACCCGCGCAACCGCCGCGTCGCGATCACCCTGCTCTACCGCGCGGGCACCTTCGGGCAGTAAACCCCTTCGTCATTCCCGCGCAGGCGGGAATCCAGACGCGCAGGTCTGCCGATAGAAGCGTGATCGTCAGAGGTTCTGGATTCCCGCCTGCGCGGGAATGACGGTCACCGCCCTCAAACGATCGCCGGGCGCGGATCGACGTGCGTGCGCCGCGACGCGTGCCGCCGTAGTCCGATCAGCGGGCGCAGCGGCCCGATCGCGCGTCCGCCCAGATAAAAGGCCCAGCACCCCGCCAGCGTCGCCGCGACCAGTACGGCGAACGCCACGCCACCGGGCAGCGCCAGCGGCGCCAGCCAGAACGCGACCAGCACGATGATCGACTGGTGGACAATGTAGAACGGGAACACCGCCTCGGTCAGCATCCGCCGCCACTTGCGGTCGCGGTTCCAGTGCCCGTCGGCATAGCCGATCAGCGCGGCGACCGCCGCCCAGCCCTCGACCGAGCGCGCCACCGAGAAGACGATCCCCCACGGGTACGGCATGCTGCTGCCCGGCCAGCGGATCTCGATCCCCGCGACCACCGCATAGGCCGCCAGCGCGATCGCCGCCGACGGCTTCCACCGCGCGACCAGCGCTGCCAGCGTCTCCGGCGCGCACGCCAGCGCATAGCCGAACAGGAAAAACGGGAAGTAGCTGAAGTGCGCGACCCAATCGTCGACCAGCGCGTGCGTCTCGCGCCCGCCGGGGAACAGCCAGAAGCTGACCAGCACCATCCACGCGATCGGCACCACCAGCAATGCCGGCCCGCGCATCATCCACGCAAACCCGGCCTGTATCGCACGCCGCACCGCCCGCGGTAGCAACAGCGCACCCGCGGCGAGCACCAACGTATAGACCCACAGATAGGCGACGAACCACAGGTGGTTCCAGGCGGGCAGGAACAGCGCCCCGACCGGTGCGAACCGGAAGTAATCGTGCACCCAGAAGTGCCCGAAGCCGTGCGAATAGCCGTATTTCTGCGACAGTTCGACCCACGGCTGCACCGGCACGATCACCGCGATGCCGAAAATCAGCGGGACGAGCAGCCGCAGCGAGCGCTGCCGCGCGAACCGCCACGGCGCCTTGTTGCGCAGCATCAGCGCACGACTGGCGTAGCCCGAGACGAGGAACAGCAACGCCAGCCGCCACGGGTTCGACGCCATCATCGGCACCGCCACCCACCACGCGCCGGGCAGCTTCGCGTGGAAGTCCCACGGGACGAACACCATGCCGACATGGTAGAGGATCAGGATCGCGAACGCCCCGATGCGGAGCCAGTCCAGGCCGTAATGACGCTGCATTTGCGGTCGCCTAGCATTGCTTGGCCGATGCTGCGACTTTGAACTGCCACGCCACACGCGTATATGGCGGGTATGTCGATCCGTCCGTGGCGCGATATCGCGCGTCGTCCCAGCCGCCAGATCATGGTCGGCAATGTCCCCGTCGGCGGGGATGCCCCGGTCACCGTGCAGACGATGACCAATACCCCCACCGAGGATGCCGCCGCGACGATCGACCAGATCCGTCGCTGCGAGGAGGCCGGGGCGGACATCATCCGCGTCAGCTGCCCCGACGTGGCGTCGACCGCCGCGCTCGGCCAGATCGTGCGCGCCGCCAAGGTGCCGATCGTCGCGGACATCCATTTCCACTACAAGCGCGCGCTCGAAGCCGCCGATGCCGGCGCGGCGTGCCTGCGCATCAACCCCGGCAACATCGGCTCGTCCGATCGCGTCGCCGAGGTGGTGCGCGCCGCCAAGGCCAACGGCTGCGCGATCCGCATCGGCGTCAACGCCGGCAGCCTCGAGAAGGACCTGCTCGAGAAGTACGGCGAGCCCTGTCCGGAGGCGCTGGTCGAATCGGCGCTCGACCACATCAAGCTGCTGCAGGACCACGACTTCCACGAATATAAGGTCGCGGTGAAGGCGTCGGACGTCTTCCTCGCGGTCGCCGCCTATCAACAGCTTGCCGACGCGGTCGACTGCCCGCTGCATCTCGGCATCACCGAGGCGGGCGGACTGATCGGCGGCACGGTGAAGTCGTCGATCGGCATGGGCTCGCTGCTGTGGTTCGGAATCGGCGATACGATCCGCGTGTCCTTGTCGGCCGAGCCGGAAGAGGAAGTCCGCGTCGGGTTCGAGATTCTCAAGGCGCTCGGCATCCGCAACCGCGGCGTGCGCGTGGTGAGCTGCCCGAGCTGCGCGCGGCAGGGCTTCGACGTGATCCGCACCGTGCAGGCGCTCGAGGAACGGCTCCAGCACATCCGCACGCCCATGAGCCTGTCGGTGCTCGGCTGCGTCGTCAATGGCCCCGGCGAGGCGCGCGAAACCGACATCGGCATCACCGGCGGTGGCGGCGGCAAGCACATGGTCTATCTGTCGGGCGTCACCGACCACCATGTGCAGGACGCCGACATGATCGAGCATATCGTCAAGCTGGTCGAGGCCAAGGCCGCGGAGATCGACGCCGCCGACGCGGCGGCAAAACTGGCGCCCGAATAGGTCCTGTGCTACATGTCAGGTCCTGGAGGACCCGACATGACCTATCATGCGAAGGTGATCGCCGGCGGGAAGATCGTCATCCCCGCCGACCTGCGCCGCGAACTGGGGATCAAGGACGGCGACATGGTCGTCATCGATCGTGACGAGCAAGGCGGCATGATCCTCAGAACGCACGTTCAGGTCGTCCGCGATGTGCAGGACGCTTTCCGTCCGTTCCGCGATCCACACGGCAGTATCGTCGACGACCTGCTCGCCGGCCGTCGCGAGGAACAGCGGCGCGAAGGTGACACGGATGCGGCATCGGCGGCGTGACGATCGTCTTCGACTCGTCTGCGCTGCTGGCGTTGCTGTTCGACGAAGCAGGCGGTGACGTCGCGCTGCCGTTCGTGCGCGCCGCGCTGCTTTCGGCGGTCAACTTTGATGAAGTGCTCCACAAATGTGTCCGCCGCGGCATGGAAGCGGAGATCGTGCTCGACAGCCTGCGCCGCCTCGAAGTGGTGATCGCCTCCTTCGACAGCGAGCAGGCGCGAGTCAGCGCCGCCCTTCACCCCCGCGCGCAGACGTTACGCCTGTCCTTCGCCGACCGCGCCTGTCTGGCGCTCGGCATCGTGCATCGCGCTACCGTCGTGACCGCCGATCGCGTCTGGCAGGCGTTCGACGGCGACGTCGATATCCATCTGATCCGATGACCACCCCGCGCCACCTCTCCCCCGCGCTCGCCCTCGGCGTCGCGGCCGGCGGGATCGGGCTGTTCTCGATCATGGACGCGTTCATGAAGTCGCTGGTGCTAGCGATCGGCGTCTACAATGCGCTGCTGTGGCGGACGATGCTGTCGACCGCGATCGGCGGCGCGGCGTGGCGGGTCGGCGGCGGGCGGCGGATCGGCGCGCGTGCGCTGCGGCTGCACCTGGCGCGCGGCACGCTGACCACCGCGATGGCGCTGCTGTTCTTCTGGGGGCTGGCGCGCGTGCCGATGGCGCAGGCGATCGCGCTGACCTACATCGCGCCGCTGCTCGCGCTGCTGCTCGGCGCGTGGTTGCTCGGGGAGCGGGTCGGGGCACGGGTCGTCGCGGCATCGTTCGCGGCACTCGTCGGTGTGGCGGTGATCCTCGCCGGGCAGACGCGCATGGCGCTCGGGCCGGACGCGCTGGCGGGGGCCGGCGCGATCCTCGCCTCGGCGATCCTCTACGCCGCCAATCTGATCGTCGCGCGGCTCCAGAGCCAGGCCGCCAGCCCGCGCGAGATCGCCTTCGTCCAGTCGGCGGTCACCGCGACGTTGCTGCTATGCGCCGCGCCGTGGCTGGCGGTGGCGCCGCCGCCGGGAGCATGGGCGAGGATCGCGGTCGCCGCGCTGCTCGCGACCGGCTCGCTGTTCCTGCTCGGCTGGGCCTATGCGCATGCCGAGGCGGGATTTCTGGCGACGACCGAATATTCGTCGTTCGTCTATGCGGCGGTGCTCGGCTGGCTGTGCTTCGGCGAGCGGGTCGCGCCGACGACGTTCGCCGGTGCGGGGGTGATCGTCGCCGCGTGCCTCTACGCGGCGCGGCGGCGGACGGTGCCGCAGGGGGCGCTGGAGGGCGCGGCGTAACCACGCGCCCCGTCATGCCCGCGAAGGTGAGAATCCAGACGCGCGAGTCTGCCGATAGAAGCGATCGGTCACAAGTTCTGGATCCGCACCTGCGCCGGGATGACGGAGCAGGCTTGGGCAGATGCGCCCCACACGATACACCCACCCCCATGACCGTCTCGATCCGCCCCGCCGCCCCAGACGATGTCCCGACGATGCTCGGCTTCGTCCGCGATCTCGCCGCGTTCGAGAAAGCGCCCGACGCGGTCGAGGCGACCGAACCGATGCTCCACGACGCGCTGTTCGGTGCGCCCCCCGCCGCCGAGGCGCTGATCGCCGACCTCGACGGCCGCGCGGCCGGCTTCGCGATCTTCTACACCACCTTTTCCACATGGACCGGCAAGCGCGGCATCTGGCTCGACGATCTCTACATCTCGCCCGAAGCACGCGGACAGGGTGCCGGCGCGGCGTTGCTGAAGGCGCTCGCCGGGATCGCGGTCGATCGCGGCTATGCGCGCTTCGAATGGTGGGTGCTCGACTGGAACACCCCCGCGATCGATTTCTACCGCGCGAAGGGCGCGGTCGCGCAGGACGAGTGGACCGTGCAGCGGGTCGACGGCGCGGCGTTGCACGCGCTGGCGGGGCGCGGCTGATGGCATGGGTCTGGCTGATTGTCGGCGGGCTGTTCGAGGTCGGCTTCACCACCTGCCTGCGCAACGCCGACGGCTTCCGCCACATCGGCTGGACGCTGGCGTTTCTCGCGTCGGTATCGATGTCGATGCTGCTGCTGGAGATCGCCGCGCGCAGCATCCCGATGGGCACCGCTTATGCGGTATGGACCGGGATCGGCGCGCTCGGCACCGTGCTGACCGGCATTTTCTTCTACGGCGAGGCGGCGACCCCGGTGCGGCTGCTGCTGATCCTCGGCGCGGTCGGGTGTATCGCTGGGCTCAAGCTGACCGCGGGGCATTGAGACGATGGCGCTGGATCGGGGGCTGATCGACTGGGTTGCGGAGGCGCTGGCAGCGGACGGGAGCGTTACACATCGCCGAATGATGGGCGGCGCGACGCTCTATCTGGACGGCGTGGTCTTCGCGATCATCGACGGTGACGGCAGCCTGTGGTTCAAGAGCGATGCCGAGAGCGACGTGACCTGGGAAGCGGCAGGTTGCGCGCGCTTCACCCATGAGCGCGGCGACGGAACGGTAACGTCGATGAACTACCGGCGTGCGCCCGAGGAGTGCCACGACGATCCCGAGGCATTGCGCCAATGGGCGATGCTCGGCGTCGCAGCCGGGCGGAGAGCGCCGGTCAAGAAGAAGCCGGCATCCCGAAAGAAGCGCGCGTAACGTCCACGCGCCCTCATTTCACCACGCCGTCATCCTGGACTTGCCGTCCCGCTGGAATCGAACGAACGCAGGCGCCCGCGAAGGAGGGGCTGCCATCAGCGCCACGCGCCGTCGCCGCTGCGCAGGCAGGGGCCATGTCTGCGTCGTGCCGCGCGTCATCTGACACACGGCTCACGCGCAATGTGTCAGCCAGATCGACCAACGAAACAGCGATAGGCCCCTGCCTGCGCAGGGGCGACGGCGTTGGGGCGCGCGCTCCGCCCGAAACGACGAAAACCCCCGCCAGCCATCCGGCTGACGGGGGTCTTCTTGTCCGGCACCGGCCCCGCTCTGATCGGGGGCGAGAGGCCGGTGGTCGGCTGCCGGACTTAGCCGAGCAGCTTCATCACGCCCTGCTGCGACTGGTTGGCCTGCGCCAGCATCGCGGTCGAGGCCTGGCCGAGGATCTGCGCCTTGGCGAGCGCGGTCGTCTCGGTCGAGAAGTCGGCGTCCTCGATACGGCTCTTGGCGTCCGACAGGTTGGTCGCGGTGGTGGTCAGGTTGTTGACCGTCGATTCCAGCCGGTTCTGCGCCGCACCCATCGTGCCACGCGCCGACGAGATCTTGTCGAGCGCACCGTCGATCACCGACATGGCTGCCGACGCGCCGGTCTGCGACGAGATCGAGATGGCCGAGGTGCTGGCCGCCGTCAGGCCGGCGTCCCCCACCGCGGTGCCCGAGATCGTCAGCGCGGTACCCGACGCCGCTTCGATCGACACGTTGCCGCGTACCGTCACAGCGGACGCACCGGTCGTCACCGAGTTGCCCAGGCCGTCCTTGGCACCCGACAGGATGCTGTTGGTGTCGGTCAGCGCAATGTTGCTGCCGTCGCTGCTGGTCAGGACCAGCTTGCCCGTGCTGTCGGTGCTGGCGGCGATCTTGTTGCCCGAAACGCCGGCGAGCGTGCTGTTGATCTTGGCGGCGACCGACGCGGCATCCTTCTCGTTGTCCGTCATCGTAACGGTGGTCGAACCGATCGTCAGCGTGTTGCCGGTGGTCGGCGTGCCGACGCTGGCGGTGACGCTGTTCTTGGCAGTCGCGGTGACGTTCGACACCGCAGAGTTGATCGCGGTCGCGATCTTGCTCGCGTCCTTGTCGGCGGCAATGACAGCGCCGATATCTTGGCCGTTGACCACCACGCCACCGGCGGCGATCGCAGTTGCAGTGACAGCCGTACCCTTGACCGCCGCCGTCAGGCCCAGCGTCGAGGCGCGGGTGTCGGTCAGCGACATGCTGATGTTCTGGTTTGCGTTGATGCCGGTCTGCAGCTTGACCGTGCTCGAGCTGCCATCGAGCAGGTTGACGCCGTTGAACGAGGTCGTCTTGGCGACGTTGTTCACTTCGGCGGTCAGCTGCGTCATTTCCGACTGCAGCGCGGTGCGGTCCGAATCCTGCAGCGTGCCGTTGGCCGACTGGGTGGCCAGTTCCTTCATGCGGGTCAGCATGTTGGTGACTTCGCCCATCGCGCCTTCGGCGGTCTGCGCCAGGCTGATGCCGTCGTTGGCGTTGCGGACGGCCATCGCCATCGCCTTGGTCTGGCTGGTCATGCGGTTGGCGATCGCGAGGCCGGCGGCGTCGTCCTTCGCCGAGTTGATGCGCTTGCCGGTCGACAGGCGCTCCATCGAGGTCGCCAGCGACTTGCTCGCCATCGTCGAAGCGTTGGTGGCGCGCATTGCCGAGGTGTTGGTGTTGATCACGGTCATGGGATTATCTCCATCTACCGGCCCGTCCCGCCGCCCCCGAATGAGCAGGTGGCCGTGCCGTCACCGCATCAAACGGCTGCCCGCGCCGGACTTTTAGGGCTTTTCGCCGGAAACTTTTCGCAAGGGCCCACGGCCCCCCCCGCTTCCCCCTACGTGCACGCGCGCGCGGGCGTGCGCGTACGCCCCGGGCGCCCGGAAAAAGTCTGCCGGCAACGGCGGCAATTATACCGCGCGTTAACCACCGCGGCCGCATCACCCTCGTACTGATTCGAGGGAATTCCACGCCATGCGTTCGATCATGCCGACAGCCACCGTGGAGCGCGCGCACCTGACGCTCGTGTCCTCGCTGCGCGCGCAGGGCTTTGCGGTGCAGGCGCCCGCCGCGCGGCCGCAGCCGAACGTCGCCTATCTGGTCGCCGAGGGCGAGGCGGTGCCCGCCCCGGCGCGCACGCTGATCGTCGGCAATGCCGGGCGCGAGGTGATCCCGTTCCGCGACGGCCAGCCGGCACGCATCGCCTATGGCCATGAGGATGCCGCGGTCGGCAACGCCTTCGCCCGCGCGTTAGTCGGCGGGCCGGAGCTGCCGACCGCCGCCGACCCCGAGTCGCTGGCGCTGCTGGCGCTGGCCGAGCGCGTCGCGCAGGCCGACATCACCGTGCTGATCAACGGGCCGACCGGCACCGGCAAGGAAGTGCTGGCGCGCACGATCCACCTGAATTCCGAGCGCCGCGACGGCCCGTTCGTCGCGATCAACTGCGCCGCGCTGCCCGAGACGATGCTGGAGGCGATGCTGTTCGGCCACCAGAAGGGCGCGTTCACCGGCGCGTCGTCGGGCGGCGAGGGCTTCTTCCGCGCCGCGAACGGCGGCACCTTGCTGCTCGACGAGATCGCGGAGATGCCGCTCAACCTCCAGGCCAAGCTGCTGCGCGTGTTGCAGGAGCGCGAGGTGGTGCCGATCGGCGCGACGATGCCGCAGGCGGTCGACGTCCGCGTCGTCGCCTGCGCCAACCGCGATCTTCAGGCCGAGGTGGCGGCGGGCCGCTTCCGCGCCGATCTTTACTACCGCCTGTCGGTGTTCCCGCTGTCGACCCGTGCGCTGGCCGAGCGGCCGCAGGACATCCCCGCGCTCGCCGCGACGATGATCCTGCGTCATGCCGGCACGCGCGCATCGCTGCCGTGGCCGAGCGACGCCGCGATCGCGCGGCTGGTCGCGCACGACTGGCCGGGCAACGTCCGCGAGCTGGAGAATGTCATCCAGCGCGCGCTGCTGTTCGCGGGCGGCGACACGATCGAGGCCGATCACATCGTCTTCGACCGCCCCGCTCCTGCGCCGCGCGTCGCCGCGACGGGCGGTGAGGACAACACGCTGGGGCAGGTCGTGCAATTCTCTGAATTCGCCGCGATCCGCGAGACGCTGGCGGCGTGCGGCGGCAGCCGGATCGAGACCGCGAAGCGGCTCGGCATCTCGGAGCGGACGCTGCGCTACCGGCTCGCCAAGGCGCGCGAACAGGGTGACGACCTCGCCGCCGGCACCGGCCGGATGCTGTCGGCATGAGCGCGATCGGAGGCGTCGGCGGCGTCGACCGGGTGATGGCGCTGCGCGCGCAGATCCTGGAGCGCAACGCCGCATTGAACCGCACCAGCGGTGCCGCATCCGCCGCGCCCGCGCCGGTCACCGGGGGCGCCGCGAACGCCAGCAGCTTCGCCGACACGATGCAGTCGGCGATCGCCAAGGTGAACGAGGGCCAGCAAAAGGCCTCGGCGCTGTCGGAGCAGTATGAACGCGGCGAGACCGTCGACATCGCCAAGGTGATGCTCGCGCGTCAGGAAGCGTCGGTCGGCTTCGAGGCGACGCTGCAGGTCCGCAACAAGATCCTGTCCGCGTACAAGGACATCATGAGCATGCCGGTCTGATATGAGCAACGCTCTCACCCCGCAGAACCCGGTGCCGGTGACGCTGGTGCCCGAGAAGTTCGCCAACCCGCTGCGTCAGATCCAGGGCGTGATGGCGCAGCCCGCGGTGCGGCGCGCCGGGCCGATGGCGTTGATGGTCGGGCTGATCGGCGCGGCCGGGCTCGCGTGGTCGGCGCTGTCGACCCCGCCGCAGAAGACGTTGTTCTCCGGCCTGCCCGATTCGGACAAGGCCGCGGTCACCACCGCGCTGTCGGCCGCGAACATCCCCAGCCATATCGACGATTCGGCGGGCACGCTGACCGTCAACGAGGAGGATTATTCCAAGGCGCGGCTGCTGCTCGCCGGGCAGGGCCTGCCTAAGGCCGCACCGGGCGGCTACGCGATCCTCGACGAGCTGCCGATGGGCGTCAGCCGCGCGGTCGAGGGCGAGCGGCTGCGTCAGGCGCGCGAGACCGAGCTGGCGCGCTCGATCCAGGAGATCGACGCGGTCGCCGAGGCACGCGTTCATCTCGCGATGCCCGAGGCGAGCGTGTTCGTGCGCGACAATGCCGCGCCGTCGGCGTCGGTGGTGGTCAAGCTGCAGGGCGGCCGCTCGCTCAGCGACGCGCAGGTCCAGTCGATCGTCAACCTCGTCGCCTCGTCGGTGCCGGGGCTGAAGCCCGATGCGGTGACGATCGTCGACCAGATGGGCGGGCTGCTCACCAAGTCGGGCGACGGCCCCGACAGCGCCAACGACAAGCGCATCGAGTTCCAGCGCCGCGTCGAGGACAAATATCGTCAGCAGCTGATCCAGCTACTCACCCCATTGGTCGGCGCGGGCAATTTCACCGCCGAGGTGCAGGCCGACGTCAACCTCGACGAAACCAGCGCGACCCGCGAAAGCTACGACAAGGAAGGCCGGCTGCGCGCCGAGACCGGCAACTGGACCGGCAACATGGCGACCAACGCGCCGCCGTCCGGCATCCCGGGCGCGCTCAGCAACACGCCCCCGCCCGCCTCGCAGCTGTCGACCCCGCAGCCCGCGACCGGCAACCCTGGCACCCCCGCGGCGCAACCCGCCGCCGGCGGCCCGGCACCCGATCCGGCCAAGCAGACCGACGCGTTCCAGCGCGCCTATGATCTGAACAAGGAAGTCTCGGTCACGCGCGCCGCGCCGGGCAACATCAAGCGGCTGTCCGTCGCGGTGCTGTTGCGCGACCCGGAGAAGACCAAGCGCACCGCGATGGAGATTCAGCAGATCAACGATCTGGTGAAGAGCGCGGTCGGCTTCGACCCGACGCGCAACGACAATGTCACCGTCATCAGCCGCAAGTTCGCCGATGCCAGCGCCGATGCCGCCGCCGCGCCCAAATGGTACGACAATGCGCTGGTGCCGATGCTCGCGCGCAACCTGACCGCGCTCGTCATCGCGCTGCTGGTCCTGCTGCTCGGCGTGCGCCCGATCGCGAAGGCGCTGATGAAGAAGCGCGAGGACGCCACGCCGCCCAGGGACGCCGCCGCGCTGGCGGACGGCACCAAAGGCGACGGTACCGCGCTGACCGAGGGCTCGGGCAACGGCACGAGCGCCGGCGAGGGCGCGGACGGCGAGCAGATCGCGGTTCAGCCGCCGGTCAGCCTCGACCAGATCGAGACCAGCCAGAGCTACGAGGAGCGGATCGACGCGGTGCGCGGCTTCACGCGCGACAATCCGGCGCGCGCGGCGCTGGCGGTGCGTGACATGCTGGTCGCGGACGCCAAACCGTGACCGAGGTCGCCACCGCCCCACGGACCTTCACCGGCGTCGAGCGCGCCGCGGTGCTGATGATGCTCGTCGGCGAGGAAGAGGCTGCGGCCATCCTCCAGAAGCTCGATCCCGAAGAGGTCCGCAAGCTGGGCACCGCGATGTTCGCGGTCGCCGACGTCAGCGAGGAAGAGGTCGAGCTGGTGCTCGACGATTTCGTCGGCAAGGCGCGCGAGCGCACCGGCATCACCTTCAACCCCGGCCCGAAGGTCGAGGCGGTGATGACGCGCGCGCTGGGCCGCGACAAGGCCGAAAGCGTGCTGGCGCAGATCACCCCGGCCGAGGCGGTGTGCGAGATCGACCTGCTCGACTGGCTGGATGCCAAGGAGATCGCGGCGATGCTCGACAAGGAGCATCCGCAGATCTGCGCGGTGATGATCGCCAACCTCGATCCGTCGATCGGCAGCCAGGTGCTCGAACTGCTGCCCGAACTGAAGCAGCCCGACATCCTGCACCGCATCGCGCGGCTGGGGCCGATCACCCCCGATGCGGTCGACGCGCTGCGCACGCTGATCGCCAGCCGGACGGGCGGCGGCAGCGCGGGTGGCGGCGGCAGCGGTTCGTCGACCGCGCTGCAGCTGGGCGGCGCGCGCGAGGCGGCGAAGATCCTGCAGGGCGCGCGCAAGTCGACCGAACAGCGCGTCATGCCCAAGCTGCTCAAGATGGACCGCGACATCGCGCGGCAGATCGAGGAGGCGATGTTCGTCTTCGACAATCTGCTGGAGCTGGACGACAAGGGGCTGGGCACGCTCATCCGCAACGTCGACGGCGACACTTTGGGCCGCGCGCTGAAGGGCGTGGACGAGGCGGCGCGCAACCGCATCCTCGGCTGCATGTCGGCCCGCGCGGCGTCGGGCATCCGCGACGATATGGAAGCACGGGGACCGATGAAGCTGAGCGAAGTGCTCGAGGCGCAGAAGGCGATCATCCAGATCGCCCGCAACCTCGCGAAGGACGGCACGATCAACCTTGGGGCGGGCGACGACGATTATGTCTGAGGCGGATTTCGTCAGCGGCATGCCGTCGCGTGCTAATGCGGCGGCGCTCAGCCGCACGCGCGCGCAATCCGGGATCGCGCCGGGCTTCACCCCGGCGGACCTGATCGCGCGCATCGAACAGGCGTTCGGCGCGCGGTCGCCCGCACCGACCGCGGCCGAGCAGCCTTTAGACGACGCGACCGGCGACCAGCCGCGCCATTTCTCGCCCGCGAACCCGGATGCCGATCCGACCGCCGGCTGGGACATGCTCGACGCCGACGCGCCGATCCCGGCGTGCGTCGAACAGATCGAGGCGGCGCGGATCGCCGGCTATCACGACGGGCTCGCCGATGCGGCGATGGCCGCCGACGCGGTGGTTTCGCGCGAGCGCGAGCTGCTGGAGGCGGTCGCGGGCGCGATGAAGGCCGGCGGCGCGATCGATCGCGTCGCGCTGGCCGACGCCCTGCGCCGCACCGTCACGATGCTGGTCACGCAATTGGTCGGTGAGATCGGCGTCTCCGCGCCGTTGCTCGCCGCGCGCGTCGAGGCCGCGACCGAGCTGCTCGCCGACGCCAGCGAATCGGCGATGCTGCGCGTCCATCCCGAGGATCTGCCGCTGCTCGAGGGCCGGGTGCCCGGCACCGTCTTCCCGGTCGCCGACGAGAGCGTCGAACGCGGTAGCTTCGTCATGGAGGCCGCGTCGACGATCGTCGAGGACGGTCCGGCGATGTGGCTGGATCAGCTTTCCGCCGCGATCGAGCGCGCGGCGGTGCCGGCGTGCTGAACCGCTTCGCCGAGGATTACCTCGGCACGCTCGCACTCGCCGGATCGCGGCCGAAGCCGCGCGTCGCCGGGCGGCTGTCGTCCTATGACGGCTTGCTGATGGAGGCGGTCGGGCTGTCGCTGCCGGTCGGCACCGTCTGCAAGATCGGTGCGGACGGCGGGCAACAGGTTGAGGCCGAGGTGATCGGCTTCCGCAACGGCCGCACGCTGATGATGAACCTCGGCGGGCCGGCCGCCCTGCTGCCCAACGCCCCGGTCCGCCCGCTCGGCCCCCCGGGCGAGGCGGAGGTCGGCGCGGCGATGCTCGGGCGCGTCGTCGACGGCGCGGGCAATCCGATCGACGGGCTCGGCCCGATCCGCGGCGCGGGGCGCTGGCCGCTCGCCGGCCATATGCAATCGCCGCTCGATCGTGGCCGCGTGCTCGCGCCGATGGACGTGGGCGTGCGCGCGATCAACGGCTTGCTCACCGTCGGCCAGGGGCAGCGCGTCGGCATCATGGCCGGGTCGGGCGTCGGCAAGTCGGTGCTGCTCGGCATGATGGTGCGCGCGGCACAGGCCGATGTCGTCGTGATCGGGCTGATCGGCGAGCGCAGCCGCGAGGTTGCCGACTTCCTCGAAACCAAGGTCGCGGGCGCGGCGCGCCAGCGCTCGGTCGTCGTCGCGGTGCCCGCCAACCATTCGCCGGTGCTCCGCATCCGCGGCGCGCTGCGCGCCACTGCGATCGCCGAGGCGTTCCGCGCCGAGGGCAAGAGCGTGCTGCTCATCATCGATTCGCTGACCCGCGTCGCGCACGCCGGGCGCGAGATCGGGCTGGCGCTGGGCGAACCGGCCTCGGCGCGCGGCTATCCGCCGTCCGCGATCGCGATGCTCCCCAATTTGCTGGAGCGCGCCGGGTCGGACGTGAACACCGGCGGGTCGATCACCGGCATCTATACCGTGCTGGCGGACGGCGACGACGGCAACGATCCGGTCGTCGATTCGGCGCGCTCGATCCTCGACGGGCATATCGTGCTCAGCCGTGCGATGGCCGAGCGCGCGGTCTATCCCGCGATCGACATCTCCAAGTCGATCAGCCGCGTGATGAACGACATCGTGCCGCAGCATCACCAGCAGGCCGCGCGCATCCTGCGCCGCCATCTGGCGACCTATGAGGAAAATCGCGATCTCGTGCTGATGGGCGCGTATCGCAGCGGCAGCGATCCGGCGATCGACGCCGCGATCGCCTATCAGCCCGCGATCATGGAATTCGTGCGCCAGGACACGCACCAGATGGTGTCGCTGGCCGATGCCGAGATGGAGCTGGTCGGCGTCTTCGGCGATGCCTGACGCCAAACGGCTCAAGCGTCTGCACCGCGTCCGCACGCTCCAGCTCGGGCTGGCGCGCGCCGACGAGGCGCGGACGCAGGCGCAGCTGACCAGCGAGACGCAACTGGCGCAGCGCATCGCGCAGCTCGCCGACGCGGTCGCCCCCGCCCCGTCGACCGTCGCCGGCGCGGTCAACCTCGCCGCCAGCGCGCATTTCCGCGAACGGCTGCACCGCTCGGCGGAAGCCGCGATGAACCGCGTCCGCGCCGCCGAGGCGCAGGTCGAGCGCAGCACCGAGGCGACGCGCGGCGCACGCCGCGACCAGAGCGCGGTCGAAAAGCTGATGGAACGCCAGCACGCCGCCGATCTGCGCGCCGAGATGAAGGCGCTCGAGGACGTGCCCGCGCGCCCGAAGAAGTAAACGGCACGCCTCTTGCAGCGTGGCCGGCGAACCCTGTCCACGAAAGCGGCCTGACCCTTGACCACGATCGCAAGCCTTCTCCTGACGACGGCACCGGGCGCGATGCTGCCGGGTGCGGCCTCGCCCACGCCGGGCGTGGCGGGCGCGACGGGCGACTTCCTGAAGCTGGTGCTGCCCGGCTGCGGCGACGGCGTCGCGGTCGGCGTGGCGCCGGTGGCGAGCGACGCGGGGCGGCAGGATCTTGCCGGTACCGGCACCGGTCTGCCGCTGGTCGATGCGATGGTTTCGACCGGCGAGGCGGCGCTGGCGTGGTTGGCCGATGCGACCGGCGTGGCGGTGCCCCCGCCGCCGCCCGCACTCGCGACGCCCGCCGCGGCGGCAGTGCCCGTAGCGACGGTGATCCCCGGCGCTCCCGTAGCACCGACGCCAGAGCCGAAGCTCGCCGCCGAACCCGCGGCCCGCCCTCGCCTGCGTGTCATCACCCTCGATCCGCCCGTTCAGCCGCTGCTGACCAAAAGCGACGTCGATGCGACCGACACGATCTCGAAGGCCGCCGCGCACGACCACCCCGACCGGGACGCGCCCACCGCTTTCGCCGAAACGCCGGTCGCCCCCGCCGACACACTGACCGCCACCGCGGACGCACCGACCGCCACGACCGAGCCGCCCGCGGTGACGCCGCACGCCCCGGTACCGATTGCCGACAGTCAGGCCACGCTGGCCGCCTCGCCCCCCTTGGTGCAGCCGATCGTCACGTCGCCGGAGCGGAGCACCGATGCGCCCGCCGCAGCGTCGACCGTCGTTGCGCCCCCTGCCGCCCGCGCGACGACACCGCATCGCGCGACGCAGGGTTCTGCGCCCGCCACGCCGCCGGTGACCGCGCCGGCCGCGGCCGTTACCTCGCCGGAGCGAAACATCGCCGCGGCCAACGCGGCGCCGACCGTCGTCGCGCCCCCGGCCGCCCGCGCGACGACGCCGCAGCCCGCGACGCAGGCTTCGCCGCCGGCCACGCCGCAGGTGACCGCACCGGTCGCGGCGACGCCAACCACTTCGCCCGAAGAAGCCGCAGTCGCGACGACCCGGACCCCGCCTCTGACGGCGACGATCCCGCCTCACGCCCCCCGCACGGCGGACGCGGTCGT
>NZ_CAXIAM010000068.1:0-15969 GCF_964021865.1 uncultured Sphingomonas sp.
GCCGCCTGCTCGGTCGCGCCCTGGCTCACCTGCTCCGACGACGACGACAGCTGCTGGCTGCCCGCCGCCACATTCTGTGCCGCCAGCGTGGTCTGCCCGATCGTCTCGCGGAGCCGCAGCGTCATGCGGTTGACGGTATCGACCAGGTCCTTGATCTCGTCGTTGCTGTGCACCGCAACCTCGACCGACAGATCGCCGTCGGCGACGGCGGACACCGCCTCGCTGACCTGCCGCAGCCCCTTCGACACCAGCCGCGCGATCCACAGCGCGCCGCCGACCGCGAGCAGCAGCGCGATCACCGCCGTCGTCAGCAACGTGGTGCGCGCCCCCGAATAGAGCGTGGCGGCATCGGCATTGGCCTGGGTGAGCTGCGCCTGCGTGATCGCGGTGAGCTGCCCCAGCGTCTCGCCCAGCCGGGTGGCGACCGCGCGGCCCTCGGTCATCGACAGGCGTGCCGCCTCGTCGTTGTTCCCGGCCATCGCAAGCTGACGGCCGCGATCGCTGACCTGGCGATAGGCGTTCCACTGGTCGAGGCTCTTCTGCCAGATCGGGCGGCCCTGCTCGCTCGCGATCTTCAGCCCGCCTTCCAGATTCTCGCGGATCTTGCGATCGAAATCGATGAACTTGGCGTCGAACTCCTGCTTCAGCGCGACATCGTCGGTCATCATCAGGTTCTTTTCGTTGCGGATCGCGCGCCCGATGTCGCCATCGGCGGTCAGCGCCAGCTGGATGCGCCGCGTCGGACCATCGACGATCTCGCCGATCATCCCATTCAACACGCCGATCTTCGACACGCCGACGCCGACGACGAGGCACAGCAGCAGAATGACGGCGGTAAACGTCCCGGCCAGTTTCATCTTGATCGTGGCGCGCATAGCAAGTCCTTTTCCTCGCACGATGGTGCGTTCGACGCGGCCGCCGCAGCGGTTTACCTTCTTCGCTTACCTCGACAGGAATGAAGGAACGGTTCAGGCGTGCTTCGATAATGCAGTAGGTTAAGAGGAATTTCGCCGCGTCCGCGGCGACGGCGGGGCGATCCCGTCGCCCCGCCGAACCGCATCAGGCCGCGCGGCCGAAGTCGGCATCCTCGCCGTCCGGTCCGCCGGTGGTCAGGTCGAGCGCAAAGCCGCGGACGCGGGCCTGCTGCTCGGCGACCGATCCGCCGCGCCCCGCAGGCCGCGCCTTCTTGGATGGCGCCGCTGCGGCCGGTGCGCTCGACGTGCTGCGCTTGGCGGAACGCGCGGGCTTGCGGCCGTCGTCGACACGGAAGAACGCGATGCTCTCCTGCAGCTCCTCGGCCTGGCTGGCGAGCTCCTCGGAGGTCGAGGAGATCTGCTCGGACGCCGAGGCATTCTGCTGCGTCACCTTGTCGAGCTGCTGGATCGCCTCGTTGATCTGGCTGGCACCGATATCCTGCTCGCGGCACGCCGCGCTGATCTCCGACACCAGCTCGGCGGTCCGGCGGATGTCGGGCACCAGCTTGGTCAGCATCTCGCCGGCCTGCGCCGCCGCGGTCACCGTCTCCGACGACATGCCGCTGATCTCGCCCGCCGCGGTCTGGCTGCGCTCGGCCAGCTTGCGCACCTCGGCGGCAACCACCGCGAACCCGCGGCCGTGTTCGCCGGCCCGCGCCGCCTCGACTGCGGCATTGAGCGCCAGCAGATCGGTCTGACGCGCGATCTCCTGGACGATCCCGATCCGCTCGGCGATCGTCCGCATCGCGGTGACCGCCTTCTCAACCGCCTGCCCGCTCAGCTCGGCGTCCTGCGACGACTGGCGCGCGATCTTCTCGGTCTGGGTCGCATTGTCGGCGTTCTGTTTAATGTTGGCGGCCATCTGCTCCATCGATGCAGAGGCCTCTTCAGCCGCCGCTGCCTGCTGGGTTGCGCCCTGGCTCACCTGCTCCGACGACGACGACAGCTGCTGGCTGCCCGACGCGACGTTCTGCGCCGCCAGCGTCGCATCCCCGACCACCCCGCGCAGCCGCTCGACCATCGTGACCAGCGCAAGCCCCAGCTTGTCCTTGTCCGACAGCGGCTGGTGATCGACGGTCAGGTCGCCGCCCGCGATCTGCTCCGCGGTGCCGGCGATCGCTTCGAGGTTGGTACGCAGGCCGCCGAGGTTGACGTTCAGCTGGTCGCTCAGCCCGCCGTATCGCTGCGTCGTGGTTACGGTCGTATCGCCGCGCGACAAGGCGTCGAGCACCTTGGAGATGTCGCCGAACGCCGCCTCGACCGCCGCGACGCTGCCCTGCATCTGGCCGATCTCGTCCTTGCGCTCGCTGGCGAGCGGCTCGGCCAGACGCCCCAGCGCCTGAGTCACCTGCCCGACCGGACGGCTGATCCCGCGCGTCATCACCAGACCGATCAGGACCGCAACCACCACGCTGGCGGCCATCCCGCTCCAGATCGCCAGGGTGATGGTGGCGAACGCCGCCGCCTGGGCGGCCTGCCGCTGCGACATCAGCGCGTTCTCGGTCGCGACGATCTCCGAAACCTTCGCGCGCAGCTGGTCCATCGCCGCCTTGCCGGCACCGCTGCTCTCCAGCGCGCGCGCCTGTTCGTGCTGATCGGGATGCGACATCATCCGGATCGCGCGCTCCGCGACATCGTCGTGCCAGCTCTGCGCCAGCCGCTTGACGTCGTCCAGCCGCGCCTGCTGGACAGGGTTGTCGCTCGTCAACGTCTTGGCCTGCGACCATTTCTCGGCGAACTGCGTCCAGCCCTGACGATAAGGCGTCAGGAATTGCTCACCACCTGACACCAGATAGCCGCGATAGCCGGTCTCCTGATTGACCATGCTGGTTACGATGTCGTTGGCGGTGGCGACGACCTTATAGGTGTGCTCGTTGATCTCTGTGGTCGCACGGACCTGCCAGGCATTGGACAGGATGACGCCATCCACGGCCACCGTAATGGCGATGATCACGCCCAGGCAGATCATCAGCTTTCGCGAAATGGTGAGATTATTGAAGAAGTTCATGATCGTCGTTCCTTCGCGGGCGGCGGGAGTGGATGGTGCCGACGTCGACCTGGATCAGGCCGCGCGACCGAAGTCGGCGTCCTCGCCGTCCGGCCCGCCGTTCGTCAGGTCGAGCGCGAAACCGCGGACCCGCGCCTGCTGATCGGCAATCGAGGCGCCACCACGCGGTGCGGGCTTGGCCTTCTTGGCCGGCATCGCGGCAGCCGACGGCGCTGCCGTGCTGCGCGCCTTGGCACGCGCCGGCTTGCGTCCATTGTCGACGCGGAAGTACGCGATGCTCTCCTGCAGCTCCTCGGCCTGGCTGGCGAGCTCCTCGGAGGTCGAGGAGATCTGCTCGGACGCCGAGGCATTCTGCTGCGTCACCTTGTCGAGCTGCTGGATCGCCTCGTTGATCTGGCTGGCACCGATATCCTGCTCGCGGCACGCCGCGCTGATCTCCGACACCAGCTCGGCGGTCCGGCGGATGTCGGGCACCAGCTTGGTCAGCATCTCGCCGGCCTGCGCCGCCGCGGTCACCGTCTCCGACGACATGCCGCTGATCTCGCCCGCCGCGGTCTGGCTGCGCTCGGCCAGCTTGCGGACCTCGGCGGCCACCACCGCGAACCCGCGGCCGTGCTCGCCGGCCCGCGCCGCTTCGACCGCCGCGTTCAGCGCCAGCAGATCGGTCTGGCGCGCGATCTCCTGAACGATCCCGATCCGCTCGGCGATTGTCCGCATCGCGGTGACCGCCTTTTCGACCGCCTGCCCGCTCAGTTCCGCATCCTGCGACGACTGGCGCGCGATTTTCTCGGTCTGAGTCGCATTGTCGGCGTTCTGCTTGATGTTGGCGGCCATCTGCTCCATCGATGCCGACGCTTCCTCGGCCGCCGCCGCCTGCTCGGTCGCGCCCTGGCTCACCTGCTCCGACGACGACGACAGCTGCTGGCTGCCCGACGCGACGTTCTGCGCCGCCAGCGTCGCGTCCCCGACCACCCCGCGCAGCCGCTCGACCATCGTGACCAGCGCATGGCCCAGCTTGTCCTTGTCCGACAGTGGCTGGTAATCGACCGTCAGGTCGCCGCCTGCGATCGCGTCCGCCAGCGCCGCGCTCTTGCGCAGGTTGGCGGTCATGCGATTGACGGTGTCGACCAGATCCTTGATCTCGTCATTGGTGGTGACGACGACGTCCTGATCGAGATCGCCGATCGACACCGCCTCCACCGCGACGCTGATGCGCTTCAGCCCGCGCGACACCACCAGCGAGATCCAGAGTGCGCCCGCCACCGCGATCATGAAGGCGATGACCCCCGCCGTGATCATGATGGTCCGGCTCTCGGCATACAGTTCGTTGGTCGACTCGTCGGCTTGCTTCATCGCGGCGCGCTGGAAGTCGCTGAGCTTGCCGATATCGGCGTTGAAGCGGACGTTGAGCGGTGCCTGTTCCTCGTTCGAGACCTTGGCGGCTTCTTCGTTGCGATTGGCGTTGCCGAGATCGCGGACACGATCGAAGACCGGCTTCAGTTCGGTCCAGTCGCGGCCCACCGCTTCCCAGAAGGGCTTGCTCTCGGGGCTGGCGGCCGCGATGCCCTGCTGGATCGTGCGATCAAGCTCGTTCTCGCCGGCGACGACCTTGTCGTAATAGACCTTCATCGTCGCGGCATCGGTGTTGAGCGCGAGCGATTGCTGGTCGGCGAGCGACTGGCTCTGCAGCGTGTCGACCGACTGCGCCAGCGACAGGCTGCGCGCGGGGCCGGCGATCACTTCGGTGATCGCGCTGTTCAGGGTGCTCATCTTCGAGACGCCGACGCCGATGACGACGGCGAGCAGAAGCACGAGGACCGCGAAGGTCGCTCCCAGCTTCATCTTGATCGTTGCGCGCATGATTTTCTCCAGGGAATTGGGTGACACACGCATCGTCCCCGTCTTCCAGGAACATACGCGCGTTAAGCTGCCGGCCCGTCGCCAGGGCGACGAACGGATCGGCGATCAGCTACTCAGCCGCGGGACGCCGCGGCATGGTGGCGGGGCCGTTGCACACCCCGCCGAAAACATCAGGCCGCGCGGCCGAAGTCGGCGTCCTCGCCGTCCGGTCCGCCGGTACTCAGATCCAGCGCGAAGCCGCGCGCACGCGCCTGCTGATCGGCGACCGTCGCGCCGCCGCGCTTCGCCGTTCCGACCTTCTTCAGCGGCTTGGCGGCGGGCGCGCGCGCCGGCTTGCGCGCGGCGATCGTCGCCTTGGGCTCGTTGGTGCGGAAGAAGGCGATATTGGCCTCCAGCTCCTCGGCCTGCCCCGCCAGTTCTTCCGACGTCGAGGAAATCTGCGACGAGGCCGAGGCGTTCTGCTGCGTCACCTTATCGAGCTGCTGGATCGCCTCGTTGATCTGGCTGGCACCGATATCCTGCTCGCGGCACGCCGCGCTGATCTCCGACACCAGCTCGGCGGTCCGGCGGATGTCGGGCACCAGCTTGGTCAGCATCTCGCCGGCCTGCGCCGCCGCGGTCACCGTCTCCGACGACATGCCGCTGATCTCGCCCGCCGCGGTCTGGCTGCGCTCGGCCAGCTTGCGGACCTCGGCGGCCACCACCGCGAACCCGCGGCCGTGCTCGCCGGCCCGCGCCGCTTCGACTGCGGCGTTCAGCGCCAGCAGGTCGGTCTGGCGCGCGATCTCCTGCACGATCCCGATCCGCTCGGCGATCGTGCGCATCGCGGTGACCGCCTTCTGCACCGCCTGCCCGCTCTGCTCGGCATCCTGCGACGACTGGCGCGCGATCTTCTCGGTCTGCGCGGCATTGTCGGCGTTCTGCTTGATATTGGCGGCCATCTGCTCCATCGACGCCGACGCTTCCTCGGCTGCTGCCGCCTGCTCGGTCGCGCCTTCGCTGACCTGCTCGGCGGTGCTCGACAATTGCTGGCTGCCCGCCGCCACCTGCGCCGAGGCGGCGCTGACCTCACCTGCGAACTTCGACAGATTGTCGACCAGCGTGTTGATCGCGGCCTTCATCCGCTCGTGATCGCCCTCGCACGCGATCTCGACACGCTGGGTGAGGTCGCCGCCGCTGACCAGCGCCAGCACGCGATTGCCCTCGGCGATCGGATGCAGGATCGCGTCGAGCATCCCGTTGATCCCGCCGACCAGCTTGCCGAAATCGCCCGGAAAGCGCGTCACGTCGCCGCGTTCGCTGAGCTGCCCGGCGGTAGAGGCGTCGATCAGGCGGCGGATCTCGCCGATGATCTCGCGCAGATTGCCGCGCAATTCCTCGATCGTGTCGTTGATGAACGCCTTCTTGCCCGGAAAGCGCTCCAGCGGCGCGTCGAAATTGCCCTCACCGAACTGCTTGATGCACGCCATCGCCAGCTTTTTGACCGCGATATGGCCGCTGACCATGTCGTTGATGCCCTGCGCCATCACCGCGAAGTCGCCCTGGAATTTGGCGACCGGCACGAACACGTCGATGTCGCCGCGATCATGCTCGGCGGACATGGTGTTCATCTCGGCGATCAACCCCTTCAGGCTGGCGCGCAATCCCTCGACCGTGTCGTTGATGAAGGCCTTCTTGCCCGGGAAGGTTTCCAGCGGCGCGTCGAACCGCCCCTCGCCCAGTGCCTTGACGCAGGCCAGCGCCTTCTTCTTGACGGTGATGTGCGCCCCGACCAGCGCGTTGATGCCGGCCGCCGCCTGCGCCATGTCGCCGCGGAACGCCGTCACCGGCACGACGGTGTCGATGTCCCCCGCCTCATATTCGGCCGTCATGCGCTCGACCGCCTCGCGCAGCCGCACCGACGGCGTCACCGCCTCGTCGAGCAGATGGTTGACCGCCTCCAGGATCGCGCGCGCTTCGCCGCTCGCCTCGCCCACGTCGGCGCGCCGCGACAGGTCGCCCTCGCCCAGCGCGCGGGTAAGCTGACGGAGCTGCGCGAGCGCGTAATCGGAACGGGCGGTTTTCTTGAAGGCAGGAAGCAACGACATGGCAAAACCTCTGAAACGCTAGGGCAGCATCGGGTCAGGGCCGTGGCGACAGCACGGCGGCGAAGATGGCGGTGAGATCGGGCAGGATGATCAGGTCGTCGCGCCAGCGGACCAGCCGGCGGACGTAATCGCGCTGCCAGCGCATGCCCACGACGGGCGCTTCCTCGCTGGCCCCGGCGCTCAGCGTCGCCACCTCGCGGACATGGTCGGTGCGCAGCCCGATCAGCGTCTGCTCGCCGTCGATCGGCAGTTCGATCACCACGATCCGGCTGTCGGGCGTCGTCTCCGCCGCCTCCATCGCGAAGGCGAGGCGCAGGTCGGCGACCGGCACGATCCGCCCGCGGAAGTTGACGACGTGGCGCACCAGCGCCGGCGCGCCCGGCACCAGCGTCTCGGGCAGCAGGTCCAGGATCTCGCGGACCATCGTCGCTTCCAGCGCGAGCGTCTCGCCGCCCACGTCGAAGGTCAGGACCTCCAGCTCGCCGCGCTCGTTCCAGTCGGTGTCGGCCGCGGCCATCGCCGCCTCGGCGCGTTGCTTAGCTTGCGGCACGAAGCATCTCCTCACGAGGTTGCGCCATCGCGACCAGTTGCGCGACGTCGAGGATCAGCGCGACGTTGCCGTCGCCCAGGATCGTCGCGCCGGAGAAGCTGCCGACGCCGCGATGGAAGGCCGACAGCGATTTGATGACGGTCTGGTGGTTGCCGATGATCTGGTCGACGACCAGCCCGACGCGCTCGCGCCCGGTGGCGACCACCACGATCTTCTGGTGCGGATCGGGGCGCGTGCCGGTCGCGAACAGGTCGCGCAGCCGCACGAACGGCACCAGCCGGTCACGCAGCGTGATGAGGCTGCGCCCGCGCGAGCGCAGATCCTCCTCCAGCGACAGTTCGAGGCATTCCTCGACCGCCGACAGCGGGATGACGTAGCGGCTCTCGCCGACCCGCACCAAGAGCCCCTCGATGATCGCCAGCGTCAGCGGGATGCGCAGCGTGATCGTCGAGCCCTTGCCCGCCTCGCTCGCCACGCTGATCGACCCGCGCAGGCTCTCGATCGTGCGCTTCACCACGTCCATGCCCACGCCGCGGCCGGACAGGTTGGTCACCTGCGCCGCGGTCGAGAAGCCGGGGTGGAAGATCAGGCCGAACAGTTCCTCGTCGCTGATCTGCTGCCCCGGTTCGATCAGGCCATTCGCCTCGCCCTTGGCGCGAACGCGGTCGCGGTCGATGCCGCGGCCGTCGTCGACGATCGTGATCAGCACCTCGCCACCCGCCTGATGCGCGCTGAGCCGCACCAACCCGGTTTCGGACTTGCCCGCCGCGATGCGGTCGGCCGGCGCTTCGAGGCCGTGATCGCACGAGTTGCGGATGATATGGACCAGCGGATCGAACAGCCGCTCGATCACGGTCTTGTCGACCTCGGTCGTCTCGCCCGACGTCTGCAGCTCGATCGACTTGCCGGTCTCGCGCGCCAGATCGTGGATCAGGCGGCGGAAGCGGCCGAACAGCGACGATACCGGCACCATGCGCAACACCATCATCGTGTCGCGCAATTCGCCGGCCAGCCGCTCGATATCCTCGGTGACCGAGCGCAGCAGCAGGTCGTGGCCGCTGTTGGCGAGCTGCGACAGGCGGCTCTGCGCGATCACCAGCTCGCCGACGCGGTCCATCAGCGCGTCGAGCCGCTCGGCGGGAACGCGGACGTTCTCGCCTGCGGGCTGTGCGGCGGCGGGCGGCCCGCCGGCGGCGGCAGCGACCGGGGCAACCGGGGCGGCCGCCTCGACCGCGACGGCGGCAACCGGCGCCTCGTCGGCGACGACCGGCTCGGCCGGCGCCTCGTCGCCCAGCGGCGCGATCTCCAGCGTCATGTCGTCCATGACGAAGATGAACACGTCCTCGATCGCCTCGCGGGAAATGTCGCCGCGCAGGGTGACGTCCCAGCCGAGATGGCATTCGTTGGGCGCCAGCGCGCCCAGCGGCGGCAGCGCGTCGGTGCGCACGCGCACCTCCGCGTCGCCCAGATCGCGAAGCTCGTCGAGCAGCATCAGCGGGTTGGTGCCGTTGGCCATCGCGTCGGCCGGCAGGCGGAAGAACATCCGCCAGCCCTTCGCCGCCGGGGCCGCCACGCTCGCGGCCGCGACCGAGCCGCCGCCGCGCGCCGCCTCGACCGCCGCGGCCAGCCGCGCCAGGATCGCATCGCCCTCGGCCTGCGGCGCGTCGCCCTCGACCAGCGCGGCCATATGGTCGCGCGCCGACAGGATCACCGACACCAGTTCGGCGGTGGCGGGCACCTCGCCCCTGCGGACGCGGTCGAACGCGCTTTCGCAATGGTGCGTGAACGCCGCCAGCGCGTCGAACCCGAACATCGCGCCCGAGCCCTTCAGCGTGTGCAGCCCGCGGAACACCGCATTGACCAACGCCATGTCGCCCAGCCGGTGGCCAAGGTCGAGCAGCCCCTGTTCGACCTGCTCCAGCAGCTCGCCCGCTTCCACCCGGAAGGTGGCTGTCGGGTCCTCGCTCACTTGCCCAGCACCTTCTGCGCGACGCGGATCAGCTGTTCGGGCTGGAACGGCTTGACCAGCCAGCCGGTCGCGCCCGCCGCCTTGGCCTGCGCCTTCATGTCGGCGTCGCTTTCGGTCGACAGGAAGATGATCGGAATGCCGGCCTGCGCGGGCTGTTCGCGCAGCGCGCGGATCATCGACAGCCCGTCCATGTTGGGCATGTTCAGATCGGTGACGATCATATCGTACCGGGTGCCCGTCGCCTTGGCGAGCCCGTCGGCGCCGTCGACCGCCTCGGTCACGGCATAGCCGGCACCGGTCAGCGCGATGCGGATCGCCATCCGCAGGCTGGCGCTGTCGTCAACGGTAAGGATCGAAGCGGTCATTGCGCGGTCTCTCCGTGGAACCAAAAATCGGCGTCCTCGTCGGACGCGGGGGTGAAGCCGGCGCGCGCCAGCAGCGCGCGGAACGGGGCGTCGACCGGGGCGGTCAGCGCGAAATCGCGGCCATCGGCGCGCGCGGTGCGGCGCGCGGATTCGACCAGTTGCACCACGCTCAGATCTGGCGCGGCGACCGCCGACAGGTCGAGGCGGACGGCGTCGCTCGCCGCAAAGGCATGCGACAGATCGTCGGCCAGCAAGCCGATCGAGGGCAGGCACAGGTCGCCGGCCGCGACCACATGGGTGATCGACATGAACATGGTGCTCCTTGACTGGACGTCCGGCCTGACGAGGCAGACCGCGGCGCCTTACGCCCGATACAAAGCGGATCGCACCATGCGGTGGGCACGGACGTCCGTTACGACGTCCTTGCTAAGGCGCAGGGGTAAAATGCTGATTAATTCTCGATAAGACTTGGGCGGTCGCCAAGGCGCACGAAGCGCATGATGTCAGCCACTTGCACGCCGCCCGGGACGGGAGACGCGAAAAAATTCTTACTTCGGATGCGCCGCTCACTCCGCAATAAGATCGGCGACGATCGGGAAATGATCGGAGGGATAGCGCGCGCCATCATGCGTGGTCAGCACCCGCGCCGTTTTCACGCGGAACCCTTTTACGAGAATATAGTCGATCCACTTGCCCGGCTCGGGCGTGCCGGTGAAATCGTGGAAGGTGCCGGTCGGCGCATCGGCGGTGCGCGCGAGCCGCGACGCATCTGTCAGGAACGCGGTCAGTCGTACCACCGCCGCACTGTCGGGCGTGGTGTTCAGATCGCCGGTCAGCACGATCGGCAACCCCTGGGCGATCGCCGGCAGCCGCGCCGCGATCAGCGCGGCGGAGCGGTTGCGCGCTTCCTCGTCCTCCGCGCCGCGATGCGCGAAGTGCGTGTCGGCCAGCAGGAAGCGGCGTTTGGTCTTGCCGATCGTCTCGAACACGCCCCAGGTCACCATCCGCGGCAGGTTCGCGCCCCAGCTCATCCTGCCCGGCGTCTCGGGCGTCTCGGACAGCCAGAAGTCGCCGCTGCGGATCAGCGTGAGCCGGTCGGTGCGGTAGAACACGCCCATATGCTCGCCCTTATGCCCGCCGTCGCGGTCGCGCCCGAACCAGCGATAGCGCGGCAGCGCGCGGACGATGTCGTCGCCCTGCGTCTTGAGCAACTCCTGCGTGCCGATCACATCCGGGTTCGCCTCGCGCACCGTTTGCATGAACAGCGCGCGTCGCGCCGGCCAGACGTTGGGGCCGTCGCAGTCGCACGCGAAGCGGACGTTGAAAGTCATGACGCGCACGTCCTGCGCCGCGGCGCTGCCCGCGGTCATCAGCGCCATCGTGGCGATCGCCAACATCATCAAACGCTTCATCTGCGACCTTTCTTTGTTTCGGGCTCGCTATTTCAGGGACGTCGTCATTGCGAGCGTAGCAGAGCAATCCGGGGCGTCCTGGTCCGGCTCTGGATTGCTCCGCGACGCTTGCAATGACGGTCTACGCCAAGAAGCTGCAATTGCCCTGTCGCAACCAATTCCACGCCCCGCTCCCCGGCATTTCCGCGCAAGGGATGACAGACGCATGACGACCGGACACGCATGTCCGGCGTAGAGGGAAGCGAATGTCTCGGTTGCTCGATCACCAACGGCTCACCCACCTGCAACGGCTCGAGGCCGAGGCGATCCACATCATGCGAGAGGTGGTGGCCGAGGCGGACAATCCGGTGATGCTCTATTCGGTCGGCAAGGACAGCGCGGTGATGCTGCATCTGGCGCGCAAGGCGTTCTTCCCGAGCCCCCCGCCCTTCCCGCTGCTGCACGTCGATACGACGTGGAAGTTCCGCGAGATGTACGCGCTGCGGGACCGGATGGCGGCGGAAAGCGGGATGACGCTGCTCGTCCACCGGAACCCCGAGGCGATCGAGCGCGGGATCAACCCGTTCGATCACGGCGCGCTCCACACCGATATCTGGAAGACCGAGGGGCTGAAGCAGGCGCTCGACCATCATGGCTTCGACGCCGCCTTCGGGGGCGCGCGCCGCGACGAGGAGAAGAGCCGCGCCAAGGAGCGGATCTTCAGCTTCCGCGCCGCGACGCACGGCTGGGACCCAAAGAAGCAGCGCCCGGAGCTGTGGAATCTCTACAATGCGCGCAAGAACAAGGGCGAAAGCATCCGCGTCTTCCCGATCTCAAACTGGACCGAGCTGGATATCTGGCAATATATCCACCTGAACGACGTGCCGATCGTCCCGCTCTATTTCGCGGCGGAGCGGCCGACCGTCGAGCGCGACGGGATGCTGCTGATGGTCGACGACGATCGCTTCCGGCTGTTGCCCGGCGAGGCGCCGGTGCTGCGCTCGATCCGCTTCCGCACGCTCGGCTGCTATCCGCTGACCGGCGCGGTCGAGAGCCGCGCGACGACGCTGCCGCAGGTGATCCAGGAGACGTTGCTCACCACCACCAGCGAGCGGCAGGGACGCGCGATCGACAAGGATGCCGGCGGCGCGGGGATGGAAGTGAAGAAGCAGCAGGGGTATTTCTGATGAGCACCGCACCTGCTTATGTCGTGGATGACCTGATCGCGCGCGACATCGATGCGTATCTCGACTCGCACCAGCACAAGACGATGCTGCGCTTCATCACCTGCGGTTCGGTCGACGATGGCAAGTCGACGCTGATCGGACGGCTGCTCTACGATTCGAAGATGATCTTCGAGGATCAGCTCGCCGCGCTCGAAAGCGATTCGCGCAAACAGGGCACGCAGGGACAGGAGATCGACTTCGCGCTCCTGGTCGACGGGCTCGCCGCCGAGCGCGAACAGGGGATCACGATCGACGTCGCCTATCGCTTCTTCACTACCGAAAAGCGCAAGTTCATCGTCGCCGACTGCCCCGGCCACGAACAATATACGCGCAACATGGTGACGGGCGCGTCGACCGCTGACCTCGCGGTGATCCTGATCGACGCGCGGAAGGGCGTGCTGACGCAGACGCGGCGGCACAGCTACCTTTGCCACCTGATCGGCATCCGCAACATCGTGCTGGCGGTCAACAAGATGGACCTCGTCGATTACGATCAGGCGACGTTCGACGCGATCGTCGCCGATTATGCCGCCTTCGCGCGGTCGATCGGGATCGCCGGCTTCACCGCGCTGCCGATCTCGGGGTTCAAGGGCGACAATATCACCGCGCGCTCGGCGAATACGCCCTGGTACGCCGGGCCGACGTTGGTCGAGCATCTCGAAACCGTCGAGGTGCTCGCGTCGGTCGATGCCGACAAGCCGTTCCGGATGCCGGTGCAATGGGTCAACCGTCCACACCTCGATTTCCGCGGCTTTGCGGGGCTGATCGCGACCGGCGCGGTGCACGTCGGGGACAAGGTGCGCGTGCTGCCGTCGGGCAAGACCTCCAGCGTCACGCGGATCGTCACGCTCGACGGCGACCTCGAACAGGCGGTCGCCGGGCAATCGGTAACCTTGTGCTTCGCCGACGAGATCGACTGTTCGCGCGGCGACGTGATCGCCGCCGCGGAGCAGCCGCCCGAGGCCGCCGACCAGTTCGAGGCGACGTTGGTCTGGCTCGATGATGCGAGCTTGCGCGTCGGGCGCGGCTATTGGCTGAAGCTTGGCACGCAGACCGTCTCGGCGACCGTCCAGCAGCCCAAATATGTCGTCAACGTCAACACGCTCGAACAGCTCGCCGCCAAGACGCTCGACCTCAACGCGATCGGCGTCGCCGAGCTGACCACCGATCGTCAGGTCGTGTTCGAGCCCTATGCCGACAATCGCACGCTCGGCGGGTTCATCCTGATCGACAAATTGACCAATGCGACGGTCGCGGCGGGGATGCTGCATTTCAGCCTGCGCCGCGCGCAGAACGTTCATTGGCAGGCGGTCGACGTCGGGCGCGACGCCCATGCCGCGCTCAAGGAGCAGAAGCCCGCGGTATTGTGGTTCACCGGCCTGTCGGGATCGGGCAAGTCGACAATCGCCAATCTGGTCGAGAAGCGCCTCCACGCGCTCGGCCGCCACACCTTCCTGCTCGACGGCGACAACGTCCGCCACGGGCTCAACAAGGATCTCGGCTTCACCGAGGCCGACCGGATCGAGAACATCCGCCGCGTCGGCGAGGTGGCGAAGCTGATGACCGACGCCGGGCTGATCGTGCTCACCGCCTTCATCAGCCCGTTCCGCGCCGAGCGCGAGATGGTGCGCGCGATGCTGCCCGCCGGCGAGTTCGTCGAGGTGTTCGTCGACACGCCGTTCGAGGAAGCCGAGCGCCGCGACGTGAAGGGGCTCTACAGGAAGGCGCGCGCCGGATTGCTCAAGAATTTCACCGGCATCGACAGCCCCTATGAGCGCCCCGAAGCGCCCGAGGTGCGGATCGACACCAATGTCACCACCCCCGAACAGGCTGCCGAGCAGATCGTCGACCTGTTGCTGCGCCGCGCATGACCGGGGAGCCGAGCGACGCCGCGCTGGCGGCGCATCTCGCCGAGGTGGCGGGCGCGCTGCTGCTGACGGTGCGCGACAGCGCGGCGCTGACCGAGAAGGCGCTGGCCAAGGCCGGGGATGCGATCGCCAATCGCTTTCTGGTCGAGGCGCTGCGCGTACAGCGTGGCGAGGACGGCTTGCTGTCGGAGGAGGAGAAGGATTGCCCGATCCGCCTCGACCGCTCGCGGGTGTGGATCGTCGACCCAGTCGACGGCACGCGCGAATATGCCGAGCGCCGCGCCGATTGGGCGGTGCATGTCGGCCTGGCGATCGACGGGGTGCCGACGACCGGCGCAGTCGCCTTGCCCGCCGCGGGGATCGTGCTGCGCAGCGACGCGCCGCTGACGGTGCCGCCCGCGCCCGAACGGCTGCGCATGGTCGTCAGCCGCTCGCGCCCGGCGCGCGAGGCGGTGGCGGTCGCCGAAGCGCTGAGCGCTGAACTGGTGCCGATGGGAAGCGCGGGGGCCAAGGCGATGAGCATCATCCTCGGCCAGTCGGACATCTATCTCCATTCCGGCGGCCAGTACGAATGGGACAGCTGCGCCCCCGCCGCCGTCGCGCGCGCGCACGGCCTCCACGTCAGTCGCATCGACGGCTCACCTTTGGTCTACAATTGCGCCGACACGTACATGCCTGACCTGCTGATCTGCCGTCCGGAGCACGTCGCGCCGGTATTGGCATCGCTCGCTCAGCTGTAATCGTCGCCCATCGCCGTCATTGCGCGCGGCGCGCTCTACCCCCCGATCGCCATCGCCCCCGCCGCCGCGAACCCGGCGATTGCCAGGATCCCCAGCACCCGCGCCAGCGACTCCTTGCGGTAATCCGACAGCCGCGCCTCGTTGAGCCAGTACAAGCCCTCCGGCGTCTTCTCGATCGCGCCGAACGCCACCATCCGGTCGAACACGCGCCGGTCGAGCCGCGACGCCGGCGTCGGGAACTTCGTCGCGGTCTCCTTCGCGGTCGCGCCCGCCGAAGTGAAATGCCAGGTGACGCGGTTGCGCGCCTTGGCGATCAACGCCGCCATGATCGTGCCGGACATGCGAACTCCTTCTTACTTCTTGCGATTTTGATGACGCAGGTTGCCGGGCCGCCCGCGCCGCTTGAGCACGCGCGGCGGCTTGACGCCCTTCGCCGGCGCACGCTCGGTCCGCGCGCCGCCATACCGCCCCTCGGGCAGCTCGAAGCGCAGCGCGCCCGACACCGGATTGGCCTCGGCGAGCCGTAGTTCGAGCCGCTGCCCCTGCGCATATTCCTCGCCGCTCTGCTCGCCGACCAGCCGCCGCGCCGCCTCGTCGAAGCGGAAATATTCGCTCCCGAGGTCGCGCACCGGCATCAATCCGTCGCCGCCGATCCCGTCGACGGTCGCGAAAAAGCCGAAATTGGTGACGCCGGTGATCCGCACCTCGACCAGCTCGCCGACGCGTTCGGACAGGAACGCGGCGACATAGCGGTCGATCGTCTCGCGCTCCGCCTCCATCGCGCGGCGCTCCAGCTTGCTGATCGTCGTCCCCGCCAGCTCGAAATCCTCGTCGCCGTTCAGCCCGCCCGGCCCCAGCGCATAGGCGGAGACGAGCGCGCGGTGCACCATCAGGTCGGCATAGCGGCGGATCGGCGAGGTGAAATGCGCAT
>NZ_CAXIAM010000069.1:0-14960 GCF_964021865.1 uncultured Sphingomonas sp.
GTGCGCGCCTATCGCAACAAGGCGACCGGCACCGAGCAGATCGCGCTGGTCAAGGGCCGGATCGACCCGACGCGCCCGACCCTGGTGCGGATGCACGCGCTGTCGCCGTTCGCCGATCTGTTCGGCGAGGAGGGCGAGCGCAGCCGGATGCTCTCGCGCTCGATGGAGCTGATCGCGGCGGAGGGCGCGGGGGTGATCGTCGTCATCAACCGCCAGCGCGCCGACGCCTTCACCACCGCGGTGCGGCTGAAGGCGGGCGAGCCGGCGCCCGCCGATATGGAGGAGCTGCGCGATTACGGCGTCGGCGCGATGATCCTCGCCGAACTGGGCGTGCACGACATGGTGCTGCTCACCAACACGCATCACACATTGGTCGGGCTCGACGGCTACGGGCTGTCGATCGTCGGCGAACGGAAGGTGGATTGATGGCCAACGTCCTCATCGTCGAAGCGCGCTTCTACGATCATCTCAACGACATGCTGGTCGCGGGCGCGACGGCCGCGGTCGAGGCGGCGGGGCATCGCGCCGAGGTGCTGACGGTGCCGGGCGCGCTCGAAGTCCCCGGCGCGATCGCGCTGGCGGCGGAGAGCGGGCGCTACGACGCCTTCGTCGCGCTGGGTGTCGTGATCCGCGGCGAGACCTATCATTTCGAGATCGTCGCCAACGAAAGCGCGCGCGGGATCATGGCGCTGACGATGGACGGGGTGCCGATCGGCAACGGCATCCTGACCACCGAGGACGAGGCGCAGGCGATCGCCCGCGCCGACCCCGCGCAACTCGACAAGGGCGGCGCGGCGGCGAAGGCGGCGCTGGCGATGCTCGACCTGAAGGAACGGCTCGGCTGATACGCCGTCGTCCCGGGTTCGACGCGGGTTGACGCAAGCACTGATCGGGTCCGGCGTTACCCTCGGTGGCGCTCGGTCACGTACACGTCACCGGGCCGCCCTCCGTCCCTCGCGACTTGGCGCACAGCAGGATCGGGTGCGTGTCGACCAGCCGCAGCGCGCGCACCATCTTCTCCGTCGCGGTCTTGTAGGTCAGGAAATGCGGCGCGCGGATGTGCGCTTCATAGGCGGCGCGGCTGGCATAGACCTCGAGCAGCCGGATTTGCGTCGGATCGTCCGCGATCTGCACCGAATGGAGCATCAGCACGCCCGGCTCGCGGCGAACCGACGCTTCCTGCTCGGTGGCCAGGATCGTCTTGTACGCATGGATCTGCGCCGGATCGACCGATACTTCGGCGATCCGCACCATCATGCCGGTATCGCCCGGCCCGGCCTGCGCCACCCCGGCACCGGCCAGCGCCAGCGTGACGACGCCGGCCGTACGGATCATGTCTTTCATCTCGTCCTCCTGTGGTCGCGTCGCCGCCGGAAACAGCCTAGAACCATCCACCTGATGCGTCTGCCCCGCGGCGGTGGCAGCCTGTCGCGAGGATGCGCCAATGACTGAAGCGTCGCCGGCCACGACCGCGCTGGCCGCGGCGGAGCGGCTCTTCCGCGACGGTGCGATCGGGGAGGGCGAGGACATCGCCGCGTTCCTCGACCGCTTCGCGGCGCGGCTCGCGCGCGCCTATCATCATGGCGAGCTGTCCTATGCACTGTGCGACAGTATCGCGGGCGACCTCTGGGCGCTGTTGCAGGGCTTGTGGCTCGACGGCGTCGCGCATCGCTGGCCCGCGCTGTTCCAGCAGGTGCATGACGCGTTCGCGGCCGGGGCGTATCATGCACGCGCCGATGGCTCCGACGATCCGATCGCGACCTATACCGATCCGGCGATCGCCGCGATCGTGGCGGCGCTCGACGGCGCGGATTGACGCTGTCCTACACGCGCCAACGCGCGGCATGGAAGGCGCATGATCGATCCTCCGCCAATGTTGAGAAACCCCGCCAGCGTCTCAACATTCACAACATTCGCGCGCTCAGCCCAGCCGCCCGATCAGCGCCATCGCGGCGTGGGGCGCCCGCACTTTCGCGCCGTTGATCATGAAGATGAACGTGTCGCGCGGACGCACCGGCGCGGGATCGGCGACATACGGCAGCCCCTCCGGGCTCTTGCCCGCCGCCCACGCCAGCGCGACGTCGCGCCAGCGGTCGAGTGCAGCCGGAGCATAGCCGGTCGGCTCCTCCTCGCGCGCATCCTCCAGCCGCGCATAAACGAAGTCGCCCGACACGTCGGCGAGCGCCGGATAATCCGCCGAATCACCATGCACGATCGCCACCCGGGCGGCGCGGCACAGCGCGACGAACTCGGGCGTGGCGAAGCTTTCGTGCCGCACCTGGATCGCGTGACGCAGCGGCGCGCCGGCCACGCTGGCGGGCAACAAGTTGAGAAACGCGCCAACGTCGTCCGCATCGAACTTGCGGGTCGCGGGCAGCTGCCACAGGATTGGCCCGAGCATGTCGCCCAGCTCGACGATCCCCTGCCCGACGAAGCGCGCGATCGACTCGCCTGCTTCGGCCAGCACCTTGCGCGTCACGCAATAGCGTGACGCCTTGAGCGCGAAGACGAACCCCTCTGGCGCGGTGTCGCGCCAACCGGCGAAGGTCGCAGGCTTGAACGAGGAATAGAAGGTGCCGTTCACCTCGATCGCGGTGACGTGGCGGCTGGCATAGTCCAGCTCGCGCTTCTGCGGCCATTTCTCGGGATAGAAGGTGCCGCGCCACGGCTCGTAGGTCCAGCCGCCGATGCCCACGCGAATCGAAGAAGCCGTCATCGCACCGGCGTGCCGGGTTGCCGCGTTTTTGTCGAGCCGGCGCGGCGCGCGGCGGCGTGCGCCTCGGCGCGGGTCAGCAGCGCGTCGAGATCCTCGGGCGCGATGTCGAACGTCTCGTGCAGGTCGGCGAGCGCGGCGTCGATATCGGCGGCGTGCAGCCCCGGCGCTGGCGCAGCGACCGGCGCGGCGGCGCGATGCGGATAGGAATGGCGGGTCATACGATGATAGAGGATGCCCAGCACGACCAGCGCGACCGAGTTGATCCCGACCGGCGCGAAGGCGAAGGTCCAGCCCGCGGCATGCACGCCGGGGCTGCCGATCACCGCGGTCAGCGCCGCCGCGCCGCCGGGCGGGTGGAGGCAGCGCAGCAGCGACATCCCGAGGATCGCGCCGCCGACCGCGACCCCCGCCGCCAGCGCGGTCTGCGGGATCAGATGATAGGCCGCGACCCCGACCAGCGCCGAGACGACATTGCCGCCGATCACCGGCCACGGCTGCGCCAGCGGGCTGGCCGGCACCGCGAACACCAGCACCGCCGAGGCGCCGAGCGGTGCGACGATGATCGGCAGGTCGGCGTGGCTCAGCGGCAGGCGCGCACAGACGAGGAAGGTCAGTGCGAGGCACAGCGCCGCGCCGAGACAGGCGAGCAAACGCGCCGGCCAATGTGCACCGGCGAGCAGGGGCGAGAAGAACGGCGTCATGCGCGCGCCCGTAGCGCAGCGCCGCCGCATCGTCACCAACGACGGAAAATGAGGTGTCCGCAGCGTTGCGAAAGATCCCCGAAGGGAACGCGCGTTTGTCTGTCGGAAAACTGGAGCGGGCGAAGGGATTCGAACCCTCGACCCCAACCTTGGCAAGGTTGTGCTCTACCCCTGAGCTACGCCCGCTCTGGCGCCGTGATCGGAAGCATTTGGCTGCTCCCGTCGGGTGAGGTGGCGCCACTAGCAGCGGTGTCGGTACCCCGCAACAGCTTTTTTTACGAACCATTGCGTTTTTCCCGCGCCGAATTGACCGGGTCCGGTCCGGCCCCTACGTCCTGCGAGCATGACCGCCCCTACGATCCTGCTTGTCGAGGACGATCCGTCGCTCCGAATGCTGACCGCCCGCGCGCTTCAGGAGAATGGCTTTGCCGTTCGTCCGGCCTCCGCCGCGCCGGAGATGTGGCTGGCGCTCGATGCCGGGCCGGTCGACCTCGTCTTGCTCGACATCATGCTCCCGGGGACGAGCGGGATCGATCTGTGCCGGTCGCTGCGCCAGAAGAGCGACGTGCCGATCATCTTCATGTCGGCGCGCGCCAGCGAAACCGATCGCGTGGTCGGGCTGGAGCTGGGCGCGGACGATTATATCGCCAAGCCGTTCGGGACGCGCGAGCTGGTGGCGCGGGTGCGCGCGGTGCTGCGCCGCCCGGCGCTCGACCGGCGTGCGGGGGCGGGCGATCAGGGGATGCTGACCTTCGATGGCTGGACAGTGAACCTGCCCCGCCGCGAACTCGCCTCGCCGAGCGGCGCGATCGTCGACCTGACCGGTGCGGAATTCGACCTTTTGGTGGTGCTGGCCGATCATGCGCAACGCGTGATCGCGCGCGAGCGGCTGATCGAGCTGAGCCGGACGCGGCTGGGCGACAGTTCGGATCGTTCGATCGACGTGCTGGTCAGCCGGCTGCGGCGCAAGCTGGGCAGCGCGGGCGCGCCGGCGCCGATCGTGACGGTGCGCGGGGTCGGCTATATGCTCAACGCGCCGGTCGAGCGCAGCTGAGCGCATGACCTTCCTGCGCCGCCCGGCAGTCGGCCTGCTGGGGCAGGTGCTGGGCATCCTGCTTTTGACGCTGGTGATCGAATTCGGTGCCAGTACCTTGCTGTACGAGCGTGCGAGTGGGTTCGCGGTGCGCGACGACGAGGCGAACCGGCTTGCCGAACATCTGGTCATCAGCCGGCGGTTGATCGCCGAGCGCCCGCAAGTCGAACGCCCGGCGATGGCGACGGAACTGACGACCGACCGTTATGCGCTGCAATGGAGCGCGACCTTGCCCGCGGTGCCGGCGATCGCGCCGGCGCTCGATGAGATGCATCGCCAAGTGCTCGAATGGGAGCCGTCGCTGGCGTCGACCGACCTGTGGCTGCGGCTGCAATCGCCGGGGCGGCGATCGGTGGTGACCGGTGGTTTGCGGCTAGACGACGGAAGCTGGCTGTTTTTCCGCACGCGCCAGCCGATTGCGAACCTCAACCTGTCGTTCGAGCGGATCGCGCTGGCGATGGTGCCGGCGATCGCGTTGATGCTGCTGGGGGCGCTGCTGCTGCGGCGCGTGTTGCTGCCGTTGCGGCGGCTGGCGACCGCGGCGGATCGCGTCGGGCACGGAATTGTCGAGCATGTTGAGGAGGATGGGCCGGGCGAGGTGCGGCGCGTCATCACCGCGTTCAACCGGATGCAGGACCGTATCCAGGCGTTGATCGCGGGGCGGACGCAGGCGCTGGCGGCGGTCGGGCACGACCTGCGCACCCCGCTGGCGCGGCTGCACCTGCGGACCGAGGCCCTGCCCGATGTCGAGACCCGCAACGCAATCGTCCGCGATGTCAGTGAGATGGAGGCGATGATCACCTCGCTGCTCGCTTTCCTCGGCGGGTCGGCGGAGCCGGAGCCGACCAGCGTCGTCGATCTGGCGGTGCTGTGCGCGACGCTGGCCGACGATGCCGAGGATCGCGGGCGGGTAGCACATTATATCGGCCCGGATCATTGCGAGTGGCGGCTGCGGCGCATCGGATTCAAGCGTGCGTTGGTCAATCTGGTCGAAAATGCCCTGCATTATGGCGACACGGTCACGATCAGGCTCATGACCGACCGCCCCGGTGCCGTGATTCGCATCGAAGACGACGGGCCGGGGATCCCGGACGATGAGCTGGAGCATGTGCTCGAACCGTTCGTGCGGCTCGACCCCGCACGATCGCGCGACACGGTCGGATTCGGTCTGGGCCTGTCGATCGTCCAGCTGGCGGTTGCGGAGGAAGGCGGGCGGCTGACCCTCGCCAACCGCGACGGCGGCGGGCTTTGCGCGGAGATCGTCCTGCCGCCGCAGGAAACGAAATGACACGGATACGCCGCACGACAGCAAGAAGCGCGCCGTACGACCTGATCGGTTAGCATCAGGAGAGTCGACGTGGCCATCGCAGGCGAACGCCCCCATGTGATCGCCGCGCGATCGTTTCGGTTGGACGCATAATGGCCAGCGTGGTTCCCGCGGCCGATCCGGCGATGACCCGGCCGGGCATCTCGGTGCCGTCCGTCTCGCTGCTCGGGCGCGATCTGACCGCGTCGATCGTCGTCTTCCTGGTCGCGATGCCGCTGTGCATGGGGATCGCGATCGCCTCGGGCGCGCCCGCCGAGAAGGGGCTGATCACCGGCATCATCGGCGGGATCATCGTCGGCGCGCTCGCCGGTTCGCCGCTGCAGGTGAGCGGCCCGGCCGCCGG
The DNA here is from genome assembly GCF_964021865.1 of uncultured Sphingomonas sp. Lineage (GTDB taxonomy): Bacteria > Pseudomonadota > Alphaproteobacteria > Sphingomonadales > Sphingomonadaceae > Sphingomonas. The sequence goes on from NZ_CAXIAM010000069.1 coordinate 6,181, forward strand.
GCTGGCGGTGATCGTCTATGAGCTGGTGCGCGATCAGGGACTGGCGGCGCTCGGGCCGATCCTGGTGGTGGCCGGTGCGGTGCAGGTGGTAGCCGGCGTGTTCCGGCTGGGCGGGTGGTTCAAGGCCATTTCCCCCGCGGTGGTGCACGGGATGCTCGCGGGGATCGGTGTGCTGATTGTCGTCGGACAGTTCCACGTCCTGTTCGATCATCGTCCGTTGCCAAGCGGGCTCCAGAACCTCGCGGCGATGCCGGGGCGGCTGTTCGGCCTGTCGCCGAGCAATCTGCAGGCGACCGAGTTCGCGTTCGCGATCGGCGTGGTGACGATCGCGGCGATGATTGGCTGGGAAAAGCTGCGCCCCGCATCGCTGCGGCTGTTGCCGGGCGCGCTCGTCGGGGTGCTGGTCGGGACGATCGTCTCGCTGCTGTTCGGGCTGGAGGTGGCGCGGGTGCAGGTGCCCGATTCGATCGTCGCCGCGATCACCCCGCCGAGCGGCGAAGGCTTCATGCGGTTGCTCGACCCATCGGTAATCGCCGCCGCGGTCGCGATCGCGTTCATCGCCTCGGCCGAGACGCTGCTGTCGGCGGCGGCGGTCGACAAGATGCACAACGGCGTTCGCACCGATTACAACAAGGAGCTGCGGGCGCAGGGCATCGGCAACCTGCTGTGCGGCTTCGCCGGCGCGCTGCCGATGACCGGCGTGATCGTACGCAGTTCGGCGAACGTGCAGGCGGGCGCGGCGACGCGGTTGTCGGCGATGCTGCACGGCGTATGGATCCTCGGCTTCGTCGCGGCGCTGCCGTTCGTGCTTAAGCTGATCCCGATGGCGGCGCTGGGCGCGATCCTCGTCGTCACGGGCTTCCGGCTGGTCAGCGTCAAGCATGCCACGCACCTGTTCCGCGATTATGGCGTGCTGCCGGTGCTGATCTGGGCGGCGACGCTGGTGACGGTAGTGTCGACCGACCTGCTGACCGGGGTGCTGGTTGGGATCGGGCTGACGATGCTCGAACTGATCCCCAACCTCCACCGGCTGCGGCTGCGCGTCTATGAAGGGCAGGAAGCCGACACCCACGCGATCACGCTGGACGGCACCGCGACCTTCGTCACGTTGCCCAAGCTGTCCGAGACGCTCGACCGTGTGCCGACCGACACGCCGGTGCGGATCGACGCGACGCGGCTCAACGCGGTCGATCATACCAGCGCGGAAATGTTGCGCGACTGGTTCCAGCGCCGCCGCGCCTCCGGCCAGTCGGTGCGGGTCACCGGCGCGCGTGGCCGGATCGCCACACTGAACGACGATCAGCACTGACGTTGCCGCTTGGCAATGTTTTGATGCAGATCAGACACATTGCTGCAATGCGGTGTACATAGGTTTTGACGGTGGGCCAGCCATCGCCCTCCTGCCGGCTACGGCGGGAGAGAGCGAAGCGGACCGCAAGCAGGAGGAGCCTCTTCCCATCAGGAGGTTCCATGAAGTACGCATTCCTTATTCCCACCGCCATGCTGGCGCTGGCTGCCGTTCCCGCCGCCGCCCAGGAAGAAGCGCCGCCGAAAGCGGTCACCGTCTCCGGCTCGGTCGGTCTGGTCAGCGACTATCGCTTCCGCGGCGTCTCGCAGTCGGACGAGAACCTCGCCGTGCAGGGTGGCTTCACGATCGCGCATGAAAGCGGCATCTATATCGGCACCTGGGGATCGAACCTCAGCGGATGGGGCACGTTCGGCGGCGCCAATATGGAGCTGGACCTGATCGCAGGTTACAAGTTGCCGGTCGGCGGCGGCACGCTGGACGTCGGAGCGACCTGGTACATGTACCCGGGCGGCTTCGACAACACCGACTTCATCGAGCCCTACGCCAAGCTGTCGGGCACCGCCGGCCCGGTCAGCTTGACCGCAGGCGTCGCCTATGCGCCGAAGCAGGAAGCGCTGGGCGCGTGGTCGGCGAACGGGACGGTCGCCGCGAACGTCGATTATGACAACGGGACCGGCTACAGCCGGCCGGGCGCGAAGGGCGACAACCTGTACGTCTGGGGGGATGCCGCCGCGGCGATCCCGAACACCGGGCTGACCGCCAAGGCGCATATCGGCGCGTCGAGCGGCAACAAGGGCTTGGGGCCGTTCGCGACCAGCGTGACGCCGACCGGTGCCTATGCCGACTGGCTGCTGGGCGTCGACTATGTGATCCCCAGCACGCCGCTGACCGTCGGCGTCGCCTATGTCGACACCAACATCACCGACCGGAAGGCCGCGTATCTGCAGCCGAGCTTCAGCCGCGGGCAGGACGGCGTCGGGTCGATCGCAGATGCCAAGGTGGTCTTCGCGCTGACGGCGGCGTTCTAGGGGCGACGATCGGGTTCGTGGGGAAGCGTAGGGGAGAGAGATTTGCACGCGGAGGCGCAGAGGGCGCAGAGTTGATGCGTTTGTCGCATCGGGCGCTCATCCTGTCACGATCGGGAATGACAGAGTGATGGTGTCTCATGCGGTACACCTCCGCGTCCTCTGCGCCTCCGCGCGATCCAACCCTTCTTCTGACGCCCAGCGTGCCGGCGTCGATCTTTTCCTTCGTCCGTCGCCCCGGACTTGATCTGGCGCCCCGCTTCCTCACGACCGTGGAAGAAGAAGCGGGATCCCGGATCAAGTCCGGGATGACGGATGATGGGTGGCGATTCGCTGACCACGTTCCGACCAAGGCGGGTGGGGCGGGGGGTTTGTATCCCCCGTCGCCATCCCACATAAGGGGGCAAGCAATTTCAGGAGCGCCCCTTTGGCCACGTTAGGCATGTCACCCGCCGAGAAGGAAGCCGTCCAGCGATTCCGCGCCGACGTCGTCGAACCGTCGATGACGCAGCTGGTGATCGTCGATTTCTGGGCGGAATGGTGCGGCCCGTGCAAGGCGCTGACGCCGGTGCTGGAAAAGGTGGCGGCCGATTATGCCGACAAGGGCGTGGTGCTGGCCAAGGTCGACACCGACAAGGACCAGTTCATCGCCGCGCAGTTCCAGATCCGCTCGATCCCGACCGTCTATGCGATGTTCCAGGGGCAATTGGTCGCCGACCTGACCAGCGCACGCACCGAATCGCAGCTCAAGGCGATGCTCGACCAGTTGCTGCGCCAGTTGCCGGTCAGCGGCGAGGCGCAATCGCAGGAGGCCGAGCTGGAGCCGCTGATCGCGATGGGCGAGCAGGTGCTGGCCGAGGGCGATGCCGAGCGGGCGTTGTCGATCTTCGACCAACTCGCCGAGATGGCGCCGGAGCATCAGGCGGTGCTGTCGGGGCGCATCCGCGCGCTGGTCGCGGCGGGGCAGGTCGCGGACGCGGAGGCGGCGATCGCGGCGCTGCCCGAAGACGTCGCGAAGCTGCCCGACGTGCAGCGCGCGGCGGCGGCGCTGGCGCTGGCGAAGTCGGCGCCGGCGGTCGACGATCTCGCCCCGTTGGAGGCGGCGGTGGCGGCGAACCCCGATGATCTTCAGGCGCGCTTCGATCTCGCCAATGCGCGGATGGCGGCGGGGGATCGCGAGGCGGCGGCGAGCGGGTTCCTGTCGATCGTCGCGGCGGATCGCGCATGGAACGACGATGCGGCGCGGCAGCAGTTGCTGAAGCTGTTCGAGGTCGTCGGGTTGGAGGATCCGTGGGTGTCGGCGCAGCGGCGCAAGCTGTCGGCGATCCTGTTCGGATGACCGCTACGACGCGGCTCTCGATCTTCCCGCTGCCGGGCGCGCTGCTGTTCCCGCAGCTGCATCTGCCGCTGCACATCTTCGAGCCGCGCTATCGCGCGATGGTGTCCGACGCGATGGCGCGCGACCGACGGATTGCGATGATCCAGCCGCGTCCCGACAGCGAGGATGCGGACACGCCCGACCTGTTCGATGTCGGCTGCGTCGGGCGGATCGCCGAGGTCGAGGCGTTGGACGACGGGCGCTACAATCTGATCCTGCAAGGGCTGACGCTGTTCCGCGTGCGGCGCGAGCTGGTGGTGACGACGCCGTTCCGCCAGGTCGAGGCCGAGCTGTTGCCGACGACCGCCGACGAGACGCTGTCGCTGGGCGCGCGCGCGTCGCTCGAGATGGAATCGCGGCGGTTTGCGGAGGCGCATGGCTATAGCGTCGATTGGACGTCGGTCGGGCGGCTGGATGACGTGAGCCTGGTCAACGGTGTCGCGCAGATCGCGCCGTTCGATGTCGCCGCCAAGCAGGCGTTGCTCGAGGCACCCGATCTGGCGACGCGGGCCGAGATGCTGGTGCAGTTGATGCAATTCTTCGGTCGCCACGACGGCGAGGACCGGGTGACGCTGCAATGACGATCGACGCGTGGTTGCTCGAACGGTTGGTGTGCCCGGCGACGCGCACGCCGCTGCACTATGATGCCGAGCGGCAGGAGCTGGTGTCGGAAGCGGCGGGGATGGCCTATCCGGTGCACGACGGCGTACCGGTGCTGCTGGTCGAGGCGGGGCGGCGGCTGGATGCGCCGACACCTACGTAATAGCGTCACCCCGGCGGGGGTGACGGGCAGCGGGTGGCGCTACTGCGTCGCCCATTGCGGGAAGGCCGCGCGGAAACCGGCGACCTTCGGCTTGTCCCAGCGCACGATATACGGATGCGTCGGGTTCCGGCGGAAGAAATCCTGATGATAGGATTCGGCCGGATAGAAGCGCCCCGTCTCCAGCCGCGTCACGACCGGCTGCGCGAAGGCATGGGCCCGCCCGAGCTGCGCGATATACGCCGCGGCGACCGCGCGCTGCTCAGGAGATTGCGGAAAGATCGCCGAGCGATAGCTGGTGCCGCTGTCCGGCCCCTGCCGATTCAGCTGCGTCGGATCGTGCGCGATCGAGAAATAGATGCGCAGCAACGTCGCGTAGCTGACGACGCGCGGATCGTAGGTGATGCGGATCGCCTCGGCATGGCGGGTGGTCTCGCTGCTGACCGCGCCGTAATTGGCGGTCTGGGGCGTGCCGCCGGCATAGCCCGCGACGACGTCGCGGACGCCCTTCACCTGCTGGAACACCGCCTCCATCCCCCAGAAGCAGCCGCCCGCCAGCACGGCGGTCTGCATCCCGCCGGTCGCGGGTACGTCGCGTACCGCGGCGGGGATCGGAACGGCGCGTTCGGCCTGAGCGGTGCCACAGCCGGCGAGCAGGAGCGGCAGGGCCGCGGCGAAAGCGAGGAAGCGCGTCATGCGCCTGATATGGGTTGGCGTGGGTCGCTCCGCCAGAGCGACCCGCAGCGGCTCAGCGCGTGGCGTGGGTCGCCGCATAGGCGTTGCCCGGCATTTCGGGCTGCGTGGCGTGGATCGCCAGCATCCCGGCGGCGCCGATCAGGAAACCGCCCGCGAACTGCCATGCAAAGCTGGACTTGATGAAGCGGATCATCAGCTGCTCTCTTTTCCTTGGCCGCCTGCGCGGCATGTCGCTCGATCGCCGTCACGTCACCAGAGTGGGTGACGACCACCGCGATATGACGCCTGACGCCTGAACGGCGGCTTGGCCGCGCGTTCATCTGGCGTCGATATACGGGCAGCGAGGCCGCCCTTCCATCGCACAGTAAGAAAGCGATCGTTTCGCGGAAGCGCCTATTTCAGCGCGGCGCAGGCCGCCTGGATGCGCTGGCACGCCGCGGTCAGCAGCGCTTCCGAGGTGGCATAGCTGATCCGCATCGCCGGCGAGACGCCGAACGCCACGCCCTGCACCGCCGCGACCCTGGCCTCGTCGAGCAGATAGCCGACGAAATCGCTGTCGGTCTCGATCCGCTTGCCGCCCGGCGTGGTCTTGCCGATCACGCCCGCAACGCTGGGATAGACGTAGAAGGCGCCCTCGGGCTTCGGGCAGGTGATGCCGTCGGCGGCGTTGAGCATGTCGACCACCAGGTCGCGACGGACCTGGAACGCCTGCGCGCGTTCCTTGAGGAACGACTGGTCGCCGGTCAGCGCCGCGGTCGCCGCCGCCTGTGCGATCGAGCACGGATTGCTGGTCGATTGCGACTGGAGCTTGGCCATCGCCTTGATGAGCCACGGCGCGCCCGCCGCGAAGCCGATCCGCCAGCCGGTCATCGCATAGGCCTTGGAACAGCCGTTGACGGTCAGCGTCCGCTCGTAGAGCGACGGGCAGACCTCGGCGATCGTCGCGAAGCGGAAATCGTCATAGACGATATGCTCGTACATATCGTCGGCGAAGATCCAGACGTGCGGATGCCGTTCCAGCACCGCGCCCAGCGCCTTCAGCTCGTCGACGGTATAGGCTGCGCCGGTCGGGTTCGACGGCGAGTTCAGGATCAGCCACTTGGTCTTCGGCGTGATCGCCGCCTCGAGCATCGCCGGGGTCAGCTTATAGCCGACATCCGCGCCCGCCGCGACGATCACCGGGGTGGCGCCCGCGAACTGCACCACGTCGGGATAGCTGACCCAATAGGGGGCGGGCACGATCACCTCGTCGCCCGCATCCAGCGTTGCGACCAGCGCGTTGAAGAGCGTGTGCTTGCCGCCGACGTTCACGGTGATCTGCGCCGGGGTGTAGTCGAGGCTGTTGTCGCGCTTGAACTTCGCGGCGATCGCGTCCTTCAGCTCCGCGGTGCCGTCGACGTTGGTATATTTCGTCTTGCCGGCGCGGATCGCCGCGATCGCGGCCTCTTTGACGAAGTCGGGCGTGTCGAAGTCGGGCTCGCCCGCGCCCAGCCCGATCACGTCGACGCCGGCCCGCTTCAGCTCCAGCACGCGGCTGGTGATCGCCAGCGTCGGGGAGGGATTGATGCGGTCGAGCGCGGCGGAGGTGTGCATGATCGGCGCCTTTGACTAGGAAGCGCTGCGCCTATGCGACGGTCGGCCTCATTGTGCAACCGCGAGCGTCGCGCGCATTAGTCCGCGCAACGCATTCCCCACAAATAGCCCGTCGCGCAGATCGTCGGGTGTCAGCTCGCCCTCGACCGCCTGGCCGGTGTCGAGCAGCTCGCCGCGCAGGACGCCGGGCAACAGCGGACCGGCGGGCGGCGTGACCAACGTATCGCCGCGCGGCACGAACAGGTTGGTGAAGCTGCCTTCGGTCAGCCGCCCGTCGGGGGTGAAGAACAGCACCTCGTCGGCTCCGCTCGCGGCGCGCGCGGCGTCATAGAACCGCCGGTCGCTGGTTTTGTGACGCAACCGCCAATCGCGCTCGCCGACCGGCAGCGGGGCGAGCGCCACGCGCAGCGGACGATCGGGGGCGGGCGGGGCGGCGGCGACCTCGATCGCGATCGCGCCGCTCTGCGCCACCATCAGCCGGACGCGCGCGGGCGCGCGGAGCCGGAAGGTCGCGGCCTGCAACTCGTTGCGGGCATCGTGACGGTCGAAGGTGAATCCCAGCGCCGCCGCGCTGCTGCGCAGCCGTTCGAGATGACGCTCGATCCGCAGCACGCCCTCGTCGGGGTCGAAGGCCATCGTCTCCACCAGGTCGACGCGGCGGCGCGCGCCGGCGAGGAACGCCGCCTTCGCCATCGCCTCGTCCCATTCGTCCTCGACGCGCGAATCGGCGACGATCCCGCCGCCGATCCCGATCACGGCATGATCCGCACCCTCGTCGATCGTCAGCGTGCGGATCGCGACGTTGAACGCCGCGCTGCCGTCCGCGTCGAAGCGGCCGATCGCACCGGTATAGGCGCCGCGCGGGGTACCTCGCTCGACCGCCGCGATCGCCTGCATCGCGCGGACCTTCGGCGCGCCGGTGATCGAGCCGCACGGGAAGAGTGCGGAGAGGACGTCGACCGGATCGTGCCCGGGGGCGAGCGTCGCCGTGACCTTCGAGGTCAATTGATGCACGGTCGGGTAGCGTTCGACCGCGAACAGATCGGGCACCGCCACGCTTCCCGCGACCGCGACCCGCGACAGATCGTTGCGCATCAGGTCGACGATCATCAGGTTCTCGGCACGCTGCTTGGCATCGGCGGCGAGCGAGCGGGCGACGGCGAGGTCGATCGCGGGATCGGGGTGGCGGCGCGCAGTGCCCTTCATCGGACGGCTGACCAGCGCATCGCCGTCGCGGGTGAAGAACAGTTCGGGGGAGAGCGACAGGATCGTCTGCGTGCCGGTCGCGACCAGCGCACTCCATCCCGCGCCAGCCGCCTGCCGCAGCCCGGCGTAGAGCGCGAGCGGATCGCCGATGAATGGCACGCGCGCGCGGAAGGTGAGGTTGAGCTGGTACAAATCCCCCGCGCGGATCAGCGCCTGCGCCGCGTCGAACATCGCGCGATAGTCGGCGCGCGACGGCTCCGGCTCGGGCACGCCGGTCCATGCGCCGGCTGGATCGGGAAGCAGTGCGGGGACATCCGCGATCTCCTGATGCCCGTCGAACAGCCCGAACCACGCCAGCGGGGTCGTGGAGGCGGGCTCCCCCCCCGCCGCGGGCTCGAACGCCGCACCGGCGCCATAAGAGAGAAACCCCGCCGCCGCGCCGCGCCACGCCCGGACCGCCGCGAGCAGGTCGTGCACCTCGGCCGGCGTCCAGGCGGTGAGCACCCGCTGCGGCGCCTGGTACAGCCTCGCGCGGTCCAGCCCCGATCGGGCATCATGGAGCAGCACGAAGGGAGCGGCGAGACGCATCGCCTCCCTTGATGCCCGCAGGTCGTTACGCCTGCAAGCCGCGTTGCGTCCGACCAACGTCGAAGTTAAGCCCCGCGGCACCGGCGATCCCGCACCCCGGCAGGAGTTTCTCGATGACCGACACCCCGCTGCGCGCCGCGATCGTTCCCGTCACCGCGATCGAGCAGAATTGTACGCTCTCATGACTGCCATCCGAGACGCTGGCCGAGTTTACTCCTTCGCTGG
>NZ_CAXIAM010000070.1:0-14632 GCF_964021865.1 uncultured Sphingomonas sp.
TAAACTCGGCCAGCGTCTCGGATGGCAGTCATGAGAGCGTATATCTGTGCCCGTTCTATGTCCTGACCCCTATTCGCGCACCGATCGCCAGCCCGACAATGTCGAGAACAGCTGGACGCCGACCAGCGCCGGGCTGCGCGTCACCGAGACGCTGTTCAAGGATTACGTGACGAAGCGCGAGCGGATCGCGGGCACCGCGGCGCTCGAATGGCGCCCCACCGACGCGACGCGCACTTGGGTGCGCGGCACCTATGCGCGGTTCGAGGATAACGAATATCGCGACCGGATCGGCATCACCTGGAACGCCGATCAGGCCGCACCGGCCGCCGGATCGACCGACACCGCCGCGACCTGGACGAGGACGCGGATCGAAAAGGCGCTGCGCCACCGCACGCAGGTGAACGAGATCAAGACCGTCACCGGCGGCATCGAACAGCAATTGGGCGACGGACAGGTGCGCGCCGATGTCGCGTATAGCGAGACCTCGCAGACCTATCCGCGCCGCGACGAGCTGGTGTTCCGCTCGACGCTGCGCCCGACGCTGTCGTACGATTTCGGGCGCGACACCGATCTGCCGAGCTACTCGCTGTTCACCTCGAACGAGCATCTGCAGCTCGATCGCTACGGGTTCCGCGAGAACAGCTATCGCACCAACACCACGAAGAACGACGAATTCACCGCCCAGATCCGCATGGACATTCCGCAGCCATTGGGCAGCGGCACCGCGACGCTGTCGACCGGAGGAAAGTATCGCGCGCGCAACATCCGCGCTGACGAGGAACGGCTGCGCGACCAGCGCGCGTCGGCCGCGCCGACGCAGACGCTCGCCGGATTGCTGTCCGACGAGGATTCGCGCAACTTCGGCTATGATCTCGGCGACCGGTTCGACACCGGGCTGGTCGACAGCTATTTCGACGCGACCAAAGGCACGGCACAGCGCCGCCTGCCGCAATCGGTGACCGCCGATTACCGCGCGACCGAGAAGCTGTTCGGGCTGTTCGGGATGGGGACGTTCGAATTCGGCGCCACGACGCTGATCGCGGGGCTGCGCGTCGAGGCGACGTCGTTCCGCAGCGAGGCGCCGACCGTGGCGCGCGACGGGACGATCGGCAATGCGCGCGGCGACACCAGCTACACCGATTTCTTTCCCAATCTGACGCTGCGCCAGGCGTTCACGCCGAACCTGATCGGGCGCGTCGCACTGACCCGCGCGATCAACCGCCCGAACTTCCCGCAGATCGCCCCGCGCGTGCTCGAGACGACCGAGGGCAATACGGTGCGCGTCGAACTCGGCAATCCGACGCTGCGCCCGACGCTGTCGAACAATGTCGACGCCGGCGTCGAATATTACATCCGCCCGCTGGGCGTGATCGCGGTCAACGCGTTCTACAAGGACCTCAGCGACTATCGCTACACCGTCACCGGCTTCGGCACGTACAACGGCGTGGCGGGCGCGGTGCTCAGCCGCCCGGTCAACGCGCGCGAGGGCAAGCTCTACGGCGTCGAGGTCAATTGGCAGCAGCAATTGTCGTTCCTGCCCGGCGCGCTGGGCGGGTTCGGCGTGTTCGCCAATTACACCTACACCGCGGGCGACGCGCGCTTCGACACCGCGTTCGGCGGGCGCACGCGCTTCCGCCTGCCCGGCCAGTCGACGCATATGTGGAACGCCAGCCTGTTCTACGAACGTGGCCCGGTGAACCTGCGCGCCGCCTATACCAAGCGCAGCGACTATCTCGACGAGATCAACGCCGATCTGCCGGCGCTCGATCTCTATTGGGAGGGCCGCGGGCAGCTCGACGCGACCGGCAGCGTCCAGCTCACCAAGGAGATCAACCTGTTCGTCGAGGGCAAGAACCTCACCAATTCGGCGGGGGTGCGCTATTTCGGCGAACGCCAGCGCGTCTACGAATATGAGAAGTTCGGCTACACGATCTTCGGCGGCGTGCGGGTGAAGCTGTGAGGCGTTCGCTCCCCTTCGCGCTGCTGCTGGCGGGGTGCGCGACCGCGACGCCGGTCACGCCGCCGACTCCCGACACCGCGCCGACCGTCGCCGCGACCGCGGAGACCGATCCGGTCGACACCGCCGCGGATGCCGCGGACGATCCCGCGATCTGGCGCAATCCCCGCGATCCCGCGAAGAGCCTCGTGATCGGCACCGACAAGCAGGCGGGCATCCACGTCTACGACCTGACGGGCAAGCGCCGGTCGTTCACGCCCTTCGCACGGCTCAACAACGTCGACCTGCGCGATCTCGGCGCGCGGGTGATCGTCGCCGCCAGCGACCGCGCCGATCTCGCGCACGGGCATGTCGCGCTGTTCACGCTCGACACCGCGCGCGCCACGTTGGTCCCGCTCGGCCGCTATCCGTCGGGCGCGGGCGAGGCGTACGGCATGTGCCTGTGGCGGCGCACGCGCGACGGCGCGTTGTTCGGCTTCGTGGTGATGAAGGACGGCCGCATCGATCAGGTCGCGATCGACCTCGCCGCCGCAGCGCCGCGCGTCACCACCGTCCGCTCGATGAAGCTCACGACCCAGGCCGAGGGCTGCGTCGCCGACGATCGCACCGGCCTGTTGTACGTCGCGGAGGAAGACGTCGGGATCTGGCGCTTCGCCGCCGATCCGGATGCGCCGACCACCGCCACGCCGGTCACGCAGGTCGATGGCAAGACGCTGGTCGCCGATGCCGAGGGGCTCGCGCTCGCGCCGCGTGGACGGAGCGGCGGATTTCTCGTCGTTTCCAGCCAGGGCGACAACAAATACACACTCTACCGGCTACCGGACGTCACGTTTGCGGGGTATTTTCGGATCGGTGGTGGCACCATCGACGGTACCAGCGATACCGACGGCATCGAACTGGCGCTCGGCGATTTCGGCCCCGACTATCCCGCCGGGCTGTTCGTCGCGCAGGACGGCGACAACGCGCCCGACACGCAGAACTTCAAATATGTGAGCTGGACCAAGGTGTTGAAGGCGCTGAAACGGCGGTAAACCGCGCTTGACATGGGGTGGGTGAAGGCGGAGCCTTGCGGGTATGACGGGTCCGCTGCTGCTTCTGCTGGCGCAAGTCGCCGCTCCTTCCACCCCCCGCGGAGCCGAAGGACGTCATCGTCGTCGGCCACCGCGCGGAAAAGGAACTCGCGGCCTGCCTCGCGCGGAATTGCCCGCCCGCGCAAGAGGTTGAGGCATCGTTGCAGGCGTCGGTCGAACAATTCGCCGACGGCCGCTACACCGACGCGCGCCGCACGCTGCAACGCGCGATCGCCCGCAACAAACGCCACGCCGCCGAACTGCCGGGCCCGGTGTCGAGTCTCTACGCAACGCTCGCGACGGTCGCAGAGCATGAGGGGGATACGCAATTGTGGAAGACCGCGGCGCGTAACAACGTCGTGCTGCTCCGCGAGAAGCTCGGGGAGGCGAATGTCGCCACGATGATCGAGGAAATCCACTTCGCCGACGACATGGTCGGGCTGGGACAGCCGGTCTTAGGTGACGGCATCTACGCCAAAATCCAGCGGCTCGCCGTCGCGAACGGGCAGTCCGGACTGGGCGCGGCTGCGGCGTTCCGGCGCGCGTGGCTGGCGCTCGCCAGGCAGCGCGATCGCGAGGCGATGCGGTTTGCGGACGAAGCGGTGACGCTGGCCGGGCCGCGCCTTCCGATGATGAGACAAATGCGCGAAATCGTGCGAACCCGCATCGCCATCCGCAAGGGCGACGAGGCCGCGGTCGATGCGCTGGCGGAGCGCCTTCGCCAGAGCGTGGTTACGCAACCGGTGTTGCTGTACGCCCCGCCGATCGACGACGTGAATCCACCCCCACGCGACGCCACGTTGACATCGTTGAGCGACGGCGCGATCCGCTTTGCCGATGTCGGATATTGGATCCGTGCCGACGGGCATGTCGACAATGTCGAAATGCTGCGTACCAACGGGCTGGGGCAGTGGAAGCCGGGCATCGTGCGGAATGTCAACGGGCGCCGTTATGCCCCGATGCGCCTGCCCGATGCGCAGCCGGGGCTCTATCGCATCGATCGCTTTACGGTACGCGGCACCGTCGGCATCCCGCCCGGATCGCGCCTGCGCCAGCGCATGGGCAATCTGACGGTGCATGTCGTCGACCTGACCGGAACCGAAGCGATGAGCGAAGCGGCACGTGCGCATATGGCGCAACGAACGGCAGTGACACCGGCACCGTCGCCGCAATAGCCACAGCGTCAACCGCCCTTTTTGGCGGGCCTTGCGACCAGCCAGCTCACTTCGGTGAACGACCTGCGATCCGCCGCGAGCGTATTGATACCGCGGACGTAGGACGAGCCGGCGATCACGAACGTGCAGCGATAGTGCGTCGGCGACACCGCGGTGACCGCCGGCGTGTGGCCACGATCGGCATTCGCGCCGCGGTCCGCGGCGGGGCGTCCGTCGAAGCGGGTGCCGGGCACCGGGACAGTGGCACACGCCCCTGCCCCGGCGTCCCCACATCGCCTCACGCGATGTGCAGATGCTCCATGCCGCCGAAGCGCAGATACTCGGCACTGTGATAACCGTGGCTGACGTCGTCGCTCCACACGTCGGTCGCCAGCACCGCTGGCGCCGCGTCGCGACCGAGCTGGAGCAGCGCAAGCTGCGGATCGTGATCGGTCGGACGATCGCCGCCGAATTCCGCATTGAGGTGCACCGCGTCGAACGACGCGCCGTTCAGCAGCCCGCCGGTCACCAGCATGTTGTCGAGCGCCTGCGCATTGCCCTGGAACATGTAGCTGTAGCGCTCCTCCTCGGGCAGCAGCGAGTTCAGGTTGGTGAACTTCCCGCCCTGCGCCGCGTCGGTCAGCTGGGTCTGCGCCTGTTCGAAATAGAAGCCGTTCCAGTCCCCCATGATCGCGACGTTGAGCGACGGATCGGCGGCCAGCTTGTCGTTGACCCACGCCTTCACCCCCGCGGCCTGTGCGGTGCGCTGCGTATCGCCGGCGTCGAACGGCGGCTGGTTGGCGCCCCACAACGGATCGCTGCCGCCGCGCGAGGTGAAGTGGACGTTGACCGTCGTCAGCTGCTCGCCGTGGAAGTCCCAAGTCGCGGCGAGCGGCTTGCGGCTGTTGGCGTAGGCGTCACCGGTGATCAGCGTCGCGCTGCCATCGACATAACCGACGCGATCGAGGTTGTAGAGATAACCGTTGCGGATGTTGCCGCCCGGCTCACCGCCGGTCGACCCCGCGACGGCCGGTGCGATCTCGATATAAGCATAGCGACCGCCGTTGATCGCGGCGATCGCGTCGATCAGCCCCTGCGCGGTCTTCTGCCCCGACAGGTTGCTGCCGGTACCCGCGCCGTCGGCGTCCTGGATTTCCTGGAGCGCGACGATGTCGGGCGCGCGCAGGTTGTAGACGATGTTGCTGGCGAGCACGTCGAATTTGCCGTCGCTGGTATCGAGATTCTCGACGTTATAGGTCGCGATCGACAGGTGCGTCGCATCGCCCGTGAGCGCCGAGACTTCCTTGGCGAGCGTCACGTCCTTGGTGACGCTGACCGCCTCGGTGACGATCACTTCATAGGTGGCGTTGGCGTAATTGACGACGCCGGTCACGCTCGAGAGCTGGTCGCCGATGCTGTACTTGGGGTCGAAACCGTCGAACACCGCGCGATCGGCCTGCAGCTGGATCTTCTCGGGGTTGTAGTCGCCGGGCGAGATCGTGATTCCGCCGCGCGCGTTGATGCCGGTCGCGCCTTCGCCACCCGAGACGACGACATCGGTTTCGCGCCATTGATCGTCGGTGGTGTTCGATACGACATGCGGCGCGTCGAGCGTGACGCGCATCCCCTCCAGCGCTTCCCAGAAGGCGATGCCATCGGTGATCTTCTCGGTCGGGATCGTCAGCCCGCCCTTGCCTACCAGCACCGCGTCGGGCAGCGCATCGCCGAAGCTGTCGACGCTGATCGATGTCGGATTGAGCTGCGTCACCGTCAGCCCGCCGGTGCCGGCGCGATATTCGCTGACGCGGCCCTCGATCGTCAGCGTATCGCCGATGAACACGTCCTGCGGTGCCGACGAGGTGAAGACGAAGATCGCGTCCGAGGTGCGCGCGTCGCCGTCGCCATAATCCTGGATGTAGAAGCCGTTGCTGTCGATCGCAGTGACGACGCCGGTGGTGAGCACCTGCTGCCCCTCGAACGCCGACTTCGCCTCGGTCCCCTGGATCGCGCCGATCGTGCGATAGCCGATGTCGTCGTTGACGATCGTGCCGGTCGCGATCGCGCGGTCGAGCGTCGCGCCGCCGGTCGCGCCCGACAGCGCGACCGAGAAGGTTTCGTTGCCCTCCAGCACGGTATCGCCGACCACCGGCAGGCGGATTGTCGCGCTGGTCTGGCCGTCGGCGAACTGCACCTTGCCCGAGAAGACCGTGCCAGCCGCGAAGTCGCTCGCGTTCGCGCCGTCGGCGCCGCCGGGGAGCGTCACGCTCCAGTCCGCCGCGACCGCGCCGCTGCTGCCGCCGACCCGCGAGACGGTGAAGGCGATGTCGTGCGTGCCGCTGTTGCCCTCGGTCGTGGTGGCGTCGGCGATCGACAGCGCGCCCGGCTGCGGCGCGCCCGCGCCGTTGCTGGTGACGCGAATGTCGTCGATCCCGATCCATTCGTCGTTGCTCGCGGCGTTAGTGGTCATCACGCGCACCTGCAGCGTCGCGACGCCGTTCGCGGCCTCGGGCAGCGTCACGTCGATCGTGCTTTCCTGCGTCGCGGTGCCGCCGCTGGTCGCATCGGCGATATAGGCGGACGGCAAGTCAACCCACGCCGCGGTGTCGTTGAGCCGATACTGGACCGCGACCTGCTGGGTCGCATTGTCCGACGTCCCGTCGATATCGCGGACCGTGGCGGTGAAGTGCACGTCGCTGCGCCCGGTCGCGTCGAGATAGAAGGCCAGGTACGGCGCGTCGGCGGTGCCCGACCCTTGGAGCGCGACGACCGGATTGGCGATCTGGAACTCGGCGACGCCGCCGTTGGTGATCCCGGTGCTGGTCTGGTTCGCGATCACGTCGACGACGTCGCTGGTGCCGGTGATGGTACGCGGATCGGTGCCGGTGCGCGTCGTCAGATCGTCGCCGCGGAAGCCCATGATGCTGGGGACGCGGCTCCAGTCGTCGTCCTTGGTGATCAGCGACGCGTCGCTCCAGTCCTGGACCAGATCGCCGGTGCCCAGCTTCCAATAGTTCGTGCTCATCTGACGACCCCCGTTAACCCGTTTCGTTCGTGAGCGGCCTACTCAGTCATCATGACAGTCGGGTTGCAGATCAGGGACTTGCGACACTTTCACCGTGTCGCGCGACTGCAACATCGCACTGATAGATGCCGCGGCGTTTACGAAGATTAACAGGGGGTTGCGGATCATGAAGCGGATGATGATGGCGGCGGCGCTGGCCGCGGCTGGGGTGATGACGGCGCCGGCGCAGGCGGCGACGGTGGTGCAGGATGCCGGCGGATCACGCGGGACGAGCATCTTCCAATACGGCCCGGTCGGCCAGTCGTTCACGATGGTCGGCACCGCGCTCGACAAATTCGGCTTCCAGTTCCAGACGATCAGCACCGCGCAGACCAATGCCGCGCTGACCTTCTCGCTGCTGGACGGCGACAGCCTGAGCGCTACGGTGCTCAAGCAGGTGACCGGCACGCCGGCCGCGGGCGCGGCGCGTCAGAACTTCTGGTATGATTTCGATCTCGGTGGCCTCACGCTGACCGACGGCGGGACCTATACCGCGGTAGTGAGCGCGACGACCGACCGGCTCGGGCTGGTCTACGGTCCGGCAGCGAGTGCGACCGCCGACGGCTATGCAGGCGGGCAGCTGCTGACGACCAAGCCGGCGTTCAACGCGAACAGCAATTGCACCACCGGCATCTGCGACGCGAACTTCCGCTTCACCAGCAGCGGCGCGACCGGCGGCGCAGTGCCCGAACCGGCGACCTGGGCGATGCTGCTGCTCGGCTTCGGCGCGGTCGGTTATGCGCTGCGCCGCGGGCGCGGCGTGCGGGTGGCGCGCCAACTGGTATGAGATTGGGAGGGGAGCCGGTGTGGCTCCCCTTTATCCCGGAGCGATCGATATCGACCTCCGGGCTATACTCAGGATAAGAGTTGATCTCGCGGCAGCGCGGACGACGCGGAGATGTACCGCGTGGGGCATGAAGAACAGTGCGCGTCGAGTAGAGGCGGAGTCCCGGAGCAAGTCCGGGCGACGGACATCGGGGTGGGGCGTCTTCAGGCGAAGTCACCCAGGTCCTCGGCCTCGTCATCGGGCAGATCGGCCGGCTGTTCGTCGTCGGCGGGAAGATCGTCGGGGTCGGTCATCGTCATGCTCCGGCTGTACACCCGGTCAACGCCCCTGCCCGCGCCGCGTTCAGTCGCCGATCGGGCTTTCGCCGTGTTTGCGCAGCACGTCGTTGAACGCCTCGGCCATCAACGCCTGAAGGCTGCGGCCCTGCCGTCGCGCGAGCATGTGCATCGCCAGCGACATGTCGGGCGAGAAGAAGCCCGCGATCTGCTTGCGGCCCTCGCGGCTGACCGGACGCGTCGAGACGGGGGCGGGCTCGGGAAGCGGCGCAGGTGCGGCGACCGGCGCTGGCATGGGGGTCGCCCTGACGCGCGGGGCGGGTGCTGCGGCCGGGGCCGGAGTCGCGGTGCCGCGCAGATTGGCGAAACTGGGCTTGCGGCTCATGCGGCGACCTTCTTGCGGAAACGGGGGGCGGGCATGTCGAGCTGTCGACACACCCATTTGTACAGGTCGCGCACGTCCTGCGCGGCGCGGCCGTTCGGCTCGGCTTCCATGACGGTGCGTCCCTCGGCGCTGGCGTGGCGGAAGGCGGCGCGGTCGGGGAGCAGCACCGGGCACGCCGGGGTGCCGTAGCTTTCGACCAGCTCGCCCGCCTCGGCATAGACGCGCGGCGCGTTGGGGCTGCCAGCGCTGAACACGACGAACGCGGGCTTGCGGAGCAATTGCACCAGCTTGGCGCTGGTCTGGATCGCGGCGAGATCGAACGCGCTGGGGCGGCACGGGATCAGCACCAGATCGGCGACCTCGACCGCCGCGCGCGCCGCGCTGTCGGCGTGCGGCGGGGTGTCGATGACGATCACCTGCGCGCCCTGCTCGCCGGCCTGCTTCACCTTGGCGGCAAGCCGGGGCGGCGGGCTGTCGATCACCTCGGGGGGGGCGTCCTGTCGCCACGCGGCCCATTGGCTGGCGGTAGCCTGCGGATCGGTATCGATGATGAGCGACACCGCG
The DNA here is from genome assembly GCF_964021865.1 of uncultured Sphingomonas sp. Classification (GTDB taxonomy): domain Bacteria; phylum Pseudomonadota; class Alphaproteobacteria; order Sphingomonadales; family Sphingomonadaceae; genus Sphingomonas. The sequence goes on from NZ_CAXIAM010000070.1 coordinate 9,254, forward strand.
CCCGCATCCTGCGCCGCGGCGGCGAGGTGCAGCGCGAGCGTCGTCTTCCCCGCCCCGCCCTTCTGGCTGATGATCGCGATCGTAGGCATAGCGCTATTCCTACATGTCGTGGTGTCGACATGGCAACATGAATGGGCGTCGACAGCATGGATTTTGTGGCGACCCGTTAACCATTCGCCAAACCCTACATCGTACAGCAAGTGTGAGGCGGCTCGCAGGCGGGCGGCGACGATATGGCAGGTGCATGACCCAGGCGGCGACGATCAACGCGACGATGACCCGCTGGACGCTGTACGACTGGCTCGGGATCGTGCTGGGCGTCGCGATGCCGGTGCTCGCGGCACTGCTCTACCCGACCTATATCCACCGGGTCGATCCGGGCTGGGCGGAGTGGACGCGGCTGCTCGAATTGCCGTTCGTCGTCGCCGAGCTGTTTACAATTCAGATCGCGGTGCGGCGCGGCTATCGCGACGCGGCGCTGTGGCAGGAATTGCCACGCGACGTAAAGCTGGCATTCGGGCTGCTCGCGACCGGGCTGACGATCGGCAGCGTATTTCGTTCGCACCATCCGTTCGATTCCGTGCTGATGTCGCTGATCACGCTGGTCCATCTGCGCTTCTGCGCCGCGATCCACTTTCTTGCGCGTGGCGCGGCGCAAGCCGACATCCCCGCACTGTTCCGCTGGCTGACGCTCGGGCTGGTCGCGCTGGCGGTGCTAACGGTGTGGCGGTTCCAGCTGCCCCCGCCCGCGGCGAGCGTGCCGGGCGGGGTGATCGAATGGGGCTCGGCGCTGCCCGGCTTCATCAACGTGCGGCATTTCGGATCATGGACCGGTGCGATCGCCGCGGGGCTGATGCTGGAGCTGCTGTATGGCGAGGAAGAGGATCAGCGTGCGCTGTCGCTAGCCTATCTGTTCGCGGCTGGACTGACCTGCTGGTCGGGGACGCGCGCGGCGGTGCTGGCGCTGGCCGTAGTCGCCACGATCGCGCTCGTCAGTCTGCGTCGCTGGCCGACGCGTGCGCACATGATGCGGGTCACGGCGCTGAGCGTGCTTGCGCTGGCGCTCGCGTTGCCGTTGTTGCCTGATAACGGAGACTTCTATCTCTATGCGACCGGTGATGCGCAGAGCGCCAATGCGGTAACCGGCCAGCGGCTCGACTTGTGGCAGGCAACCTTCGCGCGATGGCTCGATGCGCCGCTGTTCGGCTGGGGTTCGGGGTCGACCTTCTGGGAAGTCTATGTCGGCTGGACGCACACGCAGCCGCACAATGTCGTGCTGCAATTCCTGATCTCGTGGGGCGTCGTCGGTGCGGCGGGCGGGTTGTGGCTGCTCGGGCGCGCGATCGTCGCGACGCACAGGACGGGCATCGACGACGCCCGGCTGCTGCCGCTGACCGGGATGCTCTATTCGCTGCTGTTCATGAGCTTGCTCGAAGGGATGCTCCATTATCCGCGCTTCATCATGATGATCGCGGTCGGCTTCGCGGTGCTGTTCGCCGAGCGCGAGCGGTCCGGAGCATCACTGCACCACCCCGCCTGAACCGCGGAACCCCCACAGGCTCTTGCCCAGATCGAGCTGATTAGCGCGCGCCTTCGCCAGCATGCCCGCGAAATAGGCGCCGGTGGTGACGCGGATGTCGCCGCGCGCCTGACGTTCGGCGGTGATGAACATCGCGATCGCCGCGCCGTCGCGTCCCAACCGCTCGACCGCATCGACCCAGGTGTCGGTCCGGATGCCGAGATCGTGGCGGAGCCGCGCTGCGGCGGCGTGAAGGTCGGGCCAGCCGGGTCGCGGCGTCGTGACGTACATCGCCGCACCCGGAAATATTGCGAGCAGATCCGCGGGCCGTGCCTTGAACACGCTTCTGGACGGCGACACCGGGGCCGACGCCGCGGGAGGAGCGGAACGCGTCGGATCACAACTACGCTTTCGCAGGCCTGTTACAGAGTCTGCAGAAGAGGATTTGGTTTGTATATGTATGGCGGGTGCAGTTTTTGACCCCGACGCGTTACTTTCTGTAGGGAACATATAGGTGTCAATCGTGGCACCAATCATCTGTTCGAGTGCCGGCAACCGATCGAGCGTTGCCTGATAGGTCTGGCTGTCCTGCGCGCGCCGAGCCGCCGCAGCCTCATCGGCGATCTCGTCGATCGCCTCCTGCAACGCCAGCCAGTGCGCGCCGGTCAGCCGCAGATCGGCAGCCTGCGCGAGCACCTGCCCGACCAGCCGCCGCGTCCGCGCGATCGCCAGCCGGCCTTCCTTGAACAACCGCGACTGCGCTGTCTGCGCCTCGGCAAGCGCGGCGAGTTCGGCGAAGCGGATACGGAGCGGCGACAGATCGAGCCCATAGGCCGAGGTGATCGCCCCCGAGGCGTCGCGGCGCCCGGTGCGGCGACCATGCGCGCTGTCGTGTGCGGCGACCAGCCCGAGCGCGCGCAACTGGCGCAGCCGCGCCTTGATCGCGCTTTCGGTGACCCCGGCGAGTTCGGCGAGCGTGTAATTGCTCGGCCAGGCGAGCGGCGTCCTCCCCTCCTTCCAGTCATCGGGGCGGGTGAAGCCGATCAGATGCTTGAGCGTCTCGAGCGCGGGCGTCCCCAGCCCCAGCCCCACCTTCGCGCCGTCGAGCACCGGATACAGCCGGTTGCGCTCGACCGCGCCCGCGGCGGGCGCGCGCGCTTCCAGATCGCGCACCAGCCGGCGCGACCACGCGGTGATCGGCCGCGCCCCCGTGGCCCCGGTAAAGGCCGTCTGGGTACAGGTCATCGTTCGTCCCCTCACGCAAGGGGCCGTCAGCAGGCAAAAACAGAGCGTGGCGCGAAGCGCGCTCCCTTGAACCGGAGTTCGTAAACCGCTAGATGGAAGGTCGTTCGTTAGGACCGGTCAGCGTTTGGCGACGCTGCCATATAGCAATCTCGGGTGCCCGGCCTTCGTGCCGGGCATTCGTTTATGTGCTCACAGCCAATTTCCCCATCGGCGGTGCGATCGCGCATCCGCCTCCTCCTCATCTTTGTGGCGGGCGGTCCCGATGTAGGAAAGCGCGAATATTCGTGCTTTCGGGCGGAAAACCGGACGAATCCTCGTGCTTTCGGGCGGGAAACCACGCGTGGTACGAACAGGATCACGCCGCCCTGACCTGCGATCGTTCGTGCTTTCGGGCGGAAAAGACCCCCGCAACGCTTCCTTTGCGCCGGCGTCGGCCGCGAATCACTTTGTGCGGAGCGAAATCCGGGCGTCGAAGACCCAAATCGGACGCAGAAGGGCCGCAAACCGGCGTCGGGCGCGCGCTCGTGCTTTGGCGCGGAAAACCGTCAGGGTGGTTCGTGCTTTCAAGCGGAAAACCCTTGCCCTGCCCCGACGGACAGCGTCAGTCGGCGTCGGGGGCGTTCAGCGCACCGCGCGGGGGCACGGGCGCGGGCGGGCCGACGAACTGGAGCTTTTCGTCGTGCGTGATCGTGACCATCGTCGTCAGCCGCGGCCGCCCGCCATTCGGCCCCGCCTCCTTGTGGTCGGTGAGCGCGAGCAGATATTCGGGGATCGACTGGTTGCGCACCACCTCGCGCAGCGTGCGGCGGAAATTCTCCAGCGACCGCGGTTCGAGCGAGCACCCTACCCTGCCCGCCAGCTCGACCGCGTCGATCTCGAAGCGCGCGCCGTCGACGCAATTGAACTTCGCCAGCTCGTACAATCGCCGCTCGATCGGGCCGAGCTTGAAGAAATCGTCGTGATAGGCCGCGATGCGGCGATCGGTGAGGATCGCGCGGTGCAGCCAGTCGCACAGCATCACCTCGACATGCTTCACGCGCCGCTCGCCATTGGGAAGCTTGGTATATTTGATGTCGGCCTTGAGCAGCCACGAGAAGGCGCTGTCGGACCCCTCCCCACCCGTTTCGATATTGGTGATGATCTGCGTGCCCTGCAGCCGCGCCAGCGACGCCTTGAGCGCGCTGTACGACCGCGCCGAGGCGTTGGTGCCGGTCATCCGGAACAGATCGTTGGCGGTGAAGCTGAGCGTGCGGTCGACCGTCTCCCCCGCCTCCAGCCGCCCGACCATGATGCTGGCGATATAGAGCAGGATTTCCTTGTCGTAGATCGTCGCCACCCCGGTCTTGCTGGGGTTGATCTCGATCCGCGCCGCCTCGCTCTCGAAGGTCATCGGCTCCATCTGCGCGCGCTTGGTGAGCGCGAAGAACGGGAATTCGGCGACGGTGCGCTCGCCCTGGATATCGCCGAGCAGCGGACTGTCGAGCCGGAACAGATCGCCCTGTGGCGGGATGACCTTGGTCATGGGTGCGGCTCCGTGCGCGTGCGCCGGACACGTTCGTGCTTTCGGGCGGAAAACCCCTGCCCCGCCATGCGGAGCGTCGCGGGGGGTGGCGTGCGCATGGGGCGGATTTACCGGGGCGCGGGCGGGCGTGTCAAACGCCAGCGGACGGCGCGGTTCGGGCGGATGTTGGCGAAGGTGGCGCAAAACGCGGTATAGCGCAGGCAGTGTCGACGTGTCGGCACGTCGAATAGTCTACATGTCGGGGAATTGACGCTTAAGCTGTCATTGCGAGCGTAGCGAAGCAATCCAGTGCCGGACCAGGACGCTCTGGATTGCTTCGCTACGTTCGCAATGACGAAAGTGGGCGCGACATGTCGACACACCGACACGTCGATCACAGCGGCAGCCCGAAACGCGGGCCAGCCAGGGCGGTGCCGCCCACGGAGAAAAGGGGATGTGTCGATGTGTCGACGTATCAATGTGTCGACACATTTAAACCATACTGGCTCGCAATGTCGCCGTAGCGAGGTGCAGCGGGTCCAAGCGTCGCCGCAGCGCGGCGCCGGAAGACATTGCAGCGGCGATGTCGACATTTCGACACATCGACAAGGCGGGCGGTCGCTGCGCGCGCATCCAATCATCCGGTGGACCGGAAACACGCTTCATTGCCCCGTTGTCTGAAAGACCTGTATTGTCGTCGGTGTGTCGGACTGTCGACATGCATAGCCGTCGATAGGGCATATGGGATCGACAGTGTGAAGCAGTCCAGCGCCGAACCCGGACGCCCTGGATTGCTTCGCTACGCTCGCAATGACGACCGGTGGGAGGGCGGAAGGAGATGTCGGCGTGTCGTCATGTCGGCGTGTCGACGTCGATCGCCGGATAGCGGAGGGGAGGGGCCTCCAAGAACGAGCCTTGAGGCTGATCGATCTGGCAGTGTCTGGCGAGAGGCTGAAGAAGGTGGGTTCACGCGGAGGCGCAGCTGACGCGGCGGTTTGCGTTCGCCGCCCCCCCCCCCCCCCGGGGGGGGCGGGGGGGGGCGGCGCGGCACAGGGGGGGGGCCGGCCGGGTGGCCGAGGGCGGGCCTGCGTCCCTATGATTAACGTCGCGCGGA
>NZ_CAXIAM010000071.1:0-14248 GCF_964021865.1 uncultured Sphingomonas sp.
CGGCCTCGACCTTGCCGACCAGATCGGCACCGACATCGGCGGCCTTGGTGAAGATCCCGCCGCCGAGCCGCGCGAAGATCGAGATCAGCGACGCGCCGAAGGCGAGCGCGGTCAGCGCCTCAATGATCGCGCGATCGTTGGGGAGGAGGTTGGAGGGACCGGTCAGATACCAGAAGAACAAGGCGATCGCGAGCAGCCCGAGCCCGGCGACGAGCATGCCCGTGACCGCGCCGGAGCGGAACGCCAGCGTCAGCCCACCCTGCAGCGAGCCGCGCGCGGCCTCCGCAGTGCGGACGTTGGCGCGGACCGAGATGTTCATGCCGACGAACCCCGCGAGCCCCGAAAGCAACGCGCCGATGACGAAGCCGATCGTCGACAGCGTGCCCAAGGTGGCGAAGAGCACGATCGCGACAACGACGCCGACGATCGCGATGGTGGTATATTGCCGCCCCAAATAGGCGCGCGCGCCCTCCTGGATGGCGGCGGCGATATCCTGCATCCGCTCATTGCCCGGTGAGGCGGATAACACTTGTCGACTGGTCACGAAGCCATAGAGTACGGCGATCAGGCCGCAGACGATGGCAAGATAGACGATCGTCATGCCCTTCATCCCTCCTTGTGGCGCGTCCGGTCTGTCGCCGGTACGTCGCGCGGGGAGGTGAGGCTAACAGGTGAGGGCGTCAGCGCAAGCCGTGCTGGTAGCCGAGCGATGCGGGGAGCGGGATCAATCGGTTATCCTGCGTCAACGTCAGGCCGGTACCGGGCGTGAAGCTGCCGACGCGGGTGGCGGGGACGGGCAGTGGCAGGTCGGCGGGGGCGGCGAACAAAAGCTCGTAATCGTCGCCGGCGGTGGCGGCGGCCAGCGGGTCGGTGACGCCGGGCGCGAGCGGGACGGCGGCGAGGTCGATCGTGACGGCGAGCGCGCTGGCGGCGGCCATGCGCGATGCGTCGATCAGCAGGCCGTCGGAGAGGTCCATCATCGCGTGGACCAATGGGGCGAGCCCGCGGCCTTCCGCGAGCCGGGGGACAGGGCGGCGATAGCGCGCGAGCAGCGCCGGGTCGCCGCTGCCGGCGCGCGCGATCGCGAGGCCGGCCCCGGCGTCACCGATCGTGCCGGTGACGTAGAGCGCGTCGCCTGCCTTTGCGCCCGAGCGCGGCGGCGCGGCGGCGTCGCGGCCGAAGGCGGTGACGGTGAGGACGCGCGGGGCGTCGGCGGGGAGCGTGACGGTGTCCCCGCCGAGCAGCGGGCATGCGAGGGCGGTCAGTGTCTCGGCGAGGCCGTCTAGGAAGGCCGCGTCCCATGTTGCGCAGCCGAGCGGGTAGTTGAGGAGGATGCCTTCGACTTCGGCGCCCTTGGCGGCGAGGTCGGACAGGTTGGTGGCGATGAGCTTCCACGCAACATCCTGCGGCGGGTCGGTGGCAAGAAAGTGGATGCCCTCGACGAGCGTGTCGGTGGTGATGGTGAGGCCGGCGAGCGTCGCGGTGTCGTCGGTGAGAGCGTGCGCGCCGGGGTGGAGCGGGAGGCTGCGGAGGCGGGCGAGGAAGTCGGCTTCGGTCATCGTTCGGCCGCCATCGTCATCCCCGCGCACGCGGGGATCCAGAACCTCTGACGGTGCGCCTCCATCGATGGACCCGCGGGTCTGGATTCCCGGCTTCGCGGGAATGACGTGGGAATTCGATCACTCATACGTACCGCGGCGCATGACATAGTCGCGGGTTTCGTACGGGGCGGGGAGGCCCTCGACCCATGCGCCATGCGCGTGGGTGAGCGCGACGAGGTGCATCGGCTTGTCGCCCGGCCAGCATTGCACGCGTACCTCGTGGCGGTGGAGGTCGCGGTTGGGCTCCATCATCACCCAGCCGAGCGGGCGGTCGGTGGTGGCGCGCGCGCCGGCTTCGGCCATCGCGGCGCGGATGCGGTCGCGCGAGGCAGCGGGGAGATATTGCCAGACGACCGAATGCATCAGCACGCGCATGACGCCCTCTTCCTGCGGCTCGGCGAGGCGTGCCTCAACCCAGTCGGCGGCGTCGCCCTGCGCGAGGTCGACCGGGCGGTCGCGGACCATGTCGATCGCGGTGGCGAGCCGTGCGAGACGCTCGTGATTGTCGACCCAGACATAGCCGGCGAGCCGTTCGGCCTGCGCCGGGTCGCTGACGTCGACCGGGGCAATGTCGACGCCGCGCGTGCGGGTGATCGCGATCGGCGCGGCGGGCGGAGGCGGGCCGCGCCAGTCGGGGACGATCGCGAGCGGCGAACCGGGCGGGCCGACGCGCACCCCGCCGAGATTGAAGCGCATCCGGTCGATCAGCAGGTTGAGCCCGGCGCTGGAGCCGATCTCCAGCACCTCGATATGCGGGCCGAGCGCGGCGGCGACGTGGAGCAGCCCCATCAGCCCCGCCGAGCGCTGCGCCTCGTTGGTTTGCGGCGGGCCGTCGAGCCAGGGCAGCAGCGTGGCGTCGTGGGTGGCGAGGATCGTCGCGAGCGTCGTCTCATCGGCAGCGAAGGGATCGGCGACGCCGCGGCGGGCGAGCGCGTGGAGCCCGCCGATGATGCGCAGCACCGTCGCGTCGGCGACCGGCTCGCCCGGCCAGTCGAGCAGCCGTGCGCCGATCGCGGTGTCGCGGGTGAGCACGCGGGCGAGCGCACGGCACAAAGCGGCGGTCTGCGGCGCGGCCATCGCGTCGCAATAAAGCGCCTGGACCTCGAAGGCGGCGCGATTGGTCGACTCGTCTGCCATGCGCGCGTCATTGCGCCCGCCGCAGTGCCTTCGTAAAGCCGCGCCATGTCCGAGCCGCCCATGCCCACCCCGATCGTCATCGCCGTTCCCAAGGGCCGCATCCTCGAAGAAGCGCTGCCGTTGCTGGCGCGCGCCGGGATCGTCCCCGAGCCGGCGTTCGGCGACGAGAAAAGCCGCGCGCTGCGTTTCCGCACCGATCGCGACGGGATCGAGCTGATCCGCGTGCGCGCGTTCGACGTTGCGACCTTCGTCGCGCATGGTGCGGCGCAACTGGGGATCGTCGGGTCCGACGTGCTCGCCGAGTTCGATTATGCCGAGCTATATGCGCCGGTCGATCTGAACATCGGCCATTGCCGGCTGTCGATTGCTGAGCCCGCCGAGATGGCCGCGGGTGACGATCCGCGCGGGTGGAGCCATGTGCGGGTCGCGACCAAATATCCGCACGTCACCGCGCAGCATTTCGCGCGGCGGGGGGTGCAGGCGGAGTGCATCAAGCTGAACGGCGCGATGGAGCTGGCGCCGACGCTGGGGTTGGCGACGCGGATCGTCGATCTGGTCTCGTCGGGGCGGACGCTGAAGGAGAACGGGCTGGTCGAGGTGGAGCGGATCATGGAGGTGTCGGCGCGGCTGATCGTCAACCGTGCGGCGATGAAGACGCGTGCGCATGTCTTCCCGCTGGTCGAAGCGTTTCGCGCGGCGGTGGCGGCATGATCCGGCTCGACACGCAGGACGGCGATTTCGCGGCGCGCTTCGACACGTTGGTCGATGCGCGGCGCGAGGCGGCGAGCGATGTCGCGCGCGACGTGGCGACGATCGTGCGCGCGGTGCGCGACGACGGCGACGCGGCGCTGCACGCCTTCACGCAGAAGCTCGACCGGCATGACTTGAACGAAACCGGGTGGCGCGTCGATGCGGCGGCGTGTGCGGCGGCGTTCGACGGGCTGGAGCCCGAATTGCGCGCGGCGCTCGAACTCGCGGCGTCGCGCATCCGTGCCTATCATGAGAAGCAGCGGCCCGAGGACGTCAGCTTCACCGACGCGGCGGGCGTGCGGCTGGGCGCGCGGTGGCGCGCGGTGGATGCCGCGGGGATCTACGTGCCGGGCGGGCGCGCGGCCTATCCCTCGACCTTGCTGATGAACGCGATCCCGGCGCGGGTCGCGGGGGTCGAGCGGCTGGTGGTGGTGACGCCGACCCCGGATGGCGAGGTGAATCCGCTGGTGCTGGCGGCGGCGCATCTGGTCGGGGCCAACGAGGTGTGGCGGGTTGGCGGCGCGCAGGCGGTGGCGGCGCTGGCTTACGGGACCGAGCGGATCGCACGGGTCGATGTCGTGACCGGGCCGGGCAATGCGTGGGTCGCGGAGGCCAAGCGGCAGGTGTATGGCGTGGTCGGGATCGACATGGTCGCGGGGCCGAGCGAGATCGTGGTCGTCGCGGACGGCGCGAACGACCCCGAATGGATCGCCGCCGACCTGCTCAGCCAGGCCGAGCATGACACGACCACGCAGTCGATCCTGTTCACCGACGATGCCGGCTTTGCGGCTCGCGTCGCGGATGCGGTCGAGCGGCAGTTGCTTGCCTTGCCGACGCAGGCCGTCGCGCGGGTGGCGTGGGAGGACAATGGCGCGATCGTGATCGTGCCGACGCTGGCGGCGGCGATGCCGCTGGTCGATCGGCTCGCGCCCGAGCATGTCGAGCTGGCGTGCGACGATCCGCAGGCGCTGTTCGATGTGCTGCGCCATGCCGGATCGGCGTTCCTGGGGCGGCATACCCCGGAGGCGATCGGCGATTATGTCGCGGGGCCGAACCATGTGCTGCCGACCGGGCGGCGCGCACGGTTTTCGAGCGGGCTGGGGGTGACCGATTTTATGAAGCGGACCAGCTTCCTGCAGCTTGACGAGACCGCGCTCAACGAGCTGGGGCCCGCGACGATCGCGCTGGCGCGCGCGGAGGGGTTGCCGGCGCATGCGCAATCGGTGGCGTTGCGGATTCGGGCAAACCGGTAATTCCGTCGCCCCGGTGGAGGCAGGGGCCTATGTCCGCGTCGTCCTGTAGGGGTTTGACACAGCAGCTTTGCGCTTTGTGTCGGGCCGTTAGACCGACTTAACAGACATGGGCCCCCGCCTGCGCAGGGGCGACGGGTGGGAGGGACCGGCCCTCCCGCCCATTGTCACGCGCTGGCGAGTTCGGCCTTTTTGTTGACCTTCTTCTCGGCGAGCGTCGTCAACTTGTCGTCGGTCGCCTTTTCCTCGTCGAGCGTCGCCTGCAGCAGCGAGACGACATTGTCGTGGCCGAGCTGCGTCGCCCAGGCGATCAGCGTGCCGTAGCGGGTGATCTCGTAATGCTCGACCGCCTGCGCCGAGGCAATCAGCGCGGCGTCGAGCACCGCCTTGTCGGCGATCTCGCCCGCGACTTCGTTGGCCTCCTTGATGATGCCATCGATCGCCGGGCAGGTGACCGCCTTCGCCTTCTGGTCGAGCGCCTCGAACACCTGCTCGAGCCGGGCGATCTGGCCCTCGGTCTCGCGCAGATGCGTCTCGAAGCTCTTCTTGAGTTCCGGCGCGGTCGCCTTGTCGATCATCTTGGGCAGCGCCTTGGTGATCTGGTTTTCGGCATAATAAACGTCCTGCAGCTGATGCAGGAACAGATCCTCGAGCGTCGCGATATCCTTGGTGAACAGGCCCATGTTGCGTCTCCTCGGGTTGATTACCCCGACCGAACGAGACGCCGGGCGGAGCGTTGCGAACAATCTCGTTGATTGAGGTCAGTCGTGCGGCAGGGGGTGACGAACGCGCGGCAAGCGACTATGGCGCGCGGCCTATGTCCCGCACCGCTGCTCGTACCAAGGCCCGCGCCGCCGCGCGCCTCGCCGCCGTCCAGGCGCTCTATCAGCACGAGATGGAGGGCACCGCCGTCCCCGTGTTGCTTCACGAATTCCACCAGCACCGGCTGGGCGCGACGATCGAGGACGTCGAATATGCCGACGCCGATGTCGCCTTCTTCGACGATCTGGTGCAGGGTGTCACCGCGCGCGCCGGCGAGATCGACATGCTGGTCGAGGGCAAGCTGAGCGCCGGCTGGACGCTGGAGCGGCTCGACAAGCCGATGAAGGCGATCCTGCGCGCGGGCACCTACGAATTGCTGGCGCGCGCCGACGTGCCGGTGGGGGCGGCGATCAGCTCCTATGTCGATGTCGCGCACGCTTTCTATCAGAAGCGTGAGGCGGGGTTCGTCAACGGCCTGCTCGATGCGATCGGCAAGCAGGTCCGCGCCTGACGATGGGCGAGATCGTCTCCTTCAGGCAGGCGCGCAAGGCCAAGGCGCGCGCCGCGAAAGAGACGCAGGCTGCCGCCAATCGCGCCGCGTTCGGGCGGACGAAGGCGCAGAAGGCCGCCGATGCCGCCGAGCAGGCGCGCACCGAGGCGCTGCTCGACGGCACCAAGCTCACGGATAGCTGACGGTCTTCGGCACCTCGGGGAGGGGGATCCACTCGCTGTCATCGGGCACGCTGGCAAATTCGCCGGCCTTCCACGCGCGCTTGGCCTCGCGGATCGCGTCGCGCGAGGAATGGACGAAGTTCCACCAGACGTGCCGAGGCGTCGCGAACGCCGCGCCGCCTGCCAGCATCGCGCGGCCCCCCGCCTTCGACGATAGCGTCGCGGCGATACCGGGGCGCAGCACGTAGAGCCGCTGCGGCTGAAGCGCGAGGCCGTCGAGCGTCGCCTCGCCGCTGGCGAGATAGAGGGCGCGCTCGTCGGTGCTGTCGTCGATCGGCACCGCCGCGCCGGGGGCGAGCACGATGTCGGCATAGATCGTCTCGGCATAGGCCGTCACCGGCGAGGTTGCGCCCCACAGCGACCCCATCACAACACGCGCGGTTGCGCCATGCGCGTCGACGACCGGCATCTGTTCGGCGGCGACGTGCTCGAAGGCGGGCGCACGATCCTCCTGACCGTCCGGAAGCGCGAGCCATGTCTGGATGCCGTCCAGCCGCGGGCCATCAACCCGCACGTCCTCGGGCGAGCGTTCCGAATGGACGATGCCGGCGCCGGCGGTCATCAGGTTCACCGCGCCGGGCGTGATGCGGATATCGCTGCCGAGCGAATCGCGATGCTGAAACGCGCCCTCGAACAGATAGGTGACCGTCGACAGCCCGATATGCGGATGCGGGCGGACGTCGACGCCGTTGCCGGGCGGCAGATGCGCCGGCCCCATCTGGTCGAAGAACAGGAACGGGCCGACCATCGTCCGCTCGCGATGCGGCAGCGTGCGATAGACCTTGAAGCCGCCAAGATCGTGGGTGGCGGGCTCCAGCGTCTGCAACACCAGATCGTCGCGGGTCGACATGCGCTTCCTCCGTCAGCGTTTGACGCGGCTTAGCAGCGAAGGTGCGCGCGGGCGAGCGCAGCTGTTGCGGGAACGCGGACGCGGATGGAGGGGTTGGGGTGGCATGAGCAAGAAAAAACAGCAGCAATCGCGCGCCGTGAAGGCGCAGGAGGCCCGGCGGACGCGGGCAATCGTCGCGGCGAGCGCGGTCGGCGCGGTGATCGCAGGCGTGGGCGCAGCCTTCGGCATGGGGTGGCTCGACCGCTTCCTGCCCGCGGGCAATGCCGAGCATGACGCGCCCGACCTCGCCGCCGATGCGCCGACGCCGGGTACGGCGCGCGCGCCCGAGGCGTTCCGTCCCGATCCGACCGCGCCGGTGCCCGCGTCGGAGCGCGAGGGGCTGCGGCCGGCGACCGGGCCGGCGCCGACGATGGCGGCGATGCGTGGCGAGATGGCGAACCAGACGGGGTCGTCGAACGGATGAGGGTGCTCGGGGCCGGCCCTGATGCTGGTTCCGTTCGTTATTGCGAGCGTGGCGAAGCACTCCAGGGTCGGATCAGGCGCCCTAAATTGCTTCGCTACGCTCGCAATTACGGAAGATGCACCCGCGTTTGGGGTGGGTGACGGCCCTCCCGTGTTCCTGCGTACGCAGATGCGCAGCGTGTCTAAAACGGAACTCATCCCGCTTCAGGGAACGAGATTTTGCTTCAAGCTTAGGCTAGAACCATTGCATCACGGATGCCGAGAAGGGCGTCCACCAGCCGATCTTCACTCCAGCATCCGCAAGGCGGTTACCCGTCCACGCATTGCAGGTTCTGATCGCGTCGTAGCGGCCGGACGCGGGGTAGAAGACGTCGTAGCCGGCATAGCCCCGGATCGCCGCACCGGTCGCGCGGCTGGCGCGGATCGCGGTGGCAAGGCGGCGGTATTCGTCGGGGCGAATGACGATCGCTCGCACATCGCTCGTTACCTGCGGACGGGGAATGTGCTCGACGTGGAGCAACGTCTCGTCGCTGCCGAAGGCGGCGTGCAGGACGGTGATCGGTCGCACATCCGACCAGGTCGGGGTGCCGAGAAAGAAGTTCCGCTCGCCCCAGCCGACCGCGACGTGATCGTTCGCCGCGTAGTGGGGGTCGGGAAGGTCAGCGGCGGGGAAGTCGTCGGTCCAGTCGATCCCGGCGGCGCGCTTGGGCATGACGATGCCGGTATGGACGCCGTTGTCCTCGATCCAGATCGTCACGCCGTCTCCCGCCGGGGCACGCCAGTCGCGGTTGCGCGGGATCGTCGACAGAGCGGTGCCGGCGAGCAGATAGGCGAACGCCACGACCGCGAGCACGCCGAGCGCGCGTGCCGCGATCGTCGCGATCCGCTTCAATGCGCGCGGCACCGGGTCACAGGTCAAGCGCCCAGCCGTCACGCCCCTTGGGATCGATCGGGCGCGTGGGGACGTAGCGTCGGGCGCCGGCAGTCAGCCGCAGGATTGACCAGTCGCCACGACGATCAATCGCCTCGACGGTGCAGCCGCAGGCGGTGAAAGCGCGCTCGACCTCGGCGCGCTGCGTCTCCAGCAACCCGGCGAGCACGATCGCGGCGTGCGGCGCGGCGATCGCGGCGACTTCGGGCGCCATCGAGATCAGCGGGCCGGCGAGGATGTTGGCGATCAACAGGTCGTAGGGCGCGCGTGCGGCGATCGCCTCCGACAGTGCGCCGTCGGCGACGATCAGTTCGATCCCGTCGACATGGTTGGCGGCCATATTTTCGCGCGTGACATCGATCGCGGCGGGATCGATGTCGGTGGCGGTGATCGCGGCGCCGGGCCAGAGATGCGCGGCGGCGAAAGCGAGCAGGCCGGTACCGGTGCCAAGATCGATCGCGTTGGTGATCGCGCGATCGGCAAGTCCGTCGAGCATCGCGAGGCAGCCCGATGTGGTGGCGTGATGGCCAGTGCCGAACGCCTGCCCCGCATCGATCAGGAACGCGCGGCCGCCCTCTGGCGCGTCGACCGGATGCGCGCTGGTGTGGACGACGAAGCGGCCTTCGCGGATCGGCTCGAGCCCGGCCTGGCTCATCGTCACCCAATCCTGCGCGGTGAGCGGGGTGACGACGGGCACGGTGCCGGCGGCGCTCGGCACCAGCGCGGCCAATGCGGCGAGCATTTCGGTGTCGGGCTCGTGCTCGCAATAGGCGTCGAGCCGCCAATGCTCGCGATCATCCTCGACCTCCTCGGTGGTCATCAGCACCGCATCGATCGCAAGATCGTCGGCGGCGTCGATCGCTTCCGCCTCGGCGCGCGTGCAGGGCAAAGTGACGCGCCAGCTGTCGATATCAGCGGACATAGCTGGCTCCGTTGATGTCGAGGACCGCGCCGGTCATCGAGGGCGGAGCCTCGATCGCGCAGAACCGCGCGAGCGTCGCGACCTCCTCGGGTTGCGCCACGCGGCCGAGTGGTATGTCGGCGAGCAATTTGTCGCCGCCGCGGCTGGCGAGATACTCGTCGGCCATGCCGGTCATCGTGAAGCCGGGGCAGATCGCGAAGGCAAGGATGTTCTGCGCCGCATAGCCGCGCGCGATCGTCTTGGTCATCGCGACCAGCCCGGCCTTGGCGGCAGCGTAATGCCAGTGTGCGGGCGAGTCGCCGCGATAGGCGGCGCGGCTGGCGACGTTGACGAGCCGGCCGCCGCCATTGCCTTGCCAGTGGCGGACCGCGTGGCGCGCAAGCTGCGCGGCGGCGGTGAGGTTGATGCGCTGCGTCCGCTCCCAGCTCGCCAGCCAGTCGGCGTCGTCGGCGTCGAGCGGATTGGCCTCGAACACCCCGGCGTTGTTGATGAGCACGTCGATACGCCCGTCGAGCCGCTCCAGCGCCTCGGCCCAGAGCGCGTCGGGGGCGGTGGGGTCGGCGAAGTCGGCGGCGATGCCGCTGGTGGTGCCCTGTCCGGCGACCACCACGTCGGGGATCGCGGCCAAGGCTTCGGCGATCGCGGCGCCGATGCCGCGGCTGGCGCCGGTGATGAGGATGTTCGTCATGGCGCCGTCTGTAACGACGCCGCGGCGATCAGGCTACGTTGGCGAACCCGTCCGCCTCGGCGCGGAGCGTCTCGAAGCGTTCGGCGATCATCTCGAACGACTGGCCGAGCGACTCGACCTCGCCCGCGACCGTCTGCGTGCCTTCACGGATCGCGGCAATCGTGTGCGACATCGAATCGGCGGTCAGCGCGGTTTCGTCGACGGCCGCGGTGATCGCGGTGACGGTACGCGCCTGTTCGAACATCGAATCGTTGATCTGCGAGGCTGCGGCGTGAAGCTGCTCGATGCTCGACTGGATCGAGGCGGATTTCTCGACGGTCATGCGGGTCGCGGCCTGGATCGCCGCGATCTTGGCGGCGATATCGTCGGTGGCGCGCGCGGTCTGGTTGGCGAGGCTCTTCACCTCCTGCGCGACGACCGCGAAGCCGCGGCCGGCGTCACCGGCGCGCGCCGCCTCGATCGTGGCGTTGAGCGCGAGCAGATTGGTCTGGCCGGCGATGTCGCGGATCAAACCGAGGATCGACTCGATCGATTTGGCATGGTCGTCAAGCACGGCGGAGGCGGCGACCGCGCCCTCCGCCTGGTCGGTTGCGGCGGTGAGCGTGTGCGTCGCGACCTGCATGTCGCGCTGCACGCTGCCGATCGCGTTGATGAGCCCGGCGGCGGTGGACGCGGCATCGCGCATCGCCAGCGCCGATTGCTCCGCGGCGACCGAGACCTCGCTGGTCTTCTCGATCATCCCGCTGGCCGCACCGGCGGTGGAACGCGCGCGATCGCGCACCACCCGGCCGCGCGCGGCGATCGCGTCGATGCCGGTCCCGACGCGGGCACGGAATTCGGCGGCATGTTCGGCGCGCTGTGCGCGGGCACGGGCGACACCGATCGCGCCGAGCTGCGTCGTCAACAAATCCGATTCGAGCATTGCCATCCGCAGCAGCGTATTGGTGAGGCGGAGCATGCTCGGCGTATCGCTGCCGACCGCCGCTGCGACGAGGGTGTTGGTGCGGCAGTGCGCAGCAACCAGGGCCGAGAGCAGCGCGGTCAGCGGTACGCCCGACGCCTGCGAGTCATCGACCTGTCCGACGATCATCGCCTCCCACGCCGCGCTCAGCGGGGCACGATAGCGTAATTGCGCGTGCCCGACCGCCTTGCGCACCCGCCCCTCGATCTCGGCCGGAAGGAGGGCGCGGACCGACGCCGGGGCATTGGGAAGCGACGTCAGGTGGGTCCAGAAGGCGGTGGCGATCTCGGTCCAGCCATCGCACGCGTCCAGAATTTCCGCGATCTTCGCACAGTCCGACGACACGCGGCCGCAGGGATCGAAGTCCCGTGCGCGGTCGGCCAACGGTCGTACATCGTGGTGGACGAGCGAATTCATCGTGGCGTGTTCCCAAAGCGTCAGGCGGCGACGCGGGTCGCGAAATTGCCGGCGCGCGTGTCAAGGTCGCCGAGCCGGCTGGCCAAGGATTCGAAGCCCGAACCGAGCTGATCGATCTCGCTGGCGACCGCTTCGGTATCGGCACGGATCGTGGCGATGGTGTGCGACATCGAGTCGGCGGCCAGCGCGGTCTCGTCGACTGCCGCGGTGATCGCGGTGACGGTCTGCGCCTGCGATTCCATTGCGTGGCGGATGCGCGTGGCCGAATCCTGTACCTCGGCGACGGTGTTGCGGATCGAGGCGGAGGTATCGACCGTCACGCGGGTCGCCGCCTGGATGGCGGCGATCTTGGCGGCGATATCGTCGGTGGCGCGCGCGGTCTGGTTGGCGAGGCTCTTCACCTCCTGCGCGACGACCGCGAAGCCGCGACCGGCGTCCCCGGCGCGCGCCGCCTCGATCGTGGCGTTGAGCGCGAGCAGGTTGGTCTGACCGGCGATGTCGCGGATCAGGCCGAGAATCGACTCGATCGACTTGGCATGGTCGCTGAGCGCGCCGGAGACGGTGACCGCGTCGCCCGCCTGGGCGGCGGCGCGGGTGGCGATATCGGCGGCGACCTCGACCTCCGCACGCGCGTCCTCGATCGCTCGGATGAGCCCGGCGGCGGTGGACGCGGCGTCGCGCATCGCGACGGCGGATTGCTCGGCGGCGGCGGCGACTTCGCTTGTCTTGCCCAGCATGCCGCGTGCCGACGAGGAAGCGACCGATGCCTGGGAGCGAAGGCTGTGGCCTTCGTGCGTGGTCGCCTCGACCGTCACCGCGATTTCGTTTCGGAAGTCGGCGGCGAGCTTGTCGCGCGCGCCCTGCGCATTGTGTGCCGAATAGACCGAGTAGATCGCCACGGTGATCTCCCCTTCCAACGCCGACAGTCGCATCAGCGTGTCGATGAGCTGCGGCAAGCGCGGGTCCTCGCGCGGCACGCTGGCCATCAGCGCGCCGAGTGCGGCGCGATCGCTGGCGCTGATCATCGCGAGCAGCGCCATCGGCGACACCTGGGCGGCATAAGCCGAAGCGACGGAACGCTCGATCGACTCGACCCATGCGCGTTCGCGGGTGCGCAGAAAGCGGTTTTCGAGGAAGGCGACCCCGATCTCGATCATCCGCTCGCTTTCGTACGAAGCGTGATTGGCCGTGGTGCCGAAGCAGCGCTTCCAGTGCGACCAATAGGCGTCGGCGATCGTGCGCGCCTGCGGACGCAGCGTCTCCCAGGCGTCCCGCGCGGCGCGCGTCAGCTCGCCCTCCAGATCGAACACGTCGAAACGTGCGTTGAGATCCAGCGCGGCGGCGACGGATCCGATCGGTGGCAAATCGTTGGGCAACACCTGCTCCGTGCATTAGGGAAGGACGCCACCGCACTAGCGGCGATCTCTTAACAGCGGGTTAGGGACCCGCGTCGACTTTGGCGGCGCCGATCGGCCCACCGCGCTTGCATCGTGCGCGTGGTGGACGCATAGACCGCCGCAAACTCGCCAGCATCGGCTCATATTCAAGGAATTTCGCGCTTGGCCTCGAAACCCGCCCGCCCGCGCAGCCCGCACCTGTTCAGCGGTCCCATGCAATTCCATTATCGCTGGAGCCCGGCGATGACGGTATCGATCGTGCACCGCGTGACCGGCACGGGCATGGCGACGGTGGGGACCCTGCTGCTGGTGTGGTGGCTGGCCGCGATCGCGGCGGGTCCGGGCGCCTATGGCGTGTTCCTCGACGTGTTCACCACCTCGACCGGTTCGCTCAACATCCTGGGCTGGGTGGTCGGCGTCGGACTGACGTGGTCGGTGTTCCAGCACATGATGAGCGGCATCCGCCATCTGGTGCTCGATACCGGCGCGGCATTCGAGCTGAAGGTGAACCGGCGGCTGGCGGTGCTGACTTTCGTCGCCTCGATCGCGCTGACCGTGGCGTTCTGGCTTTTCCTGGGGATCAAGTGATGGGTACCGAGATCGGCCGCGTCCGCGGGCTGGGCAGCGCCGGGCATGGCGCGCAGCATTGGTGGCATCACAAGCTGACCGCGGGCAGCAACTTCCTGTTGCTGGTGTGGCTGCTTACCTCGATCGCCACCTTGCCGTCCTATGATCACGCAACCGTGCGGATCTGGCTGCAATCGGCCTGGGCCGCGGTGCCGATGGTGCTGCTCATCGCATCGGTCTTCTACCATTTCCGCCTTGGCCTGCAGGTCGTGATCGAGGATTACGCCCACAAGGAAAGCCGTTTCGTGCTGACCGTGCTGGTGACCGTCTTCACCTTCGCCACGGCCGGCACCGCCATCTTCTCGATCCTCAAGGTCGCTTTCGGAGCCACCGCCTGATGTCTGCCGACGCTTACAAGATCATCGACCACACCTATGACGCGGTCGTCGTTGGTGCGGGCGGTTCGGGCCTGCGTGCCACGATGGGCATCGCCGAGAGCGGGCTGAAGACCGCCTGCATCACCAAGGTGTTCCCGACGCGCAGCCACACGGTCGCGGCGCAGGGCGGCATCGCCGCCAGCCTCGGCAACATGGGTCCGGACCACTGGACCTGGCACATGTACGACACCGTCAAGGGCTCCGACTGGCTCGGCGACCAGGACGCGATCGAATATATGGTGCGCGAGGCGCCCGCTGCGGTCTACGAGCTGGAGCATGCCGGCGTGCCGTTCAGCCGCAACGACAACGGCACGATCTATCAGCGCCCGTTCGGCGGGCACATGCAGAACATGGGCGAGGGCCCGCCGGTGCAGCGCACCTGCG
>NZ_CAXIAM010000072.1:0-13592 GCF_964021865.1 uncultured Sphingomonas sp.
CGACATGCCCGATCCCAACAAGATCGAGTCGATCAGCGAGCCGTGGATCGAGGCGGTGATCTACGTCCCAGACGAGTATCTCGGCAGCATCCTGAAACTGTGTCAGGACCGCCGCGGTATTCAGAAGAATCTGACCTACGTGGGCGGACGTGCTCAGGCGACGTACGAACTGCCGCTCAACGAAGTCGTGTTCGATTTCTACGATCGGCTCAAGTCGCTGTCGAAGGGCTATGCCAGCTTCGACTATCACCAGATCGGCTATCGCGAAGGGGACCTCGTCAAGATGAGCATCCTCGTCAACGAGGAGCCGGTCGACGCGCTGAGCATGATCGTCCACCGCGGCACCGCCGAAACCCGCGGTCGCGGCATGTGCGAGCGGCTCAAGGAACTGATCCCGCGCCATTTGTTCAAGATCCCGATCCAGGCGGCGATCGGCGGCAAGGTGATCGCGCGCGAAACGATCAGTGCGATGCGCAAGGACGTTACCGCCAAATGCTATGGTGGTGACGCGACGCGTAAGCGCAAGCTTCTGGAAAAGCAGAAGAAGGGCAAGCTGAAGATGCGCGAGTACGGCTCGGTCAGCATCCCGCAGGAAGCCTTCATCGCCGCGCTACGCATGGGCGATGAAAACTGAGCGAATGTCCATCGCCTCGGGCGTGATCCGAGGGGACGGGAGAATGGCCGTTGGGCACACGCCCTTCGACAAGCTCAGCACGAGCGGAGGGTTACGCGCCGACTCTCTTCCGTTCGCCCTGAGCTTGTCGAAGGGCGTGCCCGATCCGCCCACTCTCGACAAATACCCTCCGCTACACGTCATGGCGAGCGTAGCGAAGCAATCCAGAGCCAGATCAGGACTCGCTGGATTGCTTCGCTACGCTCGCCATGACGGCATAACCGTCGCGATCAATACGCCCGCGCCACCGCAAACTCGACCGCCTCGACCATCGCATCCTTGATCGCGCTGTCGGCGAAGATCGCCAGCGACTCGATCGCGCGCTGGCCGTAATGCCGCGCCCGTGCCAGCGTATCGTCGACCGCACGCGTGCGGCGGACCAGATCGATCGAATGCGCGAAATCGGCGTCGCTGGCACGACGGCCCTCCACTGCGTCCCGCCAGAACGCCCGATCCTCGTCGCCGCCGCGCGCATAGGCGAGGATCACCGGCAGCGTCATCTTGCCTTCGCGGAAATCGTCGCCGGCGTCCTTGCCCATCGTGCCCGCATCGCTGGTATAATCGATCGCATCGTCGACCAGCTGGAACGCGATGCCCAGATTGCGGCCGTAGGAGTCGAGCGCCTGCTCCTCCGCCGCCGGGCGGTCCGCGACCACCGCCGCGATCCGGCAGGCGGCGGCGAACAGCGCCGCGGTCTTGGCGTGGATGATGTCGAGGTAACGTTCCTCGGGCAGATCGACGCGCCGCGCCGCGGTCAACTGGTTGACCTCGCCCTCCGCGATCACCGCCGAGGCGTTCGACAGGATCTCGAGCGCGCGCAGATTGCCGCCCGCCACCATCAGCTCGAACGAGCGCGAGAACAGGAAATCGCCGACCAGCACGCTGGCGGGATTGCCCCAGATGATGTTCGCGGTACGCTTGCCGCGGCGCAGGTCCGATCCGTCGACGACATCGTCGTGGAGCAAGGTCGCGGTGTGGATGAACTCGACCGCCGCGGCGAGCAGGTGGTGGCGGTCGCCGCCGTACCCGACCAGTCGCGCGCCTGCGAGCGTCAGCATCGGGCGCATCCTTTTGCCCCCGCCGGCGATCAGATGCCCGGCCAGCTCCGGGATCAACGGAATCTCCGATCGCATCCGTTCCACGATCACGGCATTGACGTGATCCATGTCGGCGGCGACCAACCCGATCATCGGATCGAGCGAGGGCGTGTGCCCGGGAAGTCGGTGCAAGGTAGCGCTCATCTGTTCCTGCCCTTAGGGGGAGGCACGCGCGCAACGCAAGCGCGGGCTGCATGACCATTATCGCTTTGACGGGGAAGCCGTGATGACCGACGACGTTCTGAAGGGCTATCGCAAGAGCATCGACAACATCGACGCCGCTTTGGTCTGCCTGCTCGCCGAGCGCTTCAAGATCACCCAGGCGGTCGGCACCTACAAGGCGCAGACCGGGCTGCCCGCCGCCGATCCCGGCCGCGAGGAGGCACAAATCGCGCGCCTGCGCCAGTTGAGCGAGGAGGCCGAGCTGGACCCGGAATTCTCCGAGAAATTCCTGCGCTTCATCATCGACGAGGTGATCCGCCACCACCGCGCCGCCGCCGCAGGCTGAGTCGTCAGCCGGTCGACTGCGCAGCGCGACGCACCGTCAACCGCGCGATGACGGCATCGGCCATCTGCTTGAGATGCATCTGCTCATACGCGCCGAAGTCGGCGCGTGGCGTGCGGTCGAAGACACAGAAGGCGCCGATCGGCATATGCCCGGCATCGACGAGCGGCGCGCCGGCGTAGAAACGCACCTGCCCGCCGTCGATCAGCAACGGATTGTCGGCAAAGCGCGGATCGGCGCGCGCATCCTCGACGCAGAAGACGTCGCGCGGCGTGATGATCGTGTGCCCGCACAGCGACATGCGGCGGCTATAGGTGCGCGAGGTGACGCCCGACACGGCGATCAGATAGGCCCAGTCCTGCGACAGGATCGACACCGCCGCCATGCCGGTCCCCAGCTTCTGCCGCGCCTGCTCGACCAGATCCACCAACACGACGTCGTCGCGCGCCTCGAGCGCACCTGAGGAGATCACCGCGCGTTCGCGCGCCGCTTCGTCATTGGGCGTGGGTGCCGGCGCATAGATGGTAACCCCCATTAACACCAACGTTCCCGAGCCTTCATTTCACTCTCGAAGCGACGTTCGTGATCATGCGTCGCACGTCGATCGTCGAAATGCAGCTACAATATTCGGGTGTCGCCGGCAACAATCGGCTTGTTCTCGAATGCGTTTTGTAAGAATTGGCACATGCTTTGCCAGCTTCGTGCATCTGCTTTGGCATCATAGCCGAAACCTTCATGCCCCGCCGGCATGTCGCTATCGGTAAAGGCGTGACCGGCATGACCGTAAGCGTGAACCTGCCAGTCGGCCCGCGCGGCGGTAAGTTCCTCGGCGAGTGCGACAACTGCCGATGGCGGGCCGAGCGGATCGTCCCAGCCGTGGCAGATCAGCAGCGGCACGCTGATCGGAGCGACCGTTTCCCACCCGGGTCGGTCGTATACGCCGTGGAAGCTCACCCCGCCGCGGATCGGCAACCCGGCCCGCGCCATGTCGAGCACGCACTTGCCGCCGAAGCAATAGCCGATCGCCGCGACGTTCTCGGTATCCACCTCGGCCTGCGCCGTCAGCGCGTCCAGCGACGCGCGCAGTCGCTCGCGCAGCAACGCGCGGTCGGCGTTGAGTTCGTCCATATAGCGGCTGGCGCCCTCGCCGCGGTGCGTGCGCTTGCCTTGCCCGAAAACATCGCAGGCGAAGGCGGCATAGCCGAGCGCCGCCAGCGCCTCGGCCGTCAGGTTGTCCGATTCCTTCTGCCCCAGCACGTTGGGGATCACGAGCACAGCGGGCCTCGCGCCGATCTGCGCATCGTCCCAGGCGAAGACGCCCTCGAACGGCCCACCGGGCCCGTCATGGACGATAGTACGGCGACGGATCGTCATGAACGCGCTCTCCTGTTGTGTCGATCGAACCTTTCGCTAGATCGGAGCCATTCGCCGGACAAGCAGCGGGGGGCATGATGCAGATCAGGAAGGACGATCCGGCCGCGCCGCACGTCGCCGCACTGCTCGCGCATCATCTCGCCGAATTGCGGGGCGATATGGCCGAATTCGCCTTCGCGCTCGACGCGACCGGCCTGTCCGCGCCCGAGGTCACGTTCTGGACCGCGTGGCGCGACGACGTGCTGGTCGGGTTCGTCGCGCTGAAAGCGCTCGACCCGCGCCAGGGTGAAGTCAAATCGATGCGCGCCGCGCCTGCGGCACGCGGCACCGGCGTCGGTCGCGCCCTGCTGGATCATGTGATCGCCATCGCTCGCGAACGCGGCTACGATCGGCTCAGCCTCGAAACCGGAACGGCCGCGCTGTACCAGCCGGCGGTCGGCCTATATCGCAGCGCCGGGTTCGTGCCGTGCGACGCCTTCGCCGACTATCGCCCCAGCCCGCACAACCAGTTCCTGACCCTGATCCTCTAACGGGAGAACCCGATTGCCGACG
Organism: uncultured Sphingomonas sp.; assembly: GCF_964021865.1. Taxonomy (GTDB): domain Bacteria; phylum Pseudomonadota; class Alphaproteobacteria; order Sphingomonadales; family Sphingomonadaceae; genus Sphingomonas. The sequence continues at coordinate 4,202 of NZ_CAXIAM010000072.1, forward strand.
CTCGTCCTCATTCGCCACGGCCAGTCCGCCTGGAACCTCGAAAACCGCTTCACCGGCTGGTGGGACGTCGACGTCACCGAAAAGGGCGCGGCCGAGGCGCGCGCTGCGGGCGAACTGATGGCCGCGAAGGGGCTGGATTTCGACCAGACCTTCACCTCGCTTCAGACCCGCGCGATCAAGACGCTCAATCTCGCGCTGGAGGCGATGGGGCGGCTGTGGCTGCCGGTCGAGAAGGACTGGCGGCTCAACGAGCGGCACTACGGCGGGCTGACCGGGCTCGACAAAGCCGAGACCGCCGCCAAACATGGCGACGAGCAGGTCCACATCTGGCGCCGCAGCTTCGACGTGCCCCCGCCCCCGATTGAGCCGGGCAGCACCTATGATCCCTCGGCGGACCGCCGCTACGCCGGGATCGACGTCCCCGCGACCGAGAGCCTCAAGGACACGATCGCGCGCGTCCTGCCGTATTGGGAGGGCCGCATCGCCCCCGCACTCAAGGATGGGCAACGCGTACTGATCTCGGCGCACGGCAATTCGCTGCGCGCGCTGGTGAAGCATCTGTCGGGAATTTCGGACGACGAGATCACCGGACTGGAAATCCCGACCGGCCAGCCGATCGTCTACGAACTCGACGAAGCGCTCAACGCGACCGATCGTTACTATTTGAACGAGCGTTGATCCTTCATCGCCCCGGCGACGGCCGGGGCCGAGTTGGGAAGGTCGTGTGATAGCGCGCCACGCTCCGTCACCAACGTCGCGTAACTGGACCCCGGCCTTCGCCGGGGTGACGAGAGAAGCGGAGAGCGGCGGGCACGTTAGTGTCCGCCACCCTCACACCGCCGCGCGCACCGCGTCGCAGATGCGATCGACCACCTGCTCGACCTGCGTCGGATCGTCACCCTCGGCCATCACGCGGATCACCGGCTCGGTTCCCGACGGCCGGATCACCAATCGGCCGCGTCCCGCCAACTCCGCCTCGGCGTCGGCGATCACCGCCTTCACCGCGTCGGTCTCCAGCGGCTTGCCGCCGGAGAACCGCACGTTCTTCAGCAATTGTGGCAGCGGCTCGAACCGGTGCAGCACCTCGCTCGCCGGCGCGCCGGCGCGGCAGATCTCCGCCAGCACCTGCAACGCCGCGACCAGCCCGTCGCCGGTCGTCGCATAATCGCTCAGGATGATGTGCCCCGATTGTTCGCCGCCGACGTTATAGCCGCGCCGCCGCATCGCCTCGAGCACATGCCGGTCGCCGACCGCGGTGCGGATCAGCCCCAGTCCTTGCGCCTTCAGATGCCGCTCCAGCCCGAGGTTCGACATTACCGTCGCGACCAGACCGCCGCCCGCCAGCCGCCCGGCGCGCGCCCAGCCCGCGGCGATCGTCGCCATCAACTGATCGCCGTCGACCACCCGGCCCTTTTCGTCGACCACGATCAGCCGGTCGGCGTCGCCGTCCAGCGCGATCCCGATCTCGGCCTTATGCGCGATCACCGCCGCGGACAGCGCCTCGGGATGGGTCGAGCCGATCTTGTCGTTGATGTTGAGGCCGTTGGGATTGACCCCGATCTGAACGACGTCGGCACCCAATTCCCACAACGCCTCGGGCGCGACCTGATACGCGGCACCATTCGCGCAATCGACGACCACCTTCATCCCGTCGAGCCGCAGGTCGCTGGGAAAGGTCGATTTGGCGAAATGGATGTAGCGTCCGCGCGCGTCGTCGATCCGCTTGGCGCGTCCGATCTCGCCGGCCGGCGCCAACGCGACATCGCCGTCGATCGCCGCCTCGATCGCCAGTTCGTCCTCATCGGACAATTTGTAACCATCCGGGCCGAACAGTTTGATTCCGTTGTCGAAGAACGGATTGTGACTGGCGGAGATCATCACCCCCATGTCGGCACGCATCGACTTGGTGAGCATCGCCACCGCCGGGGTCGGCATCGGCCCCACGAGGGTCACGTCCATCCCGACGCTGGTGAACCCCGCCTGCAACGCGCTTTCGAGCATATAGCCCGACAGCCGCGTGTCCTTGCCGATCACCACCCGGTGACGATGCTGCCCGCGCAGGAAGTGCCGCCCCGCCGCCATCCCGACCTTCATCGCCATGTCCGCGGTCATCGCGCCGGCGTTGGTCAGGCCGCGAATACCGTCGGTGCCGAAATATTTCCTTGCCATCGTGTCTTCCGTTCGCTTGGCCCAGAAGGGTCCCATAATCGCGGACGAGCAAAAGGCGAAGATACCGCATGTCGCAAGCTACCCGCATCCTGCTGTCGCTGCTGATCGGGCTGGCGGGCGGCGTCGCGCTCGCCAGCGTCGCGAGGGATGCGGTCCCCGGCACGATTGCCGTCGCGGAGCCGATCGGCGCGGCATGGCTCCACGGCTTGCAGATGACGATCGTTCCGCTGGTCGTGTCGCTGCTCGTTACCGGCGTCGCGTCGACCGCCGAGGCAGCACGCGCCGGACGGCTCGCCGGGCGTGCGATCGCGCTCTACGTCACCTTCCTGTTCCTCTCGGCGGTGATCGCCGCGGTCGCGACTCCGCTGATCCTCGCGATCGCCCCGCTCCCCGCCGCCTCCGCGCAGGCGTTGCGGGCGGCGCTGGTCGGCGCGGGCAAGGTGCCGTCGGTCCCGCCGCTCGGCGAGTTCTTCGCCGGGATCGTCCCCACCAATATCGTCCACGCCGCCGCCAGCGATGCGTTCCTGTCGCTCATCATCTTCACGCTCGTCTTTGCCTTTGCCATCGCGCGGATCGATGCCGAGGGACGTGCCTTGCTGGTGCGCTTCTTCACCGCGCTGCGCGATACGATGCTGGTGGTGATCGATTGGGTGTTGTGGATCGCGCCGCTCGGCGTGTTCGCGCTGGCGCTGGTGGTCGGCGCGCGGGCCGGATCCGGCGCGTTCGGCGCGCTGGCGCACTACATCCTCGTCGTCGCCAGCGTCGGGGTGATCGTCACGCTGCTCGCCTATCCGGTCGCCTGGGCCGGCGCACGGCTCAACCTGACCGACTTCGCGCGCGCCGCGCTGCCGTCGCAGGCGGTGGCGATCAGCACCCAATCTTCGCTCGCCTCGGTGCCCGCGATGCTGGAAGGCGCACGCGCGCTCGGCGTGCCGGTGCGCACCGCCGGGGTGACGTTGCCGCTCGCCGTCGCGATCTTCCGCACGACCGGCCCGGCGATGAACCTTGCGGTCGCCATCTATGTCGCGACGTGGTTCGGCGTCTCGCTGTCGCCCGCGACGCTCGCGATCGGGGTGGTGGTGGCGACGCTCACCTCGCTCGGCTCGGTCAGCCTGCCCGGCACGGTCAGCTATGTCAGCGCGATTGCCCCGATCGCGGGCACGATCGGTGCCCCGATCGCCCCGCTCGGGCTGCTGGTGGCGGTGGAGACGATCCCCGACATCGTTCGCACCGTCGGCAATGTTACGATGGATCTGGCGACCACCGCCTGGCTGGGGCGGCGCGAACCTAGGGAGTAGCGCGCCGCGGCCGGCTGCCGAAGGCGTAGAGCGCGCAGCCGGTCCAGATCAGCGCAAAGGTGGCGATATGCACCCCGCGCAACGGCTCGTGGAACACCAGCACCGCCAGCAGGAATTGCAGCGTCGGCGCGAGATATTGCAACAATCCCAACGTCGAGTAACGCAGCCGGCGCGCCGCGGCGGCGAACATCAGCAACGGCGCGGCGGTCACCGCTCCCGCCAGCACCAGCAGCAGGTCGATATCGCCGCGCCCGAAGACCGGTTGGGGGCTGAGCCACAGCACCGCCAGCGCCGGCCCGACCAGCAACGCGGTCTCGACCGTCAGCCCGCCCAGCGCATCGATTGCCGCCACCTTGCGGATCAACCCGTAAACGCCGAAGCTGAACGCGAGCGTCAGCGAGATCCACAGGGCCCCGCCGCCCGCGAACGCGAGCACCGCGACGCCGATCGCCGCCACCGCGACCGCCGCCTTCTGCACCGGGCCGATCCGCTCGCCGAGCACGATCGTCCCCAGCGCGACGTTGAGCAGCGGATTGATGAAATAGCCGAGGCTCGCCTCCAGCACATGCCCGCTCTGCACCGCGAAGATATAGACCAGCCAGTTGACCGCGATCAGCGCGGCGGAAGCGCACAGCAGCAACAACGTCCGCCCCCGCGCCGCCGCCACGATCGGCCTGGCCCGCCGCATCGCCAGCACGATCGCGACGAGCAGCAGCAACGACCAGACCACACGATGCGCCAGCACCTGCAACGCCGGGACGCCGGTCAGCAGATGCAGATAGAGCGGGAGCAGCCCCCAGGAGACATAGGCGCCTACGCCGAGAAGCAGGCCGTTGCGCGTCGCTGATGTCGTCATGCGCGCCCTGTTGCCGGTACGGGGCGGCGACGCAAGCATCCGCTTACGGGGCCTTGCAGGTGTCGGCACCCGAATTTGTGGCAAGCGAAAGTTCCACCCACCTTTCCAAACTCGCCATTGGCTGTGCTATTGGTTTCGTGGGAGCAGCAGAGTGACCGTAAAACGCATCATGGCCCTCGTGGCTTATGCAGCGTTTACCTTTGGGTGCGTGCTGCTCCTCGTCATGCTCTGGATTTCGGTAAACCTTCTTGGCTTTCCGTGTGATAGCCCCAAGGACCCAAGGCCGTGCGCCGAAGTGGTGCCTTGGTTCTTCGCGACGCGGGGCCTCCTTCCGATCCCAGGAGTCTGGGCCGTGGTGACGCTGGGGACGTTCTGGCATCGCAGCAAGAAGTAGATGATTATCAGGCAGGTCCGGAATCGGGCGCAAACCGACCTGTCGCCCTCCAGCCCAACGCGATCGAAACTACCGTCGCTTCGCAGGAAACAGTCGCCCTGCCCGCGCTTTGCCCGTACCAGCGTGGCGCCATCATGCTGTCCCGCCTCGTCCTTACCGATGTCCGCAACCACGAAGCGCTGTCGATCGCGCCCGATGCCGCGCCCGGCTTCGTCGTGCTGTACGGCCCGAACGGGGCGGGCAAGACCAACGTGCTGGAGGCGGTGTCGCTGCTCGCACCCGGCCGGGGACTGCGCCGCGCCGCCTTGTCGGAGATCGCGCGCAGTGACGGGCCGGGCGGCTTCGGGGTGGCCGCCACGCTCGACGATGGCGTGACGCTCGCCACCGGCGCGCTGGCGTCCGCACCCGAGCGGCGGGTGGTGCGGATCAACGGCGCCCCCGCCCCCGCCACCGCGCTGGCCGAGCGCTTGGCGGTGCTGTGGCTCACCCCGGCGATGGACCGGCTGTTCACCGAGGCGGCGGGCGGGCGGCGGCGCTTTCTCGACCGGCTGACGCTGGCGATCGAACCCGGCCATGCCCGCGACGGCGCACGCTACGAAGCGGCGATGCGCGACCGCAACCGGCTGCTTGCCGATCCGCTTCCCGATCCCGACTGGCTCGCCGCGCTGGAGGCGCAGATGGCGCAGCATGGCGCAGCGCTCGACGTCGCCCGCCGCCGCACGGTCGCCGCGCTTGATGCGGCGCTCGCCGCGCAGCCGGCGGGGGAGATCGCGCGCGCGCGGATCGCGCTGGACGGCTGGAGCGGCGACGCCGCGTCGCTGGCCGACGCTCTCCACGCCGGCCGCATGCGCGACGCTGCCGCCGGGCGCACCTTGGTCGGCCCCCATCGCGCCGACCTGATCGTCACGCATGTCGACAAGGCGCGCCCCGCCGCCACCGCCTCGACCGGCGAACAGAAGGCGCTGCTCCTCGGGATCGTGCTCGCGCATGCCGAGTTGGTGGCGCGGCTGACCGGGCATGCACCGGTGCTGCTGCTCGATGAGGTGGCGGCCCATCTCGATCCCGTACGCCGCGCCGCGCTGTTCGCGCGCCTCGCCCCGCTCGGGCAGGTTTGGATGACCGGAACCGAACGCGCGCTGTTCGACGGAATCGATGACGCCACCTGGGTGGCGCTGCACGATGTCGTTACGCCCACAACATTTTCGCCATCGCCGCGTTGAACGATGATTCCTCGCTTTCTCCTCTGGGATATTGTCCGCTGACCGATCTCGCCGTTCCCGCCGATGACGCCCCGCGCACGCTGACCGAATGGCGGCGCGGCTGGCCGGTGGTGACTGCGGCGATGCTGGGTGCGGGGTTCGGGCCGGGGCTGTACCAGAATCTCTCCAGCCTGTTCACGCCGGGACTGGAGGCGACATTCGGCTGGTCGCGCGGCGACATCGCCACCGCCGCCGGGCTGGCGCTGGGCGGGGCGATCGCGGCGCCGCTGATCGGACGCGCCGCAGACCGCTTCGGGGTACGTCCCGTCATCGTCGCATCGATGCTGCTGTTGGGCGCCGCCTATCTGTGGCTCGCGGCGATGGGGATGCACGGCGGTCGCGCGATCTGGCGTTACCAGCTTGGCGTCGTGCTGCTGGTGCTGGCGCTGCCGGGAACGAGCAGCCTCGCCTACGGCAAGCTGATCGCGGCACGCTTCGTGCGCGGGCGCGGGATGGCGCTGGCGCTCGGCACTTCGGGGCTGGCGCTGGCAACGATCGTCGCCGCACCCCTTCTAGGCGCCACCATCGCCAACTTCGGCTGGCGCACCGGCTTCGTCGCGCTGGCGGGCGGCTCGGCGGTGCTCGCGCTGCCACTGATCTTGCTCAGCCTTCGTGCGGTGGCGTTGCCCAGCCGGTCCGATCCGCGCCGCACCACCTTGCCGGGAACCAGCGCGGCCGCCGCGCGGCGCGACCGGCGCTTCTGGATCATGGTCGCCTCGGCCTGGCTCATCAACGCAGCCACCACCGGCTTCGTAACCCAACTCGTCCCGATCGGGCTCGAACTCGGGCTGCGCCCGGCGCAGGCGGCGCTGCTGCTCACCAGCTTCGCCTCCAGCGCGATCGCGGGACGGCTGCTGGTCGGCTGGCTCGTCGATCGGTTGCGCCCGCAACCGGTCGCGGCAGCGTTCGCGATTCTGTCTGCCGCTTCCTTCGTCGCATTGGCGTTTGCGCCGTCGGGGCTGGCGCTGCTGCTGGCGCTCGTCTTTTTCGCGGGGTTGATGAACGGCGCGGAGAACGACCTGCTGCCCTTCTTCGCCGCGCGGCTTTTCGGGCTGCGCGCCTATGCCGAAATCTACGGCACCGCGATGCCGATCGCCCTGTCGGGCACTGCGGTCGGGATCATCGGCTTCGGCCGGCTTCACGATCTGACTGGGGGCTATGCGGGTGCGCTGACGCTCGGCTGCGGTGCGCTGCTGCTCGCGGCCTTGTGCTTCCTGATCCTCCCCGATCGCGCAGGGGATGACGGCGACGACGCCGCCCGCTAGCGCGCCTCAATGCCCGACTCCTCGTCCCTTCCGAATCGCAGCGAGTGGCGCACCGGGTGGCCGATCGTGCTTGGCGCCGTCGTCGGCAGCGGCGCGGGTCCGGCGTTGTTCCAGAACCTGTCGAGCATGTTCATGCCGGGCATGATCGCGGAGTTCGGCTGGAGCCGCGCGGGCGTCGCCGCTGCCAGCGGACTGGGCTTCGCGGGCAGCCTCGCGGTGCCGTTGCTCGGGCGTGCGGTCGACCGGTTGGGGGTGCGGCCGATGATCGTCGGCTGCATGATCGCGCTCGCCGCCGCCTATCTCGGCATGGCGACGATGCACGGTCAGCTCTGGCATTATCACCTGCTGGTGCTCGCGCTGGCGATGACGGTACCGGGCACCAGCGCGCTCGCCTACGGCAAACTGATCGCCGCGCGCTTCGTCGCGCATCGCGGGCTGGCGCTCGGGATTGCCACCGCGGGGCTGCCGCTGACGACGTTGCTGCTGCCGATCGGGTTGGCGGAAGTGATCGACGATTTCGGCTGGCGCGGCGGGTTCGTCGCGCTGGCGGTCTATTCGGCGTTGATCGCCTTGCCGATCGCCCTCGTCGCGATCCGTCGCGCCGGTCCCGCCACCCCTGCCATGTCCGCCGAGACGACGCAGGTCTCCGGCGTCACCGCCCCGCAGGCGCGGCGCGATCCGCGCTTCTGGCGGTTGGGGCTGACCGGCTTCTTCGTCAATCTCGGGACGATCGGCTTCGTCACGCAGCTCGTGCCGTTCGGAATCGACCACGATCTGACCGGCAAACAGTCAGCGCTGCTGCTCACCGCCTTCGGCGCGTCGCAGGTCGCGGCGCGCGTCACGTTCGGCGCGCTGATCGACCGCTTCCCGCCGCAGCGGATCGCCGCCACCGTCGCCGGCGTCTCCGCGCTTGGCTTCGCGGCGCTGCAATGGCCCGGGCTCACCCTGCCCGGGCTGGCGGCCAGCGTCTTCTGCGCCGGGCTGATGAACGGCGCGGAGAACGACCTCTTTCCCTATTTCGCCGCGCGGCTGTTCGGCCTGCGTGCCTATGGCGAGATCTATGGCACGCTGATCGTCGTCGCGCTGGTCGGCAGCGGCGCCGGGATCATCGGCTTCGGTGCGCTCCACGACCGCACCGGCGGCGATACGGCGGGTTTGGCGGTGGCGAGCGGCGCGCTCGCGGTGGCCGGACTGCTGTTCGCCGGTCTGCGCGACCGGCCCGCGCAGGGCTAGGTTTCGCTTTCGCTACACTGTCCGGCTGCCTATAGGATCGGCATGGCAGAACCTCAGAATACCAGCGAATACGGCGCCTCTTCGATCAAGGTGCTGAAGGGCCTCGACGCCGTCCGCAAGCGTCCGGGCATGTACATCGGCGATACCGACGACGGCTCGGGCCTCCACCACATGGTGTTCGAGGTGAGCGACAATGCGATTGACGAGGCGCTGGCCGGGCATTGCGACCGGATTGACATCACGCTGAACGCCGACGGGTCGGTGTCGGTGACCGACAACGGCCGCGGCATCCCGACCGGCATCCACCCGGAAGAAGGCGTCTCGGCGGCCGAGGTCATCATGACCCAGCTCCACGCCGGCGGCAAGTTCGAGAACACCAGCGACGACAATGCCTACAAGGTCTCGGGCGGCCTGCACGGCGTCGGCGTCTCGGTCGTCAACGCGCTTTCCGAATTCCTCGACTTGACGATCTGGCGCGACGGCGAGGAGCATTACATGCGCTTCGCCCACGGCGATGCGGTCGCGCCGCTCAAGGTCGTCGGCCCCGCCGAGGGCAAGAAGGGCACCCGTGTCACCTTCCTGCCCTCGCCGCAGACGTTCAAGATCACCGAATTTGACTTCGAGAAGCTCGAGCATCGTTACCGCGAGTTGGCGTTCCTCAACTCGGGGGTGCGCCTGTTCCTGAACGACGCGCGCCACGAAGAGCCGAAGTCGATCGAGCTGTTCTACGAGGGCGGGATCGCCGCGTTCGTGAAGTGGCTGGACCGCAACAAGCAGCCGCTGTTCCCCGATCCGATCTCGGTGGCGGGCACCCGCGACCATGTGACGATCGAGGTCGCGCTGGAGTGGAACGACAGCTATTACGAGAACGTCCTCGCCTTCACCAACAACATCCCGCAGCGCGACGGCGGCACGCA
>NZ_CAXIAM010000073.1:0-13184 GCF_964021865.1 uncultured Sphingomonas sp.
AGGATGTGGCCGATCGCCTGCTCGATGGGCTGAAGCGGCTCGAATATCGCGGCTACGACTCCGCCGGGATCGCGACGATCGTCGATGGCGCGATCGAGCGGCGGCGCGCCTCGGGCAAGCTGGTCAATCTCGGCAAGGAACTCGCCGCGCATCCGCTGCCGGGCACGACGGGGATCGCGCACACGCGCTGGGCGACGCATGGCGGGCCGACCACCAACAACGCGCACCCGCACGCCACCGACGAAGTTGCCGTCGTTCACAACGGGATCATCGAGAATTTCAAGGCATTGCGCGAGGAACTTCAGGCGCGTGGTCGTGTCTTCACGAGCGAAACCGACACCGAGGTGGTCGCGCACCTGATCAGCGAGCAGGTCGAGGGTGGCAAGTCGCCGATCGAGGCGGTGCGCGAGGTGCTGCCGCGGCTGCATGGTGCATTCGCGCTGGCAATCCTGTTCCGCAGCCACCCGGAATTGCTGATCGGTGCGCGGCTCGGTTCGCCGCTGGTGGTCGGATATGGTGAGGACGAGACGTATCTTGGCTCCGACGCGCTGGCGCTGGCGCCGCTGACGCAGCGGATCGCCTATCTCGAAGAGGGCGATTGGGTGGTGTGCGCGCGCGAGGGCACGCAGGTGTACGATCGCGACAACCAGCCGGTCGAGCGGCCGGTCACAATCTCGGGTGTCACCGGGGCGTTGATCGACAAGGGCAATCACCGCCATTTCATGCAGAAGGAGATCTACGAACAGCCGATCGTGGTCGCGCAGACGCTGCGCAGCTATCTGCAGCGGTTCGAGGGCAAGATCGTGCTGCCGATCCCCGATTTCGACCTGTCGGGCATCAAGCGCGTGACGATCGTGGCGTGCGGGACCAGCTTCTATGCCGGGATGGTCGCCAAATACTGGTTCGAACAATTCGCGCGCGTGCCGGTCGATCTCGATGTCGCCAGCGAGTTCCGTTACCGCGCGCCGGTGATGGAAGAGGGCGGATTAGCTTTGTTTATCAGCCAGTCGGGCGAGACTGCTGATACGCTGGCTGCACTGCGCCACGCCCGGTCGGAGAAGCAGACGATCGCGGTTGTCGTCAACGTGCCGACCAGCACGATGGCGCGCGAGGCGGACCTGCTGCTGCCGACGCACGCGGGGCCGGAGATCGGCGTCGCCTCGACCAAGGCATTCTCGTGCCAGCTTTCGGTTCTGGCGGCGTTGGCCGCCAATCTCGCCAAGGCGAAGGGGCGACTGACCGAGAGTGAGGAGCGCAATATTGTCCGGCAGCTTGCCGAGGCGCCTGCCGCGATCAACGGTGCGCTGGCCTATGACGAGTCGATCGAGGCGATTGCCGGGGTGATCGCAGGGGCGCGCGACGTGCTGTATCTGGGGCGTGGCACCGATTATCCGCTGGCGCTGGAAGGTGCACTGAAGCTAAAGGAAATCAGCTACATCCACGCCGAAGGTTATGCGGCGGGCGAGATGAAGCACGGACCGATTGCGCTTATCGACGAAAATGTTCCGGTCGTGGTGATCGCGCCTTCCGGGCCGTTGTTCGACAAAACTGTCAGCAACATGCAGGAAGTGCAGGCGCGGGGTGGAAAAGTCCTGCTGATCAGCGACTATGACGGGGTCGAGGCGGCGGGCGAGGGCTGCGTTGCAACGATCACGATGCCCAAGGTCCACCCGCTGATCGCGCCGATCGTCTATGCGGTGCCGGTGCAGTTGCTGGCCTACCATGTCGCGGTGGCGAAGGGGACCGACGTCGATCAGCCGCGGAATCTCGCGAAGAGCGTAACCGTCGAATAAGGTTAGCGAAAACGGAGCACGCCGTCGTCGAGGCGGCGGCGCATCGTCAGCGCGTCGCGGACGTAATTCTGCTGCACCCGCCACGGCGTACGCTTTCCCTGGCGCGGCAGCGACTGCGCAACGCGTTGAATGTAGACGGAACTAAGGTCGAGGAGCGGGGCGGTCGCTTCCTCTGCGGCGTGCGGGACCGGGGTGGCGGTGGTGGCGCCGGTGGCGTCCATGTGGTCGAGGACGCGAGCGACGAAGCGGGCGCTGAGATCGCTGCGCAGCGTCCAGGACGCGTTGGTGTAACCTGTTGAAAAGGCCATGTTCGGGACGTCGCTGAACATCGCGCCCTTGTAGACGAGGTGGTTGTGCGGTTCGATCGGGCGGCCGTCGACCGCGAGGGTGGCGCCGCCCATCAGCTTCAGGCGTAGGCCGGTGGCAGTGACGACCAGGTCGGCGGGGAGAATGTCGCCTGATGTCAGTGCGATACCATCTGGTGTGAAGCAGTCGATCGTGTCGGTGACGATCGATGCGCGACCGTCGCGGAGCACTGTGAACAGGTCGCTGTCGGGGACGAGGCAGAGCCGTTGGTCCCACGGATTATACTTCGGCGTCAGATGCTTGGCGAGGTCATAGCCGTCGCCGAGGGCGGCGCGTTGTTGTTTGGCGATCTGGCGCTTCACCAGATCGGGGCGGCGGCGGGCGAGGGTGTAACTGCCAATGCCGTAAGCGATGCTTTTCCAGCGGGTTAGCGTATCCGCGAGCCGCCGGGGGAGGATGCGGTGGAGCGCCGCGCCGACGCGGTCGCGCGCGGGCATCGCGACGATAAACGTCGGAGAACGCTGGAGCATTGTGACGTGCGCCGCGCCTTGTGCGACCAAGGCGGGGACAAGGGTGACCGCGGTGGCACCCGAGCCGATCACCACCACGCGTTGCCCGGTGACGGACAGGTGCGCCGGCCACGCCTGCGGGTGCACGATCTTGCCCGAAAATACCCCCATGCCCGGCCATTCGGGCGCATGGCCGCGCGCATAATCGTAATAGCCGGAGCAGAAAAACAGGAAACGGCACGTCATCTGCGCGAAAGTGCCGTCGACCGCGTAGCGGACCGTCCAACGCGCCGTGTCGCTGGACCAGTCGGCGGCGATGACGCGGTGCCGAAAACGGATGTGGCGGTCGATGCCAAAGGTACGCGCGGTGTCGCGCAGGTAGGCGAGGATGTCGGCACCGTCGGCGATCGTCTTTTCGCCGCGCCACGGATGGAAGGGGAAGCCGAGCGTCGTCATGTCCGAATCCGAGCGGATGCCGGGATAGCGGAACAGGTCCCACGTCCCGCCGATCGCGTCGCGCGCCTCGAACATCGCCCAGCGCCGGTCGGGGCGGTCTTGGCCGATCCTATAGGCCGCCCCGATCCCCGACAGGCCGGCGCCGACGATCAGCACGTCGAGATGCTCGTTCATGCCGGCCCCCTTACGGGAGCGGACGCCGCCTTGTCATCACGAGCGGAGGCGGACGCCGATCCACAGGGTACGCGGGGTGGCGCGCTCGACCACGCCGGTGCCGCTGATCCCCGCCTCGACGCGGGCGTCGAAGACGTTTTCGGCGCGCGCCTCGATCGCGATCCGGCGCGTGATCGGGAGTGCGGCATAGCCGTCGAGCGTCGTCGCGGCGGCGAGGGTGCGGCTGTTCTGGTCGTCCTCGAACTGCGCGGCGCTGTGGCGGAGCGTCGCCGAGAGCGCTGCGTCCTGCCGGCGCCAGCCGAGCGCGGCGGAGACGAGATCGCGCGGGGTCTGCGCGGGCCGAAGGTCGTCGAGCGGCGCGGCGCTGCCCGAGGCGCGGACGTGCGGGTTCACATGGCTCCACGAGGCGCTGGCGAACCACGGGCCGTGATCCCAACGCGCGTCCAGCTCGACTCCCGTCGACTCGATTGCGTCGAGGTTCTGCCGGACCCGGTAGGTGCCGCCGGCCGCGACGAAGCCGACGCCAGGGAAGGTGCCGGGGCCGCGCCCGGCGGTGACGTTGCTGATCGCGTCGGTCAGCCGGTTCCAGAACAAGGTGCCGGTCAGGCTGACCCCCCCGATCGGCACCAAGGTGACGCCGCCATCGACGCCCGTGAGGCGTTCGGGCGACAGCAAGGCGTTGGCGGCGACCGCGTCGGTGCCGACGCGGAACGGGCGGTAGAGTTCGTTGAGCGTCGGCAAGCGCCAGCCGCGATAGGCCGAGGTGCGCAGCGTCAGCGGTGGCGCGATCGTCCACGCCGCCCCGGCGCGCCCGGTCCACTCGGTGCCGGCGCGGTCGGCGAAATCGCTGGTCGTCAGCGCCGTGCCGGTGGCGAGCGTGGTTTCGCGGAGGCTGCCGTCGGTGAGCTGCCAGCGATCGACGCGCCCGCCGAGCGTCAGCGTCACGGCGCCGGCAGTGAGCGTGCCGTCGCCGAAGATGCCCCAATTGAGCGCCGCGCCGCCCGCGACGCGGCGGCGGGTCGGGAGGCCGGCGACATAGGTGTAGAGTTCCTGCGTCCGACCGTCGACACGGCGGATATCGGCGCCGAAGCGCAGGTCGCGGCCGGGGCCGAGCCGGGGGGTTAGTTCGATCCGCCCGCCGACCCCGGTGGCGGGGGTATTGTATTGATCGAGCGTCTGGGTCGCGGTTCGACGCGCGGCATCGACGCTGGCGAATTGCGAGGCGAAGGCGCGGGTCTGGAGATAGGCGAGCGCCGACCAGCCGAGTGCGCCGCGTCCGACGAGCCGCAGGCTGGCGTCCGCGCCCTCGCTGCGGTTGGCGGTGAAGGCGGTGCCGCGCTCGCGCGTGTCGGTGAAGCCCGAGACGTTCGCCTGCAACTCGGTGGACGGCGCGACGGTGACGACGGTGCGCGCGGCGGCGGAGAATTGCTCATAGGGGGCGGGGCGGTCGGCGGGGCCGCGCTGCCCGGCGACGGTGGGGACGAAGCCGTCGCCGCGTGCATAGGCGGCGGAGAGCGTCGCGAAGCCGGCGCCGCGTTCGAGCAATGCCGAAGCGGTCGCGTCCACCGAATGACGGCTGCCATAGGCAAGGTCGGCGGCGAGCGCGGACTGGTCGCGCGGGCCGCTGCTGTCGATCTCGACCGTTCCGGCCAGCGCGCCGGGGCCGAAATAGCCGCTGCCGCCACCGCGCGTGACGCGGATCGCGCCGATCCGGTCGGTGGCATAGGCGGGGAACGGCACCCAGCCGCCGAACGGATCGGTCTGCGGCACGCCGTCGAGGATCAGTAGCGCGCGGCTGGAGGCGTTGCCGCCGATCCCGCGCAGCGAGATGCCCTGGCTGGTGGGATTGGCCGAGCGCGAGTCGGCGCGGCGGAATTGCTGGAGCCCGGCGACGTCGGCGAGGACGCTTTCGAGCCGGTTGCTGGCGTTCTCGCGAATGCGTTCGGCATCGAGCGTCACGACGGACGCGGCCTTGTCGCCCGGGCGCGGCGCGAGCCCACGGCCGCGCACGACCACTTCCTCGCCCTCCTGCGCGATGGCCGGCGTAGCGAGCGTGCCGGCGAGCAGCAGGGCGGTGGTGAAGTGTTTGATCGATCGTCTCCGGGCGGTAGCGGCGGTCAGCTCGCCGGGGCTGTCGGGAAAAGGCCGAGCCGCGCGGCGAAGGCGGAAAAGAGCGTCGGCCATGCCGCGGCGGGCGTGCCGGCGGGGAGGCGGACGCCGAAGCCGTGGCCGCCCTTGTCGAAGGCGTGCAGCTCGGACGGGCGCTGCGCGGCGAGCAACGCCTGATAGAGCGCGAGGCTGTTGGCGATCGGAACGAGCCCGTCGTCGCTGGCGTGTGCGAGGAAGATGGGGGCGGTCTGCGCATCGACGTGGCGCTCGACCGAGGCGGCACGGCGCGCGGCCTCGTCCGAAGGGGTGCCGAGCAGATTGTCGCGTGATCCGACGTGGGTGAAAGGCTCCGCGAGCGAGACGACCGGGTAGATCAGCCCGGCGAGATCGGGGCGCGCCGACAGCCGGTCGCTGGCATCGACCAGCGCATAGGTCCGCTCGGCGTGGCGGGTGGCGAGGCTGCCGGCGAGATGCCCGCCCGCCGAGAAGCCGATCACGGCGACGCGTTTCGCATCGATGCCATAGCGCGCGGCATTGGCGCGGATCAGCCGCAGACCGCGCTGTGCGTCCTGCAGCGGCACCAACGCGCGGTTGCGCCAGCCCTCGCCGGGCAGGCGATAGGTGAGGATGAAGCATGTGACGCCGCGCGCGGTGAGCCAGCGCGCCTGCTCCTCGCCCTCATTGTCCCACGCGAGGAAGCCGTAGCCGCCGCCGGGGATCAGCATGACCGCCGCGCCATTGGGCTGCGCCGGGCGGCGGACAGTGAGCGTCGGCATCGCGATGCCGGTCAGCCAGCGATCGTTGAAGCCGGGCGTCTTCGAGCGTTGCTCGACCTTGCGGGTCGGGAGCGTGGCGGGCGCGCCCGGCGGCGACCCCGGCCAGAGCGGCAGCGTCTCGTCACCCGGTTGCGCGGCGACGATCGCGGGCGCGAGCGGGGCGGCGGCAAGCGCGGCGAGCAGCGCGCGGCGGGTGGGAGCGTCGATCGTCGCGGCCATGCTTATCTCTTTCCGACGGTTATCGCGCTTCGCTTAGGGCGTGTGTGGGGTTGCAACAAGGTGGTGATGGTGGGGGTCTTGGCACCTGAACTCAGGTTCTTCCGTCATCCCGGACTTGATCCGGGATCCCGCTTCTCGCTTCGGTCGGCAAGAAGAAGCGGGGTCCCGGATCAAGTCCGGGGCGACGGATAAGCGCGACATCATCTGTGAACGCTATCATCAAAATGTGCGGGGGAGACTTACCTGCGGCATGGTTGATGCTAAGCAGGGCGGATGATGGGGGAGAGACGCAAGCGACGTTCGGGCGTACCGACGATCGCCGATGTGGCGCAGCTGGCCGGCGTGTCGCAGATGACGGTGTCGCGCGTCATCAACGCCGAGGGCAATGTGCGCGCCGAAACGCGCGAGACCGTTCATGCGGCGATCCGGCAGCTCGATTACTCGCCCAATCCGGCGGCAAGGCGGCTGGCGGGGGCGGCGCAGTTGCGGATCGGGCTGTTGTTCAGCAACCCCAGCGAGTCGTACCTGAGCGCGTTCCTGCTCGGCAGTCTCGATCAGGCGGGGCGGTCCGACATCCAGTTGATCGTGCAGAAGTGCGAGCTGGACGATCACGAGGGCGACGTCGCGGCGCGGTTGGTCGCGGGCGGGATCGACGGCGTGATCCTGCCGCCGCCGCTGTGCGACTCGCCAGTGGTGCTCGACGTGCTGCTGGCGGCGGGCATCCCAACCGTCGCGGTGGCGACCAGCGCACCGCCGCCGCAGGTGGGCGCGGTAGCGATCGACGATCGCGGCGCGGCGCAGGCGATGACCGCGCATCTGCTCGCGCTGGGGCACCGGCGGATCGGGTTCATCCGCGGCAACGACAATATCCATGCCAGCGCGGAGCGGCTGGCGGGGTATCGTGCGGCCTTGATCGCGGCGGGGCAGGTGCCGGACGACGCGCTGATCGCCCGGGGGTTGTTCGATTATCGCTCCGGCCTGGCGGCGGCCGAGCAATTGCTCGACATGGCCGCGCCGCCGACCGCGATCTTCGCGAGCAACGACGACATGGCGGCGGCGTCGGTGGCGGTGGCGCATCGCCGCGGGCTGGACGTGCCGCGCGACCTGACGGTGTGCGGGTTCGACGACAGCGCGCTGGCGACGACGATCTGGCCCGAGCTGACGACGATCCGCCAGCCGATCGCGGACATGAGCCGCGCGGCGATCGCCTTGCTGGCGACGATGCTGGCCGAGCGCCGCGAGGCGGGGCGGTGCGCGGCGAAGCAGGTGACGCTGGACTATACGCTGGTGCGGCGACGATCCGACGCGCCGCCGCGACACATGCCGGATGAGCGGGGTCGCTGAACCGCCCGGCGCGTGATAGCGCGCGGGCGGTGACGGGGCGTGGAGATGTGACGGTGAGTAACAGCGTGGGCGTGGGGCGCGGCTGAGATGGGCGCGATCGCCGGGCTGTTCCACCCCTCTACGCCGAAGCCGGTCGATCCGGCGCGTGTCCGCGCGATGGCGGCGGCGATGGCGCATCGCGGCCCCGACGGCGCGGGCGAATGGACCGCGCCGGGGGTCGGCTTCGCGCATCGGCGGCTGGCGGTGATCGGCGGAGCGGCGGCGACGCAGCCGGTCGCGACCGCGAACCTGCGCTATGCCGCGATGCTCGACGGGACGATCCTGAACCATGCGGCGTTGCGCGACGAGTTGCGCGCGCTGGGGCATCGCTTCGCGGGCGAGGGCGATGCGGAGGTGGTGCTGCACGGCTTTGCGGCGTGGGGGCCGTCGCTGCTCGACCGGCTGGAGGGAGCGTTCGCGATCGCGGTGCACGACGCGGCGACGCAGACGCTGTTCCTGGCGCGCGACCGGCTGGGGGCGAAACCGCTGCACCTGGCGATGCTGCCCGACGGGGCGCTGCTCTTCGCGTCCGAGCTGAAGGGGTTGCTGGCGCATCCGTTGCTGCGGCGCGTGCCCGATGCGGCGGCGGCCGCGGACTATCTGATGCTCGGCTATGTGCCCGACGATGCGTGCGTGATCGCGGGGGTCGAGAAGCTGGCGGCGGGGCATTTCCTGCTGGTCGAGCGCGCGCGGCCGTTGCGAGGGGCGCGGCGGTGGTGGGCCCTGCCCGACGCACGCGAGGCGCCGGCGGAGGCGTTGCTGGCCGAGCTGCGCGGGGCGGTGGCGCGGGGCGCGGGCGACGCGCGGCCGGTGGCGCTGCTGCTCGGCGGGCTGGGCGATGCGACGGTGGTCGCGCTGGCGGCGGAGGCGAGCGCGAAGGCGGTGGCGACGGTCGGAGTGGGGGTCGGGCTCGGCGACGATGGCGGGGTGGCGGCGCGGTTCGCGACCGCGCATCGGCACGCTGGGCTCGATGACCTGCCGGCGTTGCTCGACGATCTGGTGGCGGCGTTCGACGAGCCGTGCGGCGATCCGGCGGCGCTGGCGGCGATCGTCGCGGCGCGGGGGAGCGGGCCGGTCGTGATGTCGGGGGCGGGGGCGTCCGTGCTGATGGATGGCGGGCGCTGGCGACGGTTCGCGCGGCGCGAGCGCTGGCGGCGCTGGCGGTGGACGCCGCCCGGGATGGGCGCGGCGGATGCGGACTATGCGGCGGCGGTCGGTGCGGCGGAAACGGGCGCGGTGGACGCGCAGGACTCGATGCGGCGTTTTGCGGCGGCGTGGGGCGGTGGCGATCCGCTCGACGCCGCGCTGCGCACCGATCTGGCGACGCGGCTGCCGGGGCAGGTGCTGACGATCGCGGATCGCGCCGGGATGGCGGCCGGGGCGGAGTGGCGGACGCCGTTTGCCGACCCGCGGCTGGTGGCGTTCGTGCTGTCGTTGCCGGCTGCGGTGCGGCGGGCGCGGACCTCGCCGCTGGCGGGGGCGATGGCGCGGCATCTGCCCGCGATGCCGGTGGCCGCGCCGTCGCTGCCGGTGTCGCAATGGCTGCGCGGGCCGCTGAGCGCGGAGGTGGCGCGGCTGGAGCGGTCGCGGTTGCTGGCCGAGCCGGGCTGGTTCGACATCGCGCACATCGCAGCGTCGATCGAGCGACACCGCGGCGGCGACGACGCGCAGGCTGCGCTGCTGTGGCGGTTGCTGGTGCTCGAGCGGAGCCTCAGCCGGTTGTTCGGCTGGCCAGCGTCCGCCTGACGAACAGGTCGAACAAGCGCGGCCAGTGCGACCCGGGAAGGTCGGGCGGGAGATAGGCGGGGCCGAAGCCGTGACCGCCCTCCTGGAAGAAATGCGCCTCGACGGGCACGCGCGCGGCCTGACAGGCGGCGAGCATCGCCATCGGCTGCGCGGCAGGAACGACCGGATCGTCTAGCGCATGGGTGATGAAGATCGGCGGGGTCTCGCGGGTGACGCGCCGGTCGGTGTCGAAGCGCGCCGCGCCGAGTGCACCGACGCGCATCCGGTCGCCGGTGATGACCGGGTAGATCAGCCCGGCATAGGCGGGGCGGGCGGGCTGGTCGTCGGCGGCGTCGAGCCGCTCGTAGACCGGATCGGCATAAGCGGTGGCGATGCTGGCGGCGAGCAGCCCGCCGGCCGAGAAGCCGACCACCCCGAGCGTCGCGGGGGCGATCGCGAAATCGGCGGCGCGGGCGCGGATCAGCCGCATTGCGCGCTGCGCATCCTGTAGCGGAACGTCCTGCGGCTCCAGCCAGCCTTCGCCGGGGAGGCGGTAAGCGAGGACGAAGACGGTCATGCCGAGCGGGTTGAAGGTCCGCGCGACGTTGATGCCTTCGTTCTCGACCGAGAGGAAGCGATAGCCGCCGCCGGGCAGCGAGAGCAGCGCGCGGCCGTCAGGTCTGGCGGGACGATAGACGCCGACGACCGGTTCGGCGACGCCGCGCAGGTGGAGTTCGCGGCGCGGCGGCTGGCCGCTCATCTCGTTGTTCGGGGTGGGAAGGCGGCGTGGGCTGTTCGGCGGTTGCTTGGGCCAGAGCTTGAAATGCTCGCGCGGGGGCCATTGGGTGGTGCCTTGCGCGGATGCCTGCGGTGCGATCGTGAGCGTCGCCAAGCCTGCCGCTCCGCCGATCAAGGCGCGCCGGTCGATCTGCATCCACGTCCCTCCGTTGTTTTCGAGAGGGTTATGGCAGGGGTGGGGGAGAAGGAGCAACCGCCGTGGTCGTCCCGGCCGGATGGGGCGCGTTCCGAATACCACACCGTCATCCCGGCCCCTTCGACAACCTCAGGAGAGCCTTGATCCGGGATCCTGCTTCTTCTTCCTCGGCTGCCGAGAAGAAGCGGGGCCCCGGATCAAGTCCGGGGCGGCGATCGAGGACAGGGTATCGTAAGAGCCGCGGGCGTCGGAGGTTCTGGATTCCCGCCTTCGCGGGAATGACGGAGAGGGGGCGTGGTAACACCCCTCCCCGCTTCACATCACTTGGTGTCGAACAGCGTCGCCCACTTGCGGGTCGGACGATCCTTCCACAGCCCGCGGTGGTAGGCGTCGGACGCCAGCAGCGGCATCACCGACCCGGCTTCGGCGAACACCATCTGCTCGATGCCGGTGTTCACCTTGCCCCAGCTCGCCGCTTCCTGCAGCGTCGAGGACGAACACGCGCCGTCGCGGACGTCGGCGACGGTGATCTGCACCGCGTACTTGTGCACCTCCACGTCCTCGTGGCCGAGGATCTCGGCGCAGACGACGGTGTCCTGGATGAAGTTCTTCGGCACGCCGCCGCCGATCATCAGCAGGCCGGTGGTGCCCGCCTGGATCTTGATCTCGGTCAGCTCGCGGAAGTCCGCCACCGCGTCGATCATCAGGTACGGCTTGCCCGCCTTCATCTGGTCGACCTGGTGCTTGACGAGGCCGAAGCCGGCCGAGCTGTCGACGAACGCCGGGCAGAAGATCGGCACGTCATGCTCATAGGCGAGCTTGACGAGGCTGTTTTCCTTCTTGCCGTGTTCCGAGAGATACTTGCCCATCTCGCGGATGAAGGCGCGGCTCGAATAGGCACGCGGCTCCAGCTCGTTCGCGATCTTGTTGATCGTGAAGTCGCAGTCCTGGAGCTGCTCCTCGTCGATGTACGTGTCGTAGATGCGGTCGATGTAGAGCGAGCGCAGCGTGTCGTCGTCGGGGATCTCGAGCGCCTGATAGTGCTTGTGGCCCAGGCCCTCGAAGAAATCCATGTCGACGATGGTGGCGCCGGTGGCGACGATCACGTCGACCATGTTGTTGCGCACCAGATCGGCATAGAGGTCCATGCAGCCGCCGGCCGAGGTCGAGCCCGCGATCACGAGGCAGACCGTGCAGTCCTTGTCGGCCAGCATGTCGTTGTAGATCTTGGTGGCGCGGCCGAGGTCGCGGCTGGTGAAGCTCATGTCGCTCATCGCGTCGACGATCGGGCGCGCGTCGAAGCTCTTGATGTCGATGTGCTTGACCTGCTTCGACAGCAGTTCGGCCTTACGATGGTCGTTGATCTTGGTGTCGGTCATGGGGGCTCCCACAGGGAAATGCACGTCGTTCTAAGGGGACGCGAAGACCCGAACGATGACGGCGTGCGGAACATCCGCACGCCGCCACCGGATCACTGAAGCGATTACGTTACAGCTTAACGACGTTGCCGGTAACCTGCTGCGGCAGCCGGACGTACATCGACTCCATCGGTTCGTCGGTGGCGACCACCGTCTCGTCCGAGGTGAAGCCATTGAAGGCGGTCCGCATTGCCGCGCCGTACGCACCGAGCATCCCGATCTCGATATAGTCGCCGACGGTGACGTCCGCAGGAAGCGGGAACGGCCCCTTCATATAGTCCATGTCGTCGCAGGTCGGACCCCAGAAGCTGAACGCGTGATCGCGGACGGTCGACTCCGGCTCGCGCAGCAGCGCGACCGGATAGCGCCAGCCGATGTGCGCGGCGTCGAACAGCGCGCCATAGGCGCCGTCGTTGATGTACAGTTCCTCGCCGCGGCGACGCTCGACGCGCACCACGACCGAGCTGTACTCCGCGCTGAGCGCACGGCCCGGCTCCGCCCAGAGTTCGGCCGAATAGCTGATCGGCAGGCTCTCGAACGCGCGGTGGATCGTCTCGAAATAACGCTCCAGCGGCGGCGGGTTCATGCCCGGATAGGCCGAGGGGAAGCCACCACCGACGTCGATGACGTCGACCGTCACCGCCGCACCGACGATCGCCTGACGCACGCGCTCCATCGCCTGCGCATAGGCATCCGGCGTCATCGCCTGCGAGCCGACGTGGAAGCAGATGCCGAGCGCGTCGGCGACCTGGCGGGTCGCGATCAGCAACTCCTTCGATTCGTCCGGAGCGACGCCGAACTTGGCGCCCAGGCTGAGCTTCGAATGCTCCGAGGAGACGCGCAGCCGCACGCACAGCGTGAGGTCTGCGGCGCCGCGGGTGGCACGCACGATCTTCGCCAGCTCTTCCATGCTGTCGAGCGAGAAGGTGCGGACACCGTGCGTGAAATACGCCTCGGCAATCGCTTCCTCGGCCTTGACCGGGTGCATGAAGCACAGGGTCGCGTCCGGCAAGGTGCGGGCGACCAGACGAACCTCGGCGATCGAGGCGACGTCGTAGGTCGTCACACCATTGTCATAGAGCGTGCGTAGCAGCTCCGGGCTCGGGTTCGCCTTGACCGCATACATGGTCCGGCCCGGAAACTTCTCCGTAAAGAAGCGGGCGGCCCGTGCCGCGGCGTGCGGACGAACGATCGTCACCGGCTGAACCGGCTGACGAATGGCGATGTCGATGGCCCCGGCGACAGAATCGGCAGGGACGGTCGAGAGGGGCGCTAACCCCAGCGCGCGATGATGCTGGTGCAACTCAAGGGACCTCCAATTGCCTTGCGGCATACGGTGACAAAAAGCTGCCTTGCGGTTGGAAGTCCCATGGGGCAGCGGA
>NZ_CAXIAM010000074.1:0-12941 GCF_964021865.1 uncultured Sphingomonas sp.
AGGAAGGGCTGTGCCTCGGTCTGTCGTCGGGGATCAACGTCGCGGGCGCGGTGCGCTTGGCGCGGCAGCTCGGGCCGGGCAAGCGGATCGCGACGATCCTGTGCGATACCGGCTTCCGCTATCTTTCCACGCTCTACGATCCGGCGTGGCTGGCGTCGAAGGGGCTGGTGCGCGGCCCGGTGCACGATCGGCCGTTAACGAATTGATCGACAGTCGCGCGACGATCGGTTAGAAATGCGCGACCGATGAAGGCTCCTCTCAAAGATAAAGCCGCCGTCGAACGGCAGCAGGCGGAACAGACCCGGCAGCGCGTGCGCGTCGGAATGATCGGTCTGGCGGCGGTCGTGCTGTTGATCGGGCTGGCCAGCGCGATCTTTTCTTCGGTGAACCAGCAACAGCCGGTCAGCGTGACCGGTGCGGCGCAACCGGATCTGGTCGCCAACATGAGCGCGCCCGCCTCTGCCCCTACGGCGGCGCCCACCAACGAACCGCTCGCTGAAATGGGCGTAACCCCCGGCGCCGCGCCGACTCCCTCCGCGGCCGAGCAGCAGCCGCAGCTCCCGACGCAACCCGCCCCGGACGCGTCCTCGACCAACGGCATGTTGTGACCGGTGCGCCGCGGCCCGTGTCCGCGGCACACCGCCGGTCGCCGCGCATGATTCGCGCCGCCGAATCCCTCGTCCTTTCGCATCGGCATCACAGCCCGCGTCACCGGGGACATTCGGGGACGGAGTGCCCGATCGTGGAAAAATGCGGGTCTGCGCTTGCTACTCCTGCCGGCTGTCCGTGCTTTGTTCCTGCCCGGGCGCACGCACCGCCGTGGATTTCGGCTAAATTCGGGCAACGGCGGGGCTGATCCCCGGATTTCCCCGAATATCCCTTCTCATCCCGTTTTAACCCTGATACGTAAGCGCGACGACATTGGGGGCAGAACCACTGTTGTTTGCTGACGGCAACGTCGGCGCGCGGCGAGGGCTGTGCGCCGGGCAGGGTGGTTGTGCGCTCCGGGTGCGAGGTGGGCGTGGTCGACAGGGTGGATTATCAGGGAAAGGGGCTCGGTCTTGTCGATGACAAGGGCCGGGTTGCGATTCCCAACACCCTGCGCGCGACGCTGGCCAAGAATGCCCCGCGTGAGGACGGCAAGGACGGCGGCACCGTCATCATCGCGCCGCATCCCGAACATCGCTGCCTGATCGCCTACGACCCCGGCTTCGTGCCGTTCTGGAAGGCGAAGCTGGAGGCGCTCGACGCCGCGCAATTCGCGACCAGCGGGCGCACCGATTACAACATCCTCGATCGCGCCGGCGGGGCCGAACCGTTGCCGTTCGACGGTTCCGGACGCTTCATCATGCCGACGTTCGAGCGTCGTTATGCCCGGATTCAGGGCGCCGCGGTGTTTTTGGGCGCGTTTAATTGGATCACGATCTGGGCACCCAACGTCCTGATCGAGACACCGGGGATCGACCCCTTCCTCAAGGAGTATGTGGAATTCACCTGCGAGGACAAGGGGATACCCCTGTCATGAGCAGCGCCCCGCACATCCCCGTCCTGCTCGACGAAGTCATCACCGCCCTCGCCCCCGCCCCCGGCGAGCGCCATGTCGATGCCACGTTCGGGGCCGGCGGCTATACAAGCGCGATCCTCGCCACCGGTGCGGCGGTGATCGCGTTCGATCGCGACCCGGATGCGATCGCCGGCGGGCGCGCGCTGGAAGAAGAAGCGGCGCTGACGCTCGTCCCCGCCACCTTCTCGGCACTCGAGGCCGAGTTGCAAGCGCGCGATGCGGTACCGGTCGATGGCGTCACGATGGACATCG
The DNA here is from genome assembly GCF_964021865.1 of uncultured Sphingomonas sp. Classification (GTDB taxonomy): domain Bacteria; phylum Pseudomonadota; class Alphaproteobacteria; order Sphingomonadales; family Sphingomonadaceae; genus Sphingomonas. The sequence continues at coordinate 1,817 of NZ_CAXIAM010000074.1, forward strand.
GCGTGTCGTCGATGCAGCTCGATCAGGCCGCGCGCGGCTTCTCCTTCCAGTCGGACGGCCCGCTCGACATGCGGATGAGCCAGGCGGGCATGTCCGCGGCCGACTTCCTCAACGAGGCCGCGGAAGAGGCGATCGCCGACGTGCTGTACCGTTATGGCGAGGAGCCCAAGTCGCGGCGGATCGCGCGTGCGGTGGTCGCCGCGCGCCCGCTTACCACGACCGCACAATTCGCCAACGTCGTCCGCAAGGCGCTGGGCCATCGCCCGCATGACAAGAAGGATCCCGCAACCCGCGCCTTCCAGGCGGTGCGCATCCACATCAACGGCGAGCTGGACGAGCTGACGCAGGGGCTTGAGGCCGCCGAGCGCGTGCTGAAGCCGGGCGGGCGGCTGGCGATCGTGACCTTCCACTCGCTGGAGGATCGCATCGTCAAGCGCTTCCTGCGCGATCGCTCGGGTGCGGCACCCGGCGGCTCGCGGCACATGCCGGTCACCGCGCCCGCGCGCGCGCCGACCTTCGAGATCACCGCCCGTGCGATCCGCGCGGGCGAAGCGGAGCTGGCCGCGAACCCGCGCGCCCGCTCCGCCACACTTCGCACTGCCCGGCGTACCGGGGCGGCACCTTGGCGTTTGGAGGCGTAACGATGGCGGCGATATATCGGTTGAAGGGGCTCGGGTGGCTGACCGGCTGCGCGATCGTGGCGATCGGCTTCTATCTCGTGTCGTCGCAGGTTGCGGCGGAACGCAAGCGGCTGGAGCAGGTCGACCGCCGCATCCTGAGCGCCGAGCGCGATATCCGCGCGCTGGAGACCGAGTTTGACGTGCGGGCGAACCTCGCGCAGCTCGAACGCTGGAACGGCAACACGCTGGCGCTGACCGTGCCCCCCGCGCAGCAGTTCGTCCGTGACGGGCGCGCGGTGGCGGCGCTGTCGCCGGTGCAGGGCCTGCCGGCGCCGGGGCGTGACGTCCAGCTCCAGACCGCGCAGTTGATCGTCCCCGCCGCGCCGGTCGCCACCGTCATACCCGCGGTCGCGACCGCCAGCGCCGGTTCCACCCCCGCGGTCGTGAAGGTCGCCGCGGTGCAGGTCGCCGCCGCCGCCGCCCCGGTCGGCGTCACCAGGGTCGCGGTGCGCGCGGTCGCTGCGCCGGTCAAGGTCGCCAAGGTCGCGATGCTCGATCGCGGGTTGCTCAGCGACAACACGCTGGGCGACCTGTTGAGCGGCGCCCGCGCCGAACGGAGCCGCCTGCGGTGACGACCCTGGTCGCCCGACCCCTTCGCGCCGGCCGTTCGGGCGACCAGCGCCAGCAATTGCTGGCGACGCAACATCTTCGCCTGATGATGCTGATGCTGCTGTTCGCGGCGGCGGTGCTGATCGTGATCGGGCGGCTGGCGATGCTCGGATTGATGGAGGGCGGCGAGCGCGGCAATGCCCCGGTGCTGGCCGCGCCGCGCGGCGATATCGTCGATCGCAACGGCGCGCCGCTCGCGCGCACGATCGACGCGTGGACGATCGGCGTCCACCCGAAGAAGCTGCTCGGCGACCCGTCGCAGATCGCGCAGAAGCTCGCCGACCTGATGCCCGATCGCGGCGATCAGGCGTGGTTCTATGCGCAGATCACGCGCCCGGTCAGCTTCACCTATCTCAACCGCCGCGCCAGCCCAGCGCTGGTCGAGGCGGTGAATGCAATCGGCGAGCCGGGCATCGTCTTCGAACGCGAGACGCAGCGCCTCTATCCGCAATCGACGCTCGGCGCGCATGTGCTGGGCTTCATCAGCGGCGGCCACGGGATGAGCGGGATCGAGCGCGCGCTCGACGAACGGCTGACCAACCCCGCGACGACCAACCAGCCGGTCACGCTGTCGATCGACACGCGCGTCCAGGCTGCGATGGAAAGCGAACTGGGCCGCGCGATGACGACCTTCTCGGCGCGCGGCGGCGGCGGGATCGTGCTCGACGTCCACACCGGCGAGGTGGTGGCGATGGTGTCGCTGCCGACCTTCAACCCCAATCGCGTCGGCATGTCGGGCACCGAGCAGCTCCGCAACATCACCACGCAGAGCGTGTTCGAGCTGGGCTCGACCTTCAAGCCGATCACGATGGCGGCGGCGATCGACAATGGCGTCGTCACGTCGATGGAACGGCGTTTCGACGCGACGCATCCGTTGCAGGTCGGTCGTTTCACGATTCATGACGAGCGCGGCGATCCCAAGCGCTGGCTCAACATGGCCGAGACGCTGATCTATTCCTCGAACGTCGCCACCGCCCGCGTCGCCGACGAGGTCGGGCCGGAGCGGATGCAGGCCATGTTCAAGAGGCTTGGCTTCGACACCCGCCCCGATATCGAGATTCGCGAAAAGGGCCGTCCGCTGTGGCCGACGTTCTGGGCGCGCACCACGACGATGACCACCGCCTATGGCCACGGTATTGCGGTGACGCCGCTGCACCTCGCCAATGCTTATGCCGCGCTGGTCAACGGGGGGACCTGGCGGCCGGCGACGCTGCTGAAGGTCCAGCCGGGTCATGAAGTCGCGGGCCGGCGCGTCATCAGCGAGGCGACCAGCGCGCGGATGCGCCAGATGCTGCGGCTGATCGTGCTGCGCGGCACAGGGCGCAAGGGCGATGCGCCGGGCTACCGCGTCGGCGGCAAGACCGGCACCGCGGAGGCGGCAGTGGCGGGCGGCTACGACCGGTCGCGCAACGTCGCGACGTTTGCAGCGGCTTTTCCGATGGACGCGCCGCGCTATGTGGTGGTCGCGATGCTCGACTCGCCGCTCGGCACGAAGGAGACCTTCGGGTGGAAGACCGCCGCGTGGAATGCCGCCCCGGTCGTCGGCCGCACGATCGCGCGCGTCGGCGCGATCCTGGGCGTGACCCCCGACGACAACCGCGACATCGACGTGTCGGACATCGTCCCGACCTTGTGGGAAGATCCCGATCGCGTGCCGAAGAGCGGCGGGCAGTGAGGGCGGTGGCATGAAGCTGTCGCAACTGGTCGAGGGCGGCGGCGAGCAGGCGGTCACGGGGTTTGCGATCGACCACCGCAAGGTCGCGCCCGGCACGATCTTCGGCGCGTTCGAGGGCGCGCGGGTGAACGGTGAGGACTTCATCCCCGCCGCGATCGAGGCCGGTGCGGTCGCGGTGGTCGCGCGGCCGGGCGCGCGCGTCGAGGGCGCGCTCCACATCCGCGATTACACCCCGCGCGAGGCGTTCGCGCGGCTGGCGGCGCGGTTCTTCGCGCCGTTCCCGCAGACGGCGGTCGCGGTCACCGGCACCAACGGCAAGACCTCGACGGTCGAGATGACGCGGCAATTGTGGCGCATGGCGGGGCATCATGCCGCGTCGATCGGCACGCTCGGCGTCGCGACCGCCGACGAGCGCGTCGTGACGGGGCTGACCACCCCCGACGTCGTCACCTTCCTATCGAACGTCGCCGGGCTGGCGCGTGAGGGCGTCACGCATCTCGCGTTCGAGGCGTCGAGCCACGGGCTCAGCCAGTATCGCACGGAGGGGCTGCCGGTGCGCGCGGCGGCCTTCACCAATCTCAGCCGCGACCATCTCGACTATCATGGCGACATGGCGGCCTATTTCACCGCCAAGCTACGATTGTTCGCGCAGGTGTTGGCCGATGACGGCACTGCGGTGGTGTGGGTCGACGATGCCAATTCGGAGCGCGTGATCGACATCGCGCGCGAACGCGGCAACCGCGTCTTCACGGTCGGCGAGCATGGCGACGACCTGCGGCTGGTCGCGCGTGCGCCGACCTTGCTGGGACAGGGGCTGACCATCCGGGCCGACGGCGTCGAGCATCGCGTCACGCTCCCGCTGATCGGGGGGTATCAGGCGGCCAACGCCTTGGTCGCCGCGGGGCTGGTGATCGCGACCGGCGGCGACGTCGCGCAGACGATCGCGGGGCTCGCACGGTTGCAGCCGGTGCGCGGGCGGCTGGAGCGTGCCGCGATCACCGCGAGTGGCGTACCGGTCTATGTCGATTACGCGCATACCCCCGACGCGATCGAGGCGGCGTGCGCCGCGCTGCGTCCGCATGTCGAGGGGCGGCTGATCCTCGTCCTCGGCGCCGGTGGCGACCGTGACGCCGGCAAGCGCGTGCCGATGGGGCAGGTGGCGGTGGCGAGCGCCGATGTGGTGATCGTCACCGACGACAATCCGCGCACCGAGGATGCTACGGCGATCCGCCGCGCGGTGCTCGACGGCGCGCGCGGCGCGCGCGAGATCGGCGACCGCCGCGCTGCGATCGCCGCCGCGGTAGCGGAGGCGCGTGGCGGCGATATCGTACTGATCGCGGGCAAGGGCCACGAACAGGGGCAGATCGTCGGCGATCTCGTTTTGCCGTTCGACGACGTCGCAGTGGCGCGCGAGGTGGCGGCATGATGGCCCCTTCGTCATTCCCGCGCAGGCGGGAATCCAGAACCTCTGACGCTGGCGCTTCTGTCGACGGACCTGCGCGTCTGGATCCCCGCCTGCGCGGGGATGACGACTTTGATATGACGCGGCCATGACGCTCTGGACTGCCACCGACATCGCCGCCGCCACCGGCGGCACCGCCTCCGCCGACTTCACCGTCGACGGGGTCGCGTTCGATTCGCGTGAGGTCGGCGAACGCGACCTGTTCATCGCGCTGACCGGCGAGACGACCGACGGCCATCGCTTTCTCGATCAGGCGTTCGCGCAAGGCGCAGGTGGCGCGATCGTGTCGCAGCCGACCGGACATCCGGCGGTGCGCGTCGACAACACCTTCGCGGCGCTCGAAAACCTTGCCCGCGCCGCCCGCGCGCGCGTCGCGGGCAAGGTGATCGGCGTCACCGGGTCGGTCGGCAAGACCTCGACCAAGGAGGCGTTGTTCGCGGCGCTCGACCGTGCGCCGGGCGTCCGTGCGCATCGCTCGGTCAAGAGCTACAACAATCACACCGGCGTTCCGCTCAGCCTCGCGCGTATGCCCGCCGATACCGATTACGCGGTGCTGGAGATGGGGATGAACCATCCCGGCGAGCTGGCGCACCTGACCACCTTGGTGCGTCCGCATGTCGCGCTGGTGACCGCGATCGCGCCGGCGCATACCGAATTCTTCCCCGACGAAAGCGCGATCGCCGACGCCAAGGGCGAGATCTTTCAAGGTCTGCAGCCCGGCGGTACCGCGATCGTGCCGTTCGACAGCCCGCATCGTGACCGGTTGATCGAGGCGGCCAAGCCCCATGCGGGCCGGATCGTCACTTTCGGGCTCACCCGCGAGGCGGATGTGTGCGCCAGCGATGCGATGGTAGTGCGCGGCGGAGGCACGTTCGTCAACGCGCGGGTCGGCGGGCGCGACCTGAGCTTCACGATCGCGCAGCCCGGGCGGCATTGGGTGTCGAATGCGCTCGCCGTTCTGGCGGTGGCGGATGCGGTCGGAGCCGATCTGGCGCTCGCCGGGCTCGCGCTGGGCGAGCTTGGTGGCCTGCCGGGACGCGGCGCACGGCTGACGGTGCGCGTCCGCGACGGCGAGGCGACCGTGATCGACGAAAGCTACAACGCCAACCCCGCCTCGATGCGCGCGACGCTCGCGGTGCTGGCGCAGGCGGCCGGGCGGCATGTCGCGGTGCTCGGCGAGATGCGCGAGCTGGGCGAGGGCTCGGCCGCCTTCCACGCCGGGCTGGCCGACGACGTCGTCGCCGCGCGCGTCGAAACGGCCGTGCTGGTCGGCGAGGCGATGCGCCCGCTGGCCGCGGCGCTTGAGGGGCGGGTCGATTTCGTCCATGTGCCCGATGCCGGCCGGGCGCTCGAGTGCTTGCGGGCGCTGATCCGTCCGGGCGACACATTGCTCGTCAAGGGATCGAACGGCGTCGGCCTGTCGCGACTGGTCAGCGGCCTTGCCAACGGGATGAGTTGAGTTGCTGTACTGGATCGCCGAACAACTCGGTTTCGCGGGCGGGTTCAACCTGATCCGCTATCAGACGTTTCGCGCCGGCGCGGCGGTCGCGACCGCCTTGTTCATCGGCCTCATCATCGGGCCGCGCTTCATCGGCTGGCTGCGCGTGCGGCAGGGCAAGGGGCAGCCGATCCGCGCCGACGGCCCGCAGACCCATCTCGCCAAGCGCGGCACGCCGACGATGGGCGGGCTGATGATCCTCACCAGCCTGGTGCTGGCGGTGCTGATCTGGATGGATCTCAGCAACCCGTTCGTCTGGGCGTGCCTGTTCGTCACGCTCGGCTTCGGCGCGATCGGCTTCCTCGACGATTACGACAAGGTGCGAAAGGCGAGCACCGCCGGCGTCTCCGGCCGTGTCCGGCTGCTGCTGGAATTCGGGATAGCGGGCGTGGCGGCGTGGATCGTGATGCAGGAGAACGGCTCGGGCCTCTATTTCCCGTTCACCAGCCGCTATTTCGTCGACCTCGGCTATTTCTATCCGATCTTCGCCGCGTTCACGATCGTGGCGTTCGGCAATGCGGTGAACCTGACCGACGGGCTCGACGGGCTGGCGACGATGCCGGTCATCATCGCCAGCGTCGCGTTCATGCTGATCGTCTATCTGGCCGGCAACGTGAAATTCGCCGATTATCTCGGCATCCCGCACGTCCCGCGCGCGGGCGAGCTGGCGATCTTCTGCGGCGCGGTGATCGGCGGCGGCCTGGCGTTCCTGTGGTACAATGCGCCGCCCGCGGCGGTGTTCATGGGCGACACCGGCAGCCTCGCGCTCGGCGGCGCGCTGGGCACGATCGCGGTGGTCGCGCATCACGAGATCGTGCTGGGGATCATCGGCGGGCTGTTCGTCGTCGAGGCGATGAGCGTCATCATCCAGGTCTTCTGGTACAAGCGCACCGGCAAGCGCATCTTCCGCATGGCACCGATCCACCATCATTTCGAGCAACTCGGCTGGAGCGAGCCGACGGTGGTGATCCGCTTCTGGATCATCAGCCTCGTGCTGGCGCTCGCCGGGCTGTCGACGTTGAAGCTGCGATGATCGTTTCGCGCGCCTGGGCGGGGAAACATTATGCGGTGCTCGGGCTGGCACGCTCGGGCGCCGCGACCGTTCGTGCGCTCGTCGCGGGCGGGGCGCGGGTTACGGCGTGGGACAGCGACCCGGAGAAGCGCGCCGGCCTCGACGGCGTTTCCTTTACGGACCTCGACACCCTCGACCTCTCGGATGTCGACGCGCTGGTCGTTTCGCCGGGCGTCCCGCTCAACACGCATCCGCTCGCGACGAAGGCACGCGATGCCGGCACGCCGATCATCGGCGACATCGAACTGTTCGCGCAGGCGCGTGCCGATCTGCCCGCGCACAAGGTCGTCGGCATCACCGGCACCAATGGCAAGTCGACCACTACCACGCTGATCCACCACATCCTCGACACCGCGGGCATCCCCGCGCGGATGGGCGGCAACATCGGCCTGCCGATCCTTGGCCAAGAACCGCTGCCCGAGGGCGGGGTCTATGTGCTCGAACTGTCGAGCTACCAGATCGACCTTACGCAGACGCTCGACTGCGACGTCGCGGTGCTGCTCAACGTCACCCCCGACCATCTCGACCGCTACGACGGCTTCGATGCTTACGCCGCCAGCAAGGCGCGGCTGTTCGCGATGCAATCGGCCGCGCACGTCGCGATCGTCGACTACGAGGCGGAAGCCGAGCATGACATGCTCGCCGATGCACCCGAGGGTCTCAATTTCCGGTTCACCGACGGCGTGCCGCTGCCCGGCGATCAGGCGCGCTGGCCGTCGCTGCAAGGCCCACACAACGAACAGAATGCCAGGGCCGCGGTTGCGGTCGCCGAGGCGCTGGGCGTCGACGCCGAGACGATCGAGCGCGCGCTGGAGACGTTCACCGGGCTGCCGCACCGCATGGAGCGGATCGCCATGCTGAACGGCGTGGCGTGGATCAACGACAGCAAGGCGACCAATCCCGAAAGCGCCGCTCCCGCGCTCGCCGCTTTCCCGCGCATCCACTGGATCCTGGGCGGCAAGGTGAAGGGCGACGATCTCGACGCCTGCCTGCCCCATCTCGGCAATGTCGTGCGCGCCTATACGATCGGCGAGGGCGGGCCGCGTTTCGCCGCGGTGCTGCGCGGGCAGGTGCCCGTCGCCGAGGTCGAGACGCTGGAACGCGCGGTGAAGCTGGCGGCGCAGGAGGCGGAGCGTGGCGACGTCGTGCTGCTGTCGCCCGCCGCCGCCTCGTTCGACCAGTTCCGCGACTTCGAGCAGCGGGGCGCCGCGTTCCGCGCGGCGGTGGAGGAGTTGGCATGAGCGCGACCCGAACCGAGCCCGCCCGTCCCGGCGTATCGCTGCGCAACCGTGGCGGGCGCGGCGATCCGTCGCCGCTCGGCACATGGTTCTGGGACATTGACCGCGTGCTGTTGCTGCTCGCCTTGTTCCTGATCGCGATCGGGCTGATCGCGGTCGCCGCGGGCTCGCCGGTCAGCGCGACGCGCTATTCGGGCGAGCATCTCCACTTCGCGCCGCTGCATTATTTCTGGCGACAGGTGATGTGGGTCGCGGTGTCGCTGCCGGTGCTGTTCGTCGTATCGATGCTGCCGCTGACGATGGCGCGACGCATGTCGCTGATCGGCGCGGCGGTGTGCGTCGCGCTGATGGTGGTGGTGCCGTTCGTCGGGGTCAGCGTCAATGGTGCACGGCGCTGGGTGGGGTTCGGCTTCGCGCAGTTCCAGCCATCCGAATTCCTCAAGCCGTTTTTCGTCGTCACCGTCGCGTGGCTGCTGTCGTTCAAGTCGCGCGATGCCGAGCTGCCGGTCACCGCGATCACCGCCGCCTTGACCGGACTGATCGCGATGCTGCTGATGTTGCAGCCTGATTTCGGGCAGACCGTGATCTTCTGCCTGATCTGGCTGGCGCTGGTGACGATTGCGGGCACGCCGACGCGCGTCATCCTCGGCTTCCTGTCGATGGTGCCGGTCGCGCTGATCGCGGCCTATCTGTTCTACAGCACCGCGCGGAAGCGGATCGACGCGTTCCTGTTTCCCGGCGTCGAGGGCGAGGGCGCGGCGGATCACTTCCAGACCAACGCCGCTCACAACACGCTCACGTCCGGCGGCTGGTTCGGGACCGGGCCGGGCGCGGGCACGGTGAAGTACGGGCTGCCCGAGGCGCATACCGACTACATTTTCTCGGTGATCGGCGAGGAATTCGGACTTTTGGCGTGCATGATCGTCGGGCTGGCGTTCCTCGCGATCGTGGTGCGCGTGTTCGTCAAGCTGCTCGACGAACAAGACCCGTTCCGCCTGCTTGCCGCCTCCGGCCTCGCGGTGCAGTTCGGGGCGCAGGCGCTGATCTCGATGGCGGTCAACACCGGGCTGGCACCGTCGAAGGGGATGACGCTGCCGTTCATCAGCTATGGCGGCTCGTCGATGATCGCGCTGTCGATGGGGATGGGGCTGCTGCTGGCGTTCACGCGCCGCAATCCGTTCCTGCTGCGCAGCCCCTATATCGCGCAGCAACGCTGGAGCGCCGAATGACGCAGGTCCGCGATTTCCGCCCCCGCCACTACGTGCTCGCCGCCGGCGGGACCGGCGGTCACATGGTCCCCGCCGCCGCGCTCGCCGCCGAGCTGATGAAGCGCGGGCATCGCGTCGCCTTGGTCAGTGACGCGCGCGGCGTGCGCTTTCCCGGATTGTTCGAGGGCGTGCAGACGCATGTCATTCCCGCCGGGCGCTTCGCGGGCGGGCCGCTCGGCTGGGCGAAGGCGGCGCGGCTGATGGTGCAGGGGCGGGCGATGGCGCGCGACCTGTACCGGACGTTCAAGCCGGCGGCGGTGATCGGCTTCGGCGGCTATCCCGCCTTCCCCACGCTGTCGGCGGCGTTCGCCGAGCGTATCCCGACCGCGATCCACGAACAGAATGCGGTGCTGGGGCGCGTCAACCGGTTGGTGGCGGGGCGAGTCGATGCAATCGCGACCAGCTATGCCGAGACCGAACGGCTCAACCCGCGCCACCGCGCCAAGGCGCATCTGATCGGCAATCCGGTGCGCGAGAGCGTGCTGGCGCTGCGTGCGAAGCCCTATCCGGTGCCCGACGAGGACGGCATCTTCCGCGTGCTGGTCACGGGCGGCAGCCAGGGCGCGTCGGTGCTGAGCCAGGTGGTGCCGGACGGGCTCGCGCTGCTGCCGGTCGCGTTTCGCCGCCGGTTGCAGGTGACGCATCAGGCGCGGATCGAGGATATCGACGCGGTGCGCGAGAAATACGCCAGCCTCGACATCGCCGCCGAGCTCGCCACCTATCTGCCCGATCTGCCCGAGCAACTGGGCTGGTCGCATCTCGTCATCGCGCGCGCCGGCGCGTCGACGATCGCCGAGCTGACCGCCGCCGGTCGCCCCGCGATCCTCGTCCCGCTGCCCTCGGCGACCGACGACCACCAGACCGCCAATGCGCGCGAGATCACCGCCGCAGGCGGCGCGCGCACGATTCAACAGACCGCCTTCACGCCGACGGAACTCGCCAAGCAGATGCAGAAACTCGGACTCGATCCCGAAGCGCTCGGCAATGCCGCGACGCGCGCGCGCGCGTGCGGTGCGCCCAATGCCGTCACCGACCTCGCCGATCTGGTCGAAAGCCTCGACGCGCCGCGAGCACGGGTGATGGTCGGCAAGGCGCAGACGCGGAAGGCGTTCGCATGAAAGGCGTCGCGACCGATATCGGGACGATCCATTTCGTCGGGATCGGCGGGATCGGCATGTCGGGCATCGCCGAGGTGATGCACAATCTCGGCTACAAGGTGCAGGGCTCCGACGTCGCCGAGGGCTATGTGATCGAGGGGCTGCGCGCGCGCGGGATCGCGGTGACGATCGGGCATGACGCCGCCAATGTCGACGGCGCGGCGGTGGTCGTGACCTCGACCGCGGTGAAGCGTGGCAACCCCGAGGTCGAGGCGGCGCTGCGCAACCGCGTGCCCGTCGTGCGCCGCGCCGAGATGCTCGCCGAGCTGATGCGGCTGAAGTCGACCGTCGCGGTTGCCGGGACGCACGGCAAGACCACGACGACCTCGATGGTCGCGGCGCTGCTCGATGCCGGCGGGGTCGATCCGACCGTCATCAACGGCGGGATCATCAACAGCTACGGCTCGAACGCGCGGCTGGGCGCGAGCGACTGGATGGTGGTGGAGGCCGACGAGAGCGACGGCAG
>NZ_CAXIAM010000075.1:0-12734 GCF_964021865.1 uncultured Sphingomonas sp.
CTGACGGCCCACTTGGAGTATGATCCCTGCAAGCTGAAGCGCCGCCCCGGCGAAGGCCGGGGTCCAGTTGTAGGACGCTCACGATGCAGGTTTCGCCTACTTTCTTTGGCCTTCCCAACTGGGCCCCGGCCTTCGCCGGGGCGACGGTGGAAATCGGTTCAAGCCGGGTGGATCAAACTTTAGGTTACCGCCTCTCGCAAGCCGGCGATCAGCGCGGCGTCGGGTGGGGCGTGCGCGGCGAAGACCAGACCGACGTCGCGGGTGGCGTCGAAATCCTCGAGCGGCACGCGCGCCACCCCATCGGCGCGGAAGCTCTCCGGCATCACTGTGATCCCCAGCCGCGCGCGGACGTGCGACAGCGCGCGGTCGTCGCTGGTGGTGCGCGCCGGGAAGAACGGGCGGATGCCGCGTGCGGTGAAGAAGCGGCTGGTTTCGGACAGCATCTCGCAATGGCGGCGGACGATCATCGGCTCGCGCGCGATGTCCTCGGCGCCGAGGGAGGTCCGTCCGGCGAGCGGATGCGTTGCGCCGATCGCCAGCGCATAGCCTTCGGTGCGCAGATGCTGCCCGGCGCTGCGATCGTCGCCGTCGCGCAGGATCGTCAGCGCGGCGTCGATCCGCCCGCGTGCGAGGCGTGCGCGCAGGTCGCGCTCGTTGCCCTCGACCAGTTCGACGCGGTCGCCGCTGCGCGCCGCCAGCCAGCGTTCGATCCAGTGGCGCGGGATCGTGGTCAGCACACCGAGCCGCAAGAGCGGGGCGGAGGCGGTGCCGGAAACCGCGCGCTCGGCGGCGGCGAACCCGCTCTCGATCGCGCGGGCGTGCGCGAGCAGTCCGGCACCGGCGTCGGTCAGGGCGACGCGGCGGTTGGTGCGGTTGAAGAGCGTGCGGCCGAGCGATGCCTCCAGCCGCGCGATGCCGACCGACAGCGTGGGCTGCGCGACGTTGCACGCGGCGGCGGCGCGCGAGAAATTGCCGGTGTCGACCACCGCGAGAAAATAGCGGAGGTGGTAGCGGTCGATCATAGACGGTATCTATACCCAGCTTCGGCGTGTTTCAATTTTGCGGGGAGTGGCTGGCGCTGTAGAGGATACCGCACGCGAGCGGCCTTCCTCTCCCGTTCGTGCTGAGCCTGTCGAAGCACGTGTTCCTGGGGCACGCCCTTCGACAAGCTCAGGGCGAACGGGTGGGGGGATGACCGATGAGGCCCGGAAAACGGGCGACGACGGATAGGAGAGAGCGATGGACCTCGATTTCGGTCTGGGCGAGATGGCGGACACGATCCGCGAGACGGTCCAGCGCTTTGCGGCCGACCGGATCGCGCCGATCGCGGCCGAGGTCGATGCCGAGGATCGCTTCGCGCGCGAGCTGTGGCCGGAGATGGGCGCGCTCGGGCTGCACGGCATCACCGTCGAGGAAGCCGATGGCGGGCTGGGGCTCGGCTATCTGGAGCATGTGGTCGCGTGCGAGGAGGTCAGCCGCGCCTCGGCGGCGATCGGGCTCAGCTATGGCGCGCACTCCAATCTGTGCGTCAACCAGATCCGGCGCTGGGGTTCCGCTGAGCAGAAGGCCAGGTATCTGCCGAAGCTGATCTCGGGCGAGCATGTCGGCAGTCTGGCGATGTCGGAAGTCGGGGCGGGGTCGGACGTCGTGTCGATGAAGCTGCGCGCGACGAAGGTCGACGGCGGGTGGCGGCTGAACGGAACGAAGTTCTGGATCACCAACGCGGCCTATGCCGATACGCTGGTCGTCTATGCCAAGACCGATGTGGAGGCGGGGTCGAAGGGGATCACCGCGTTCCTGATCGAGAAGGGCTTCGACGGTTTTTCGATCGGGCAGAAGATCGACAAATTGGGAATGCGCGGCTCGCCGACCGCCGAGCTGGTGTTCGACGATTGTTTTGTCGCCGATGCGCAGGTGATGGGACCGCTGAACGGCGGGGTGAAGGTGCTGATGTCGGGGCTCGATTACGAGCGCGTCGTGCTGTCGGGCATCCAGCTCGGGATCATGCAGGCGTGTATCGACACGGTGCTGCCCTATGTCCGCGAGCGGCGGCAGTTCGGGCGCGCGATCGGCGAGTTCCAGCTGATGCAGGCGAAGGTCGCCGACATGTATGTCGCGCTCAATTCGGCGCGGGCGTATGTTTATGCGGTGGCGAAGGCGTGCGATGCGGGGCGGACGACGCGCTTCGATGCGGCAGGGTGTATCCTGCTCGCCTCGGAGAGCGCGGTGAAGGTCGCGGGCGAGGCGATCCAGGCGCTGGGCGGCGCCGGCTACACCAAGGACTGGCCGGTCGAGCGGTACTGGCGCGACGCCAAGTTGCTCGATATCGGTGCGGGGACCAACGAGGTGCGGCGGATGCTGATCGGGCGCGAGTTGATCGGGCACGACGCGCCGAGGGCGCAATGACCGTTCTGCGCTCGCTGGTCGACACGGGGTCGGCGGCGTTCGCGGCCAATGACGCGCATAACCGCGCGCTGGCGGCGGCGTTGCGCGAGAAGGTGGCGCAGAGCGCGCTGGGCGGATCGGCGCAGCATCGCGAACGGCATGTCGCGCGCGGGAAGCTGTTGCCGCGCGAGCGGGTCGACCGGCTGCTCGACCCGGCGGCGCCGTTTCTGGAGATCGGCGCGCTGGCGGCGAACGGCATGTATGGCGATGACGCGCCGGGCGCGGGGATGATCGCGGGCGTCGGGCGGGTGAGCGGGCGCGAATGCATGATCGTCGCCAACGACCCGACCGTGAAGGGCGGCGCGTACTTCCCGATGACGGTGAAGAAGCATCTGCGCGCGCAGGAGATCGCGCGCGAGAACCGGCTGCCGTGCCTGTATCTGGTCGACAGCGGCGGCGCGAATTTGCCGCATCAGGCCGAGGTGTTTCCCGACCGCGAGCATTTCGGGCGGATCTTCTTCAACCAGGCGCAGATGTCGGCGGAGGGGATCGCGCAGGTCGCGTGCGTGATGGGAAGCTGCACCGCGGGCGGCGCCTATGTGCCGGCGATGTCCGACGAAAGCGTGATCGTGCGCAATCAGGGGACGATCTTCCTCGCCGGGCCGCCGCTGGTGAAGGCGGCGACGGGCGAGGTGATCTCCGCCGAGGAGCTGGGCGGGGCGGAGACGCATGCGCGGCGATCGGGCGTGGTCGATCATGTCGCCGAGCATGACGAACATGCGCTGTTGATCGTGCGCGATATCGTCGCGACGCTGGGGAAAGCGCGGGTGCCCGATGTGGCGGTGGCCGCGCCGCGTGCGCCGTTGCTCGACGCGCAGGAATTGTACGGGATCGTGCCGCAGGACGTGCGTGCGCCCTATGACGTGCGCGAGGTGATCGGGCGGATCGTCGACGGCTCGGAGTTCCACGAGTTCAAGGCGTTGTATGGGACCACCCTGGTGTGCGGTTTCGCGCATCTCTGGGGAATGCCGGTCGCGATCCTGGCCAACCACGGCGTGTTGTTCAGCGAGTCGGCGCTGAAGGGCGCGCATTTCATCGAGCTGGCGTGCCAGCGGCGCATTCCGTTGCTGTTCCTCCAGAATATCTCCGGCTTCATGGTCGGCGGGAAATATGAGGCGGAGGGGATCGCGAAGAACGGCGCGAAGCTGGTGACGGCGGTTGCGACCGCGTCGGTGCCGAAGATCACCGTGCTGATCGGCGGCAGCTTTGGGGCGGGCAATTACGGGATGTGCGGGCGGGCCTATAGCCCACGGTTCCTGTTCAGCTGGCCGAATGCGCGTATCTCGGTGATGGGGGGCGAGCAGGCGGCGAGCGTGCTGGCGACGGTGCATCGCGATGCCGAGACGTGGACGCCCGAGGAGGCCGAGCGCTTCAAGGCGCCGATCCGCCAGAAATATGAAGACGAGGGCAATCCTTATTATGCGACCGCGCGGCTGTGGGACGACGGGATCATCGATCCGGTGCAGACCCGCGACGTGCTCGGGCTCGCCTTTGCCGCCACGCTGAACGCGCCCGTGCCCGAGCGCGCGCAGTTCGGCCTGTTCCGGATGTGACGCGATGATCGAGAGCCTCCTGATCGCCAATCGCGGCGAGATCGCGCGCCGCATCATGCGCACCGCGCGCGCGCTGGGCATCCGCACGATCGCGGTCCATTCCGATGTCGACGCCGACATGCCGTTCGTGCGCGAGGCGGACGAAGCGGTGTGCATCGGCACGGCCGCCGCCGCCGACAGTTACCTGCGGCAGGATCGCCTGCTCGACGCGGCGCGGGCTACGGGCGCGGAGGCGATCCATCCCGGCTATGGCTTCCTGTCCGAGAATGCCGAGTTCGCCGAGGCGGTGGTCGCCGCCGGGTTGGTGTGGGTGGGCGCACCGCCGGCGGCGATCCGCGCGATGGGGCTGAAGGACGCCGCCAAGGCGCGGATGATCGCGGCGGGGGTGCCGGTGACGCCGGGCTATCTGGGCGAGGACCAGTCGCCCGACCGACTGAGGGCCGAGGCGGAGGCGATCGGCTATCCGGTGCTCATCAAGGCGGTCGCGGGCGGCGGCGGCAAGGGGATGCGGCAGGTCGACGCGCCCGCCGATTTTGCCGAGGCGCTGGCGAGTTGCCAGCGCGAGGCGGCGGCGTCGTTCGGCGATGCCCGGGTGCTGATCGAAAAATACATCCTGTCACCGCGCCATATCGAGGTGCAGGTGTTCGGCGATACGCACGGGCAGGTCGTGCATCTGTTCGAGCGCGACTGTTCGCTGCAACGCCGGCACCAGAAGGTGATCGAGGAAGCGCCGGCGCCGGGGATGGACGCGGCGACGCGCGCTTCGGTGTGCGACGCGGCGGTGCGCGCGGCCAAAGCGGTCGATTATGTCGGGGCGGGGACGATCGAGTTCATCGCCGATGCCTCCGAAGGACTGCGCGCGAACCGCATCTGGTTCATGGAGATGAACACGCGGCTGCAGGTCGAGCACCCCGTCACGGAGGCGATCACCGGACAGGATCTGGTCGAGTGGCAGTTGCGCGTCGCGAGCGGCGAGCGGTTGCCAAAGACGCAGGACGAACTGGCGATCACCGGCTGGGCGATGGAGGCGCGGCTCTATGCCGAAAATCCGTCGACCGGCTTCCTGCCGTCGACCGGGCCGCTCGATCGGCTGCGCTTCCCTGACGGCGTGCGCGTCGACAGCGGGGTCGAGGAGGATGGGGCGGTGACGCCCTATTACGACCCGATGATCGCCAAGCTGATCGTGCATGGCGCGACGCGCGCGCAGGCGGCGCAGCGGCTCGCAGCGGCAGCGGCGGGGACGCAGGTGTGGCCGGTGCGGACCAACGCCGCGTTCCTGGCGCGCGCGGCGGCGCATCCCGACTTCGTGGCGGGGCGCGTCGATACCGGGTTCATCGCGCGTCATGCCGAGACGCTGATCCCGGCGGCCGAGCCGTCGGCGGCGGTGGTCGCGGCGGCGGCGGCGTCGTTGCTGCCGGCGGCGGGCGAGACGCCGTGGACCGCATTGCGCGGGTTCCGCGCCAATGCCGCGCCGGCGATGCAGGTCGCGGTGGAGGTGGCGGGGCAGCCCTATGTCGCCGCGCCGGCGCCGTTGCCGGGTGCGGAGGTCGCCGGTGGCGTACTGTTCGCGGGCGGCGAGGCGTGGCCGTTCGGTGCGCGGCGGGCGGATCAGCTCGCCGGGGCGAGCGAGGGCGATGGGGCGCTGCTCGCGCCGATGCCGGGGCGGGTGATCGCGGTGCCGGTCGCACAGGGGCAGCGCGTCGCGCGCGGCGAGCGGTTGCTGGTGCTGGAGGCGATGAAGATGGAGCAGGCGCTGCTCGCGCCGTTCGACGGGGTGGTCGCCGAGCTGAAGGTCGTCGAGGGCGCGCAAGTGACCGAGGGCATGGTGCTGGCGCGGATCAGCACGGGAGACGAATGATGGCCGGGCGGCATTATGACGAGTGGCAGGTCGGCGACCGGATCGTCCATGAGATCCGCCGCACCGTGACCGAAACCGACAATCTGCTGTTCACGACGATGACGCACAATCCGCAACCGCTCCACCTCGATGCCGAGGCGGCGAAGGCGAGCGAGTTCGGGCAGATCCTCGTCAACGGTACCTTCACCTTCGCGCTGATGGTCGGGCTGTCGGTCGGCGACACGACGCTGGGGACGCTGGTCGCTAATCTCGGCTATGACAAACTGGTGATGCCGAAGCCGGTGTTCATCGCCGACACGCTGCGCGCCGAAAGCGAGGTCCATGCGCTGAAGGACAGTCGCTCGCGGCCGGAGGCGGGGATCGTCACCTTTGCGCATCGGCTGCTCAACCAGCGTGACGAGGTGGTGTGCCAATGCCTGCGCACCGCATTGTTGAAGCGGCGCGCGGCATGAGGCTGCGGTCGCTGCTGTTCGTGCCCGGCGACCGGCCCGAGCGGTTCGACAAGGCCGCCGCGAGCGGGGCGGATGCGCTGATCCTCGATCTGGAGGATGCGGTCGCGCCGGCGGGCAAGGCGGCGGCGCGCGCGGCGGTGTCGGCGCGCTTGCGCGCGGCACGCGGGGACGTGGCGGTGTTCGTTCGCGTCAATCCGCTGGGGACGGCGTTGCTCGACGAGGATCTGGCAGCGCTCGGCGGCTTGTCGCCGGACGCGGTCGTGCTGCCGAAGGCGGAGGGGGCGGCGAGCGTTCGCGATCTGGCGGTGCGGATGGCGGCGGCGGAGATCGACGCGCCGATCCTGCCGATCGCGACCGAGACGCCGGCGGCGATCTTCCAACTCGGCAGCTATGCCGGGTGCGGGGTGTCGCTCGCCGGGCTGACATGGGGAGCGGAGGACCTGCCGGCCGCGATCGGGGCGGCGACCAGTCGCGAAGAGGACGGCCGCTTCACCGCGCCTTACGAGTTGGCGCGGTCGCTGGCGTTGTTCGCGGCGCATGCCGCGGGGGTGGCGGCGATCGAGACGGTCTATCCGGCGTTCCGGGATGACGCGGGTCTGGCAAGCTATGCGGCGCGGGCGGCGCGCGACGGGTTCACGGGAATGATGGCGATCCACCCGGCGCAGGTCGCGACGATTAACGCCGCTTTTACCCCGACCGAGGCGCAGATGGCGCAGGCGCGGGCGGTGGTCGCGGCGTTCGAGGCGAGCCCGGGGGCGGGGGTGTTGCAGCTGGACGGCAAGATGATCGACGCGCCGCATCTGGTGCAGGCGCGGCGGTTGCTGGCGCGGGTGTGAGCCTTCCGTCGTTGCTTCGGGACTGCATCGATCGTCGCCGGGTCATGCCAACGCAACCGTTCGCCCTGAGCTTGTCGAAGGGCGTGCCCCGCGACACGTGCTTCGACAAGCTCAGCACGAACGGAGGTTAATCGGGGCCTGCCGAAAAGAAGCGGGACTCCGGATCAGGTCCGGGATGACGGGGTGGGCGGGGAACTCCGCGCCATCCTCCCGCGCTCTGCGGCTATGCAGGATGACGATCTTTCCAAGGCCCGCCACCGTGCGGTGCCGAGCGGGCGGCTGGCGCGGCTCGGCGGGTTCGGGCGGCCGGCCGGCGGGGCCGCGGGCGGGATGCTCGCGGAGGGCGCGCGGCGGCTCGCGGCCGGCGAGCGGCCCAAGGTCGGCGACCTGATCCTGACCCCCGGCAACGCGGCGCGGGTTGCCGATCGGCTGTCGCACCTGCGCGGCGCGGCGATGAAGCTGGGGCAGATGATTTCGATGGACGCGGGCGACGTGCTGCCGCCTGAGTTGCAGACGATCCTCGCCCAGCTCCGCAACCAGGCGTACCGGATGCCGCCGCAACAGCTAGACCGGGTGCTGCGCGAGGAATGGGGCGCGGACTGGCGGCGGCGCTTCCGGCATTTCGAAGCGTCGCCGGTCGCCGCGGCGTCGATCGGGCAGGTGCATCGCGCGACGCTGCCCGACGGGCGGCTGCTCGCGATCAAGGTGCAATATCCGGGTGTTGCCGACAGCATCGGCGCCGATGTCGACAATGTCGCGACGCTGCTGCGCGTGTCGGGCCTGTTGCCCGCGACGCTCGACCTCAAGCCGTTGCTGGAAGAGGCCAAACGGCAGCTCGCCGAAGAGGCGGATTATGTCCGCGAGGGCGCAGAGCTGCGCGCGTACCGCGAGCGACTGGCGGGGGACGCGCGCTATGTCGTGCCGGCGCTGGAGGAGGCGCTGACCACGAAGCGCGTGCTGGCGATGGAGTTCGTCGCCGGGCGGCCGATCGAGGCGCTGGAGGAGGCGTCGCAGGACGCGCGCGATGCGGCGATGACCTCGCTCATCACGCTGGTGCTGCGCGAATTGTTTGAATTCGGGGTGATGCAGACCGATCCGAATTTCGCCAATTACCGCTGGCAGCCGGAAACCGGCGCGCTGGTGCTGCTCGATTTCGGCGCGGCGCGGCGCGTACCGGCGGAGACGGCGGCGGGGTATCGGCGGCTGATCGAGGCCGGGCTGGCGCGCGATCATGACGCGATCCGCGAAACGGCGGTGGCGGTCGGCTTTCTCGGCGCGGCGGCGGCGGCGGCGCATCGCCCCGCGATCGACCGGATCATCGCGGCGATCGACGAGGCGCTGAATCGGCCGGGGCCGTTCGATTTCGGCGATCGTGCGTTCGTGCCGGTGGTCCGCGAGGAAGCCAAAGCGATGATCGCGGATCGCACGACGTGGCACGTGCCGCATGTCGAGACGCTGTTCGTGCAGCGCAAGGTGAGCGGGACGGCGTTGCTCGCGGCGCGGCTGAAGGCGCGGGTCGATGTGCGGGGGCTCGCAGCGGCGGCGGTGGGTTAGATCGTCACCCCGGACTTGATCCGGGGTCCCGCTTTAGGTCGCGACCGTTGGGAAGAAGCGGGGTCCCGGATCAAGTCCGGGCCGACGAGGATGTGTGGTTCGGGGTGCCGGATCAGACCGTCGCCTTGGTCCGTCCCGCCTCGACCGCCGCATCGCTCGCGAGGCGATCGGCACGTTCGTTTTCGGGATGGCCGGCGTGGCCCTTTACCCACTTCCATTCGACGCGGTGTGGCCGGGCCGCCTCGAGCAGCGCCTGCCAGAGATCGGCGTTTTTGACCGGCTTCTTGTCGGCGGTTTTCCAGCCGTTCTTCTGCCAGCCGTGGATCCATTTGGTCAGCCCGTCCATGACGTAGCGGCTGTCGGTCGATAGCGTCACGCGGCACGGGCGGGTCAGCGCATTCAGCCCCGCGATCGCGGCGGTCAGCTCCATGCGGTTGTTGGTGGTCAGCGGCTCGCCGCCGGCCAGTTCCTTCTCGTGCTTGCCAGCGCGGATCACCGCGCCCCAGCCGCCGGGACCGGGATTGCCCTTGCACGCGCCGTCGGTGAACAGCTCGACCTGCGTCAGCTCGGTCATGCGAACGCCTCCGGGTGGGCTTCGTACCAGTCGAGGCGTCGGAGATAGGCGAGCGGGTCCTTGCGCATCACCAGCGCGTCGGCGGGGGTGTGGAGCCAGTCCCACGCACGGCTGAGCAGGAAGCGGATACAGGCGCCGCGCGCCAGCAGCGGCAGCGCGGCGCGCTCGGCGTCGCTGAGCCCGAACGCGGCGGTATAGCCGGCGAGTAGCGCCGCGCCGACCGCGGCGTCGGGATTGTCGCCCTTCGCGTCGAACGTCCATGCCGAGTGCATCACCGCAAGGTCATAGGCGCGCACGTCGGTGCAGGCGAAATAGAAGTCGATCAGCCCGGTGACGGTGTCGCCGTGCATGAGCACATTGTCCGGGAACAGGTCGGCGTGGATCGCGCTGACCGGCAGGTCGAGCGGCCACGCCTGCTCGACGTCGCGCAGCGCGGTGTCGACGCGGTCGAACAGGCCGGGCTGGATCGTGTCGAGATCGCGTCCGCATCGCTCCAGCAGCGGTCGCCATGTCGCAATGCCCATCGAGTTGACGCGCGTCTGGCGGAAGTCGGCGAGCGCGGCATGCATCTCGCCCATCGCGGTCGCCGCGGCCTGCGCCTGCGCGGGGGTTGGGTGCGATACCGACACGCCGGTCAGGAAGCGGATCAGGCACGCCGGGCGGCCCTCCAGCGTCTGGATCACCGCGCCGTCGCGATCGGGGATTGCCGGCGGCACCGCCAACCCGCGCGCGGCAAGATGATCGAGCAGCGCCATGAAGAACGGCAGGTCGGCCGCGGCGACGCGCTTCTCATAGAGCGTCAGGATGAAGCGCGCCGAGGTGGTGTCGACGAGGTAGTTGGAATTCTCCACCCCCTCGGCGATGCCCTTGACGGACACCAGCTCGCCGACGTCGTAGCGACGGAGGAAAGCGGCGAGCGCCTCGGCGGAGACGTGCGTGTAGACGGCCATCGTGCGTGCGTCAGGCGGCGGCGTCGAGCCCGCGCGGTAGCTTGAACGCGATCGTCTCGCGCGTCGTCTCTTCCTCGCGCTCGGTCACGTCGAAGCGGGTTGCCAGCCGGTCGACCAGCTCGCGCACCAGCAATTCCGGCGCGGACGCACCGGCGGTGATGCCCAGCGTACCGACGCCGTCGAGGAACGACCAGTCGAGATCGGCGGCGCGCTGGATCAAGGCGGCGCGGATGCCCTGCCGCTCGGCGACCTCGACCAGCCGCAGCGAATTCGACGAATTGGGCGCGCCGATCACCAGCACCGCGTCGCACGCGTCGGCGATCGCCTTGACCGCCGCCTGCCGGTTGGACGTGGCGTAGCAGATGTCCTCGCCGCGCGGCGCCTGGATGGCGGGGAAGCGGCTGTGGATCGCGGCGACGATCGCGGCGGTATCGTCGACCGACAGCGTCGTCTGGGTCAGGAACGACAGGTTTAGCGGATCGGGAACGACCAGGGTATCGACATCCTCGACCGTCTCGACCAGCGACATCGCGCCTGCGGGGACCTGGCCGAAGGTGCCGATCACCTCCGGGTGGCCGGCATGGCCGATGAAGAGAATGTGGCGGCCGGATTCGACCAGCCGCTCGGCCTGGCGATGCACCTTCGACACCAGCGGGCAGGTCGCGTCGAGATAGTCGAGGCCGCGCCCCTGCGCCTCGGCGGGCACCGACTTGGGCACGCCATGCGCGGAGAAGACGACCGGCGCGCCATCGGGCACCTCGGCCAGTTCCTCGACGAACACCGCGCCCTTCGCTTTGAGCGAGTCGACGACGAACTTGTTGTGGACGATCTCGTGCCGGACATAGACCGGCGCGCCGTGCTTCTCGATCGCCAGCTCGACGATGCGGATCGCGCGGTCGACGCCGGCGCAGAAGCCGCGCGGCGCGGCGATCAGCAATTCCAGCGGGCGGCGGGGGGTGGCGGCGGGGTCGGTGACAGGATCGGCCATGTGGCGGCTCTACGCGAATGCTTGCTCCGGCGATAGACGGTTCCTATGCTGGCGACGACCCGGGGCCGTTTCGCGGCGCCGTATCATCTGTGCCCATTGCCCGGGATTGTGTTTGTGAACGCTCGCCAAATCGCCGCTCCGCTGATCCTCCTGCTCGTGGGTGGATGCGCGAAGAGCGGGGAGATCGATGTTTCCGGCGGGGGTGCGGGCATCACCGCGGTCCGCAGCGCCTGTCCGACGGTCGGCGTGCCCGCGGGCACCGGTGACGTGACGCTGTTCGATCCGCCCGCCAGCCGCGCCGCCACCGCGATCGACGTGGTCGCGACGATCAGCAACGTGCGGTCGACCTGTGACGATCAGGGCGCGGACGTGACGACGCGCGTCACCTTCGACGTGCGGGCGCGGCGCACCCGCACCGATGGCGTGCGCGACGTGACCTTGCCTTATTTCATCGTCGTCACGCGCGGCGGCAGCCAGGTGGTCGCCAAGCGCGTGTCGCAGGTCGGGCTGCATTTCGATGCGGGGCAGGGCGTTGCCACCACCAGCGCCGAGGCGAGCAGCGCGGTGGCGCGCAGCGCCGCGACGTTGCCGCAGGACGTCCGCGACCGGCTGACGCGCCGTCGCAAGGCCGGCGACGAGGATGCGGCGGTCGATCCGCTTGCCGACCCCAAGGTGCGTCAGGCGGTCGCCTCGTCATCGTTCGAGGCGCTGGTCGGCTTCCAGCTCACGCAGGACCAGCTGCGGTACAACGCCACGCGCTGAGCCACGGGCGGCCGAATATTTCCGTCAATGTTGCGGATTGTTTCGGCAGTTCAATCTTTGTGCAAGGTTCGCGTGATTATGACGTGACCGGACGGCAGCCGCGGATCGCTGCCGAAGGAACGTGGACGTGAGCAGCCTGTCGCCGATTGCCAGCCCTTTGCCGAGCGTGCGGTCGATGCCGATCGCGCGCCCGCAGGCGGCGCCGGTCGCGCAGGTTACGGTCGCGACCCCCGCCAAGTCCGCCGCGACGGCACCTGCGGACGACTCGACCGGCAGCCTGATCCGCACGGCCAGCGACCAGCTCGACCAGTTCGATCGCGTGATGGAGAAGCTGCGCAACAGCATGTCGGCGGGCGCGGTCACGTACGGCGGGCGGCCGAGTGTCGGCCAGAGTGGGCAGATCGTCGACCGGCTGGCCTGACGCGGCGGGCGCACGGGGACTTGCCCCCGCCGCCGGCTTCGCTACGGAACGAAGCGTGACCGATGACGACCGCCTGATCTCGCCCGCGCGCCGCGTCGAGGACGTCGACGCCGCGCTGCGCCCCAAGACGTTGGATGATTTCGTCGGGCAGAAGGCCGCGCGCGAGAACCTGCGCGTGTTCATCGAGGCGGCGAAGGGGCGCGGCGACGCGCTCGATCATGTGCTGTTCTTCGGCCCGCCCGGGCTGGGCAAGACCACATTGGCGCAGATCGTCGCCCGCGAGATGGGGGTCGGGTTCCGCGCCACGTCCGGGCCGGTGATCGCGAAATCGGGCGATCTGG
>NZ_CAXIAM010000076.1:0-12631 GCF_964021865.1 uncultured Sphingomonas sp.
AAGGGGGTCCCTTTTGCACGCCGATAGGGGGTTCCTTTTGGACGCCGATTGACACGTGTGGCTTTCGCACAGCATCGTCGAGTTCAGCGCGATCATCGAGCCCTTCGCTGCCACGATGGCGAAGCGAAGGCGCGGTCAAGACGACATGGATGGATTCAAGGAGCGCTGAGGGGTTCATTGGGCCTCCACTCTAATTTCACCCCTATCTATCAATGCCCCTTGCCAAATTGTCATATACGGCAGATAGTTTTCATATAAACAAATGGAGGCGAGGATGTCGACCGAGCTTGGCAGGCGCGACGTGCTTGGGGCCGGTGCTGTTGCGGCGGCCGGCGGAGGGCTGGCGGCACTTCCGCTTCGTGCGCTGTCGAACGCTTCCGACGATGCGCATCGCCTGTGGTTCGATGCCCCTGGCGAACGCTGGGTCGACGGACTGCCGGTCGGCAATGGCCGGCTCGGCGCGATGGTGCGCGGCGGCATCGATCGCGAGATCGTGTCGCTGAACGAGGACACGCTGTGGTCTGGCTATCCCGGCACCGACGGCAACCCCGATGCGCGCACGGCCTTGCCCGGCGTGCGCGCGGCGACCTTCGCGGGCGACTACCACGCGGCCGATGACCGCGCCAAGCGGATGCAGGGACCATATTCAAACAGCTACGCCCCGCTTGGGGACCTGACGATCGCGCTTAACGACGGCGGTGCGGTCCGCGACTACCGCCGCACGCTCGACCTCGACGAGGCGGTGGCCGGCGTCTCCTATGTCGCGGGACAGACGCGATTCACGCGCGAGGTGTTCGTGTCGCATCCTGCCCAGCTGGCCGTGGTGCGGCTCACCGCCCAAGGCGGCGCGATCAATGCCGACGTGTCGCTGGCCACGCTGCTGCGCGGCACAACCCGCGCTACGGAGAATCGGATCGTGCTGCACGGCAAGGCCCCCGCCTATGCCGCACCCAATTATCAGAAGGTCGCGGAGCCGATCCGCTACGACGATGCCGCGGGGAAGGGGATGATGTTCGCCGCCATCGCGGATGTCGTTACCGACGGCGGCAGCGCGACCGCGTCCGGCGCGACAATCGCGGTGCGCGGCGCACGCAGCGTCGAGATCCGCATCGCGGCCGCCACTGGCTTCCGCCGCTTCGATCAGGCGCCCGACCTGCCGATCGCCGCGATCAAAGCCAAGGCGGCGGCGGCGTTGGAGGCCGCGCGGAACACCGGTCACGCCGCCCTTCGTGCCGCGCATGTTGCCGATCACCAGCGGCTCTACCGCCGCGCCGAACTCACGCTGGCGGGCGCATCCGGCAGCACGCCCCGCCGCCGCGCCGGCAACGAGCGCAAGAGCGATCCCGGGCTGGCAGCGCTGCTCTTCCACTTCGGCCGCTACCTGCTGATCGCCAGCTCGCGCCCCGGCACGCAGCCCGCGAACCTGCAGGGCATCTGGAATGCCGAGGTGCGCCCGCCGTGGAGCAGCAACCACACCACCAACATCAACACCGAGATGAACTATTGGCCGGCGGAGGTCGCCAACCTCGCCGATTGCCACACCGCGCTGTTCGACTGGCTCGATCACGTCGCGGTGCGCGGCGCGGGCGTCGCGCGCGGCTACTACGGGATGCCCGGCTGGTGCCTGCACCACAACAGCGACGTCTGGGCGATGGCCAACCCGGTCGGGGAAGGCGATGCGACCCCGGTGTGGGCGAACTGGCCGATGGGCGGCCCGTGGCTGATGCAGCACCTGTGGCAGCATTATGCGTTCGGGGGCGACCTGGTTCTCCTGCGCGACCGGGCGTGGCCGCTGATGCGCAGCTGCGCGGAATTCTGCGCGGCGTGGCTGGTCGCCAACCCCGCCGACGGCCGGCTGACCACCACGCCGTCGATTTCGCCGGAAAATGAGTTCCTCGTGCCCGACGGCAAGAAGGCGTCGATCAGCGTCGGCTGCACGATGGACCTTGCGCTGACCCGCGAGCTGTTCGCCAATTGCATCGCCGCCGCCGCGCTGCTGAAGGTCGACGCGGCGTTCGCGGCAAAGCTGCGCGGGTTGGTCGACCAGTTGGAACCGTACCGGGTCGGCAGCCACGGGCAATTGCTGGAATGGTCCAAGGAGTTCGCGGAGGCCGAGCCCGGTCATCGTCACATCTCGCACCTCTATCCACTGTATCCAGGCGACGAATTCACGCCCCGACGCACCCCCGAATGGGCCCGGGCGGTGGCGACGTCGATGCAGCGGCGCGAGGACAATGGCGGCGCGCAGACGGGCTGGAGCCGTGCCTGGGCCACGTGCATCTGGGCGCGAATGGGCGATGCCGCGCGCGCGGGACGCTCGATCGACGCGTTCTTTAAATCGAGCACGCTCGACAATCTCTTCGACACCCATCCCTCGGACAAGGGACCGATCTTCCAGATCGACGGCAACTTCGGGATCACCGCCGCGATCGCGGAGATGCTGGTGCAGAGCCACGACGGCGCGATCGCGCTCCTCCCGGCACTGCCGCTGGCGTGGCGCGACGGCAGCGTCCGGGGTTTGCGCGCGCGCGGCGGCGTCACCGTCGACCAACGCTGGCGGGCGGGTGCGCTCGAACAGGCCGAACTGGCGTTCGTCTCCGCCGGCGAGATGCTCGTGCGCCTGCCCGCCGGACGCCGGGTCCGCGCCGCGACGCGCGGCGGCACCGCGGTCGCGCTGCGCGCCGAGCCGGCCGGGCTGCGGCTGCGCGCACGCGCGGGGGACCGCATCACACTGACCATCGGCGCCGCTTAAGCGCGGACGCATCACCGCCGACCCGTCACCAACGACGGGCGGTATCTAAGGGGAGAGAAGACATGACGACTCGTTTCCTGGCAGGCGCCGTATCGCTGCTGGCGATCACCATCGCCTCCACCGCTGTCGCGCAGACCGTACCCGCCGCCAGCCCGGCGACGCAGAACGACGCGATCGACGCCGCGGCCCGCGGCGAAGAGGTGGTCGTCACCGGCATCCGCCGCAGCCTTGCGGACGCCACCGCCCTGAAGCGCAACAACATCGGCATCGTCGACGCGATCTCGTCGGAGGATATCGGGCGTTTCCCCGATCAGAATCTGGCCGAATCGCTCCAGCGCGTCACCGGCGTTCAGATCACGCGCAACAAGGGCGAGGGCTCGCGCGTCGCCTTGCGCGGGCTCGGCCCGAACTTCACACAGACGCAGTACAACGGTCGCCAGATCGCGACCCCTGGTGGCGGGCGCAGCTTTTCGTTCACCTCGCTGTCGTCGGATTTCGTCAGCGCGGTCGAGGTCATCAAGTCGCCGAGCGCCGAACAGGTCGAGGGCGGACTCGCCGGCTCGGTCAACGTCCGCGTCGCGCGCCCGCTCGATGCCGGGCGCGACGTGGTCGCGATCACCGCCGAGGGCATCTACGAAGAAAACCCGAACCGAGTTACGCCGCACGCCTCGCTGTTCGTCAACAAGGTCATCAGCGATCGGTTCGGCGCCAGCTTCGGGTTCAATTACGAGAAGCGTCGCGTGCTGTCGGCGGGCTATCTCGGCTACGGTGCCGAAAATGGCGTCGAGGCGCGGCGCACCCCGCCGCTCGACTATAATCTCGATGGCGACTTCGCCGATCAGTACCGCTTCATCCACACCACCAATCTCGTCGCGCAGGACGGCAAGTTTGAACGCGCCACGATGATCGGCGGATTGCAGTTCAAGCCGACCGACACGCTCAACTTCTATGCCGACGGCTTCTTTTCGGACTTCAAGGATTATTCGATCTACAACGAACATTAGGTCCGCTTCACCAACATTCAGGGTCCGGGTGCGGGCGTCGTCGGCAGCACAGTGGCGGACGGCTATCTGACCGCGTTCGACGCCAACGGAGTCGATCACCG
Source organism: uncultured Sphingomonas sp. (assembly GCF_964021865.1). Lineage (GTDB taxonomy): Bacteria > Pseudomonadota > Alphaproteobacteria > Sphingomonadales > Sphingomonadaceae > Sphingomonas. The sequence goes on from NZ_CAXIAM010000076.1 coordinate 3,858, forward strand.
TGCCGACACCCGCCCGATCGACACGCACGATGAATTGTTCAGCGGTGCAATCGGCGGGATCTGGACTGTCGACCGGCTGAAGGTGTCGACCGAATTCACGTTTTCCAAGGCGCGCCGCACCTCGACCAATTACGGCTTTGCGATCAACTCGCGGGCGCGAGTCGGTTATGACACCGGCGGCGATCTCGGCCGCGAGCCAACCGTCACCTTCAATCGCGGCTACGATCCGCTCGATCCGTCGACCTTCAACCTGCTCGCGGTCGGCGGCACCTATCGTGCGCCGAGCATCGACCGCAATTACGACGGCCGGCTCGACATCGCCCGCGACCTCGATCTCGCCGACGCCGCGCTGGTGCTCAAGGCCGGCGCGATGTTCGCCAACCGCAAGAGCGAGTTCAGCTCGCGCACCTTCAACCTGACCTCGCAGCAATTCGCGACCGCGCTGGGGCAGGCCTATAACCCGACCATCGAGGGCGGCAGCACCTCGGCGGCGCCGATCCTGTCGCAGGTCGATTACTCGAAGTTCGTCCAGTCGTCGCTCGGCACCTATCTCGCGCCCAACCTCGACGCGTTCTTCGAACGTCTCCCGCTATCGCAGTTGCTGTCGCTGGCACCGCCGCAGACGCAGCTCGCCAATGACTTTCAGGTCACCGAGCGATCCTATGCGGCCTACGGACAAATCGACATCCGCGCGCTCAACGAACGCTTTAACGGCAATATCGGGCTGCGCTACGTCCGCACCGACCAGACCTCGGACGGCAATGCCGCGGACCTGTCGACGCTGCTCGTGCGGCGCGGCGGGATCATCACCGTCGTGCAGGGCACCACACCGGTTTCGATCGACAACAGCTATGCCGAGTGGCTGCCGAGCGCCAATCTCTCGTTCGATCTCACCCCGCAGCTGAAGGTGCGCGGCGCAGTGGCGCGGACGCTGACGCGCCCCGACATCGGGCTGCTCTCACCGACGCTCAGCGTCGATGCGAACACCAGCACGATCAGCGCGCGCAATCCGAACCTGCGGCCCTACGTGTCGAACCAGATCGACCTGTCGCTGGAATATTATTTCGCGAGCTCGGGGCTGCTGTCGGCGGCGGTGTTCTACAAGGACGTCAAGAACTTCATCGTCAACACGGCCAGCTCGGTGACGCAGACCGTCCAGCTCGAGGAAGGCGGTAGCCGCCAGCAGGTGTTCCTGCTGCGTCAGCCGCGCAACGGCGCGGGCAGCAAGATCAAGGGCTTCGAGCTGGGCGCGCAGGTGCCGTTCACCTTCTTGCCCGGCGCACTCGACGGCCTCGGCGTGCTCGGCAACTTCACCTATCTCGATCTCGGCGACGTGGTGGTGACGCAGGGCCAGCCCGCCATTCCGATCTCCGGCGCCTCCACCCGCAGCTACAATATCGCCGGCTATTACGAAAAGGCCGGCTTCGGCATCCGCGCGTCGTACAATTATCGCAACGGCTTCGTGAACGATCCGATCAGCACGTTCGGCGACGGCGACTACCAGCGATCATACGGGCAGCTCGACATTTCGGCGAGCTACGACATCAACAAGATGGTGACGCTGAATGCCGACGTGACCAATGCCACGAACGCGAAGATCTACAACGACACCGTAGTGGGCCTGTTGCGCGGAGTGGTCGACAATGGCCGACGCGTGACCGCTGGCATCCGCGTTCGATTCTAGGTGTTTAGTCCGGCATCTGGTGGATCGTGTTGACGATAAACCGATCCTGACGTCCTCTCTATTTCTTCATGCATGTTGAGTGAGAGTTTTTTGGCCAGGCGGGCACGGCGGTGGCGGAGGTGATCCGCCGGATGGGGATTTCGGAGCAGACGTTCTACCGGTGGAAGAAGGTGTATGGCGGATTGGGTGTCGGCGAGCTGCAGCGGCTAAAGCTGCCCGAGGAGGAGAGCCGCACGCTCAAGCAGCTGGTCGCGGAACTGAGCCTGGACAAGCATATCCTGCAGGACGTCCCGGCAAAAAAGCCCTGACACCTGGACGAAGGCGCGAGCTCGTCGTCGCGCACGTTCAGGCGTTCCATGGTGTCAGCGAGCGACGCAGCTGCCTGGCGCTGGGCATTGACCGGTCGTCAGTGCGCTACGTGTCGCATCGGCCGGACCAGGCGCCGCTCATGCTGCGCATCCGTGATCTGGCGGCGATGCGGACGCGGTATGGCTAATTCAGGATCTACACCCTGCTGCGCAGGGAGAGTTGGCTGGTGAACCACAGGAGGGTCTATCGGCTGCACCGGGATGATGGGCGGGCCAGTTGGACGCCTTGGCCATCGTCTAGGTCCCGAGGGTTCGCTTCACTGCGCTCCGCGCCCTCGTATCAAGATGCGCTTCGGCGATCTCGCCGACCACGCGGTGGCCGGTCTTGCCTCAGGCGAGAACGGGTGCGGAAGAATGGGCAAAGGATTCGACGTCGGCAGCGATGAAGATTTGCATGTCGCGGCCAAGGTGCAGCAGGTCGGCCTTTCTGTGTCCCTGGCGCGTGCAGCTTGCCGTGTAGAACATGCCCAATCCGCGCCGACGCCTGATCACCGAATACCGCCGTATCTGCCACGTCGTTGTTGGCGAGGTGCCGCTGCAGCATGCAACCGATCATCGAGCCGGCCAGGGACAGTGGTGGTTCGGCTTCGACTGCAACCGCATCTACGACGTCGTGCCGAGCCGCGTGGGTGATCGCCAGAGCCTCATGGGCTCCGGGATCGAGGTCAGATACCGCGACGACGGATATGTCGGGCGAGAGATCCGCAATCTCGCGGCGCAGCTCGCCGCGATCCGTGACGGCCGCCCGGTTCCGGCCCGCAACGGGCCGCCGCTCCCGCCCATCGGCATCGAGCCGAGGGTCGGATGATGGCGACGGCGCGGGGGCGACACCGGCTGGGCGAACTGCCGTGGGGCTGGTGGCTGCGGGCCAACGGCTCTCATTCCGAGGACGAGGATCGCCGCAAGTGGAAGGCAGTGCGGGACGCCTCCTGGCGGGGCGAGCTGGGCTTCCCCGACACGCATGCCGCACGGGAGCAGCTCGAGTTCCTGCTCCGGGTTCTTCTGTCCTTCGATATGGCGGATCGTGGTGATAGCGAGCGGCGGTTCGATCTCTTCCGCGGCAACCTCATCTTCTCAACTTTCTACATGTGCTGGCTCGATACCGTCGGTCTTCTGCGGCGCGGGTTGACGGACGATCTGAGTCCCAAGGGTCGGTCGGTCCTCATGATGCTGATGACGACCCGCGCCCCGGAGTGGGAGGATCTGCCTATCGCGGACGTCATGGCGGCGGTGGTCGCGGCATCGCACGATCCGTCCGCTCGGGACCAGGAGCAGGCGCTGCAGGATTTCGAGCGCGCGGTCGGGTTGCGGCGTCACGTCTTCGCGCGCGAAACGGTGGGGCAGTCGCATGCGATCACCCTGACCTCTATGGCGAGCGGAAGTCCCGCCAGAATGCCGGTCAGGCGGGTGACCTGGTCCCTGGCGTTCGATGACCAGATCGTGCGGGACGACCTGTTCGCCTGGATCGCGGCGAGGATCGATCATTGGGATGCCTGGGGGCGCATGGCCTATGGCCGCGGCGGTGGCGCATTGACGCAGCAGCTGCTTGGGCAGGTCGTAGCGTCCAGTTCATCGCAGACCTAGGCGATGCTTGTGCCAGCCGGCGCCGAAGCGTTGACGCGCTAGGTGGCACACCAAGGATATCGTTCCGTCATCTCAAGCCTTGCTGACCGGTCATCCTGTCCGGTCAGCAAGGCTTTTTGCCATGTTCATCGATGCTGTCGCCCGGAACGCCTCGCGCGAAATGTGCTGTCGCGGCCGCCTCGTCCACTCCGTGGAGCCGCATACACCAGTCGATCGCATCGCCATTAGCACCGCCCGAAAAACAGTGGAGTCGCCGATTGTGAATGTAGAGGCCGCGGGTCGCATCCGGGTGGAAAGGGCATGCCCCTCGCAGCCCATATTGTGTCGCCTGCAGTTTAACCGTTTCCGCTACCAATTGCGCCGAGGGGCTTTGCGCTCGGGCCAATGTGCGGAGGTCTGGAAGGTGCGACATGACGGCATGATCGTCGATCACCGGCCTTCGTCAAGGTCTCGCTACGTCGACGATCTTGCCCCTGCTTTGAATAAGTGCCCAAAGCCCCCAGATAGTAGTCCCATCAAAGCCTGGCTAAATCCCACAATCAGGTTGTGCCAGTGCCGAGTCAATCAGCCGCGATTTCTGCTCAAGGGCCTTCCTCCTGGCGCCTGGCCCCTTTGGCGCCGACAGCCAAACGCGAGGCAGTCCGCGTGAGGTCATCACCACGCGTCAGTTTTGACGCTGAGGTGATTCGGGTTGGGACGATTGCGTTCCCCACCTCTGATTAGACGGCTTTTAAGCGATAGCGAGCGGCCGTATGAACGTCGTCCGGCGCGTTGTTGTGCCTCAAAGGCGCACGCAAATTGCGACCGTGCAATTGATTGGCGCGCCCGGAGGGATTCGAACCCCCGACCAAGGAGGTAGAAGCTCCTTGCTCTATCCAACTGAGCTACGGGCGCCCGCCGATGCGCCTAGCGCGGATTGTCGCGCGAAGGAATGGGGGGCATGATCCGACCATGACCGAAGCGACGCCCATATTCCCGATCGCGGCGGACCGGGTCGAGCCCGGACGGCTGCGCTATTACGATATCGTCATGGCGGCGTTCGTCGCAATCCTGTTGCTTTCCAATGTCCTGGGCGCGGGCAAGGTGGCGCAGGTGCGCTTGCCGGGGATCGGGGACTGGCCGTTCGGCGCAGGCATATTGTTCTTTCCGATCAGTTACATCATCGGCGACGTGCTGACCGAAGTCTATGGCTATGCGCGGGCGCGGCGGGTGATCTGGGTCGGATTCGCCGCGACCCTGTTCATGGCGGGCATGGCGTGGGTGGTCGTCGCGCTGCCGCCGGCGCCCGATTGGCGCAACCAGGCGGCGTATGAGATTGTATTCGGGCAGGTTCCGCGGATCGTGTTCGCGAGCATGTGCGCGTTCTGGGCCGGTGAGTTCGTCAATTCCTATGTGCTCGCGCGGATGAAGGTTTTGACCGCGGGACGGCACCTGTGGATGCGGACGATCGGGTCGACGATCGCGGGGCAAGGCGTTGATAGCCTGATCTTTTATCCGCTGGCTTTCTGGGGCGCGGAGGGGTGGACGGCGCATCTGGTGGTGGTGGTGCTGTTCACGCAATGGGCGCTGAAGGTGGGGTGGGAGGTGCTGTTGACCCCGCTGACCTACTGGGTAGTCGGCGCGTTGAAGAGGGCCGAGGGGCTGGACGTGTACGATCGGGGGACCGATTTCACGCCGTTCCGCGCGGGGGTGTGAGCGACGGGGGCCAAAGATCAGCGGAAAATAACCCCCTCGTTGGCGCGAAGTACCCCGTCGGGGGCAGCATCGCGTGTCGAAAGCAACACCTCGGGCGCGAACGGGAGCGGTTTTGGAGAGTCGGTGAGATTGAGCGCGATCCGCAACCGCTCGTCGCCGTGGCGGCGCTCGTAAACCAGCACGCCGTCGGGCGCGTCTAGCAATCGGAAGTCGCCCACGGCCAGCGCCGGATGCGCGCGCCGCAGCGCGAGCAGGCGGCGGTAGAGCGTCAGCATCGAGCCCGCGTCCCGTTCCTGCGCGGCGACGTTGCGCGTCGACCAATCGGGGTTGAGCGGCATCCACGGCTCGACGGTCGAGAAGCCCGCGAACGGCGAGGGGTCCCACGGCATCGGCGTGCGCGAGCGGTCGCGCCCGATCCCGATGCCGGGCTGGCGAAGCTCCTGCGGATCGCGAACACGGTCGGGGGGAATGTCGACCTGACCGATGCCGAGTTCGTCGCCCTGATAGAGCGTCGGCGTGCCGCGTAGCGTGAGGAGCAGCATCGCCGCGACCCGCGCCTGCGCTTCGCCGATGCGGGCGGCGATCCGCGGGGCATCGTGGCTGCCGATCACCCAATTGGGCCAGCCGTGCGGCGGGAGGCTCGCCTCATAGGCGGCGATCATGTCGCGCAGCGTCGTAGCGTCCCACGCGTTTTCGATGAGCTGAAAGTTGAACGGCAGATGGACTTGCGGGCGCTCTGGCGTGCCGTACCAGCGCGCGTGCCGATCGTTGGGGAGGAAGATCTCGCCGATCAGCACGCGGTCTCCATAGCTGTCGGCAAGCGCGCGCATCTCGGCGGCGATCGCATGCGCCTCGGGCTGGTCGGTCGAATGTTGCTGGATCAGCCGGTCGCGCTCGGTGATGCCGGGACGCCAATAGGGGTTGGGCGGATTGTCGGGGAAGCCCTCCGCCTTCACGATGTGCCACAGCACGTCGATGCGGAACCCGTCGACGCCGCGGTCGAACCAGAAGCGCATCGCATCGAGCATCGCCGCCTTCAGCGCGGGGTTGCGCCAGTTAAGGTCGGGTTGCTGTCTGAGGAAGGCGTGGAGGTAATATTGGCCGCTGGGTGGGTCATATTCCCACGCCGAGCCGCCGAAATCGCTGATCCAGTTGTTCGGCGGACCGCCGTCAGGGGCCGGATCGCGCCAGATGTACCAGTCGCGTTTCGCGCTGTCTCGGCTGGCGCGGCTTTCAACGAACCACGGATGCTGGTCCGAGCTATGATTGGGCACGAAATCCAGCAGCAGCTTCAGTCCGCGCGCATGGATCGCGGTCAGCAGCCGATCGAAGGCGGCGAGATCGCCGAACAACGGCTCGATCCCGCAGTAATCGGCGACGTCATAGCCGAAGTCGGCCATCGGCGACGGGAAGATCGGCGACAGCCAGATCGCGTCGACGCCGAGCGCGGCGACATGGTCGAGCCGCCGCTCGATCCCGGCGAGATCGCCGACGCCGTCGCCGTCGCTGTCCTGAAAGGAGCGCGGATAGATCTGATAGACGGTGCCGCGTTCCCACCACGGGTGATCGGTTCGGTTGCTCATCGGAGGCGGTAACGGCGGGGCGGGGGATGCGATCCCGCTGGTGTGTGGTCATCCCGCCCCCTTCGTCATGCCCGCGGAGGCGGAAATCCAGAACCTCGGACGTTTCGGTCATCACGAAGACCTGCGCGTCTGGATTCCCGCCTTCGCGGGAATGACGGGGAGGCGGGAATGACGGGGAGGCGGGAATGACGCGTGGTCGGGAATGACGGGGACGGCAGCAACATAACGTCACCGTCCAGGCAGGAACAAAGCAACCGCCCGGCACTTAATGTAGGATAGGGCAAGGGGGCGACGATTTTCGGTTCGGGGCGACAATCCGCATTTACGACGTTCGGCAGTGAGGCCGCATGGCTTGCCGGGCTGACCGGCTGGATGGTGCTGGGCGCGGTGGTGATCGCGGCGGCGCTTGGCGGGCTAATGTTCGCGGCGCAGCGGAGCCGCGAAGGCGCGCTGACGCATCAGCAGGGCATGCGGCTGGTGCTGTGGGCCGGCGGTGTGGTGCCGACCGTGGTGCTGCTGACCTTGCTGATCGCGACGTTGCCGGCGATGCGGCCGATCGCCGTCAAGCCCGACGACCTGCGCATCACTGTCACGGGCGAGCAATTCTGGTGGCGGATCCGCTACCAGCCGGCAGGTCAGGCCGCGATCGATGATTCGAACGAGCTGCGCGTGCCGGTCGGGCGCAACGTCGAGCTGCTGCTCGAAGCGGGCGACGTGCTGCACAGTTTCTGGGTGCCGGGGCTGGCGGGCAAGCTCGACATGGTGCCGGGGCGGACGAACAAGCTGGTCGTTCACGCCACGCGCGCCGGGCGGTTCCGCGGGCAATGCGCCGAATTCTGCGGATTGAGTCATGCGCTGATGGCGTTCGACGTGGTGGCGATGGAGCCGGCCGCGTTCGACGCATGGCTGGCGGCGCGCCGCACGTCCGCGCCGGTCGGCGGTGAGGGCGCGCGGCTGTTCGCGGCGAATGGCTGCGGTGGCTGCCATACGGTCGCGGGTGTGTCCGGCGGGACGATCGGGCCGAACCTGACGCATCTCGGCGCGCGCGCGTCGTTGGGCGCGGGGATGCAGAAGCTGACCCATGCCCATCTGGTGCGCTTCATCCGCGAGGCGCCGACGGTGAAGCCGGGTGCGCGGATGCCCGCCTATCCGCAGATGACGAACGACGATGCCGCGACGATCGCGCGCTGGCTGGAGCAGTTGAAATGAGCCTCCATGCGCAGGACGATCAGGCATTGCGTGCCGCGCAGGAAGAACGGCTGCGCGCGGTGTGGAAGCCGCCGCAGGGGCTGTTCCTGCGCTGGACCGACACCAACAACAATCGCGTCGGCATCTGGTACACGCTGACCGCGTTCGGCTTCATGCTGTTCGCCGGCGTGCTGGCGATGATCATGCGCGCGCAGCTTGCCGTTCCCGACAACGACCTCGTCAGCCCTGCGACCTTCAACCAGCTGTTCACGCTGCACGGGTCGATGATGATGTTCCTGTTCGCGGTGCCGATGTTCGAGGCGGTCTCGATCATCCTGCTGCCGCAATTGCTGGGCGCGCGCGACCTGCCGTTTCCGCGGCTGTCGGCGTTCGGATACTGGAGTTTCCTGATCGGCGGGGTGTTCGTCACCGGCTCGATCTTCTTCAACGTCGCGCCCGATGGCGGGTGGTTCATGTACCCGCCGTTCACCACCCGCACCGACCTGTCGGGGCTGGGCGCGGACATCTGGATGCTGGGGCTCAGCTTCATCGAGGTGTCGTCGGTAGCCGCGGCGGTCGAGCTGATCGTCGGCGTGCTGAAATGCCGGCCGCCGGGAATGCGGCTGAACCTGATGCCGCTCTACGCCTGGTATATCCTGGTCGTGGCGGTGA
>NZ_CAXIAM010000077.1:0-12106 GCF_964021865.1 uncultured Sphingomonas sp.
GCGCGGTGCACCATCAGGTCGGCATAGCGGCGGATCGGCGAGGTGAAATGCGCATAGCTGCCCAGCGACAGCCCGAAATGCCCGTGATTGGCGGGCGCGTAATAAGCCTGCGTCTGCGAGCGGAGAATCTGCTCCATGATCTCCGGGCGGAACGGCACGTCGCCGACGCGCTCCAGGATACGGTTGAAGGTCGCCGGCTTTACGACCTGCCCCAGCGCGAACGGCACCTCGAACGTCTCGAGATAATCCTTCAGCGCCACCAGCTTCTCGCGCGCGGGCGGTTCGTGGACGCGGTACATCACCGGCGCCTTCTTCGCCTCCAGCGCCTTGGCGGCGGCGACGTTCGCCGCGATCATATATTCCTCGATCAGCCGGTGCGCGTCGAGCCGCTCGCGCGCCGCCACCGACATGATCCGCCCCTTCTCGTCGAGCACCACGCGCCGCTCGGGCAGATCGAGATCGAGCGGTTCGCGCTTGTCCCGCGCCGCCGCCAGCGCGCGCCAGCACTCCCACAGCGGCGCCAGCGCGGTCTCGGTCAGCGCATCGTCCCACCCAAAGCCGCTGCCGCCGTCGATCGCCGTCTGCGCTTCCTCATACGCGATGTTCGCCGCCAGCCGCACCACCGCCCGCGTGAACCGCCAGCTCTTGAGCGTACCCGTCTTCGACACCTGCAAATGGCACGCCAGCGCCGCGCGATCCGCGCCCGCCTTCAGCGAGCAGACGTCCGCCGACAACACCTCGGGCAGCATCGGCACGACGCGATCGGGAAAATAGACCGAATTGCCGCGCGCGCGCGCCTCGCGGTCGATCGCGCTGCCCGGCCGCACATAGAAGCTGACATCGGCGATCGCGACGATCGCCTTCCACCCGCCGTCGTTCGCGGGATCGTCGTCGGGCGTCGCCCACACCGCATCGTCATGGTCGCGCGCGTCGGCAGGGTCGATCGCGACGATCGGCAGCTGCGTCAGGTCCTCACGTCCCTCGCCCAACGGCTGCCGCGCGACCCGCTGCGCCTCGTCGAGCGCCTCCTGCGCGAAGGTATCGGGGATATTGTGCTTGTGGATCGCGATCAGCGAGAAGCTGCGCGGCGCGAACGGATCGCCGAGCCGCGCCACCACCTTCGCCATCACGCGCGGCGGCCGCCCCGCGATCTCGGCGCTGACCAGATCGCCCGCCTCCGCCCCGCCGGCGTCCGACACTGGATATTCGCGCCGCTCCTTCTTCTCGACCCCCTGCAACCACAAGCGATCCCCCTCGCGGCGCAGCACCCCGATCACCTGCTCGGACGCCGGTGCCAGCACCTTCATCGGATGCGCGGTCCAGCCGCCGCCGGTCTCCTCGGTCCGCGCGAGGATCCGCTCGCCGACCCCCAGCGCGCCATGCTTGCGATCGCGCACGCGGAGGCGCGGGGTAGGCACATCCGCCTCCCACCGCTCGGGCACGCCCCAGACGTTGCCGCCCTGATCGACGTCGACGATCCGCAGCACCGTCACCTTCGGCACGCCGCCCATCTTGTGGAACGCGCGCCCGGGGGCCGAGTCGATCAGCCCCTCGTCGCCCATGTCCTTGAGCAGCGCCTTGAGCGCGATCTTCTGCTGCGCGGTGAGCCCGAAGGCACGCGCAATCTCGCGCTTGCCCGCGGGCGTCGCGGAGGAGGTGATGAAGTCGAGGATCTGCTCGCGCGTCGGCAGGCCGGGGCTGGATTTCTTGGGCACGAAGGCGAGATAGGGGGTGTAACGACCCGACGCTACTGTTCGTCGCCCCGGACTTGATTCGGGGCCCCGCATCTTTTCTTCGAGGCGGGGAGAAAAGCGGGGTCCCGGATCAAGTCCGGGACGTCGAAGTAGAAGGCCAGCCCCCCACTCCCGTCATCCCCGCGCAGGCGGGGATCCAGACGCGCAGGTTTCTGAAGGGGTCGAGACGTCAGAGGTTCTGGATTCCCGCCTTCGCGGGAATGACGAGGGAAATTACCGCCCCGCCGCACTCATCTCGCTGATCGGGTACACCGGCTGCGCCGACATCGTCCGCACCAGCGTCTCGAACCGGTCGCCCTCGACCCGGATCTCGTTGAACGCGGGCGGCGAGTTGCGCGTCCGCTTCGACAGCGTCCCCGCGCCGATCAGCCGCAGCCGCCAGCCGTTGCGCTCATACGGCATGTCGAACGGATCATGGACATGCCCCGACAGCACCGCATGCACCCCGGCATCCGCCAGCGCCGCCAGCGCGACATCGCCGCGCTTGGTCTTGGCCGTCCCCTGGCTGCCCCCGTCGATCAAAGGATGGTGTCCCGCGACGAAGATCAGGTTGCCGCGCGGCGCCGCCTCGACCAGCGCCATCGCGCGGCGCAGCGAGCCCGTGCTCACCCGTCCCTTTGACCAGTTCCAGCGCCATTGCGCGCGTGCGGTGGTCTTCAGCGGCACGATCGTGATCCCGCGGATCTCCAGCGGCCGCTCGATCATCTTCTCGACCGCGGCATAGCGCGAATAGGGCGCGAACAGCCGCCGCAGCGGGTCCCAATAATAAGGAATGTCGTGGTTGCCGACCTCCAGCGTCACCGGCACGCCCAGGCTCTTCAGCCACGCGCCACCGTCGTCGAATTCGCGCTTCGTCGCGCGCATCGTCAGGTCGCCGGTCATGATGACCGCGTCGGGCTTTTCTGCCGCCACTACATCGCGGAACCACGCGACCGCGTCCGGGTCTTCCGCACCGAAATGAACGTCGCTGACGTGGAAAAGCCGGGTCATTCCTGTCCTTTATCGCTCGACCTCAGCGCCAACGCATCACGCGCCGATCGGCTGCGTCACCCGCCGCCGCTCACCCGCCGCCGCTCACCCCCCGAACGAGCGCCCGCCACCCCAGCCGCCGCTGGACCGCGCCGAGACGCGTCCGCCGAACCCGCCGCGCGAGACGACCGAGCTGCGCGTCTGGATGCGCTGCGTGGTGATCGGCGCGGTCACCGCGCGCGACCCGACCTGATAATTATACCCGCGCCCGCCATAGCCGCCGCCGTACAGCCACGCCCCCGACGGCGTGTACCAGCTCCCGTCGCGGCGGTTCTGGTACAGCCCGTTGTAGCGATAGCCCGATCCGTCGAGCAGCCGCCCGATCATGAACCCGGTCAGCAGCGGCACGAAGAAGCTCTGCCCGCCCTCGTTGCGCGCCAGGCATTGCCCGGACCCGAACTGGTCTTCGCACAGGCTCTTCTCGTCGAAACGCGGCGCGGCCTTGCCGTCGGTGGTCGCGGCTTCCTTCGCGGCATTCTCGCACGTCACCTTGGCGAACGCGCCGCTGGCGACGCATTCGTCGACGGTCTTGAACGCCGACACCTCGGTCGGCGGGCCGAACTGCTGTTGCTGGTCGGGGGTGCCGTCACAGCCGGACAGCATCGCCAACGCGCCCACGGCGGTCAGCCCGGCGGCGGCGGAGCGCTTGCGGCGGAGCGGAAGGGAATCGGTCATCGCGTCGGCCTCAATAGCTCATGCAGGCGGCGTTGAGCAGCCCGACCGCGATCGAGGTCGCCGCCATATAGACCGCACTCGCGACGTTGCCGGTTTCGATCTTCGCCACCAGATCGCGGATCACGATCCGCCGCACCACCAGCGACGCCACCACCTGGATCGCGCCCGCCAGCACGCCCCACGCCACGAACTCCAGCGGGTTGGCGGTCACCTCCAGCGCCGAGGCGAGCGGCAGCGCGAACCCGACGATCGCCCCGCCGAAGGTGATCGCGGCGGCCATATTGCCCTCCGCCACCAACCGCCGTTCGTCATAGGGGGTCGAGACCTGATACAGCCATTTGAAGACCGCGAGGAACAGGCACGCGATCGCGAACGCGATCAGGAAATGCCCGGCCCCGAACAGAAAGGCGGTCGTGTCGAACATGCGTGCTCCCCTTTATAGCGGTCGTTTGTTCAGAGCATAGCCGCCTCAGCCGGAACCGTCATTGCCCCTGCCAAAGCGAGCGGTGCGGTATTCCCCCAACCCCGTTCGTCTCGAGCAGGGATCGAGCCTGCTGAGAGCCCGTGTCGAGCGACAGCCACCGCGCCGAACCTCTCGACACGCCGTCTCGACAGGCTCGACGGCTGCGCGAAGCGAACGGCACCGGTAAGCACCACTCGCTACGCACTGAACTCCGCCGGCGACAACGGCAGCCCGATCATGATGTCGTGCGTCGTATCGCCCCCCTCCGGCCGCGCCGACAGCGCGAGCAGCAACTCCTGCCCCTCCGGCGCCAGATCGCGGACATACAGCATACATTGCTGGCGGATATGCTTTACCGGCTCGCCGTCGCGCTCGTAATACAGCGCTTCCCACAATTGCACCGGCGGCTGGACGCGTTCGTCGCCGTCGTACCAGAAGCGGCGGAAGGGCGGCAGCCCGGCCTCGTTCCACACCGGCTGGCTCAACCGGTCGCGGAACGCCGCATCGTCCCATCCGCCGGTCGCATAGGTCGACGACCACGGCCGGAACAGCGTGAAATCGTCGGCGTCCGATCCGTCGGGCTGCTGGCTGACCGCCTGCAGCATCAATTCGTCGTCGGTGTAGAAACGGTGGACGTAGCCTCCGCCGTCGTCGAGCTTGATGATCCCCTGCGCGGTGATCTCCAGCGTGTCGCGGTCGAGCGTGAAGGTCCCGCCCGCCAGCCGCCGCCACGCCAGCGCGTCGAGCCGCACCATCCGCCCGATCGTCACGTCGCGCACCACCGCCACGGCGCTCTTGGCCTCGTCGCGTCCGCCGCCGAACAGGCTGCCGAAGATCATGTCGCGCGCGTTCCCGTCAGCCCAATCACCTTGCCAAAGGCTGCGGGCTTATGCTTGGAGTGTCAAGCATACCGAGAGGACGAAGAGCGTGGACGATACGGCACGGGTATGGACGATCGGGCGGCTGGCCGAGGCGCTGGGCGCCGCCGATCATGCCGCGGAAGTCAGCGTCGAGCGCGTCGGCGACGTGCTACGCGTCACGATGCGCGAGCATGGCGATCTCGCGGTGTTCCTGAGCTGCGCAGGCGAGCAGATCGTCGTCTCCAGCCTGTTGTGGCCGGTCGCCGAGATGGAAGACCCCGCCGCCTTCAACCACTTCCTGCTCAAGGCGCAGAAGCTGGTCCCGCTCTCCAATTTCGCGATCACCGAGGTCGACGGGCGTGAATATTACGAACTGATCGGCGAGCTTTCGATCGAATCGACGCTGCGCACGATCCTGATCGAACTGCGCGTGCTGGCGCATAACGCGCTCGATGCCGCCGCCGATCTGCGCCACGCCTTCGCCGCTGCCTGAGGAATACTGACCGATGTCGATGTGGAAGCAATTCGTCACGCTGATCCGCGGCACCGCGCATGAGGCGGGCCAGTCGGTGGTCGACGCGCGCGCGCTGACGATCCTCGACCAGCAGCTCCGCGACGCCGGGACTGCGCAGGCCAAGGCACGCGACGATCTCGCGACCGTCACCGCCAAGCGCCGGCTGATCGAAAAGGACATCGAGCAGCTCTCTGCACAGCGCGACAAGTACGAAGCGTCGGCGCGCGCCGCGATGGGCCGCGGCGACATGGACCTCGCGCGCGAGGTGGCCGAGCGGCTGGCGCAGATCGAGCGCGAGCTGAACGCCAAGAATCCGCAGGTCGCCGACATGCGCACCGCCGAGGACCGGATGCGCGGGATCATCAAGCAGGGTGATGGCAAGATCGAGGCGCTGCGCCGCGAGGTCGACGTCGTCCGCGCCAACGAGAGCGTCCAGCAGGCACAGGCGCAGATCGCCAGCAACACCCACGGCGCGCAGTCGCAGCTCGGCTCCGCCGCCGACAGCCTCGCGCGCCTCAAGGAGCGGCAGGCGGTGCGCGAGGAAAAGTTCCGCGCCTCGGCCGAGCTGGAGGACATGCGCACCGGCGCCGATCTCGACGCCAAGCTGGAACGCGCCGGCTTACTGCCCGGCGCGTCGAGCGCCGACGACATCCTCGCGCGCCTCTCCGCCCCGCGCGACGGCGGCGAGGCGAAACGGCTCGACGACAAATCCGGCGGCTGACGCGCGGTGGAACGCATCGTCACCGGGGAGCGCGCCGGATGGGAGGACACCGCCCGCGCGATGGGCTTCACCTTCCATCACATGGATGGTCAGCGTTACTGGGACGAGCGCGCCTATTACCGCTTCTCGCTCGACGAAATCGAGCGCGGGATCGAGACGCCGAGCGCAGAGCTGCACTATTTTTGCCTCGATCTTGTCACCGAGGTGGTCGGAAGCGACACGCTGATGCACCGGCTCGCGATCCCCGACGCGATGCGCGACGTCGTCGCGGCGTCGTGGAAAGCGAACGCCCCCTCGCTCTACGGTCGCTTCGACTTCGCCTATGACGGCACCGGCCCGGCCAAGCTTCTGGAATATAACGCCGATACCCCGACCAGCCTCTACGAGACCGCGCTGTTCCAGTGGCAATGGCTGGAGGATCGCATCGCCGACGGCACCCTCCCGGCGGACGCCGACCAGTACAACCGCCTCCACGACGCACTGGTCGCCCGCTTCGGCGCACTGCTAACCCCCGGAAGTACCCTGCATTTCGCCAGCGTCGCCGACCACGAGGAAGACCGGCAGACCGTCCGCTACCTCGAGGATACCGCGCGTCAGGCCGGGCTCGACCCGGCGTTCGTCGCGATCGACCGGATCGGCGTCGACGGCGACGGCCAGTTCGTCGACGAGGAAAGCGTTCTGATCGCAGCGCTTTTCAAGCTCTATCCCTGGGAGGACATGCTGCGCGAACCCTATGCCGCGCACCTGCCCGCGACGAAGACGCTGTTCCTCGAACCGGCATGGAAAGCACTTCTGTCGAACAAGGGCATCCTCCCCCTGCTATGGGAACGCCACCGCGGCCACCCCAACCTGCTCCCCGCCGCCTTCGCCGACGATGCGGCCGGCGTCGCGGCGATCGGCGAGCGCTTCGTCCGCAAGCCGCTGTTTTCGCGTGAAGGCTGGGACATCGAACTCCACGACGGCAGCACCGGAGATCGCGGCCCCGAAGGGGGCTACGGCGACGAGGGCCATATCGTCCAGGCGCTCAGCCCGCTGCCGGTCTTCGACGGCCAACATGCGGTGATCGGCTCGTGGATCGTCGGCGACGAACCCGTCGCGATGTCGATCCGCGAGGACGACGGCCCGATCACCCGCGACCTCGCCCGTTTCGTACCCCACGCGATCGTCTGACACGTCATTGCGAGCGTAGCGAAGCAATCCAGGGTCGGATCTGGACGCCCTGGATTGCTTCGCTCCGCTCGCAATGCCGGATTCTACCCCTTCGCCGCCACCCCGCGACTGTCGCTGACCTCCAGCCAATACCCATCCGGGTCCTGCGTATAGATCTGGCGCACGCCGTCGAAACGCGTCTGCATCGTCCGGGGCTTGCCCGCCAGATCGGTCCACGGCCGCTTGTGCGCGTCCAGCCACGCGGTCACGCTCGCCAGATCGTCGACATGGATCGCGACATGCTCGTTGATGTTCGACGGCTTGGGCGCGGTCCGCCCGTCGAGGATGTGCATCGCGAAGCCATTGCCGAGATCGATCCAGCGCCGGTTCGGCAGCGGCTGCTTGATAAGCTGGAGCCCGAACGCCTCGTGGTAGAAGGTCGCGCTGCGATCGATGTCGGACGCCTGAATCGCGACATGCTCGCCCTGCGCAGCGGCGGCGAGGACGAACAGGGCAGATAACAACGACATGAAGGCGCGCTCCGACAGGGATCAGGTCAGGCACGCTACCGCATTTCGCAGCCCGCGCCAGCCCGGCGAAGGTCTGTCCTACACCGTCCCACATCCGGCATCACGCCGTCATGATGCCGCCGCACCTCCTCAACATTCACCCTGTCAGCGTCTCAACATTCGCAACATTCGCCGTCGCGGTCACGCCGCGGCGCGCAGCGGCACCGGCGTCACCACGCCGGACTCGTTCACCGCGACGCTGCCGGTCCGCTCCAGCTTTCCCCAGCCGACCTTCGGCCCGGTTGCCGCGACGTACAGCGCGCGCAGCACCACCGCATAGAGCAGCTGCCGATACCCAAATCGCTGCATCAACAAGCGAATGCCCGGGAAGCGCGCCTCGCGCCCGTCCAGCCGGTAGGCGATCCACCCGCACACCAGATCGACCGCCGCGAACGCCGCCCAGAACGCCGCCACGGTTATCGCATCGCCGCCCGCCGCCTCCCAGCCGCGATCATGGACGCGCCACGCCGTCCCGCCGACGCCGAGCAGCAGCGCGATGTCGATCAACGGTGCCGCGAGCGTGAACAGGAACTGGAACACCAACGCCTGCGGCAGTCCGATCCGCCCCAGCCCGCCGCGCCGCCCGAGCACGCCGCGATGCTTCCACAGGCATTGCAGCGTCCCGAACGCCCAGCGGAACCGCTGCTTGAACAAGGCGCGCACCGTTTCCGGCGCCTCGGTCCAGGCGATCGCATCATTGTCGCACGCGACGCGCCACCCGGCGCGCTGCACCGCGATCGTCAGGTCCTGGTCCTCGGCGAGCGTGTCCTCGGGATATCCGCCGACCGCGTCCAATGCGGTGCGCCGCCACGCGCCAACCGCCCCCGGCACCACCGTCACCGCGCCGAGCGACAGCAAAGCGCGCCGCTCGAGATTCTGCGCGGTGACATATTCCAGCGCCTGCCAACGCGTGATGACGTTGGTGCGATTGCCGACCTTGGCGTTCCCCGCCACCGCGCCGATCCGCGGATCGACGAACCAGCGCGTCAGCTTGGCGATCGTGTCGGGCTCGAACTGCGTATCGGCATCCAGCGCGATCACGACGTCACCGCGCGCCTGCGCCAAGGCCGTGTTGAGCGCGCGCGCCTTACCGCCATTCTCCAGCGTCAGCAGCCGGACGCGCGGGTCGATCCCGAACGCTGCCCGCACGACGTCGCTGGTCCCGTCGGTCGAGCCGTCGTCGATCACGATCACCTCGATCCGCGGCCCGGTGCTGGCGAGGATGCGGCGCACCGACGCCTCGATCACCCGCGCCTCGTTGAAGGCGGGGATCAGCACCGACACGAACGTCGGCACCAGATGCGGCGCACCCGCCGGCACCGTCTCCCGGCGACGACGCCACAGCGCCAGACCGGTCAGCGCCACCGCGCGCGCCATGCCGATCGCGATCACCGTCGCGAACAGTACCGCCCCGGCATCGCGCAGCCACGCCAGCCCGTCGAACAACCCGCGGGTTCCCGCCGCATCCGCTGCCGCCGACCCGCGCAGCCGTGGCATCACCGCGGCGGGCGAGAGCCGCGCGAGCGTCGATACGGGCACGAAGTCATACCCCCGCTCCCGCAATCCGCGGATGATAAGCGGCAGCGCCTTGATCGTCTCGGTTCGGTCGCCGCCCGAATCGTGGAGCAACACGATCTCCGCCGGCCGCTCGGCGGTGCCAGCGGCGACCTGCGCGATCACGCGCCCGGCGATCACCTCCGCCTTCGGCCCCTGCCAGTCGAGCGGATCGACGTTGAGCCCGACCGTCAGATATCCCAGGCGCGCCGCGACCCGCGTCGCGTGCAGCTCGTCGCGGCGGTCGGGATCGGCGTCACCGAGGAACGGCGGCCGGAACAGCGTCATCGCGTGCCCGGTATACGCCTCCACGATCCGCGCGGTCGCCTTCAGCTCCAGTGCGATCGCCGCCTCCGAGCGACGCGACAGATCGGCGTGCGAGGTCGAATGGTTGCCCAGCTCGCTGCCCTGCGCGACGATCCGGCGCAGCAGCGCGCCCTGTCCCAGCGCATTGGCGCCGGTGACGAAAAAGGTCGCCGGCGCATGCTCGCGCGCCAGCACGTCCAGGATCTGCGGCGTCCATGCCGGATCGGGTCCATCGTCGAAGGTCAGCGCGATCTGGCGGCGATGCGCGCCGGCGCGCTCGACAATATCGGGTTGCGGCAGCTGCACGAACCGCGCGGCACGGATCAGCCCGTCGCGCCACGTCACGTCCCGTATGCCGGGCGCCGCCTCCGCAGCCATCCGCATGATCTCGCCCTGCCCGCGCACCGCGATCCCGGCAGGCGCGGGCAAGGTGCGCAGATCGGGCCGCGTACCGCCGGACAGGGCGCGCCACACCGCCGGATCCTCGCTGCCCAGCCGCCACAGCGCGACCCCCGCCGCGCCGGTGCGCCGCACCACCGCCATCTGGTTGGCGGCGCTGAGCGCGTCGAGCATCCACACCTCGTGATGCCGCCCGTCGCGACTATAGGCGAAATGGCTGTTGCCGCTCGCGCCGTCGAACGTCGGCTTCACCCCGGCCTGCGCAGCCAGCGCCAGCGCATCGGAGATCGCGAGCGGCACCGTGGTGCGCCCCTGCCAGTCATAGGCGTAGCTGCCGATCGCGACGATCGCCTTGCCCGCGCCGGCCTGACCCACCGCCTGCGCGACGACCCGTGCGAACCACGGCTGCGACGCGATCGGGCCCGCCGTGCCGCCCATCCAATGTTCGTCATAGGCCATGAGCACCAGCCGGTCCGCGACGGCGGCGTAAGCGCGCAAATCCCAGTCCGGGTCGGCGACCGGCGTCGCCAGCGCCACCGTCCAGCCACGCGGCGCGAAGCGCGCGCGCAACTCGCCGAGAAAGGCGCGATAGTCGCGGTGCGCGCTTACCGGCAGGCTTTCGAAGTCGAGCATCACCCCGGCGCCGCGCTCACGCGTCACCAGCGCCACGAGCTGCTCCGCAAAGCGCGCACGCGCGGCACGATCAGCGAGCAAGGCGGCGGTGCCGACGCCGTCCCAGCTGCCATCCGCGGCGGCATTCTGCACCATCGGCAACACGCGCGGGCGGCGGGTAGCCCGCGCCAGCACCTGCCGCATGAACGGATCGTCCTCGGCGACGAAGCGATGATCCGCGCCCGTGACGGTGGCGAGCCCTGGTACGAGCCATTCCAGTTCGTCGACATGCGCTGCCAGCGACTGCCGCGACGGTGCGTCCCACGGCATGTAGAAGCCCATCGTCCCGCCGATCAGGGCCGCGCCGGTCGCTGCGGGCAGCCACGCGCCCGCGGCGCCGTCGCCCACCGGGGCTGCCGCTGCGGGCCGTGGCGCGTCTGGCATCGCGAAGCGTGGTGCGGCACCCGCGACCGGGCGCACGATCGCCGCGATCAGCAGGGCGGCCAGCAACAGCGGCACGCACACCGCGATGCCCAGCGCCACACGCACCCGCCGGGCGCGCCGCCCGGTGGCATCGTAGAAAATCGCCACGCCTGTGTCCGTCCCATCGTTCCGACCGATGACAGGCCGTTAGCCAATGTCGACGAACAAGCAGTTAACTACGCGGCGTCAGACACCCTCGCCGCCCAACAGCCATGCGGCGTCGCGGGTCATCACCCGCTGCTGCCGCGCCGACATCGACCGCAGCCGCGCCGCGTCGAGCAGCACGATGCGATGCCGATCGCGCGAGACGAGCCCCGTCTCGGCCAGCTGCCGGAATACGCGATTAACGTGCACGGCGGTCAGCCCGAGATGGTCGCCGATCTGCTCCTGCGTCAGCGGCATGTCGAAACCGTCGTCACTGATCGCGCCCAGCGCGCGCAACCGTTCCTCGACATCGAGCAGCAGCGCCGCGATCCGCGCGATCGCCGGGGTACGCCCGACCGCGGCGAGCCGGTCCATCAGGGCAACGCGTTCGCGCTGGACGCTGAGGAACATCGCCGCGGCAAATCGCGGCGAACTGGCGAACAGCGCGCCGAACGCCGCCAGCGGCACCCGGCTGATCGTCACCGGCGTCAGCGCGGTCAGCGTGTCGGCAGCCTGATCGAGGCACATGCTGGGCGTGCCGAGCATGTCGCCGGGCAGATGGAATTTGACGATCTGCCGCTCGCCCCCGGGCAGCAGGACCGACGCGCCGACCCAACCGTCGAGCAGCAAATAGATATAGCGCGGCGGCTCGCCCTCGCGGCGCAGCACGGCATGGCGTGGCAAAGCGACCGGCGGCTCGCCGAGCGCGTGCACGCTCGCCTTATCTTGTTCGGACAGCGGGACAAATTCTTCGAAGCGATGGAGAGAGAAAAGTTCTGGCACACGATATTCCCGCAAGAGCGAACCCGCATCCTAGGGTCAGGACTCGTTGATCACAGCCAGAAGATGACAGTGGCAGCGAGCGCGACCGCGG
>NZ_CAXIAM010000078.1:0-11888 GCF_964021865.1 uncultured Sphingomonas sp.
TGCACGCCAACATCCAGAAGGACGGCACCTATTCGGTGGTGCCGCGGATGTGGGGCGGGCTGACCAGCCCGAAGGAGCTGCGCGCGATCGCCGACGTGGTCGAAAAGTTCAACGCGCCGATGGTCAAGGTGACCGGCGGGCAGCGGCTCGATATCTTCGGGATCAGGAAAGAGGATCTGCCCGCGGTCTGGGCGGACCTCAACGCCGCCGGCATGGTCAGCGGCCATGCCTATGGCAAGTCGCTACGGACGGTGAAGACGTGCGTCGGCAGCGAATGGTGCCGGTTCGGCACGCAGGATTCGACCGGGCTGGGCGTCAAGATCGAACGCGCGACCTGGGGGTCGTGGATGCCGCACAAGTTCAAGATCGCGGTCAGCGGCTGTCCGCGCAACTGCGCCGAGGCGACGATCAAGGATTTCGGGATCGTCTGCGTCGACAGCGGCTATGAATTGCACGTCGGCGGGAATGGCGGGATTAAGGTCCGCGCCACCGACCTGCTGGGCAAGGTCGCGACCGAGGCGGAGGCGATCGAGATGTGCGCCGCCTTTATCCAGCTCTATCGCGAGGAGGCGCGCTATCTGGAACGCACCGCGCCATGGATCGAGCGCGTCGGGCTCGCCTACGTCCAGTCGCGGTTGCTGCCCGACGAAGCGGCGCGTGCCGAGCTGGCGGCGCGCTTCTTCTACTCGCAACGCTTCTCGCAGGACGATCCCTGGGCGCAGCGCGTCGCGGGCGCCGAGCGCGAGCATCATGCGCCGATGGCGCGCTTCCAGCCGCAGGAGGAGATGGCATGACCCTTGGTACCTTGGCGGGCGAATGGCTCGATATCGGCTGGGTCGAGGAGATTCCGCTCTGCGGCAGCCGCACCGTGCAGGTGGAGGGCGGCGACGACATCGCGGTGTTCCGCACCGGTGAGAACCAGGTCTTCGCGCTGCTGGACCGCTGCCCGCACAAGCACGGGCGGCTGTCGCAGGGGATCGTACATGGCGGCGCGGTGGCGTGCCCGCTGCACAATTGGCGGATCAGCCTGTCGACCGGCGAGGCGCTGGGCGAGGATCGCGGCTGTACCCCGGTGGTGCCGGTGAAGGTCACCGGCGGCCGGGTGCTGATCTGTCGCGCCAGCACGCTGAAGGCGGCGGCGTGAGGGGGATGGGTGCCGGGCAAGCCCCTCCCCTTCAGGGGAGGGGTTGGGGGTGGGGCCGTGTTTCACCGAAACTCGCACCTGCGACCTTGCCCCACCCCAACCCCTCCCCTGAAGGGGAGGGGCTATGACCGCGATTCGTACCACCTGCGCCTATTGCGGGGTCGGCTGCGGTATCCTCGCCACCCCGAACGGCGGCCGCAGCGTCGACATCCAGGGTGATCCCGATCATCCCGCCAACCGCGGCCGGCTCTGTTCCAAGGGCACGCATCTCGGCGAGACGGTCGGGCTGGAGGGGCGGCTGCTCCACCCGATGATCGGGCAGCGGCGTGCGACATGGGACAAGGCGCTGGATCTGGTCGCGCGACGCTTTCGCGACACGATCGCGCAGCACGGGCCGGACAGCGTCGCCTTCTACGTCTCCGGGCAATTGCTGACGGAGGATTATTACGTCGCGAACAAGCTGATGAAAGGCTTCATCGGCAGCGCGAATATCGACACCAATTCGCGGCTGTGCATGTCGAGCGCGGTGGCCGGGCATATGCGCGCGTTCGGCGAGGACGTGGTGCCCGCCAGCTATGACGACATCGACGCCGCCGACCTGATCGTGCTGGTCGGATCGAACACCGCCTGGTGCCATCCGATCGTCTATCAACGCATCCGCGCGCGCTGCGCGGGCGGCGCGACATTGGTGGTGATCGATCCGCGCCGCACCGAGACCGCCGAGGAGGCCGACCTGCATCTCGCGATCCGGCCGGGCAGCGACGTGGCGTTGATGAACGGCGCGCTGGCGTGGTGCCGCGCCACGGGGGCGGTCGATGAACGCTATCTCGCCGATCACGTCGCGGCGCCGGCCGGCTTCTGGGACGCGCTGGACGAGGGCAACGACCTGTGGTCGGTCGCGCGCACCTGCGACGTCCCGGCTGCCGACCTGCGGCGCTTCTATGAATTGCTCGCCGCCACGCCGCGCACCGTCACGATCTTCAGCCAGGGGATCAACCAGTCGCTTGCCGGGACCGATCAGGTCAATGCGATCATCAATCTGCACCTCGCCACCGGACGCGTCGGCAAGCCGGGCGCGGCGCCCTTCTCGATCACCGGGCAGCCCAATGCGATGGGCGGGCGCGAGGTCGGCGGCCTGGCGACGACGCTGGCGGCGCACCGCGACTTCGCGCCCGAGAATCGCGACATGGTGCAGCGGTTCTGGGCGTCGCCGACGATCGCGCAGAAGCCGGGGCTGAAGGCGGTCGACCTGTTCCGCGCGGTCGGCGAGGGGCGCGTCACGGCGCTGTGGGTGATGGCGACCAACCCGGCGGTGTCGATGCCCGACGCGGGGCGGGTGCGCGAGGCGCTGGCGGCGTGCCCGTTCGTGGTCGTCTCCGACGTGATCGCGGATACCGATACCGGGGCGTTCGCGCATGTCCGGCTGCCCGCCGCGGCCTGGGGCGAGAAGGACGGCACCGTCACCAATTCGGAGCGGAGGGTCAGCCGCCAGTGCGCGCTGTTCCCGCTGCCCGGCGACGCCAGGCCCGACTGGTGGATCGTCGCGCAGGTCGCGCGGCGGATGGGGTGGAAGTCGGCCTTCGCTTACGATCGTCCCGCCGACATCTGGCGCGAGCATGTGCGGCTGTCGCGTTATGGCGACGACGGCGCGCGCGTGTTCACGCTGCCGACGACCGGTGGCGGCAATGCCGGTTATGACGATCTCGCGCCGTTCCGCTGGGGCGGGACGCCGTTCGCGGACGGGCGGTTCTCGACTCCCGATGGACGCGCGCGGCTGGTCGCGGTGGCGCAGAAGCCGCTGGCGGCGGCGCTGCCGAATTGGCCGCTGACGCTCAACACCGGGCGTTATCGCGATCACTGGCATACGATGACGCGCACCGGGCTCGCGCCGCGGCTGGCGCGGCATCGTGCCGAGCCGCTGGTGGAGGTGCATCCCGACGATGCGGCGCGGTGCGGCATCGTCGATGGCGGGCTGGCGCGCGTCGCGACGCCGCAGGGCGAGAGCGTCTATCGCGCCAGCGTCGTGACGACGCAGCGCGCGGGCGAGCTGTTCGTGCCGATCCACTGGACCGATCGCACGTCGAGCGGCGGGCGCACCGGCTTGCTGCCGCGCCCGCTCGCCGATCCGCATTCGGGGCAGCCGGGGTTCAAGGCGACCCCGGCGGCGATCACGGCGGTGGCGACGCGCTGGCGCGGCTTCGCGCTGTTCGCGGGCGGGGTCCGGCAGCGGCCGGACTGCCTGTGGGCGACGCGCGTCGCGGTGCCGGCGGGAACGCTGTGGGAACTGGCCGGCGACGGCGCGCCGACGGCGCTCGACACGCTGTTGCCGGCGGGCGAGCGCGTCGAGGCGGTCGATCCGGCGCGCGGGACGCGGCGCGTGGCGGTGCTGGCGGGCGGACGGCTGGTCGCGGCTCTGTTCGTGGCCGAGAGCGGCGAACTGCCCGCGCGCGACTGGCTGATCGCGCAACTGAGCGAACCGTGCGCCGCGCCGACCTTGCTTGCCGGGCGTCCGCCGGGTGTGGCGGTCGAGCGCGGTGCGATCGTCTGCGCCTGCTTCGATCTGGGAATGCGTACGATCGTCGCCGCGATCCGCGAGCAGCGCCTGACCGACGTCGCCGCGGTGGGTGCGGCGATCGGTGCCGGCACCAATTGCGGCTCGTGCCGCCCCGCGCTCGCGCGGCTGATCGCCGAGGAGAAGACCGATGCCGCATGACGACTTTCCGCCCGCCAGCGTCTGGCTGGTCGGCGCCGGGCCGGGCGATCCCGACTTGCTGACGCGCAAGGCCGCGCGGCTGATCGCGCAGGCGGACATCGTCTTCTACGATGCGCTCGTCGGCCCCGGCGTCCTCGACCTGATCGCGCCAGGCACCACGCGGATCAGCGTCGGCAAACGATCGGGCCGTCATTCCAGGGATCAGGCGACAATCGATACGCTGATCGTCGCGGCCGCCCTCGAGGGCCAGCGGGTGGTGAGATTGAAGGGCGGCGATCCCGCGATTTTCGCCAGAAGCGCGGAGGAAGTGGCGGCCTGTACCGCGGCGGGCGTGCCGGTGCGGATCTGTCCCGGCATCACCGCCGCCAGCGCCGCGGTGGCGAGCGCCGGGGTCAGCCTGAGCCTGCGCGGCCTCGCCCGCCGGGTGGTGTTCGCCACCGCGCACGCCAAGCAGGGCGTGCCGCTCGACGTGGACTGGGCGACGCTTGCGGCCCCCGATGCGACACTGGCCATCTACATGGGACGCGCGGCGGCGGCGACGATCGCACGGCAATTGGTCGAGGCGGGGCGATCGCCCGACACGCCGGTCCTGATCGTGGTCGACGCATCTTTGCCGAGCGAGCGGCTTGTCCGCGGGCGATTGTCGGCACTGGCGTTTCTGGTCGACGCGATCAGCACGAACGACCCCGCCGTGCTGATCGTCGGCGAGGCCGTCGCGAGCGACGCACGCAGGATCGATGCCGCCGCACGGGCGCAACAAGCCGATGCGTAGCCTCCCGAGGATGCTGCGCAACGGCTTTCCCGCGCCAGCGGGCGGATGGCGGTCCTTTCTGACCGCAACGACGCTATGCTGCGCGGCCGACTTGCTGTTCGTGTTGATCGCCCGTCGCTGACCATCGGACGCCGGAAACGATCGCCGCCCTGTGTGGGGCAGCGCGGCGGCATCAGGCTAGCAACTCCTCCCGGACGATCGCCGCCCCGGCGGTGAGCGCGTTCAGCTTGCCGTGCGCAACGGTGCGGGCGAGCGGGGCCATCCCGCAATTGGTGGCCGGGTAGAGCTTGTCGGCATCGACGAAGCGGAGCGCGTTGCGCAGCGTCGCGGCGACCTCATCCGGCGTCTCGACGACGTCGGTGGCGACGTCGATCGCGCCGACCATCACCTTCTTGCCGCGGACGAGTTCGATCAGGTCCATCGGCACGCGCGAATTCTGGCATTCCAGCGAGATGATATCGATCGACGATTTCTGCAGGTTGGGGAAGGTCTGCTCATATTGCCGCCATTCGGCGCCCAGCGTCTTCTTCCAGTCGGTATTGGCCTTGATGCCATAGCCATAGCAGATGTGGACCGCGGTTTCAGCCGTCAGTCCTTGCGCGGCGCGCTCCAGCGTGGCGATGCCCCAGTCGTTGGCCTCGTCGAAGAACACGTTGAAGGCGGGCTCGTCGAACTGGATGATGTCGACGCCGGCGGCCTCGAGTTCGCGGGCTTCCTCGTTGAGCAGGCAGGCGAACTCCCATGCCAGCTTCTCGCGGCTGCGGTAGTGCGCGTCGTACAGGGTGTCGATCATCGTCATCGGCCCCGGCAGCATCCATTTGATCGGCCGGTCGGTCTGGGCGCGCAGGAAACGCGCATCATCGACGAACACCGCGGTCGGCCGCGACACCGCGCCTGTGACGGTCGGCACGCTGGCGTCGTAGCGGTCGCGGATCCGCACGACCTCGCGCTTCTCGAAATCGACGCCATCCAGATGCTCGATGAAGGTCGTCACGAAATGCTGTCGGGTCTGCTCGCCGTCGCCGACGATGTGGATGCCTGCCTGCCGCTGATCGTCCACCGCCAGCCGCAGCGCATCCTGCTTCCCCGCGACCAGCTCGTCACCGTCCAGCTTCCACGGCGACCACAGGGTTTCGGGGGTGGCTAGCCAGCCGGGCTTGGGCAGGCTGCCCGCGGTGGTCGTCGGCAACAATGTCGTCATGATGCAATACCTTCGTGTCGTTCGTGCTGATCAAAGCCCGCAGGTCGCGGACCAGCGCGCAAGCGTCGCGCCATGCGGCTTGATGAGATGCTCTTCGGCGAACCGCCCCTGTTCGATCGCCAGCCGGCTGCGTTCCTCGCGGTCGTAGACGATGCGGGTCAGCGAATAGTCCTGATAGGCCAGGCTCGGCTGGTAACGTTCGGCGGCGACCGAATTGGCGTTGTAGATCTCCGGCCGATAGATCTTCTGGAACGTCTCCATCGTGCTGATCGTGCTGGCGAGTTCCAGGTTGGTATAGTGGCCGACCAGATCGCCGATGTGATAGAAGGCCAGCGGCGCGACGCTGTGCGGCGGCATGAAGTACCGCGCCTTCATGCCCATCTTTGCGAAGTAGCGGTCGGTCGCGGAAATGCCGTCGTTCCTGTATTCGACGCCCAGGATCGGGTGGACGTTCGCGCTACGGAGATAGACTTCCTTGCTGGAGACGCTCAGGCAAATGACCGGCGGCTTGGCGAAATGCGCGCGATAGGCGTCCGACCTGAGGAAATGCTTGAACAGATTGCCGTGCAGCTCGCCGAAATGCTCGGGCGCGCCGCGGGTTTCCGCGCGCGCAAGATGATCGGGCAGCACGACGCTGAAGTCATAGTCGCGGATGTATGACGAGAAATTGTTGCCGACGATCCCGTCGCTGCGCTCGCCGCGCTGCTTGTCGATCACTGCGGTGTGCAGGATCTCGATCAGCGGAAACGACTCCGCCCCCGCGTCGGCATCGATCCGCAACGCGGCGGAGATGATCGTCAGTTCGACCGAATAGCGGTCCCCCGCGGGATTGTCCCAGTGCATCAGCGAGTTGAAACGGTGGTCGATCATCGCCAGCGTGTTGCGCAGATTCTCGCGCCGGCGCTCGCCGCGCGCCAGATTGGCGAAATTGGTCGTGATGCGCGTGTTGTCCGCGGGGCGATACTCCTCGTCGAACGGAATACTGCCGACCGTGAACGTGAAGCCGCTATTCGTCATGACTCACCTGCATGTTGCGGGCAGGGGCCAGGGAAGAGCGCGCAAGGCGTGAACAGGACCGGCCGGCAAGCGCCCGCGGACCATGCGTCAAGCGCGATCCGCCGGAGGAGCCCCCGTCCGAGGAACGTTATCGCGTCGGAGGCAGGTCTCCTGGCTCACGGGTCGACGCGGTGGTTCCGGCCTTCCCGGGCTCGGTGCGGAGCCCAGTGACACGAAAAGGAACCGCCGCTCGCCGCTTACAGTTGCGGGGGCAGCGCCGGACTTTGCCCCGAAAGGCAGCACCGGCTTCCCGTCTTAGCCTCACCGCCATGCCTGGGATGAGGAACCTCGACGCGCCGGTTTGAACACCATCCGCTCCCGTCTGTCAACCACGATATAAAGATATCCTTATATCGTTAAATTAGTGGGTGGCTGTCGTATCTGGTTGAGGCGCGCGTGCAATCCGCTCATGATCGAACCGGGGGCAGGGGATGAAAATGAAAAGACGTGCTGTGGCGCTGCTCGCGAGTGGGATGGCGCTGTCGGCCGCCGATGCACCGCCACCGGACTGGGCGGCGTTGACGCGCCAGGACGTACGCGCGTTCCACGATCAGGTCGTCGCGAACCATCCCGGGCCGCTCAACCGCCTTGATCCGGGCTTTACGAAGCGAAACGAGGCCAGCTTCGCGGTGGCGCGGCGGCGTGCCGGACAGGTGCGGAGCTATGGCGGCTATATCGGCGTGATGCGCGGCTATGTCGCCAGCTTCAACGACGGGCATCTCGCGCTCGATGTCCACGATGCGCAACAACTGCCGCTCGCATGGCCGGGGTTCCTGACCGGCTTTGACGAAGCGGGGCGGCAGGTGGTGCGGACGCGTGCGGATGACGTCGACCTGCCGCTCGGCGCGCAGCTGGAAAGCTGCGATGGCGTGGCGGCGGACACGCTCGCGGCGCGCAACGTCGGCGCGTTTCGCGGCCGGTGGCAGCTGGTCAGCCAGCGTGCGACGAACGGCGGGCGGTTGTTCATCGACGCCGGCAATCCGTTCGTCACCCGGCCAATGCGCTGTCGTTTCTCGGTCGAGGGGAAAATGCGGGACGTCGCCCTGGCGTGGCGTCCGCTGTCCGATGCCGCGTTTCAGGAGCGGTTCGCGGCCACCGCGCCGCGCGCCCGGCCTGATTTCGCGTCCCGCACGCTGGCCGACGGAACGCGCTGGTACACGATGCCCAGCTTCGACGGCGATCCGGCGGGTAAGGCGGCGAAAGCATTGGCGCCGATGATCGCCGCGATGAAGCGTGATCGCGCCGCCGTCACCGCGGCCCCGCGCATCGTGCTCGATCTGCGCGGCAACGGCGGCGGGTCGTCGGACTGGTCGCAACAGATCGCCGCCGTGCTGTGGGGGCAGGCGGCGGCCGACGCGAAGGAGCCGCATTCGGCGGCCGTCGACTGGCGGGCGTCGCCCGGCAACGTTGCGGCGATCGAGAAGTATCGGTCTGAGTGGCGCACGTCGGCCGACGTATCGCCCGAAGCAAAGGAATGGGTTGAACGAACGGCGGCCGGGCTGGCCGGCGCGCTGGCCAAGAAACAACCGCTGTGGCGTGAGCCGGACACGGCACCGCCCGCCCGCGCGTCCATTGCTGTCTCGCCGGATACGGCACCCACCGCGAGAGTGTACGTGCTCACCGATTGGGGCTGCGCATCGGCATGCCTTGATGCGGTCGATCTCTGGACGGCGCTCGGCGCGGTGCACGTCGGGCAGGAGACGAGCGCGGACTCGCTCTACATGGACGTGCGCTCGATCCCGTTGCCGAGCGGCTTTGCGGACGCGGTGGTGCCGATGAAAGTCTATCGCGGGCGCAAGCGCGGGTCGAACGTGCCCGCGACGCCGCGCCATGCGTATCGCGGCGACATGCGCGATACCGCGGCGCTGGAGCGATGGATCGCCGCGCTGTCGTGACGCGGGACGCCGTTACTGCGTGTCGCCCCCGCCGACGACAAAGCTGGTGAAGTAAGCGCCGTCGACGGTGCCGCGATAGCCGTCGCTTTGAAGCTGCCGGTTCACGGTGGCGACGATCCGCGCGAGCATCTGCGCCTTTCCGGCGTCGCTCATCGCGGTGTCCTGCGGCATGTCGGCGAGCGCCATCAGGATCGCCGAGCGCAACGCCGGATCGTCGTTCTTCAACGCGTCTCTGGTCGCGGCATCATGCGTCGACAGCGAAACGCCCGCGTCGATCACCGCATCGGTGTCCTTGATGTTGAGGACGATGTCCGGATCGAAGGTGTAGTAGAGCGGCGGCGCCTGTCGGGCCTGATCGGCGGGCGCGGCCGGCGCATCCGCCTCGACGCGGCGCGCATCGCGTTCGAGCGTGGTTGCCACCCCGTCGCGCTGCATCCAGATGCCGAGCGCGATGCCCGCGGCGGCGAGCAGGAGCGCCGCCGCGAACACCGCGATGAGTTTCTTGTTGAGCGCCACACCCGTTCCCGCAACTACCTGTTGCAACGGGATAGTCCGGCAAGCCTTGCGATTGCGCTAACCGGTGGACCGGACGGGCGCACCCGTCCGGTCCTGGGTCCGTCAGAACCCGTAGCTGAGCCGTGCATAGCCGAAGCGGCCGGGCACGTCGTAGGTGGTCGGATCGTAGTTGTTCAGGCTGCACGAGAAACAGGCCGGCGGATCGGTGTCGAAGACGTTGTTGATGCCCAGCGTCAACGCCACGCGGTCGCCGACCCAGCTCGGCCGGAACGTCAGCTGCACGTCGCCGTAGAAGCGCTGGTCGAGGCGATTGCCGCCTTGGCTCTCGATGACATTGTCGATGTAGCGTCCGGTGAACGCCGCCGCGACCGGGCCGATATCCCAGTCGAGCGTCGCCTGCCCCTTGAAGTGCGGATACGCCTGGTCGGGGCTGCCGCGCTCGGTGCCGAGGTAGGAGGTGGTGGTCGTGCCGTTGGTGGCGGGCACGGTCTCCTCGTACTTCAGCAGGTAATTGCCGCTGACCGACAGGCCGAACGTGCCCGCGCCGGTCTGGCGCGTGCGCAGCGTCAGCGTGGCGTCGATCCCGCGCGTGCGGATGCCGCCGGTGTTGAGCAGCACGCCGTTGATCGCGGTGATGACGCCGCTCGGCGCGCGGATCACGGACGCGCACGACAGCGCGTCGCCGGTCTGCGCGCAGCGGTTGAGCAACGTGCCGGCCGGGATCGACGAGATCGCGCCGTCGACCTTGATGTCATAATAATTGACCTCGAGGCTCAGCGCGCTGGCAAAGCCGGTGCGCGCCCATGCGGGGCTGTAGACGCCGCCGAACAGCCACGTCGTCGCGGTTTCGGGCGCGAGTGCCGCATTGCCGCCGGTCAGGATCGGCAACTGGCCGGTCGGCTCGGCATAGCTGCCGCTGGCCGGGACGCCGTTGGCGGTGCAATTGGTGCGTACCGTCGCGGACGTCTGGTATGGCGATCCGGCGATGTTGCTGCACGGGTCGGCCAGCGGCTGGTCGAAGCGCGACTGCGCACCGAACAATTCACCGATCGATGCCGCGCGGTAGCTTTCCGCATATTGGCCGCGCAGCAGCAGGTCGTTGACCGGCTTCCACAACGCACCCCCAGAATAGGTCGTGTTGCCGCCATAGGTCGAGAAATTGGAGTGGCGCACCGCGCCGTTGAGTTCGACCAGCCGGAGGAACGGCACGTCGCGGATCAGCGGCACCCGCAACTCGCCATAGACTTCGTCGACGTTGAACGAGCCGCGCGCCGCCTGCGCGGGAATGTCCGCGCCCAGACCGGCCTGGATGATCGGATCGGGGGTGAAGCTGCCCTGCTGATAACGATGCTCGTAACCCGCGGCGATCCCGACCGGGCCGCCGGGCAGGTCGAACAGCTCGCCCGAAAGGTTGAAGGTGAAGTCGTTCAGCCGCTGCTGACTGCGCGACCGCTCGTCGAAGCCGACGAAGGCGAGCATCTCGGGCGTGATCGATCCCTCGCCGCCGAAGATGTTGAACGGCACGCAGGCTCCGGTGCACTGGCTGACCGGCCCCAGCGCCTGCGCCAGGTTCGCGCCGTTGACGTTGCCGGTGAACAGCTGATGCGCGTCGTTGGTCGCCGCGATCGCATTGGCGTCATAATACCAGTTCTTGCCGAACAGCTGGAACTTGCCGTCGATCGTGCCGGTGACGGAGAAGGTGTCGACCGTCTGGCTATAGGTGCGCTGCCCTGCCTCGACGAGGCGGCGATAGATCGCGTTGTAATTCTGCCCGGGCACCAGCGACACGCCGAACGGATTGTACGGGTTCGTCGCGTCGATCGTGATCGTGTCGAGCAGATTGCCGTTGCCGATATCCGGCCCCAGCCCGAGCGGGAGGAAGGCGGCGCGGTTCTGCGACTGGCGATGGTTCCAGACCGCCTTCACGCGGACGTTGAACCAGTCGCTGAACTCGGCACGCGCATTGGCGAACCCGCCGTAGCGCTCGTTCGGCGTCAGGAAGTAATTGTACGGTGCGAAGTTGAACCGGTCCGCCGCGGTGAACGCCTTGAAATCGCCGGTCGCCAGCGTCGGATCATAGACCGGACGCCGGCCTGTCACCGGCGCGCGCAGCGTGATGTTCTGGCCGTTGACCACGAACCGTCCCGACGGCGTGAAGCTGGAGCAGCCGCCGATCGTATCGGTGCAGCTCGTCTGCCCGGGGTTGGGAAATTGCGAGATGTCGCGGTCGGCGGCGCTGACCGGGTCCTGCTTGGTATAGAAGCCGCCGACGTCGAGGTGGATGCGGTCGCTGCCGCCGCCCCAGCTCAACTGATAGTTCTGCGTGCCGCCGTCGTTCTCGCCCAGATACTGGCCGTATTGCGCCTGCGCGCGAAAGCCTTTCTGGCCGGACTTGGTGATGATGTTGACCACGCCGCCGATCGCATCGGAGCCGTAGAGCGCCGAGGCACCCGATTGCAGCACCTCGATCCGCTGGATCATCACGTCGGGGATCGAGTTCAGATCGACCGTGCCGGGGATGCCGCTGGCGCTGGCGCCGTTGACGTAGCGCAGGCCGTCGACCAGCACGAGCGTGCGCTTGGCGCCGAGAT
>NZ_CAXIAM010000079.1:0-11814 GCF_964021865.1 uncultured Sphingomonas sp.
CCTTGCAGAGCCTGAATCAGATCGCGACGCTCACATCAATGGGTCCTGACCCTAGACATGGTTTGACGCAGCTAGCGCTGATCCACTTTATGGCGTCGACCACTTTCCGGGTCTTGGAACGCAACGATCGTGCAGCGACGATTTGGGGCGTGACGCGCCGCGCGGATCGCGGCACGATGGCGGCACAATCAGGGGACATTCACCATCGTGACCTTTCGTGCCATGACCGCCGTTGCCTTGTGCCTGCTCGCTGCGCCACTCGCCGCCCAGGACAAGCCGGTCGAACAGACCCAGGTGCCCGAGAACGAGGCGACCGCGCCGACTCCGGACCCGGCCGGAACGCTGCCGCCGCCTGCCCCCGCGACCACGGCAGCAGGCGCGAAAGACGCCAAGCCCGCGAAGTGGGACGTCAACGCGCCGCGCGGGTTGCGCACCAAACAGGCGCGGATGACCACCGACGAAGGCAGCTGGATGAATGTCGACGTATCACCGGACGGGCGGACGATCGCCTTCGACCTGCTCGGCGACATCTACACGATGCCGATCGCGGGCGGGACGCCGACGCGCATCGCCGAAGGGCTGGCGTTCGAGCACCAGCCGCGCTTCTCCCCCGACGGCCGCCGGATCGCCTTCACCTCGGATCGCGGCGGCGGCGACAACATCTGGGTGATGAACGCCGACGGCACCGACAAGCGCCAGGTGACGAAGGAAGACTTCCGCCTGCTCAACCAGCCGACGTGGAGTCCGGACGGTCGCTTCATCGCCGCCAAGAAGCATTTCACCACCGGCCGCTCGCTCGGCACCGGCGAGGTGTGGCTCTACCACGTCTCGGGCGGCGGCGGGGTACAGCTGGTCAAGCGCGCCAGCGAGGTGCTGCAAAAGGAGCTGGGCGAGCCGGTCTACGCCCCCGACGGCAAGAGCATCTATTACACGCGCAACGTCTCGTCGGGGCCGATCTTCGAATATGCGCAGAATTCGCGCACCGATCTGTTCGACATCGAACGTTATGACATCGACACCGGCGAGGTGACGACCGCGGTCAGCGGCGTCGGCGGCTCGGTGCGTCCGACCCCCTCGCGCGACGGCAAGCAGATCGCGTTCGTCCGCCGCGACGACAATGTCACCAAATTGTGGGTGAAGGACCTCGCCACCGGCGTCGAGCGGATCGTCTACGGCCCGCTCGACCGCGACGTGCAGGAGACGTGGGCGGTGACCGGGGTCTATCCGAACATGAGCTGGACGCCCGATGACAAGGCGATCGTTTTCTGGTCGGGCGGCAAGCTGCGCCGCGTCGGCATCGACGGCGGCACCGCGAGCGTGATCCCGTTCCGGGTCGACGACACGCGCGTGATCGCCGAGGCCGCGCACCCGCAGGTCGAAGTCGCACCCGCGCACTTCATGACGAAGGCGACGCGCTGGGCGACCGTCTCGCCCGACGGCAAGCAGGTAGTGTTCGAGACGCTCGGCAAGCTCTGGATAAAACCGCTCGCCGGCGGCGCGCCAAAGCGGCTGACGCGCGCCACCGACGAGCTGGAGCTGTGGCCGAGCTGGTCACGCGACGGCCGTACGATCGTCTTCACCGGCTGGACCGACGCCGGGCTCGGCCAGATCCGCACCGTCGCGGCAGGTGGCGGCGCGGCAAAGGCGGTGACGACGGTGGCTGGCCATTACCGTCGCCCGCGCTTCTCGCCCGACGGCAAGACGATCGTCTTCGAACAGGGCGAGGGCGGCGAGCTGACCGCCGCGCGCGGGAATCCCGGCACTGGTGTCTACCGCGTCGCCGCGACCGGTGGTGCGCCGGTGCGCGTCGCGAAGGACGCCGCCGCGCCGCAGTTCGGCGCCGCCAACGACCGCGTCTTCCTGATCGTCAACGAGGGCAACAAGCGCCAGCTGGTCAGCACCGACCTGTCGGGCGAGAACCGCCGCGTCCATGCCGCGGGCGAACTGGTCAACGACTTCCAGATTTCCCCCGCCGGCGATTACGTCGCCTTCCGCCAGAATTACGAAGCCTTCGTCATGCCGCTGATGCCCGGCACGCAGGCGGTTGAGGTCGACGCCAAGTCGGGCGCGCTGCCGGTGACGCGGGTCAGCGCGGACGGAGCCGACTTCATCAACTGGTCCGACAACGGCAAGCGCATCCACTGGAGCGCCGGCCCGACGCTCTACTCCGCCGACACCGCCGCCTTGTTCCGCGCCGCGCCGGCCGATGAGGACGCCGCCAAGTTCGTCGCACCGCGCACCGGCGTGTCGCTGTCGATGGACGTCGCCGCCGCCAAGCCGACCGCGACCGTCGCGCTCACCGGCGCGCGCGTCGTGACAATGGCCGGCGCCGATGGCGGTATCATCGACGATGCCACGGTGCTGATCCGCGGCGACCGCATCGTCGCGATCGGCCCGCGCGCCTCCGTGCAGGTTCCCGCGGGCGCGACGACCGTCGACGTCGCCGGCAAGACGATCATCCCCGGGCTGGTCGACGCGCACGCACACGGCCCGCAGGGCGACGACGAGCTGGTCCCGCAGCAGAACTGGTCGGCGATGGCCAATCTCGCGCTCGGCACCACCACCGTCCACGATCCGTCGTCGCGCTCTGCGGAAATCTTCCCGGCCGCCGAGATGCAAGCCGCCGGGCTGGTGCTCGCGCCGCGCACCTTCTCGACCGGCGAGGTGATCTATGGCGCGAAGAGCCCCGACGTCTATGCGCAGATCGACAGCTATGACGACGCGCTGTCGATCGTCCGCCGGCTGAAGGCGCAGGGCGCGCACAGCGTGAAGAACTACAACCAGCCGCGCCGCGAACAGCGCCAAATGGTCGTCGCCGCCGCACAGGCCGAAGGGATGGAGGTCGTGCCGGAGGGCGGCTCGCTCTACACGCTCGACATGACCTTGGTGTCGGACGGCAATTCCACGCTCGAACACAATGTCCCGCTCGAGCATTTCTATAACGATGTGCTCAGCCTGTGGGCGCAGACGACGGTCGGCTATACCCCGACGCTGGTCGTCGCTTATGGCGGGCTCGCCGGCGACCCGTACTGGCGCGCGCACAGCGACGTGTGGCGGCATCCGCTGCTCACCCGCCATGCCCCGCCCGCCTTGCTCGCCGCGCAGAACGCGCGCCGCGCGATCGCGCCGGAAGAGGATTATGTCGACGGCGCCACCGCGCGCGAGGCGAAGAAGCTCGCCGACAAGGGCATCCACGTCGCGATCGGCGCGCACGGCCAGCAACCGGGACTCGGCGCCCATTGGGAGTTGTGGAGCTTCGTGCGCGGCGGGATGACCCCGATCGAGGCGCTGCGCGCCGGCACGATCGCGTCGGCGACGTCGCTCGGCTATCAGAAGGATGTCGGCTCGCTCGAACCCGGCAAGCTCGCCGATCTGGTAGTGCTCGACGCCGATCCGACCGTCGACATCCGCAATAGCGACAAGGTCAGCCGCGTGATGCTCGGGGGCCGGCTCTACGACGCCGCGACGCTGGGCGAGGTGGCGACCGGCAACCGCAAGCGGCTGCCTTACTGGTGGGAATCGGCCACCGGCCGCGGCGCCGATACCGGTGCGAAGGTGACGGTCGGCCACGGCCACGGCCACGGCGATCTGGACTGACGACGCAGCCCCCGGCGGTCTTCGGCCGCCGGGATTGCCGATCAGGCAGCCCCGCCGGGCGATACCTGCGACATCGCAGATCGCAGGAAAGCATAGAGCCGGTCATCGCCGCTCATCGCGACGTTGAAGCGCAGATAATCGCCCCAGCCGCCACCGGTGCCGAACACCGGCCTCGGCGCGAGCACGAACCCCTTGCCGATCGCGCGACGCGCGAAAGCGACGGCATCGATCCCATCGAGCAAGCGCCCCCAAAGGAAAATACCCGCCGCCGGCTCGATCCACGGCATGATCCCAATGGCGCGCAGGCGATGCGCGACCCGGGCAAGCCGGGCCCGTCTCCCTCCGACATGCCCGCGATCGCTACCATCGGTCAGCACCACATGCAGCAGGTTGGCGGCAAGCGGACAAGTCTCGGTCGCCGGGGCGGCGTGGACGTTGTTCTCGGTGGGCACGCACGGCTGATGCAGGGCGCAGTCCTACCCTTCGAAGGCTTCAACGAGCTCGAATCGTTCGTCGCCGCCGCGATCATCAACCGGCTGCGCCCGCACGGCTTGGCGGCGCATATCACCGCGCCAACCGAAACGGTGGCGTCGATGAACGGCGTCTCGGCCCACCGCCAGCACCCACTCGACGTCGTGGAAGAGGCCGATGCAGTCCTGATCGGCAGCGGCATCAGCACGTGTAAGACCGCCGCCGATGCGGCATTGCTCGCTCGGCTGCGACTCGATCCGGCGCGGCAACGGATTGCGGCGCAACGCTCGGGAACGCTGCTGCTGGCCAAGCGGGGGCTGATTGGCAGCCTGCCGGCCTCCACCGATCTCACTACCAAGCCCTGGGTGGTGGAGGGCGGCGTCGCCGCCATCGATGCGCCGTTTGCCGCAGATGACAACGTCGCCACCGGCGGCGGAGGATCATCGCGCGGGAAGGCGGGGCCGAGCTGGCGCGCGAAGCACTTCATTACGTTGCGCGGGTCGGCGAGAAGGAGCGCTTCGTCGACTATGCTTTGAAGGTCGTGGTGGGCGATTGAAGGTAGACGCTCCGGCTCCACCTTCGTCATTCGGCGGGGACCTGCTCGAAGGGAGGCTCTTCGCGGAGGCGGCCGGACAAATCCGCACGATCGACGTTGACGACCACGCCACGATTATGGCACTCGCCCGTCACATCGAACGCTGGACCCGCAAAGCGCGGCGCTGGCGCGCGATCTGATCAGCGCCACGTCGTTGATTTGCGGGTGTAGCTCAATGGTAGAGCAGAAGCTTCCCAAGCTTACGACGAGGGTTCGATTCCCTTCACCCGCTCCAGCACAAATCCTCGACTTTTTGCGGTTTAGGTCTCCTCCATTCCAAGTCCGTTCCACTTGGAATTCCAAGTCCGCCTGATCGTCACGCGCTCCGGATGTCACGACGAAGCTGTTCCGGCGCGCGCTCGTTGGTGAGATCGACCGCCAGCATCGCCATGCCGGTCGTGCGCGGCAGATAGGTCTCAAGGATTTTCTTGACGGTATCGAGCTGGTGCCCGGTAATCGCCGAGATCAAGTGATCCGGGATGCCGCGTTGCCCCATGACCACAACGCAGGTGCGCCGGAAATCGCGAAACTGGAGGTCGGCGATTTCGATTGCGAGATCCTCGTCCCCTTGCGCGCGGACCGTCGCCGCGGCCTTCTCGCGGATGGCGGCGAAGCTGCGCTGGAATTGCGCAGCGCGGGTCTGTCGGTCGACCAGCTTCTGCGCCGTCCACGTCCGCTCGCGATCCTCGTCGTAGAGGATCGTCGCCAGCCCGAGCGCGCGAGCGCCGACCAGCGCCTTTTCCAGATGCGCGCGCGCCTCCCCGGTTACCGGCACGCCTACCCAGCGATCGGTCTTGCCTTGGCGCAGGCGGACACCCATTACCCGGCCGTCAGGCTCGCGCGCGGCGATGCGGGCGTAGACCGCCGGATCGTCGGCCTCGTAGGCTGCGAGCTCGGTGTAGCGCGTCTGGACCAGCTTCAGCAGATCCTCCTCGCGCTGGCCGATCGTCCACGCGAGGATCATTGCCGCCGCCATGTTCGGGCGCTTCAGGTCGTCGGCCGCGGCGACCAGCGCGTCGCGCGCGAGCGCGCTGGCGAATTGCTGGCGCGGTGCTGGGATCGAAACGTCGAGATCGCCGGCCGCGGGGTTGGTCGGCGCCAGCTCGTTCTTCTTGGCCCAGTCGAACAGGGTCCGCAGCACCTTCAGCGTGTTGAAGGCGCTCGTCTCGCGCACGATGCCGTCCTTACGGGGGGCGTAGAGCGCGTCGCGGAACGCCAAGACGTTCTTGCGGGTGATCGCGTCGATCCGCACGTCGCCTGCCCAGCGGCTGATCGTGCGCAGCTTCGCCGCATATTCCTTCCGGGTGTTCTCGGCGAGCTTGGGGAACCTCTGTTTCTCGAACTCTGCGATGACGGCGTCAATCGTGTGGCGCTGTGCGATTTTCTTGACGTCGCGCGGCCGAGCACCGCCAGAGCGCCAGACGCGGACCTCGTCGTTGCGCGCGCGGGCAGCGCTGATCGCCGCATTCTCGTCCTGGCCGAGCGACATGGCCTTCCAGCCCGTCACCTTCAGCTCGGCCGAGGGCTCCCAATAGTAGCGGACGCCGCCAGCGGTCTTCTTGGCGCGAAAATAGGGGATGGTGATCTTCGCCATCGTCGGGGGCTCCAGTGGCGGTGGTAAGGGTGTGCGCGGATCCGCGCTGCGGTCAAGCGGCGGCGCGCAGCTCAAGCTGGTGCAGTCGTTCGGCGCGCGCGACACGCCCGACTTCGCCGCCGGCGTCGTGCCACAGAAGGTCGTGCCACGTCTCGATCAGCTCCAGCCGGCGCGCAGCCTCGTCGGCGGACAGGCGGCGATCGGCGATCTGCGCGGGATAGAATTTGCGACGAAGGGCGATCTCGCGGCGAAGTGAGTGCACCATCTCGCTCCAACTGGCGTCGCCGACGCCCTCGATCGCGCTGATCGATTGGGCGATCGATCGCCAGACGCGGAGCTCACGATCAGCGACAGGACGTTCCAGGCGCCCCTTTGCGACCAATGACGGATAGGCGGTGCGGCGGCGTTCGAGCTCGGCGATCAGCTCGGCGCGTAGCGCGATCCAGAAGTCGTCGGCGGGCAGCGTCGAAAGCACCCGCCGATTGTCGCTATAGAACGCAAAGCGGGCGTCGAAGCTCATGCTCGTCCTTTCGACACATAGGCGGGAGGAGTAAGAGAGGGGGTCATGCGGGGCGGTTCGGCGCTGGCAGCATCGGGAGCATGTTCGGCGCCGCACCTATCCGGTAAGCCTCGGCGATCTGCGGGCGCATGAAGTCGCCGACCGTTTCACCGCCGGGAAGCACGATGTTCGCCATGAACTCGTCCTCGAACACTGCGATGCCGCTCTCGACCGCCTCCAGCTTGGCCTTGATGACCAGCGCGAGCGCCCGCCATTTCTGGCGCACCGCTTGCTCCCATTCCTTTTGGGCCGCGTCAGGCGCGCGGGCACCGCGGCTATGATGCGTGAAGCGGCGCTCGGTCTTCGCCGGCAACGGGAGGATGAAACGGATATGACGCCCGCCCATGCGGAAGCCGACGACCGCGGCATCATCCTGCCAGCCGTAGAGGAACTGGTCCGCGCCGTACCGCTCAAGCGTCCGCTCGATCTCGTCTCGCGAACGACCGCTGCTGACGTCGGTGCTGCGTGCGTAGGTTCCAGCCATCACCCCACCTCATGATCGTGTTGAGCGGGGCGGTTCGCGAGCTCAAGCAGCACATCAGCGTGGCACGGCTCGCCAAGCTTGCACCAGCACGCGAGGTTCTTGCCGCGGAGCTTCGCGAGGGCACCACTGTACAGCGCGCGATGAAGGCTACCTTTCGGCTCAGCCAGCCCCGCTTCCCAATCGGCGCGGTATTGGTCGACGCACTCCTGCGCAGTCCCATCCCGGCCAACGACAAACTGGTTGCCGTATGGACCCGGCCGCGCGACAGACACCGTGTTCTCCGGCATACGCCAGCCCTTCTTGCGCGAAAGCTGAACTCGGTGTGGCTCACCCAAGCGCACGATCTCCGCAGCGTCAGCGGGCATGGTCGGTGGCCTCCTGCGGCTGGCTGGTGATGACCACGCTCAGCGGGTGGACGATGATCGCGTACTTCGCGCCGTCCATGACGACATGAGCGTAGCAGGTGCTTTCGCGGCCCGGGTGGATCACGGTGCCCAGCTGGCCTTCAAGATCGGGCCCTTCCCTGGTGATCGTGACCCGAGTGCCGTGCCGCAGGTCGCGGTCGTAATTCCGGCGGACGTAGGCGTACGCGTCCACTGGGCAGGCATAGACCTTGCGCACTGTCGTCATCCGCAG
The DNA here is from genome assembly GCF_964021865.1 of uncultured Sphingomonas sp. GTDB lineage: Bacteria > Pseudomonadota > Alphaproteobacteria > Sphingomonadales > Sphingomonadaceae > Sphingomonas. Next base: position 7,937 of record NZ_CAXIAM010000079.1, read on the forward strand.
CCAGTCGCGGAATTTGCAGCCATAGGCGTCAGTGAAGCTGAGGAAGGACTGATAGCTGGCAGCGGACCGTGTGCGTGCCGCGACCGTGTACGGTGGAAAGCCATCGACAGCCACCTCAAACAGCGGCCACGGCCTGATCGCCGCCACCTCCGCGATGCTCTCACCCATGACGATCCGTCTCCTTATTGCCGAGGGCGAGAATGGCTTTCACCACCACCAGATCGGTCGGATAGACGCGCTTTCCATCATGCCCGATGTACGTCCGCAGATTGCCCAGCGCCTCCTCGAGCACCTTAACCCGCTCCCGCGCATCTTCTGTGGGGGTGGCTCGGGTGTTCCAAGCGGCTATAGCCTCCGCTTCGGTGTCGAAGGCGCGGTAAGGCTCGCTGCAATAGAGCGGGCAATCCTTTTTACCGTGGCAGACGACATGCCAGCCTGCGCTGATCTCAAACTCGCTGAATTGCAGGTGGCCTTTACCTGCGCAAAACGGGCACGCCTCCAGCTTATCCACCATGCTTCTCCCCGTTGCCCGCGCCGTGCTGGTGCGGTTCGGTGGCGAGGGGAGCGGCTGCGACCATGGCGGCGTAGATGTCCTCCACGTAGACCGCGCCTTCCTTGCTCCAGACGCTGGCACCCGCCGCGACCATTGCATCAGTCGGCACGACCGGCACTGTCATTACGTTCGATGACGCGATCTGCGCCGGGACGGGAGCGTTACTTGCCTTCCATGCGCGGACCTGCTCAGCGGTCGCTTTCTCCGGAAACACCCCGGCCCACATGGAAGCGGCCAACCATTCCAAACGCGTTGTAGTTACAGCGCCGGAGCAATTCATGGTGCAGACGCCCTCGGAACAGTCTTCGCACGGCTTGCCGACGTAGTGCATCATGAAGCATCCCCCAGCAGCTTTCTAATCACGTGTTCAGCAGCCGCGATGCGGCGAGGCCGACTGTCGCTGTCTGGCGGGTAGCGCATGTCGTCGATGTACTGGCGTAGGGTTGCCAGCACGTCATTGACCACCGTCCGCTCGTCGACCGTAGCCGCGTCCAGCCCCTGCGAGGGGGTGGTGGATAAGGCGAGTGCGTCGCGGATTGCCAGCAAATGGACCTGCGTGTCGGGTTGCAGATCATGACCCGCCTCAATGTAATTGGCAGCGCCAATGTCGCCGTTGTCGCGGTACGCCTTTGCAAGGATCGTTCGCGGGCTATGCTGTGCCCCGCTCATTTCGCTTCTCCCACAGGACGCAGGCTTTCGGCACCGTGATCGGTCTCGCCGCCTTCATCCAGCCGGATGGTGAACCTGTCGCGATCAGCCCAGTAGTCGTCGGTGACGACACCGGGTTTTCCGCGCCATGTGATGCGGTCGCCCTTCTTTGGCTTCCAGTTGTTCACGCCCCGCACTCCGTCTCGACCGCACCTGTGGGGGCGTTCAGAGCGGCGAGGATGGCAGCGGCTTGGTCGCAATCAGCCGCAGCCGCATCGTCTTCGTCCCATTCCTCCTTGCGCAGGTCGCTGGCATGTCCGCGCAATCGCTGCACCAACGCCTCCACCCCCTGCTGCTCTGCTTGCTTGGGTGCGGCGGCGAGGATGGTGGTATAGACGTTATGCAGCGACCTTCCGGTGTCTCGAACGCTGCGAAGCGCCTCCAATATGGCGTCCGTGGGTTCGCGCGGCACCGCCACCATGCCCGCCGGGATAGTCGGCGTCGGGGTGAACGCGACGCGAAACTCCTCCTCGGTGATCGACTTCGCATGCTTGGCGTCGCAGCCGCACGGCATGACCGAAACTGCGGTCGAAAAAGAATAGGGGACGTAATCGTAATATCCGACCCGCCCGTGCGTCTTGCACTGGACGAACGCCCGCGCCTCACCTTTCGGGATTGCGGGTAGCTCCACCCCATCCTGCGCCGTCGCACCGGGGGCGGGAGAGAGGGCGGCGAGAGCCTTCGCGGCATCCTTGCCAAAGAGCGCCTGCGCGACCCGCTCTACCTCCCCCTGCGCCTGCGATGCGTCCTGATCGCTAGGTGCGGGGGTGGCGGATAGGGCTGCGATACGATGGCGGGCGAAGGCTTGAACTTCGTCGTGATCGTCCTGCTCACCCATCCACATCGAAGCGGTGGAAGCGTCCATCCATTGCTGCTCGCCACCATGCTGCCAAACGAGGCGACGCTTGATGTTGGAAGCCGCAGCCTCACGATCTTCCTGCGTAATCTGCTCAGACGCGAGCGGGGTTGCGTCGGTCATGGGATGCTCCTGGGGAGACGAGTTCGTATCAGAGGAGGTCATGCGGCACCCGATTGGTCGGGCGCTTCGTACGCGTCGAGCGAGGCGCGCAGTTGAGCGATCCAAGCATTGCGGCCTGCGGTTCGGTCTTGCTCTTTCTGCCATTCCTCTGCGGCGCGCGCGCTGGAGCGCATTAGCTCCTCTTCGCGCTGCATCTTCCATTCTTCGCCGCTCAGATGCTCAACCTCCTTCCAATAGGAAGTTCCCGAACAGTCGAAGTCGCGACCGCTGCGAAGCTGATCAAGCATGAACGGCTTCAAGCCCTCAGGCGCGCCCTGCCACTGCTCCACCTGTGCGATCATGGCGTCGTACCGCGCGCGGCTTTCCACCTTAGAGGCAAGGTAATCGTCGCGAGCTTTTGCGTCAGCCGCATAAGCTGCGTCAGCCTCTTCCTGCCATTGCGCAGGCGCCATCGTCCGAAGCGCCAGCAAATCGGCTTGCGCCTCCTCCAAGCGGTCACGGTAGTAAGTGCTCGGCTCGAACCGCTCGGGGATAGGTTTGTCCCAAGGGTCATCACGCATGGTAATAGTCGCGCCCATGCCGCGCGCGCACTGAAGGGCGAATGAGCGAAGGTCGGCGACCGTGCCATCAACGATGGCGGCAGTGTAGCCAGTCGGCATGTCATATCTCCAGCGAAAGCGATTGAAGCGCGAAGCGGCGAGACGCGTCAGCGGCTCGATCCGAAGGACGAAAGCGCGGTGGCGAAGCCATTCGCCCGCAAGCTATTTCGCCCCCATCTTGTTCGAGGGGAGAGTTACCCGACATAGGACACCTCCGGGCGGTCATTGGGCGACCAGCGTAAACACGGCCTCGCGGTCGCGGCGGCTGCGGGCGTTGCGGTAGGCCGGGCGGGGTCGCAGCGTGGCGAGGGCGGCGGCGAGCGCCAGCGCTTCGGCCTCGGCGATCTCCAGCCGGACGCCGTCGCTGCGCACGATCGTGACCGTCTGACCGGCAGGATGGTGGAAGGCGGCGATCATCAGGCGTGGTCCTGCCCGCCCATGTCGGAAAGGACGCGGGCGAGATGCGGGGTACGGCTGACGACGCGGATCGCGGCGGCGACGGTATCGGCCTCACTGGCGGGGATCGCAAAGGTGACGCCGTCGTCCCGGATCAGCAGCACGTCGTCGGTGCGCGGGCGATAGGCGGCGTCAATAGCCATGGTGGTCGCTCCACCAATCGGTATTGTTCCACTTCCGCTCGCGGATCGGCGCGTCGAGGATGCGGTTGATGTCGGCGAGATCGTCCTCCATCGCAGCGATCTGCAGGTCGCGCTGGCGGATGTCGGCGCTGAGCTCGCCGACGAACCACGCCAGCACGTAGAGGGCGAGCAGCCCGGCGCCGGCGAAGGCCAGCATGGCGGCGACACCGGCGATCATCGCCCAGCCGCCTTCTGGAGGATGTCGACCGCAGCCTTCCCCGCCGCTGCCTCGTGGTCCTCGGCGAGCTTCACCAGCTGCTCGCCGATGACCCGTGCCTCAGCGGCGGCCGGAGTGAGCAGGAGACCGCGACCGGGCGCACCGCAGCCGCAGCCGCACCCCGACATCGCTGTGGATCGGCGTGGAAAAGGGACCCCGGTAGCGGGGTGATCGGCGTCGAAAA
>NZ_CAXIAM010000080.1:0-11730 GCF_964021865.1 uncultured Sphingomonas sp.
CGGCAAGAAGGTCGAGGGGCTGGAAACGTTCGAGGGGCAGCTGGGCATCTTCGACGGCATCTCGCGCGACGGACAGCTCCAGCTGCTGGAAAGCACCCTCGACGAACTGCCAAAGGTGGAAACCACGTTCGAGACGATGGTGTCCGCTTGGGCGAAGGGCAACCCCGACGGCGTGGCCGCGGAAATGAACGAATCGCTCAAGGATTCGCCCGAGGTCGCCAAGACGCTGCTGACCGACCGCAACAAGCGCTGGGCGGCGTGGATCGCGGAGCGGATGAAGCAGCCGGGCACCGTCTTCATCGCGGTCGGCGCGGGGCATCTGGCGGGCGACCAGAGCGTGCAGGCGCAGCTGGGCGCGTACAAGCTGAATGCGGTGCGTGTGAACTACTGACGCGGCGCCCGGCCGACCTTGCGTTTCCGGCGCGTTGCCGCTAAGCGCGCCGGCTTCCCGCCATGGTCATCCCTGGAGGCGTGTCGGGAAACGTACTCACAAGTTTCGGAGCATATCGCATGAGCGACACCATCACGCTCGCAGCCGAGGCGCGTGACCGGGTTGGCAAGGGAGCCTCCCGTGCACTGCGTCGTGACGGCCGCGTCCCCGCCGTGATCTACGGCCAGAAGAAAGAGCCGACCGCGATCCATCTCGAGGAGAAGGCGCTGGTCAAGGCACTGATGACCGGCCACTTCATGAACTCGGTCATCATGGTCGACGGTCAGCGCACGCTGGCCAAGGACGTGGCGTTCCACCCGGTCACCGACCGTCCGACGCACGTCGACTTCCTGCGCATCGGCGAGCACGAAACCGTGACGATCGCAGTGCCGGTCGTGTTCACCGACGAAGAAGACGCTCCGGGCATCAAGAAGGGCAACGGCGTGCTCAACATCGTCCAGCATGACGTCGAGCTGGTCGTCGACGCCGCCGACATCCCCAGCGAGATCAGCGTCTCGCTCAAGGGGCTGGAGATCGGCGACACGATCCACATCTCCGACCTGCAGCTGCCCAAGGGCGCGAAGCCGGCCGCCGAGGGCGACGTTGCGGTCGCCACGCTGGTAGCGCCGACCGTCCCGACCGCGGCGGACGAGCAGCTCGACGCCGAGGTGGCCGAGGCGCAGTCGGCCGAGGCCGAAGCGGCTGCCGCCGAGGGCGAAGGCGAGGACAAGGGCGAGTAATCGCCGGTCCGCCGATCGCGTGCGGACCCTTGTTCGGGGCAGGGCAGCGGCGACGCTCCCCTGCCCTTTCCTTTGGTGAGAAGGATCAGCGATGCAATTGTGGGTGGGGCTCGGCAATCCGGGCGCGCAATATGCGATGCACCGCCACAATGTCGGCTTCATGGCTGTCGATGCGATCGCCGAGGTCCACGGCTTTGCCGCGCCGGCCAAGAAGTTTCAGGGCTGGTTGCAGGAAGGCCGGATCGGCACGACCAAGGTGCTGTTGCTCAAGCCCGCGACCTTCATGAACGACAGCGGCCGTTCGGTCGGCGAGGCGTTGCGCTTCTACAAGCTCGGCACCGACGCGCTGACCGTCTTCCACGACGAACTCGACCTCGCGCCGATGAAGGTCAAGGTGAAGCAGGGTGGCGGCACGGCGGGGCATAACGGGCTGCGCTCGATCGACCAGCATCTGGGACCGGATTTCCGCCGCGTGCGAATCGGCATCGGACACCCGGGGCACAAGGATCGCGTCACCGGGCATGTGCTCGGCAATTACGCCAAGAGCGAGATCGACGCGCTGAGCGACGTGCTCGGCGCGCTGGCCGCCGAAGCCGAATGGCTGGCGCAGGGCGACGACGTGCGGTTCATGAACGACGTGGCGCTGCGGTTGGGGTGAGCGGGCGCTCCCTGTCGTCATTGCGAGCGTAGCGAAGCAATCTGGTGACGGACCAGGACGCCCTGAATTGCTTCGCTACGCTCGCAATGACGAGTGGACGGACCTAAGGACCACCGCCATGCCGACCCGCCAGCTCTTCCTGACCCTGTTCTACGAGGCCGACGTCGCCGATGCCGCACTGCTCGCCGACCTGGACGCCTCGTGCCGCGCGCTCGCCGAGGAGGATGTCGCGGGGAAGCGATGGTCGAAGGCGCATGGGTATCGCGGATACACCAGTTACGCCTCGCTCAACGACCTGCCGTTGCGCGACCCGGTGTTCGCGGATCTCAAGAAGCTGCTCGACCGCCACGTCGCCGCCTTCGCGAAGGAGGCCGGCTTCGATCTGGGCGGGCGCAAGCTCAAGCTCGATAGCCTGTGGGTCAACGTCATGAAGCCCGGTGGCACGCACTCCGGCCACCTGCATCCGCACAGCGTCGTGTCCGGCACCTTCTATGTCGCGGTGCCCGAAGGGTCGGGCGCGCTGAAGCTCGAGGACCCGCGGCTGCCGATGCTGATGGCCGCGCCGCCGCGCGACGGCACGTTCGTCTATGCCGAGCCGCGCGACGGTGCGCTGTTCCTGTGGGAAAGCTGGCTGCGGCACGAGGTGATGACCAGCACCGCCAAGGCCGAGCGGATCAGCGTCAGCTTCAATTACCGCTGGTAGCGTCGGGGTAATCCGCGCCCAGCGCTTCGTCGCGGAGCCCTTCGATCTCGGCGACGCGGGCGCGCAGTCGCTCGGTGACAGCGTCATGGCCCCATTTGCCGAGCACCAGATGCCGCGGTGGCGTGTCGCGGATGACCGCGGCGATCATCGCCTCGCCCGCGCGCACCGGGTCGCCGGGCTGGTTGCCGGAATAGCCCTTGGTGGTCGCCATCCGCGCCGCGGCGGTATCGGCATAGTCGGCAATATGGCTTTCGGTCTGGCGCAGCGAGCGGCCGGCCCAATCGGTGCGGAACGGCCCCGGCTCGACGCAGGTGACCGAGATGCCGAGCGGCGCGACCTCGGCGGCGAGCGCGTCGGAAAAACCCTCCACCGCGTGCTTGGACGCGGCATAATAGCCGGATGAAGGAAAGCCCACGAGCCCGGCGACCGAGGTGATGTTGACGATCGCGCCCTGTCGGCGTTCGCGCATCCCCGGAAGCACCGCGCGAGTCATCGCGAACAGGCCGAAGACGTTGGCGTCGAATTGCGCACGGATCTCCTCCTCCTCGCCCTCCTCGATGCTCGACTGGTAGCCGTAGCCGGCATTGTTCACGAGGACGTCGATACGCCCGAACCGCGCCTCGGCATCCGCGACCGCCGCGGCGATCGCGGTTGCGTCGGTAACGTCAAGCGCCAGGGCGAGCAGCCGATCGTCCTGCCCCGCCGAAAGGTCCGCAACCCGTGCCGCATCGCGCGCGGTGGCCACCACACGCCACCCTTTCGCGAGCACCAGCCTCGCCAGTTCACGACCGAAACCGGTCGAGCAACCGGTGATGAACCAGACCGGATCGGCAGGAAGCGTCATACGGAAAATCCATGATTGGCAGGAATGCTGCCCCAACGCGGTGCGGTCCGGCTGCGTTCCCACTGGCAATTGTCGGCCAAAAGGTCCATGTGGGAGCCTTCATGGACTTCCCGAATCTCCCCCCCGCGCTCGCCAGCGCGCTCGCCACGCGTGGTTACACCGCGCTTACTCCCGTTCAGGCCGAGGTGACCGCCGAGGTCGCACATGGCCGCGACCTGCTCGTCTCCGCGCAGACCGGCTCCGGCAAGACCGTCGCCTTCGGCCTCGCGATGGCCGAGCAATTGCTGGGCGAGGACGGCAATTTGCCGGTCGCGGGCCCGCCGCTCGCGCTGGTGATCGCGCCGACGCGTGAACTCGCGTTGCAGGTCGCCAAGGAACTGATGTGGCTCTACGCGGGGGCGCGGATCGCCACCTGCGTCGGCGGCATGGACGCCAGCCGCGAGCGTCGCACCCTAAACCAGGGCGCGCATATCGTCGTCGGCACGCCGGGCCGCCTGCGTGATCATGCCGAGCGCGGTGCGCTGAACCTGTCGCAGATCCGCGCCGCCGTGCTCGACGAAGCCGACGAGATGCTCGACATGGGCTTTCGCGACGACCTTCAGGCGCTGCTCGACCAGACTCCGACCGAGCGCCGCACCCTGCTGTTCTCCGCCACGCTGCCGCGCCCGATCGTGGCGCTGGCCAAGGCGTATCAGCGCGATGCGTTGCGCATCTCGACCGTCAGCGAGCAGCGCGGACACGGCGACATCACCTATCGCGCGGTGACGGTCTCGCCGTCCGAGATCGAGCACGCGGTCATCAACCTGCTGCGCTTCTACGAGGCGGAAACCGCGATCCTGTTCTGCGCGACGCGCGACAATGTCCGGCATCTCCACGCCGGACTGGTCGAGCGCGGGTTTGCGGCGGTGGCGCTGTCGGGCGAGCATTCGCAGAACGAGCGTAATCACGCGCTGCAAGCCCTTCGTGACCGCCGCGCACGCGTGTGCGTCGCGACCGACGTCGCGGCGCGCGGGATCGACCTGCCGACGCTCAGCCTGGTCATCCACGTCGAGATGCCGCGCGACGCCGAGGTGTTGCAGCACCGTTCGGGCCGCACCGGGCGCGCGGGGAAAAAGGGCACCGCGGTGCTGATCGTTCCCTATCCGCGCCGCCGCCGCGTCGAGATGATGCTGCGCGGCGCGCGGATCGCCGCCGAATGGGGCGAGGTGCCGAGCGCCGAGGCGATCCGCGCCAAGGATCGCGAACGGTTGCTCGAGCGGCTGCTGGCGCCGGTCGAGGTCGACGACGACGACAAGGCGCTCGCCGCCGAGTTGCTGGCGCAGCGCACCCCCGAGGAGATCGCCGCAGCGCTGGTCGCCGCGCAGCGCGCCGCGCTGCCCGCGCCCGAGGAACTCGCGGATCGCGGCGAGATGAGCGCGAATCAGCAGAAGGGCCATCGCGATGGCTTCGACGATGTCGTGTGGTTCCACATGAACGTCGGTCGTCGCCAGAACGCCGATCCGCGCTGGGTGCTGCCGCTGTTGTGCCGCCGCGGGCATGTCACCAAGGCCGAGATCGGCGCGATCCGCATCGGCGCGACCGAGACGCAGTTCCAGGTGCCCCGCGCGCTGGCGGCGCGCTTCGCGGCGGCGGTCAAGGCGTCGGCGAATGCGGACGGCGAGGACGAGAGCGGCGTGCGGATCGAGCCGATGCCGAGCGGCGCAGTGCCGATCCGCAACGCCGGCGGCCCGCCGCAGCGGCGGCATGGCGGTGGTGGCGGCGCGCCCCGCGGCGGGTCGCGCCCGCGGCGGTAATTTCGTCCGGCACCGTCATTGCGCGCCCGGGGAAGCAATAGCGGGTAGTACTGGCAGTTAACTGAAACGGCGACCGTAGCTGCCCGCTACGATCGCCGTTTTGCTTTACAACGTCCGGCCTGCCCCGCCGTCCCACGACCGGGCGGGGCAAGGCCGTGTCGTCGGGCTTACAGCCCGACCACGCCGCCGTCGTTCTTGGTGATGACGATCGTCGCCGACCGCGGGCGACCGGTGCCGGTGCCCGTCGCCTGGCTCTGCGGCCAGTTCGACGTGATGTTGCTGGGGTTGCCGTCTTCGCCCGGATGCTGGATGTTGACGAAGATCGAGCGCCCGTCGGCGGTGGACGTGATGCCGGTGATCTCGCACTCCTTCGGTCCGACCAGGAAGCGCTTCAGCTTCGCCCCCGGTGCGGCGCCGATCCGCGTCGTCACCGTGCTGGTGGCGCCGTTCAGATTGTTGTTGACGACGCGCGTACCACCATCACCGACGCGCCCCGGCATACCGATCAGCAGCATGCAATTGGTGACGTCGGTATAGGCGCCGTCGTCGGTCTCCATGAACAGCAGCGGCGACGCCTGTCCGCCGGCGTTCGTCGGCAACCCAAACCACAGACCGTCCGGCGACGAGAAGTCGTTGGTCGCATCGAGCGAGGACAGGTTGATGTTGGTCGGGTCGAGATCGGACCCTGCACCGAACGCATAGATGTCCCACGTGAACGCCGTCGCCTCGGTCGTGTCGCCGGTTTCGCGCAAGCGGACGACATGTCCATTGACGTTGCCGGTGCCCGCCGAGCGGCCGTCGATCTTGGGATCGACATAGGAGCGCGGGTTGGAGGCATCGACGCGCGCGGGGGTGCGCGACGAGTTGTTGGTCAGCGTGCAATACATCTCGCCGTTGACGGGATTGACCGCGGTCCATTCGGGCCGGTCCATCGGCGTCGCGCCCAGCACGTCGGCCGCAAGCCGCGCGTTGACCAAGACGTCCGCCTGATCCGCGAAGGCGTACGTGGCGTTGCTGCTGGTCAGGCCGTTCTGGCCGAACACCAGCGGCAGCCACTGGCCACTGCCGTCGGCGTTGAATTTGGCGACGTACAGCGTGCCCTGATCGAGATATTTGTCGCCGATCGCCAGGCGATTGGTCGCGGTGGCGTCTGCCGCCGACCATGCGGTGTTCGAGACGAATTTGTAGATATATTCGTTCTGCGCATCGTCGCCCATGTAGAAGGCGGGGCGGACACCGGCGACGGTACGGCCGGGCATGCAACCTTCGTGATTCATCCGGCCCAGCGCGGTGCGCTTGCGCGGGGTCGCGGTCGGATCATAGGGATCGATCTCGACCACCCAGCCATATTGGAACGGTTCGTTGCGGAAATCCGCCGAGCCATCCGCCGCCGCGTCGGCCCGCGCGGTCGCGTTCCACTTGGAGAAGATGGTGCTGCCGCTGGTGGCGGGGGTGACGGTCGTCCAGTTGTAATTGCCCGCGCGCCCTTCGGTGATGCCATAACGCGTCAGCGACACGTTCTGCTTCGCCAGTCCCGCGGCCGTGCGCACCGCCGCGTCGCCCGCGTCACGACGGAAATAGCCGGCCCAGTTTTCCTCGCACGTCAGATAAGTGTTCCACGGCATCGCACCGTTGGCGCAATTGTTGATCGTGCCGCGACCCGTGGTGCCGTCCGCCGAATAGGCCGTACGCAGCAGCGTCGAGCCGCGCGCCGGACCATAGAAGGCGGTCGGCGTGTTCGGGGTGATACGGCGGTTCAGCGCGCTCGACGCGACATAGCTCCATGCGCCGGTGTTGCCCGCGCGGGTCACCTCGATCACCGACACGCCGTGTGCCTCGATCTCCTTGATCGCCTCCGCTTCGGGGCGCGCACCGTTGACCGTCGTCGGGCCGTTCGGATGCAGGTAGGCACGCGTGATGTTCTCGTGATTCAGTACCAGCACCCCGCGCGTGCTGTTCGTCGCGTCGGGCGTGCTGCCGCTGCTGGCAAGGCCGAAGTAGCTCATGCCGTCGTGATGGTCGCCCGCGCGCTGCGCGAAATTGCTGTCGGTGCCGTCATTGGCATAGGCCGCGACGCCGCTGGCGAGCGGATCGCCCAGGCGATACAGCACCGTCACGGTGTAGTTCGACGGCACGGTGACGATGTCGTTCTTGTTCTTGGCGACCGCCGTGAAGTCGAGCGTGGCGGGATTGATGACGACCGTGGAGCGTTCGGTGCTGGAGCCGTTGCCGTTGGTGGCGGTGAACGCCAGCACGACGCTGGTCGTCGAGGTGACGTTCGGCGCGACGAAGCTGACCGAGCTGCCGCTGGTGGTCAGCGCCACGGTAGGACCGCTCACTTGCGACCAGCTGGAGCTGGTGGCGTTGCTGCTGGCGGTCGACGTCAGCGTCACAACTCGTCCGCCCTGCGTCTGAACCGTCGCGCCGTCCGACACGGTGATGACGTCGCTGTCGTTATCGTCCGAGCCGCAGCCGCTGAGCAGCGACGCACCGAAGGCGGCGGTGGTCATCGCGCTCATCCCGCCCATCATCTGGCGGCGCGAGTAACGCTGCTCGACCAGCTCGCCCAGCGTCGGGGTCGTCGACGGGTTGGTGTCGATGTCCCCGTCGGTATATTCGATGAGATTGTCGTGGCTTAAGCTGGTCATAACCGTTTCCCCGGGATTAAGTTTCCTGACCGCCTATCGCGGCCAGAAAAGGCACAGGCGTGAAGGTTAAGCGACGTAGCGACGACAGTTTGGCGTCATCTCCGTGACATACCGAACCTGCTTGACCTCGCGTCGCGATCCGCTATAGCCCGCCGCGTCGCCGGTCCGTTCGCGGACATGGCACACCGTCCGAGACAGCGGGTGGCCCCTCGGGCCTTAATTCCCCGCCGAGACGGGGACAGGATCGACGCTCTCCGCGCTGGCACGATCATCGTGCGGCCGGTCGCCGGTCATTTTCCCCATCGCTGGACTATGCCGCTGTTCGCGCATCCGCGTGATCGGCGGTCCGTACCCGGAAGGGCGCGTGTTTCGGCACGTCCTTTCCCAATGTGGAGAATGGCATGGATCGTAGTCAGAAGACCGCGGCCGTCGCCGAGCTCAACCGTACCTTCTCCGAGGTTGCCGTGGTGGTCGTCACCCGCAACCTGGGGATGACGGTGGCGCAGTCGACCGACTTGCGCAACCGGATGCGGGACGCCGGCGCGACCTACAAGGTCTCGAAGAACAAGCTTGCCAGAATCGCCCTCGACGGCACCGATTACGGCTCGATCAGCGACATGCTGACCGGTCCGGTCGGCCTGGCGACCTCGACCGATCCGGTCGCGGCCGCAAAGGTTGCCGCCGAATTCGCCAAGACGACCGACAAGTTCGAGATCGTCGGCGGTGCGATGGGCGCGACCCCGCTCGACGTGGCGGGCGTGCAGGCACTGGCCACGCTGCCGTCGCTGGACGAGCTGCGTGCGAAGATCGTCGGCCTCATCGTGGCACCTGCCACGAAGCTGGCGACCATCACCCAGGCCCCGGCCGCGCAGATCGCGCGCGTGCTGGCAGCTTATTCGGAGAAGGAGGCGGCCTGATTTCAGGCCGCATCCGGTTGATGTTTGGAATTGGGGCCCTGTCCCCGTTTAATTAGGAAGTACAATCATGGCAGACCTGAACGCGCTCGTTGAGAGCCTGAGCGAACTGACCGTCCTGGAAGCAGCCGAGCTGTCGAAGCTGCTCGAAGAGAAGTGGGGCGTTTCGGCCGCTGCGGCGGTTGCGGCGCCGGCTGCTGGCGGCGGCGCTGCTGCTCCGGCCGCTGAAGAGAAGACCGAGTTCGACGTGATCCTGACCGGCGACGGTGGCAAGAAGATCAACGTCATCAAGGAAGTCCGCGCGATCACCGGCCTGGGCCTGACCGAAGCCAAGGCGCTCGTCGAAGGCGCGCCGAAGCCCGTCAAGGAAGGCGTGAGCAAGGACGAGGCCGAGAAGGTCAAGAAGCAGCTGGAAGAAGCCGGCGCGACCGTCGAGCTGAAGTAAGCCAAACTGCGGGAGGACGGCTAGCCGCCCTTCCTCGCACGCGGCCGGCCGACGAGCGGCCCAAGCCCGCTCGTTCGACGATATCGGATGTATTCCGATGACGCGGCCGACAGCAGAAGAAGGGCGACACCCCATAAGGGTGCCGCCCTTTTTCGTGCCTGCGCGATCAGACCAGCTGCGCGACCTGCACGCTCGGCCGACGGCGGCGCAGCGCGGCGCCGACCACGCCGAAGCCGAGGATCATCATCGCCCAGGTTGCGGGTTCCGGCACGGCACCATTGACCTCGATCCGGATCTTGCGCCGCAACGCTTCCTCAAAATTGTTGAAATTGGCGTTGATCGAGAACGATCCCGCCCCCGCCTGCACCGCCGCACATCGTGCGCTCGCACCGATGCCGAGGCAGTTGATCTGGTCGAGCCCGCGCGCCAGCGCCGCCTGCTGCGCCGCCGCCAGCCGGCCACCATTGTCCTCGCCATCGGTTGACACGTCGATCACCTGCCGGTCCGATTGGATCGCGTTTCCGAAGATCTGATCGCTCAACGTATCGATCGCTGCGCCGATATTCGTGCTGCCGCCGCGCTGCGTCATCCCATTCAGCGCGGCGATCAGCGAACCGATGTTCGCGTTCGTGATTTCCTGCATCGTGAAAACGTTGACCACGTTGGAGCTGAACTTGACCACCCCGATCGCCACCGATCCGTCCAGCGGCAACAGACTGGCATCAGACAGCGCCGCGACATAGCCCTGCTTCTGCAGCGTAAAATTCGCGCTGCTGATGCTGCCCGACTCGTCGATCGCCAGCCCAAGCTCGACCCTCGCCGCCTGCGCAGGCGACGCCATCATCATGCCCAACGCGGCGATACCGACACCAATGTGTACCTTCGACATGTTTCACCCTCCCGTCTGGTCTGCACAGGACGTGCATCATCGCTCCTCGCCGCAGCATTGCGGTGGACAAGCAAATACAGGAGCACGGCCCCCAAAAAGGAGCGCACCACCCGTTAACGCAAACTGTGGACTCGCGCGGCCGGCGACCTTTACGGCTTTGCACGCAACAGCTTTATACCACTGGCCGAACACCCGTCCAAACCACGTTAATTACAATTTAACCTGTTTTCCCGGCATCTGGCGGCTGTGCCCGGCAGCGTTGCTTGACTGACGCGATCAGCATAAGGGCTTTGCGGTGCGGTTGACGCCCCTGCTCGCCGGTCCTATATCGCTTTCACTCTCCACCGTCCCGGGACATGGCGTGCCGTCGCGCAGCGTGCCGTACGAATAGGGACATTGGAACACAGGACGCTGATTGGCTGCCGTCTCCCGCCAGTGGGATTAGACGTGCGGCCTTTCCTCGTTTCTGGCGCTCGTGAATAACGGCTGACGAGGCACAAGCTTTTATGGCGACCAATCCGATCGACGCGGGCACCGCGCGGACCGACATGGCGGGGACGCGCAAGCGTCGCATCCGCAAGGTATTCGGCAACATCCACGAAGTGGTGCAGATGCCGAACCTGATCGAGGTCCAGCGCGAGAGCTACGAGCAGTTCCTGCGTTCCGACCCGTCGATCGGCTATGTCTCCGGGCTGGAAAAGACGCTGCGCAGCGTGTTCCCGATCCGCGACTTCGCCGGCACCGCCGAGCTGGACTTCGTCAATTACGAGCTGGAGCCGCCGAAGTTCGACGTCGAGGAATGCCGTCAGCGCGGCATCACCTATGCGGCGCCGATGCGCGTCACGTTGCGCCTGATCGTGTTCGAGGTGGACCCGGATACGGAAACCCGCTCGGTGCTCGATATCAAGGAGCAGGACGTGTACATGGGCGACATGCCGCTCATGACCGAGAACGGCACCTTCTTCATCAACGGCACCGAGCGCGTCATCGTCAGCCAGATGCACCGTTCGCCGGGCGTGCTGTTCGACCATGACCGCGGCAAGACCCATGCCTCGGGCAAATATCTCTTCGCCGCGCGCGTGATCCCGTATCGCGGCTCGTGGCTGGACTTCGAGTTCGACGCCAAGGACATCGTCAACGTCCGTATCGACCGCAAGCGCAAGCTGCCGGTCACCGCGCTGCTGTACGCGCTCGGGATGAACGGCGAGGAGATCCTCAACCACTTCTACAACCGCGTCACGTTCGTGCGCGGCGAAGGCGGCTGGCAGATCCCGTTCGCGGCGGAGAACTGGCGCGGCGTGAAGCCGACGTTCGACATCGTCGATGCCAAGTCGGGCGAGGTGATCTTCGCCGCCGGCACCAAGATCACGCCGCGCGCCGCCAACAAGGCGGGCAAGGACGGCCTGACCGACCTGCTGATCCCGACCGAGGAAATCTACGGCCGCTATAGCGCCTATGACCTCATCAACGAAGCCACGGGCGAGATCTACGTCGAGGCCGGTGACGAGATCGGGCCGGAGAATCTCGAAAAGCTCGACAAGGCGGGGATCGACCGGATCGAGTTGCTCGACATCGACCATGTCGCGACGGGTCCGTGGATCCGCAACACGCTGAAGGCCGACAAGGCCGAGGAGCGCGAGCAGGCGCTGTCGGACATCTACCGCGT
>NZ_CAXIAM010000081.1:0-11346 GCF_964021865.1 uncultured Sphingomonas sp.
TGGTGGATGTTGGGCGTGTCGTACCAGCGTTCGGGCAGCAGCCGCGTCACCGGCATCCGGCCGCCCCACAGCAGCGACAGCCGCACGCGCCAGTGCGCGAAATTGGGGAAGCTGACGAACGCATACCGCCCGATCCGCAGCAATTCGTCCAAAACCCGGTCGGGCGCGCGCGCGGTCTGCAACGTCTGGCTGAGGATCGCATAGTCGAAGCTCTGATCGGGATAGCCGGCCAGATCGATATCCGCATCGCCCTGGATCACCGACAGCCCGCGCCCGACCGCCGCCGCGACATTGCCGGGGTCAAGCTCCAGTCCACGCACGTCGGCGCCACGTTCGTCACGCAGCGCCGCCATCAACTCGCCGTCGCCGCACCCGATATCCAGCGCGCGCGCGCCGGCGGGCAGATGCGCGGCGATGATCGCCAGATCGGGCCGCAAACTCATCGGCCGGCGCTCAGGAAGCCGTGGATCACGCGGTCGAGTTCGGGCGAATCGAGCAGGAATGCGTCATGTCCGAACGGGCTCGACAGTTCGACGAAGCTCGCCGGTGCACCGGCCGCCATCAACGCATGGACGATGCTGCGCGACTCGGCGGTCGGGTACAGCCAGTCGGTATCGAAGCTGACGAGGCAGAAGCGCGTCGCGGTGGCGCGGAAGGCGTTGGCGAGCAGCCCGCCATGCTCCTCGGCCAGATCGAAATAGTCGAGCGCACGGGTGATGTAGAGGTAGCTATTGGCATCGAACCGGTCGGTGAACGCCAGCCCCTGATGCCGCAGATAGCTTTCGACCTGAAAATCGGCGTCGAACCCGAACGACTTCTGCGCACGCGCCTGCAAGCGTCGACCGAATTTCTCGGTCAGCCCCGCCTCCGACAGATAGGTGATGTGCGCCGCCATCCGCGCCACCGCCAGCCCGGCGGCGGGCGGGTCGCTGTCGTAATAATCACCGCCGCGCCAGTTCGGATCGGCCATCACCGCCTGCCGCCCGACTTCGTGGAACGCGATATTCTGCGCCGAATGCCGCGCGGTCGAGGCGATCACGACGCATTTCTCGACGCGCTCGGGGAAGGTCGCGGCCCAGCTCAGCGCCTGCATGCCGCCCATCGACCCGCCGACCACCGCCGCCAGTCGCGCGACGCCCAAATGATCGAGCAGCAGCGCCTGCGCGCGCACCATGTCGCGAATCGTGATGACGGGGAACGCCATCGCATAGGGCCGGCCGGTCGACGGATCGACGCTCGCCGGCCCGGTCGATCCCATGCACGAGCCGAGCACGTTGGTGCAGATCACGAAATAGCGATCGGTGTCGATCGGCTTGCCCGGCCCGACCATCCGCTGCCACCAACCCGGCTTGCCGGTGCGCGGGTGCGCGCTCGCCAGATGCTGGTCACCGGTCAGCGCATGGCAGACCAGCATCGCGTTGCCGCCGTCCGACGCCAGCGTGCCATAGGTTTCATAGGCGATCTCGACCGGCGCGAGCAGCGCACCGCCATCGAGCCTGAGCGGCCCGGGCAGCACGATACGCCGCGACAGGCCGAACCGCTGATCGAGCGAGGAAGGAGTGGTGAGCATCGAGCCGCCGCCTTTACCCGGCCCGCGGGCGGGGTGTCGAGATGCGTCGACACCCCCGGCGGCGCCGCCTGACCCGCGGTGGGCACGAGCGCGCCACGCCCCCGGGCCCGGCGACCGAACCGACACCATTTCCGCTTGTCTTGCTGGCGTTCAATCCATGTTGCGCGGTTCGTCCGCTACGTTGACCAATCGGTAAGGACTGCTGCCTAGCTCGCGACCAGGGGCATGGAGGCCATATGGGATTACTGGATTCACTCGCCGGCTTCATCGACAACGAAGGTCTTGCCGAGGCCTTCGCGGTCAAGCCCGACGATCCCGCCAAGGCGCGGCGCCCGCTGCTCGACGGTATCCAGCGCACGCGCGAACAATATGCGGAACGCACCCCCGGCACCGCCAAGGCGGGTGGCCGCTGGTGGCAGGTCCAGAACGGCATCGTCGCGTTCACGGTGAAGCTACCCGGCGGGTCATTGCCGCTCAACGGATCGGCGACCAACCATCTGCCCGAAGCGATGTTCGCTATGTTCCTCGACAAGCTGGAACAGGCGGTAGAGGCCGGCGAACTCGACGACGCGTTGAAGGCGCATCAGGAGGAACGGGCCAGATCGCAGGCGACGAGCATCGGAACGCCGCGCCGCAAGGAGCGCGGGGGCGAGCGCCATCCGGGCAACGACCGTGAGGACTGGGACTCGCTGACCTGGGCGCAACGCCAGAAGGTCAACGCGCTCTATCGCGACGGCCGCAACCCGGACGGAACGGTGATCGCCGAGGTCGGCTACAAGCCCGACGCGCCGCTCTAGGCGCACCCGGCCCCTTCCCCCCGCGGCGCGCGCGCGCTACCCGCATCGACCATGACGAACGCGCCCGCTCCCAAGCCCTGGATCATGGACATCGCCCCGTACATTCCGGGGCGCTCGACCACCGACGACGGGCGCACCGTCGCCAAATTGTCGTCGAACGAGAATCCGCTCGGCACCTCGCCCGCCGCGCGCGCCGCTTATGCATCGGCCGCCGACACACTGGAGCGCTACCCCGACGCCAGCGGCGCGATCGTGCGCGAGGCGATCGCGGCGCGCTTCGGGCTCGACGCCGCGCGGATCATCTACGGCAATGGCTCGGACGAGATCCTGCATCTCGCCGCCGGGGCGTTCGCCGGGCCGGGGGACGAGGTGATCTTCGTCCGCTACGGCTTTGCGGTCTACGAGATCGCGACGCGGCGCGTCGGTGCGACCCCGGTGATCGCGCCCGACCGCGATTACGCCACCGACGTCGATGCGATCCTCGCCTGCGTCACCGAACGCACGCGCGTTGTTTATGTCGCCAACCCCAACAACCCGACCGGCACCTTCGCGCCCGCCGCCGAGATCGCACGGCTCCACGCCCATCTGCCCGGCAACGTGCTGCTGGTGCTCGATCAGGCCTATGCCGAATATCTCGCCGACCAGGATGACGACGGCGGGCTGGAACTGGCGAAGACCGCGCGCAACTTGCTGGTGACGCGCACCTTCTCGAAGATCCACGGCCTCGCTGCCGAGCGGATCGGCTGGGGCTATGCACACGCCGACATCGTGCAGGCGCTGCACCGCATCCGCTTGCCGTTCAACATCACGATCGGTGGGCAGCGCGCCGCGGTCGCCGCGATCGAGGACCGCGCGTTCGTCGAACACACCCGCGCGCACAATGCCGAATGGCGGGCGTGGTTTGCCGAGGAGATCGCCAGGCTCGGCAACGCCGGGCTGCGCGCGATCCCGAGCGAGGCGAACTTCGTGCTGGTGGTATTCGAGGGCGAGCTGACCGCGGAGACCGCCTACAAGGGGCTGATGGACGCCGGCTATATCGTCCGCTGGCTGCCCGGGCAGGGGCTCGCGCAGGGATTGCGGATCACGATCGGCACCGCGGAGGAGACGCGCGGCGTCGCCGCGGCGCTGCGCGATCTGGTCGAGCGCGGTGCGGCCCCGGCGCACGTCGCTGCCCCCGACAAGGGCATCGAGCGCGGCTGATGCTGCCGTTTTCACGTGTCTCGATCATTGGCCTCGGGCTGATCGGCTCCTCGATCGCGCGCGCGGTGCGGCAATATATGCCGACCGTGCGGCTGACCGGGCATGACGCCGACGCGGGCGTGCGCGAGATCGCGCGGCGCATCGACCTGCTCGACGACGTTGCCGATCATGCCGGTGCGGCCGTCACCGACGCCGATCTGGTGATCCTGTGCGTACCGGTCGGCGCGATGGGTGCGGTCGCCGCCGAGATCGCCGCCGATCTGCCCGCCGACGCGATCGTCAGCGACGTCGGCAGCTGCAAGGCGTCGGTCGCCCAGGCCTTGTCGGCGGTGCTCCCCGCAGCGCGTGTCGTCCCCGCGCACCCGGTCGCGGGCACCGAGCAGAGCGGGCCGGAGGCGGGCTTTGCGACCTTGTTCCGCCGCCGCTGGTGCATCGTCACGCCGCTCGCCGACAGCGACGAGGCGGCGACGACCCGCGTCGAGGAATTCTGGCGACGGCTCGGCGCGGATGTCGAGCGGATGGCGCCCGATCACCACGATCTCGTGCTCGCGGTCACCAGCCATCTGCCGCATCTGATCGCCTATACGATCGTCGGGACCGCCGACGACCTGCAACAGGTGACGCAGTCGGAGGTCATCAAATTCTCCGCGGGCGGCTTCCGCGACTTCACGCGCATCGCCGCGTCGGACCCGGTGATGTGGCGCGACGTCTTCCTGTCGAACAAAGACGCGGTGCTGGAGATGCTGCAACGCTTCAGCGAGGATCTCAGCCAGCTCCAGCGCGCGATCCGCTGGGGCGACGGCGACGCGCTGCATGACCGTTTCGCGCGCACCCGCGCGATCCGGCGCTCGATCGTCGATCAGGGACAGGACGACGCCGCGGCGGATTTCGGGCGAAAGCACGACTGACTTTCAGCCTGGCCGTCATCCCCGCGCAGGCGGGGATCCAGAACCTCTGTCGTCTCACCTCAATCGCGGGACCTGCGCGCCTGGATTCCCGCCTGCGCGGGAATGACGAAAGGGGATTAGATCAACCCCAGTTCGTTCAGCTTGCCCACCAGCACCGGCGGCATCGCGGCGAGCCCGTCGGCGGCGTCGCCGCCCAGATCGACCGGCGCGTCGCCCGCCTCCAGATAGCGCCAGCCCTGATGCGCACGCCGCGGCTGCGCGAGCACCAGCCGCAGCTCGGGATCGATATGGATCGCAACGCGTCCGCCCTCCGCCTCGCCGAACGACAGGATCGGCGAGCGCGCGACCAGTTGGTGCTTGATGATCCAGAACAGCGATCCCTGCCCCGCGACTTCTTCATGCCGCTTGGGAAGATAGCGCGTGGTCAGGAACACCGGCCCGGCGGCGGCGCGAGCGCGTAACCGCTCGGCAAGCAGGTCGACGCTCGTCGCGCCGAACGCGACCTTGGTGAGATGAAGCGGCATGGATATGGCGATGTGGGTCGGCCACGCACCGCCCGCAAGATCAGCGCAGCGGCGTGTCGAGCAACCGCGCCATCTTCGCCTTCATCGCCCGGATCGTCGCCGCGGGCAGCGCCTGCAGGCTGCTCATCGAAATGCTGCGCGGGTTCACCGGCCGCCCGTTCTGCCACACTTCCCAATGGAGGTGCGGCCCGGTTGAGATGCCGGTCGACCCGACATAGCCGATCACCTGCCCGCGCGCGACGTGCATTCCCGCGCGCACCGCGAAGCGGCTCATATGGCCGTAGCCCGTCGCCAGCCCCCCGGCATGCGCGATCTTGACGAAATTGCCATAGCCGCCCGCGCGCCCGGCGGACTGCACCACGCCGTCCATCGCGGCGTAGATCGGGCTGCCGTACGGCGCGCCGATATCGGTGCCCTTGTGCATCCGCATGAAGCCGAGCAGCGGGTGCATCCGCATCCCGAACGTCGAGGTGACGCGCCCTGCGACCGGCATCCCCATCGTCCCGCGCCGCTCGACCTGCCCGCCGGGGTCCATCAGCGTGCCGTCCGCACCGTCGCGGTCGCCCCAGCGCACCAGCGTCACCTTCTGCCGCCCCTGATCGAGCCCGGCATATTGCAGCTGCCCGACCTCGATCTCGCCGGTCGCGGCGCGTTGCTGGTCGGCGACGATGTCGAACGTGTCGCCCGGGTCGATCCGCTCGATCGGCATGTGCGCGCCAAGCGCCTTGAGATAATTCTCCACCACCCGCGCCGGCACCCCGGCGGCACGTGCCGAGCGGTAGAGACTCGCCCCGACGATCCCGCGTACATGCAGCGGCGTGCGATCGATCGCGATCGGACGGCGCAGCACCGTCAGCCCCTCGCCCGCGCGCAGCACCGTCATGTTGAGGTCGAACGCCGCGCGGAAATCGAGCTTTTCCAGCGGACGCGGCTGGAATTTGGTCGGGCGTCGCCCGAGCGTCAGCGACAGCAACGTGCCCGGCCGCAGCGATGCGCCGCCGACCAGCGCCGCGACCCGCGCCGCCTCGCCGCCGCCCACTCCGGCGCGCTGCAACGTGCCGGTCAGCGTGTCGCCGTCGCCCAGCGCCGCGGTCAGTTCGATCTGCGGACGCTCGGGGGTCTCGCTCAGCGGCCGCACCAGCGCACCCGCCGCCATCCGCCGCCCGGTCGTCGCGCCCAGCGCCAGCGGCGCGAACGACTGCGTCCGCGCCTCCTCGAACGCCGCCTCGCCCATCACCGGCGCGCTGGCCCCGATCAGCGCCTGGAAGCCCGGTGACAGGAACCACGCCCCCGCGCACAAGGCGGTGCACGTCGCAAGGCCGCGCCACCACGTCCGGCTGCCGATATCGCGGCCGAGATCGGGCACCCAGTCGGTTTCGCGCGCGGCGACGCGCGCGCGATGCAGCCACGCGCGATCCGCGGGAGGCAGGACGACGCGGCCGGGCACGCCTGCGCCCGCTCCCGCCCATTCCAGCCCTTGTTGCTCACGCAAGAACACGCCGGCTTCTGCCCCGCTCTCGAAAAGCACGCCGCGAAAACAGCCTGCGTCCAGGCGCAGCGTTGTGGACGCGATTCGCTAAAGTCAAATTAACCGCGCACCTCGGAGCGCCGCGCTGCGGTGGAGCGTTGATCTGGGGCGGCGAAGTGGAGGCACCTGACATGCAGCGATTGCATCCCCGCGCCGCGCATCCGATGTAGGGCAGGTGATGGTGGCTTTCGACCGACCCCGCGTTACGGCCGTGCTGGGTCCGACCAACACCGGCAAGACCCATCTCGCGATCGAGCGGATGTGCGCGCACTCCAGCGGCATGATCGGCTTCCCGCTCCGCCTGCTGGCGCGCGAGGTCTATGACCGCGTCGTCGCAATCAAGGGCGCGGACCGCGTCGCGCTGATCACCGGCGAGGAACGGATCGTGCCGAAGGACGCGCGCTGGTTCCTGTGCACCGCGGAAAGCATGCCCTTGCAACAGGACGTCGCGTTCGTCGCACTCGACGAGGCGCAACTCGGCAGCGACCGCGAGCGCGGGCATGTTTTTACCGATCGCATCCTGCGCGCGCGCGGACGCGAGGAGACGATGATCCTCGGCTCCGAAGCGTTGCGCCCGGTGCTGCGCGCGCTGGTGCCCGGCATCGAGATCGTCGAGCGCCCGCGCTTCTCGACGCTCAGCTATGCCGGCGCGAAGAAGCTGTCGCGGCTCCCGCGCCGCTCGGCGATCGTCGCCTTCTCCGCCGAGGAGGTCTATGCCACCGCCGAGATGCTGCGGCGGCTGCGCGGCGGCGCGGCGGTGGTGATGGGCGCGCTCAGCCCCCGCACCCGCAACGCGCAGGTCGCGATGTTCCAGGCCGGGGAGGTCGACTATCTCGTCGCCACCGACGCGATCGGCATGGGACTGAACCTCGACGTCGGGCATGTCGCCTTTGCCGGGCTCCACAAGTTCGACGGCCAGCAACGCCGCCGGTTGCGCGTCTCCGAGATGGCGCAGATCGCCGGCCGCGCCGGGCGGCACCAACGCGACGGGACGTTCGGCGCGCTGACCGAGGAAGGCCCCGACGCCTTCGAGCCCGAGGAAGTCGCCGCGATCGAGGGGCATCGTTTCCCGCGGCTCGACTGGCTCTATTGGCGCAACGGCACCCCCGATCTGTCGAGCATCGACGCGCTCGTCGCCAGCCTCTCGGAGCGCCCGGATGATCTCGCCTTGCGTGCCGCGCCCGAGGCGCTCGACCTCAAGATCCTCAAGCGGCTCGCCGAGGAACCCGGCGTCCGCGACCGCGCGCGCGGCAATGTCGCACGGCTGTGGGCGGCGTGCGGCATTCCCGATTTCGCCAAGCTCGGGCTCGATCCGCACGCGCGCTTCGTCGGGCGGGTGTGCGGCTATCTGTCGCAGGGCTACATCCCGCACCAATGGTTCGCCGACGAGGTCGCGCGGCTCGACCGGACCGAGGGCGATGTCGAGACGATCGCCGGGCGCATCGCCGCGATCCGCAGCTGGGCCTATATCGCGCAGCGCCCCGACTGGCTCGCCGACCCGCAGACCTGGGCGGCGCGCACTCTTGAGATCGAGGAGCGGCTGTCCGACGCGCTCCACCTCAGCCTGACGCAGCGTTTCGTCGACAAGCGCACCACCGCGCTGGCGAAGAAGATCGGTGGCGGCGTCGGGGCGCTGCCGGTCGAGATCGACGCGCAGGGCGAGGTGACGATCGACACGCACACCATCGGGCGGCTCGACGGCTTCCGCTTCGTCGTCGCCCCCGATGCGCGCGCACACGACAAGCGCCTGCTGCTCGCCACCGCCGAGAAGCGGCTCGCGGGGGAACGCCGCCGCCGTGCCGAGGCGCTGATCGCCAGCGACGATGCACAGTTTGCGTTGGGTGCAGACGGAACGATCACGGTCGGCAGGCTTGCGCACTTCTCAGGCAAGCTCGCCTCGCAGACCCCGTTCGCCCTGAGCCTGTCGAAGGGCGTGCAACCGGGCACGTGCTTCGACAAGCTCAGCACGAACGGCGTGTGTGAGACGTCTTCTCAAGAGGACGCTTTGATCGTCGCGCGCCTCTCACGCGGCACATCGCTTGCACGCCCGCAGGTCGTGCTCGACGACGCCCTCGATTGCCTCGACCCGCCGCTTCGCAACCGCGTCGCCGAACGCCTGCGGCTCTGGACCGCGGCGGCGATCGCGCGCGCGCTTCCGTCGCTCGCCGCGCTGGCGGAGGCCACCCGCGCCGCCGAGGCCGGTCCCGCGCTGCGCAGCATTGCCGCTGCGATGGAGGCCGGCGCGGGCTTCGCGCAACGCCTGCCGCTGCGCGATGCGATCGAGGCGCTGGCGCCCGGCCAGCGGCAGTGGCTGCGGCGGCAGCGGATCACGATCGGCGCACTCGACCTGTTCGACCCGCGGCTGCTCAAGCCTGCCGCCCAAGCGTGGCGGCGCGCGCTGCTCGCGGCGTACGGCACCTCTACCCCGCCCGCGCCGCCGGCCGGCGCGACGACGCTGCCGCGCGGCGCGCCCGGCGCCGTGCCGGTGATGGGCTATCGCGCGCTCGGCGGACAGGCGGTGCGGATCGACCTCGTCGAGCGTGTCGCACGCGCGGCGCATGACGCACGCGGCGCGCATGGCCGCGCGCCCTTCGCGCCAGACCCGGCGCTGGCCGTGTCGATCGGGCTCGAACCCGCGACGGTCGCGCGGTTGATGGCCGAACTCGGCTTCCGCCCGGTCGCCACGGCCGACACCGCCCCGCATTACGTCTGGCGCGGACGGGCACGCGCGAAGGTCGTCGCACCCGATCCCGCCAACGCCTTCGCCGCGCTCGCCGGGTTGATGGGTCGATGACCGCGGCGGCGACGATGCGGCTCGACCGCTATCTCTGGTTCGCGCGTCTTGCCCGCAGCCGCGACGTCGCGCAGGCGCTGGCGTGCGACGGGCATCTGCGCATCGACGGGCGCGCGGTGGACCGCGCCCACGCGCCGGTCCGCGTCGGCAACATCCTCACCTTCTTCCACGGCGGGCGGGTGCGCGTGCTGCGCGTCGAGGCGCTGCCGCTGCGGCGCGGGCCTGCGCCCGAAGCGCAAGAATGCTATCAGGAACTCGCATTGTCTGTACCGGATTCGGCAGCAGGAGCGTTGACGCGCGATGCCGACGGCGCGAAAGCGGCGCGCGAGAAGTGAGGAATTAGCCGACCATGACCTATGTCGTCACCGACGCCTGCATCCGCTGCAAGTATATGGACTGCGTGGAAGTATGTCCGGTCGACTGCTTCTATGAAGGCGAGAACATGCTCGTCATCAACCCGTCGGAGTGTATCGACTGCGGCGTGTGCGAGCCCGAATGCCCGGCGGAAGCGATCCTGCCCGACACCGAAAGCGGGCTGGAGCAATGGCTTGAGCTGAACAACACCTTCTCGGCGCAATGGCCCAACGTCACGCGCAAGCTCGACCAGACCCCGCCCGACGCCGACGAGATGAAGGGCGTCGAGGGCAAGTACGACAAGTTCTTCTCGGCCGAGCCCGGCAAGGGCGACTGACGCGGATGCGGCTGTCGCGCCGCGCGCTGCTGGCCGGCGGTGCTGCGGCGCTGGCACCGTTGCCTGCGGTCGCGCGTGACGCCAGCTACCCGCCGCCTGATCGCGAGGCGATGCTTCCCGTCCCCGGCGGTCGGGTCTACGTTCGCATCAACGGCGATCTGAACGGCGCCCGCCCGCCGCTGGTCCTGATCCACGGCGGCCCTGGCGGCACCCACACCGGGATGCTCGACGCGCTCGCGCTCGCCGACGAGCGCGCGGTGATCCTCTACGATCAACTCGACAGCGGTCGCTCGGACTGGCCGCAGAACCCCGCCAACTGGCGCGTGCCGCGGTTCGTCGACGAACTGGAGGCGATCCGGCGCGGCCTGAATGTCCCGCGATGGCACGTTTGCGGCATCAGCTGGGGCGGCACGATCGCGCTCGAATATGCCGCGCGGCGACCGGCTGAACTGGTCAGCACCGTGCTCGGCGGCCCGTTGATCGCCACCAAAGCCTGGCTCGCCGACGCCGACGCGCTGCGCGCCGCACTGCCCGCGGCGGCCCGCGACACGCTGCTCGCGTGCGAAAGCGCATCGCCGCCCGCACCCGCCGCGTGCGCTGCGGCGACCGACGTCTTCTATCGCCGGTACAATCGCCGCGAGGACGCACCGCGCGCGATGCGCGATGCCACCCGCGCGCCGGGCAACCGTGGCAACAACCAGCGGCTTTACGAGACGATGTGGGGCAACAACGAGTTCGTTTCGACCGGCACGTTGCGCAACTACGACGGCACGCCGCTGCTCGCAAACCTGGACGGTGCGCGCACGCTGTTCATGGTCGGGCAGTATGACGAGGCGCGCCCGGTCACCGCGCTCGGCTTTGCGGCGCGGGTGCCGGGCGGGGCCGAGGTGGCGGTCATCCCCGGTGCCGCGCACGGGACGCTCGGCGATCGCCCGGCCGAGACGGTCGGCATCCTGCGGGCGTGGCTGATCCGTCACGACACGCATCCATTGTAAGAAAGTTCCGCCTCGTCAGCGACTCTGCCCTAAACAGACTGGAAATTTTATTGCCGATGGGTTATATAAGTCCGGCACGGGCGCTTCCTTAGCGTCCGCCGGAGACGTCCAACCTTTTTGCCCCGGTCTGACCAGCAACGCGGTGCTTGCGCCACGGGTCGGGTTCGTTGGGGCCACAACATTGGAAAGGCCACCTATGGCTGCCAAGGCTCTGCATTTCGATGTCGGCGATTATGTCGTTTACCCCAAGCACGGCGTCGGGCGCGTCATCGAGTTGCAGAAACAGGAAATCGCCGGGATGCAGCTCGAGCTGTACGTCCTGCGGTTCGAAAAGGAGCG
>NZ_CAXIAM010000082.1:0-10700 GCF_964021865.1 uncultured Sphingomonas sp.
TCGACGTCGCGGCCGACATAGCCGACCTCGGTGAATTTGGTCGCCTCGACCTTCACGAACGGCGCGTCGGCCAGCTTGGCGAGGCGGCGGCTGATCTCGGTCTTGCCGCATCCGGTCGGCCCGATCATCAGGATGTTCTTGGGCGTCACCTCGTCGCGCAGGTCGGGCGAGAGCTGCTGACGCCGCCAGCGGTTGCGCAGCGCCACCGCGACCGCGCGCTTGGCGTCCTGCTGCCCGATGATGTGCGCATCGAGCGCGGCGACGATCGCCTTGGGGGTGAGATTATCGTTCATGGTCTTCTCTCAAGCCCCTCCCCTTCAGGGGAGGGGTTGGGGTGGGGTGGTTGTGGAACGGGCGCGAGCCTCAGCCCCCACCCCAACCCCTCCCCCAAGGGGGGAGGGGCTCCATAATCACGTCGTGCTGTCCAGCGTCTCGATCGTCACGCGGTCGTTGGTGTAGACGCAGACCTCGGCGGCGATCTTCATCGCCTTGCGGCATAGCACCTCGGCGTCATTCTCATATTCGACCAGCGCGCGGGCGGCGGCGAGCGCGTAATTGCCACCCGACCCGATCGCCGCGATCCCGGCCTCCGGTTCCAGCACGTCGCCATTGCCGGTGAGGATCAGCGTCACGTCCTTGTCGGCGACGATCATCATCGCCTCGAGGTTGCGGAGAAACTTGTCGGTGCGCCAGTCCTTGGCCAGCTCGACCGCGGCGCGCATCAGGTGATAGCCGTGACGCTCCAGCTTGGCCTCCAGCCGCTCGAACAGGGTGAAGGCATCGGCGGTCGCGCCCGCGAAGCCCGCGATCACCTTGCCGTCGCCCAGCGTGCGAACCTTGCGCGCGTTGGGCTTCATCACGGTCTGTCCCATCGAGACCTGACCGTCGCCGATGACGACGACCTTGCCGCCGCGCCGTACCGAAAGAATGGTGGTGCCATGCCAGACCGGCATGGAATGTGGATCGTTCCCGTTCATAGGCCCCGGATTTGGGGCGCGGAGGTGTCCCAGGCAAGGGCAACGAAAGTTTGCACGCCGGCGATGGTATCGCCACGGACGAGCGACCATATGGCGCGCGGAGAGTGAGTGCGTCGATGATTACCGATAAAGATCGTTTGTATTTCCAGACGCGGGCCGAGGCCGAATTGCGGCTGGCCGCCGAGGCGGAAGATCCGGTGGTGTGCCAGGCGCATTATGCGATGGCGACCGAATATCTGGAGGCCGCGCACGGCGCGAACATGCGGTTGCCGCCCGATCCGCAGCGGCTGGCGCGTTCGGGGTGATCCGTCATTGCGACCCCGGCGCAGGCCGGGGTCGCAATGACGGATAGGGGCTATTTCGCCTTGGCCTTCCCCCATTCGCGCGCGACGGTGTAGCCGAGATAGCCGGTCGCGAAGAGCGTGTAGAGCGGCTCGGGTAGACCCGAGAGATAGGCGTTCATCGCCTGCGCGATCGCCGCCGCCGCCTGTGGCCGTACCGCGGCGATCAGCCCCATCGGGATGCTCCACAACAGCAAAGCGTACATGACGTAGAGGAAGCCGGGGCGTGCGCGGCTGGTCCACGGATCGGTCGCCTGCGCTTCGGCGAGGATCGCGGCCATCTGCGCCTTGACGCGCTCCAGTTCCTGCGTGCCTTCCATCCGCATCAGCTCGCGCTGCGCCGCTTCGCGGGCACGGGGGTCGGGGATAAGTTTGTCGAGCAGGCCGGCGACCGGCGCGATGATCGAATCGAGCACCGGCATCCTCAACGCTCCCCACCGCCGACGCGGTTGACAAGCCAGCCGTAGAGGAACGCCTCGTTGGCGGGGCGATGCTCGGCGAGCGAGAGATATCGTTCGCCCTGCAACGCCTCGACCGCGCGGATCAGCACGGTCTCGGCGGTCGGTCCGCGCGTCGCGAGGAAGCGGGTCAGCGCGCCCAGCGTCTGCGCGCCGATCCGGCCGTCACAGGCGAGGTCGGGATAGTCGCACCCGCCGCGGTTGAGCGCGGTGAGCGCGCGTTGCAGGAAGGTCGTGGCGACCGCCGGCCCCATGTTGACCGCGGTGTCGAACATTTCGGCGGCGAGGCGCGGGGCATGCGCGGCGATCCGGTTGAAGCCGGGTGCGGTCCAGTAGCGTTGCCGGTAGATCGCGGTCGCCGCCGACCGCGTGAAGTGCCGCATGTCGCCGGTGTAGCCGTTGGCGCGCGCGACCGCCTCGGTAATACCGAAGCGCGTCGCGCCGCCGCGATCGGCGGGGTTGTTTACGTACCCGCCTTCGCGGTCGATCACCGCGTCGATGAGGTCGTCGATCATAGGTGACGTTCTCCTTGATTGATGGGAGAACATATCAGGAACTACGTAGTGTAGGACAGATCGCCACCCCGTCATTCCCGCGCACGCGGGAATGACGATGAGCGCCTACCGCCTCCGCACGATCTCGCAGCCGACGCGCGCGTCGGGATAGACATCGGGCTTCATCGAGCGGACGCGCACGTCGCGCACCCGCGGATCGGCGAGGCAGAAGGCGGCGATGCGCTCGACCAGCGTCTCCTGCAACGCAAAACCGTCGCCCGCCGCGAGCGCGTGGATGCCGTCGCGGATCGTGTCGTAGTCGAGCACCTCGGCGATCGTGTCCGCATCCGGCGTCTGCGGATAATCAACGGTCAGCCGCACCGACACCAGCACGCGCTGCGGCGTCGCCTCTTGCGGGTGGATACCGAGCCGCATCTGCACCGCGAGATCGTCGAGGATGATCGCATAGTCAGCCATGATCGGTCCCGAACATCACGTCGCGCGCGCTTTTCACGAAGCGTTGGCCGCAGTCGACGAACACGTTCTGTCCGGCGACGCTGCGCGCCTCCAGCAGCCACACCACCGCGTCGGCGACCGCCTGCGCGCCGACCGGGCGCTGCAACAGATTGGCGCGCGCCACCGCGTCGAATTCGGCATCGGTTTGGTCGCCGCTCGGCAGCGTCAGCCCCGGCGACACCGCGTTGACGCGGACGTGCGGCGCATAGGCCTGCGCCATCAGCACGGTCGCCTCCGCCAGCGCTGCCTTGGTCAGCGTGTAGCTGTAGAAATCGGGGTTGGGGTTGGCGAGCTTCTGGTCGAGCAGGTTGACGACCGCACCCTCACGCCCCTGCCCGGCCAGCGCGGCGGCGAGCAGCGACGGCGCCATGACGTTGACGGCATGGAGCCGCGCGGCGAGCGCCGGGTCTGGGGCGGCGGGTGAGTCATATTCGAAAAGCGAGGCGCTGTTGACGAGCCCGTCGATCGCTCCGCCCTTGCACGCCCGTGCGAACAGTGCGGGCACGTCGGCGAGATCTGACAAGTCGCCCTGCACCGCCGTCCCGTCCAATTCGGCCGCCAGCGCCTCGGCCTCGGCCTGCGACGTGCCGTAGTGGATCACCGGCACATGCCCCGCGCGCGCCACCGCGCGCGCGATCGCCGCGCCGAGCCGCTTCGCGCCGCCGGTCACCAGCACGCGCATCGCGGTCAGGCGAGCCCCATCAGCGACAGCACTTCCTTGCGGCTGCGGTCGTCATCGCGGAACACCCCCATCATCCGGCTGGTCACCATGCCCACCCCCGAGGTGCGGACGCCACGCGCGGTCATGCAGGCATGGCTCGCCTCGATCACCACCGCGACGCCCAGCGGCTTGAGCCGGTTCCAGATGCAATCGGCGACCTCGGCGGTCAGCCGCTCCTGCACCTGCAGGCGCCGCGCATAGCCGTGGAGCACGCGCGCCAGTTTCGAGATGCCGACGACATGGTTGCGCGGCAGATACGCGATATGCGCCTTGCCGATGATCGGCGCCATGTGATGCTCGCAATGCGACTGGAACGGAATGTCCTTCAGCAGCACAATCTCGTCATAGCCGCCGACCTCCTCGAACACCCGCGCCAGATGGACGCCGGGGTCCTCGCCATAGCCGGCGCAATATTCCTTCCACGCGCGCGCGACGCGCTTTGGCGTGTCGACCAGCCCTTCGCGCGCGGGATCGTCGCCGGCCCAGCGCAGCAACGTGCGCACCGCCTCCGCCACATCGTCGGGCACCGCGATCTTGCCGTCTGCCGCCACCAGATCGCCGTCGCCGGGCGTCGCCTGACCCTTGTCGTCCATCATGTCCTCGTTCGTATCGACGCCGGCTGTAGCACGAATTGATCCAGCGCAACCCGTTGCGTCCTCTGCGGGTTGCATCCTGCGCAATGAAGGAGATGGACGATGGCGGACAATCTGAAGAAGGGCGACGACGTGACCTGGAAGTCGCACGGCGGCACCGCGCACGGTACGGTCGAGAAGAAGCTGACGTCCGAAACCTCGATCAAGGGCCATAAGGTGAAAGCGTCGAAGGACGATCCGCAATATCTCGTGGAGAGTGACAATGGCGGAAAGGCGGCGCACAAGCCCGCCGCGCTGAAAAAGGCGTGATTTCGCGCCGGCCCCGCTGAGGCCGGCGCCATTGGAAGGATTGCAATGGCTACCACCACCAAGACCGGCGGCATTCACGCCCCCGTTCAGCCCTCGGCTGAGCTGGGTGCGGTCGTCGGCAACGAGACGCTGCCGCGCAGCCAGGTGATCAGCAAGGTATGGGACTATATCAAGTCGAACAACCTGCAGAACCCGGAGAACAAGCGCGAGATCCTGGCCGACGACAAGCTGAAGAAGGTGTTCGGCAAGGACAAGTGCACGATGTTCGAGATGAACAAGTATATTTCGCAGCACGTGAAGGCCTGAGGCCGATAGGCTAATTGACCCGACGCGCCGCCGCCCAGATCCGGCGGCGCGTCTTTTTGCCGTTGGTTGTCTACACCGCCACCGGCGTCGCCGCGCGCGCCTCGTCGCCGAAGATGCGGAGGTAGCGCGCGATCTCCTCCGGCGCGCCCGTCGCCTTGGCGGGATTGTCGGACAGTTTGACCGCCGGGCGACCGTCCGCGCTCACCACCTTGCACACCAGCGAGATCGGCTCCAGCCCGGTCGCGCCATCCGGATCGCAGCCGCGGAAGTCGTTGGTGAGGTTCGTCCCCCAGCCGAAACTCATCCGCACCCGGCCGTGGAAATGGCGATAGGTCGCCTCGATGGAGGCGGTATCCATTCCGTCGGAGAAGATCAGCAGTTTTTCGCGTGGGTCGCGGCCCTGCGCCTGCCACCAGGCGACGATCCGCTCGCCGGCCTCGATCGGCGGGGCGCTGTCGGGGCGGAAGCCGGTCCAGTCCGCGACCCAGTCGGGCGCGTCGCGCAGGAACGCCGCGGTGCCGAACGCATCGGGCAGCGCGATCAACAGATTGCCGCCGTACGCCTGCCGCCATTCGTCGAGCACGCGATACGGCGCCTGCGCCAGCGCGGCGTCGTCCGGTGCCAGCGCGGCGGCGACCATCGGGAGTTCGTGCGCATTGGTGCCGATCGCCTCCAGATCGTGATCCATCGCCAGCAGCACGTTCGAGGTGCCGATGAAGCGCGCCCCCAGCCCTTCCTTGAGCGCCTCGACGCACCAGCGTTGCCACAGGAAGCCGTGGCGGCGGCGCGTGCCGAAGTCCGACAGCGCGAGGTCGGGCAGCGCCTGCAACCGCTCGACCTTCTCCCACATTTTCGCCTTGGCGCGCGCATAGAGCACGTCGAGCGTGAAGCGCCCCTTGCCGCGCAGCGCGGCGCGTGCGCGCAGTTCGTTGACGATCGCGAGCGCGGGGATCTCCCACATCGTCGTGCACATCCACGGGCCCTCGAAATGCAGCTCGAACTGGCCATCGACGGTGCGCAGCTCATAGTCGGGCAGGCGAAAGTCGGCGAGCCACGCGAGAAAATCGGGCGCGAACATCCGCGCCTCGCCATAGAAACTGTTGCCCGCGAGCCAGATCAGCTCCTTCTTCGTAAAGCGCAGACCCCGCGCGTGATCGAGCTGCGCGCGCAACTCGCCCTCGTCGATCACCTCGGCCAGCCGGACGCTGCGGGTGCGATTGATCAGCGCGAAGGTGGCATGCGTCTCGCGATGCCGCCGCCAGATCAGCTGGAGCATCAACAGCTTGTAGAAATCGGTATCGAGCAGGCTGCGCACGATTGGATCGAGCCGCCAGCCATGATCCCAGGTACGCGTCGCGATATCGGTATAGACCATCGTCACGCCGCCCACGGCGTGATATCGGGCTCCGCACCGATCAGCGCGAGGCCGTGCGCGATTGAGGTCAGCTCGCCGCCGGTCGCGATCCGCTCCGCGCCGAAGCGGCGGTCGAAGATCGCGCGGATCGCGGGGATCAGCGACGAGCCGCCGGTCAGGAACACGCGGTCGATCGCTCCCGCTTCCACCCCGCCGCGCGCCAGGGCGGCGTCGAGCGCCGCCTCGATGCGGGCGAGATCCTCGGCGATCCAACGTTGGAAATCGGCGCGCGTCACGTCCGCGGCGATCCGGATTCCGCCGCCCTCGAACGCGAATTCAGCGTGGTCTGCACTCGACAGCGCGCGCTTGAGCCGGCCGACCGCGTCGTAGAGCGGGAAGCCCTGCTCCTCCTCGACCAGCGCAATCATCCGCCCGATCGCATCGGGGTCGAGCGCGTCGCGTTGCAGCTTGCGCAGCTCTTCAAGCGTGCGGCGGTTGCGCATCATCGCCAGCCGCGACCAGTCTGCGACGTCGTTGAAGAAGCCGCCCGGAATATCGAGCACCTTGCCGAACGAGCGATATTGCCCGCCCTTGCCCAGCAGCGGCAGCACCAGTTGCGACACGATCCGCTGGTCGAACCGGTCGCCCGCGATCCCGACGCCGGTCGAGGCCAGCGGGACGCAGCGGCGCTCGGCCCCCGGCGCGGCGACGCGCACCAGCGAGAAGTCGGTCGTCCCGCCACCGAAGTCGGCGACGAGGATCGTCGCGGGCTCGGTCAGCCGCGACGCGAAGCTGTGCGCCGCGCCGAGCGGTTCGTAGACGTAATGAACCTCGACACCGAATTCGCGCAGCATCAGGTCGTAGCGGGCCTTCGCCAACGCTTCGTCGGGGCGCGCGCCGGCATATTCGACCGGCCGCCCGACGATCACGCGCGCGGGACGATCGTCGAGCTGCCCGCCGGCGTGACGGACCAGCTTCTGGAGCAACAGCCGCCCGAGATCCTCGAAGCGCATCTGCCGGTTGAAGATCGTCGTCCGCTCGAACAGCGGGCTGGCGGCGACGGTCTTGAACGACTGGACGAACCGGCTGTCGAGCGGTGCCTCGAGATATTCGGCGATCGCCCACGGCCCCGCCTCGCTGGCGACGCCGTTCCAGCCCTGCTCGTCTTCCCAAAAGCACAAGGCCGAGCGGAACACCGCCCCGGTCGCTTTCTTGCCGGTAAACTCGACCAGCCGCGCTTCGCCGTCCTCCGCAAGCGCGACGACGGTGTTGGTGGTGCCGAAATCGAGGCCGAGCGCACGCGCCACGTCTTGCTCCGTCGCAGGTGTGGTGCCCCCGGCGAGATTCGAACTCACGGCCTGCGGTTTAGGAAACCGTCGCTCTATCCTGCTGAGCTACGGGGGCACGGGCGGTTTTCCTAGGTTTCCGCGCGCGCCCGGTCAACGGCGAAGCGGGTTAGGCGAACAGCGCGGCGTAGCGTTCCGGCTTGAACCCGACCTCGATGCGGTCGCCGTGCACCAGTACCGGGCGCTTGATCGTGGACGGATGCGCGATCATCAGCGCGCGCGCCTTTGCGGCGTCGATGTCGGCCTTGTCGCCGTCGGGCAGCTTGCGGAAGGTGGTGCCGGTGCGATTGAGGAGCGGCTCCCAGCCGATCTGCGCGATCCATGCGTCGAGCGCTGCTTCGTCGACACCGGCCTTCTTATAATCGTGGAACGTGACGGCGATGTCGTGCTCGGCGAGCCACGTCCGCGCCTTCTTGACGGTGTCGCAATTGGGGATGCCGTAGAGGGTGGCGGTCATCTTACTTCCTGTCGTCCGGATCGTCGCCGCTCATAACGCGCAAGGTTCGCGCCGTCAGCCGGTCGACCACCGCTTACATCGCCGCGCCAGCCAGATCGATCAGCGCCGCACCGGCCGACACCAGCAAGGCCAGCGCCGTGGGATAGAAGGTCAGTGCGAAACCGAATGCCCGGTCCGGGGCGTCACGGCCGTAGCCCGCCCAGAACAGCAGGCGACCGATCGCGAAAAGGCAGGCGAGCGCTACGACGATGGCATCTGACCGGGCGAAGCTCGCCGCGACGATGAGATGCGTGACCACCGCCAGTACCACCTGCTCGAAGGTATTCTGCAATATCGCCCCGGCGGCGCGAACCGGTTCCGATGCCGTTCCGACGCTGCTCCCGGCGATGTCGTGCGGCGAAAAGAAGCGAAGACGCGCCACGTTCGCGATCGCCACCGCCAGCCAAACGACGACGAGCAGATCTAGGCGAAGCGCGAACCTTAACCGGTGAAGGAGCGGCGCAACCTCCACACGGCTCGTCCAGACGGCGGCGATACCCAGGACCAGGATCGTCACGCCTAGCGCGCCGGCCATCGCCCGCGCCACGCCGCGTTGCTGCGCCTCGAACTCCTGCTGCGTCATCACGCGCCCTCACCTTGCGGCCATACCGCAGGTAATCGAACGACCGCCTCGTGGCTACACGTGCGCGATTTGGACAGATGAACCGTTTAGCGCCGCCGTGGTGTGACGACCTGCCGCACCATGCGGATTTCGGTCGCGAACCCGGGCTTCTTCGGGGTGCTGCGGATCAGGTAGATCGCTTCGGCGGCGCCGTTCGCGCCCTGTTTCTGCACGCCGCTGGCTTGCGAGCGGATGTCGCCGATCTCGAACGTCTGTGGCGGCATCGTCACGAACCCACCGCCGCTGCGCGCCTGTGCCGCGCTCAGCAACTGCTGCCACTTGCCTTCGTCGATCACGCCGTCCGTGTTGGTGATCCGCACCGCGCACGAATGGATCGGCGGCGCCTCGATCGTGACGACGAGGCGGCTGGTGCCCGCATCCATGATCCAGCCGCGGCCGGGATCGTCCTTGAGGTAGGTGCGGAGGTCCTCCGGGGACAGCGCCCGTGCACCGGGAACCTTCGCCATTGCTGCGGCGACCCGAGCGTCATCGGGGAACACATGGCCACAGAGCATGTCGAACATCCGCATCTGCCCCTCGCCGCGGAACGTCGGGCCGTCGGCGGGCTGCGGTGTCGGTGCGGCGGCTTGCAGGGCAAGTGCCAGCAGGGCAACGGCGGTCATCGGTCATCCCCCGGTTCGAACACCGCGTTGTGGCATGGTTCGCAGCGGGTCGCTACCTTGCGTGACGAGCGGACACGTGCTGCGACACGCTCAGCACGAACGGGGCACGAGGCCGTCACCGCGTCTCACAACGCGGCCGCGATCGTGCCCTGCGACGTTCACCCCGTGGCCCAGCGGCGTCTCATGACGCCGAATAACGCGGCCGCGACCATGCCCCGCATGGTCGCGAGTCCGCGTTATTCCCACTCGATTGTTTGCCTCTATGTCAACCAATTGAATTTACTCATGAAAATATATTTTCGCTGAACTACTACCGGCCTGCGATCCGTCAGAAATTTACGCTATTGAAATCGTTGATGAATTTCCACCCGCCGGCCCAAGCCATCTATCGACTACTATCGGCTCTCGGTTCGCCGTTCTAGTTCTGACGTCCGAACCCAAGTCACGCTCAAAAATACCGTCAGCGTCGATCTGCTCGGGTTGTAAGCGAGTAGAGGAAGCGACGAAACCAGCGAGCGTGCGCCAGCCGATAATAGCGGGTCTTTGATGGCGACCCATCGGAAAACTTTGAAAAACCGCTCGTCGCACACTGTGGATTATCGCGCATCTGAGATGCGCGATAATCCACAGTGTGAGCTTGCCCAAGGCGGCAACATCCGGCTTCGCATTTCCGGTTAAAAGGGCTGCTCGCCTACTTGACGGCCAGTTTCGCCAGTGCTGCCTTATAGGCATCGTAATGAGTGCCTTCATCGATCGCAATTTGGCGGAACATCGCCGCGACCTTGCGATCGCCATCGGCTTCAGCCTGCTTGGCGAAGTTCACATACATCGTGACGTTCTCGTAATGCTCGCCGGCCATTGCGTCACCGAGATTGGCGCTGTTCGCGCCGCCAAGCTGCAGCGCTTGTGCCTCGCGATCAAAATGCTCGTTCGCCTCGATATTGGCGGAAGCGCGGAAGAGCTTCGCCAGCGCAGGCTTGCCTGCAGCCTCAGCCTGGTCTGCGTAACGCAGATATTTGAGGTTGGCATACGCCTCCCCGTGCATCGCAGCTTCTAGGTTTGTGCGGGTCTGCGGTGAAAGCGGCTTGCCCTCCGGTGGCGCGGCGATCGCGCTGGTGGACATAAGGACGGCGACGCTGGCAGCCGCAGCGAACAGGGTACGGTTCATGATGTCTCTCCGATACGCGCCGACAGCGGCGACGAGCGGCTTGTGCAAGGATCTCCTGACACATTGCTGACGCAGCGATCAGAGAGTCGGAAATTTAACGGCCACGCATTTTTCGCGATCCGTCAGCTTTTCGTCAGTTGCCGGGCGCAGTTGGATTGCGCCGGGTCGGCACACACCGCCCAATCACAAAGGACTATCCCATGAAGCGTTCGACATTGCTCAAGCTCGCCCTGACCGCCTCTGCCCTTTCGGTCGCCACGATCGCAAGCGCCGCCCCGGTCTGCACCAAGCTCCCGCCAGCCAAATGGCTCACGCAGGCGCAGATGAAGGCGAAGATTGCCAAGATGGGCTACCGCGACATCAAGGTCTTCCAGGT
>NZ_CAXIAM010000083.1:0-10527 GCF_964021865.1 uncultured Sphingomonas sp.
CCGGCGCGTTGCTCAGGTCGACGTTGAGCGATGTGTTGCAATTGTAGATGAACTGCCGCTCGTACGGCGAGTTGCGCTGCGAATTGGCATAGGCGCCACGCAGATCGACCGACAAGCCGTCGATCGGCTTGAACTCGCCGACCAGCTGCGTTTCGATCAGCTTGCGCTCGAACCAGTTGGTGTTCTGCTGGAACAGCGGGTTGCCGCTGGAATTGTTGTAGACGGTCGCCGCGGACGCACGTCCCTGCTTCAGCGTGTCGTGGATGTAGACGTTGGTCCAACGGACCTTGTTCTCGCCGAATTCCAACCCGAAGCCGAGCAGGCCGTTCACCACCGCGCGATTGTCGGTGATGACGGTGTCGAAATCGTTGCGGATCGTGCCGTCGTCGCTGATCGTATCCTGCTGCACCGCGTCGCGGGTGCGCCAGTTGTTCGACACGCCGACGCTGCCGATCAGGCCGACGCGCGTCGAGCCCAGATCGCCGGTCACGCCAAGATCGAGACTGCCCGAATAATTTGCCGGGATGTCGCTGTTTCGCTGGAGCAGCGTGGTGCGCGCGTTCGACATCTGCAGCACCTGCGCAGGCAAAATCACGCCGGTGCCGGTCGGCGCCTGCTTGATGAAGCTCGGCACGTTGCGCTCGCCGCCGTCATAGCCGAGCCAGTCGGTCTTCGATCCGAAATAGGTGTAACCCAGTCGGCCGGTCGTCTCCGTGTCGATCCCGCCCGAGGCGCCGACGGTGAAGAAATTCTCGTCCGGGATCGCCTTGGTCGTCAGGTTGATGACGCCGCCGCCGAACTCACCGGGGTAGTTCACCGAATAGGTCTTCTGCACCAGCGCCGAGCCGACCACCGTCGTCGGGAAGATGTCGAGCGGCACGGTGCGGCGCAGCGGTTCGGGGCTGGGCAATGGCGAGCCGTTGAGCAGCGCCGAGGAGTAACGATCACCGAGGCCGCGCACAAAGACATAGCCGTTCCCGACGACCGACAGACCGGTGACGCGGGTCAGGGCGCCCGCGATGTCGCCTTCGCCGGTGCGTGCGATGTCCGCGCTGGACAGAACGTTGACGACTTGGGCCGTCGCGCGGACCGCGTTCGGGATGTTGCGTCCGACGACGACGATGTCACCGGCGGTGCTGGTGTCGACACCAGGGGCGGAGACTTCCGCCTGATCGTCTGCGGTGCCGGGCACGGCATCCTGCGTCGCCTCCGCCTGCGGCGCGGGCGAGGTGGCCGAGCCGGGCGAGGTGGTGCTGGTCTGCGGCGGACCTGCGGGTGCCGACGGAGCCTGGGCGACCTGCGCAAGCGCCGCAGGGGCGACCAGCGTGGTCGTCAGGAGAAGGAGCGAGGCAAGGGTGCGCTGGCGCATGTCGAATTCCAGTCTGGTTCTAAAAAAAGCGGGCCCGGGTGGCGCGATCAGGCGCTCCCCGGGCTCCGCCGAGCATCACGAGGGGCTAGGTGCGCCTCAGCGGCCCTGACACTGGAAGTAGATCGAGTTGAAGGTCGGCGGGCCGACGTCCTGCAGCGCGCTGTTGGCGGGGCGGATCGTGGAACGGTCGTTGCCGGTTGCAGCCGCCCCGTTCACCGTGTTGCCCGCGATGACGTTGAGGCATGCCGCGCCCGACTGGGTCTTCACGATGCCGTTGACGAAGGCGAAGTCCGCACCGCCGCGCAGGCGGATCGCGGCCGGGGCCGAGTTCGTCTGAACGAAGGTGAAGTTGGCGTAGCGGCCGTAGGTGCGCGGCAGCGCGTCTTCCTGACCGTTCGAGTCGATCTCGGTCGCGAACGAGTCGGCGGTCGAGCCACCGGCCTTCTGCGCGGAGATGATGAACTGCATGAACCCGCGCCAGCCGTTGTCGACGTCGAAGCCGTCGTCGTCGGCACCGGTCACCACGAAATACTTCAGGTTGGTGGTGCCGCCGAAGATCTCGATGCCGTCGTCAGCCGAATTGTGGCTCTGGACGTGATCGATTGTCGTGCCCGAGCCGGTGCCGCCAAGCGTCAGGCCCTGCAGTTCGTTGCCTTCGCTGATCGCGATGCCGGTGTAACGGATCTGCACATACTGCAACGCGCCCGAGCTGTCGGCCTGGTTCGAACCACCGTAGAAGCGGCCCGTCACGCCCTCGATCGCCTGCTGGCAGGTCGTCGACGAGCCATTGGCGTCGTTCGGGCCAGTGCCGGTGGCGCAGACCGCCGTCGGCGCGCGACCGAGCAGCACGATGCCGCCCCACAGGCCCTGCGACGAGTCCGACACGCCGTTGCTCACCAAGTTCTGCTGCGCAGTGAAGATGATCGGCGCGTCGGCGGTGCCGACCGCGCTGAGCTTGCTGCCGCGATTGACGAGGATCAGGTCGTTCGACGTCTCCGTCGAGTCCGCTGCCAGCACGACGCCGGGCTGGATCGTCAGCGTGGCGTTGGTGGTGCCGTCGACGCCGACTTCGGTCTGGCCACGGAAGCGGTAGACCAGCCCGGCGACCTTCGCGAGCGTCAGGTCGGCGGTGATGATCTGCGGCAGGCGGCAGTAGCGGAACGTGCCGGCGGTGTTCAGGCCGTCATCGGTCAGCCCGGTCGGGCACGATGCCGCCGGCGTGCCGGTGCCGATCGACGGCACTGAGGTGCAAGCCGAACTGTTCAGGAAGGTCGCGCTCGACGAGTTGCAGGTCCAGCCCGAGAAGCTGTTGTCGTTCGGGCCGCTCAGCGCGCCGACGAAGCTGGTGTTCTGAAGGAAGGCGGTGTTGCCCAGCACCGTCTGCGGATTGCTGGCGGTGGCCAGCGAAGTGCCGCTCACCGGATAGACGCCGTTAAGCGTCGTGCCGAAGCCGTTGAGGTTGTTGTTCTGACCGGCATTGACCAGCGCGACCTGCTCGTCGGCGGTGATCGTCACGCCCGACTGGGTGGTGGCGAGCGCGAATTGCGCGCTGGTCAGCGGGGTCGGGGTCGCCGTGCCGGTCGGGGTCGGCGTCGGCGCAGGCTGGTTGATGGTGACGGGAATGCTGCCCGCACCCGGCGAGGCGACATCGTCCGCGCCGCACGACGCCAGGAACAAGGCCGCACTGGATGCCAGCAGAATCTGGCTGCGGCGGCTGAAGCTGACCATGAACTCACTCCCTTCGAAATTCGGGCCCATCCCCGGGGGCCCCGATCGAGTCGAACCGACTGTTCGCTCGATCGTCGAAAGCGCCGCTACGCCGTGAGAATGACAACTGAATGCGATTTCAGCGACGATTGCATGACGCATACGTTACGATTGCGTGACATGCGCAAAGGTGAGACGCGGGTAGTGTTGAGATCGTCCAATCACTTACGTCATTCAGGCGCCGGCGGAAATCCCGATGCCCCGGTCTTCTCGAAGATGGTCACGTCACAGCTCCGGATCCACGGCCGCGAGGGGATGACGGACGTGGCCAGCGCGCCAGACGCGAAAAGCCCCGCCGGTCGGTGCGACCGGCGGGGCTTTCATCGACCGGATGGTGGGCGCGACAGGGATTGAACCTGTGACCCCACCCGTGTGAAGGGTGTGCTCTACCGCTGAGCTACGCGCCCATCCGTTGGCGGAGCGGCGCAATTACGCAAGCCCCCCCGCCCTGTCCAGAGCAAATCCGCGTCAGTTGAGCGAATCCTTCAGGACCTTGCCGGCCTTGAACTTCGGCTGGCTCGACGCCTTGATCGTCATCGGTTCACCGGTGCGTGGGTTACGCCCAGTGGAGGCCTTGCGCTTGCTGACCGCGAAGGTGCCGAAGCCGACCAGACGCACTTCGTCACCCTTCTTCAGGCATGTCGAGATGGTGTCGAACACCGCCTCGACCGCGCGGCTCGCCTCGTTCTTACCCAGTCCGGCGGCCGTCGCGACCTGCGCGATCAGTTCCTGCTTGTTCATCCCGCAAAACCCCACTTTCAAAAGTCATTACATAACTGGAATGGATTCGCGGATCGAAACCCGCATCCGGCCATTAACGCGCCCGCCCATAGCGGAGTCAAATGAAACCGCCGCACCGAAATACCGGTACGGCGGTCTCAACAAGCCGACAAATTATGTAATTTAATGATGCAGTTCGCCACCAACCGGCGCGATCGGCGCAGGAGGAAGCGCGGCCAATTCGTCGGCCTCGGTCCAGTCGATCGCCTCCAGTGGCCGCACCAGCGCCAGCCGCAACACCTCGTCGACATGCGCCACCGGCACGATCTTCAGGCCGTCGCGAATGTTCTGCGGGATCTCGGCGAGGTCCTTTTCATTCTCCCTGGGAATCAGCACCGTCTCGATCCCGCCCCGCAAGGCGGCGAGCAGTTTCTCCTTCAGCCCGCCGATCGGCAGCACGCGCCCGCGCAGCGTGACCTCTCCGGTCATCGCGACTTCCTTGCGCACCGGAATGCCGGTCAGCGTCGACACGATCGAGGTGACCAGCCCGATCCCCGCCGACGGGCCATCCTTGGGCACCGCGCCTTCGGGCAGGTGGATGTGGATGTCCTTGCGGTGGAACAGGCTGGGCTTGATCCCGAACGACGGCGAGCGTGCCTGGACGAACGAGAAGGCGGCCTGCACCGATTCCTTCATCACGTCGCCCAGCTTGCCGGTGACCTTCGCCTGTCCCTTTCCGGGAACGGTGACACTCTCGATCGTCAGCAACTCGCCGCCAACCTCGGTCCACGCGAGCCCGGTGACCCCGCCGATCTGGTCCTCGGTCTCCGACAGGCCGTGCCGGAATTTCTGCACGCCCGCGAAATCGGACAGATTCTCGGGGGTGATCGTGACGCTTTCCGCCTTGCCCTCGAGTATCTGGCGCAGCGCCTTGCGGCACAGCTTCGCCAGCTCGCGCTCGAGCGTGCGGACGCCGGCCTCGCGGGTGTAGCGCTGGATCAGCGCACGCAGCCCCTCGTTGGTGAGCGTGAACTCGCCTGGCTTGAGCCCATGCGCCTCGATCTGCTTGGCGACCAGGTGGCGCTCGGCGATCTCGACCTTCTCATCCTCGGTATAGCCCTCCAGCCGGATGATCTCCATCCGGTCGAGCAACGGCTGCGGCAGGTTGAGCGAATTGGCGGTGCACACGAACATCACATCCGACAGATCGATGTCGATCTCGAGATAATGGTCGTTGAACTTCGCATTCTGCTCCGGATCGAGCACTTCCAGAAGCGCCGAGGCGGGGTCGCCGCGGAAGTCCTGGCCGAGCTTGTCGATCTCGTCGAGCAGGAACAGCGGGTTGCTGGCGCCGGCCTTCTTGAGGTTCGTCACGACCTTGCCCGGCAGCGAGCCGATGTACGTGCGGCGATGGCCGCGGATCTCGGCCTCATCGCGCACGCCGCCCAGCGACTGGCGGATAAACTCGCGGCCGGTCGCCTTGGCGATCGACTTGCCCAGCGAGGTCTTGCCGACGCCGGGCGGGCCGACGAGGCAGAGGATCGGGCCCTTCAGCTTGTTGGTGCGCGCCTGCACCGCCAGATATTCGACGATCCGGTCCTTGACCTTCTCCAGCGCGTAATGATCCTCGTTGAGGATCGCCTCGGCGGCGGGAATGTCCTTCTTGATCTTGCTCTTCTTGCCCCACGGCAGCCCGAGCAGCACGTCGAGATAGTTGCGCACGACCGTCGCCTCGGCGCTCATCGGCGCCATCGTCTTGAGCTTCTTCAGCTCGGCGGTCGCCTTGGTGCGCGCTTCCTTCGACAGCTTGAGCGTGGCGATCTTCTGAGTCAGCTCGGCGATCTCGTCGCCGTCGCCGTCCTCGCCCTCATTGCCCAGCTCGCGTTGGATCGCCTTGAGCTGTTCGTTGAGATAATATTCGCGCTGCGTCTTCTCCATCTGGCGCTTGACGCGGCTCTTGATCTTCTTCTCGACCTGCAGGACGCCGAGTTCGCCCTCCATGAGCGCGTAGGCCATCTCCAGCCGCTTGAGCGGATCGGCCTCCATCAGCAGCGCCTGCTTCTCGGCGACCTTGACCTGGATATTGCCCGCGACCGTGTCCGACAGCCGGCCGGCGGCGTCGATCTCGGCGAGCTGCGCGGCGAGTTCGGCAGGCAGCTTGCGGTTGAGCTTGGCGTAATTCTCGAACTGATCGACGACCGAGCGCATCAGCGCCGCCGCCTCGGGCCCCTCGACCTCCGCATCGGCGACCGGCGCGACCGCGGCGGTCAGATACTCGCCGCCCTCCTCCAGCGTCTCCAGCGTCGCGCGCGCCTTGCCCTCGACCAGCACGCGTACCGTGCCGTCGGGCAGCTTGAGCAATTGCAGCACCGTGGCGGTGACGCCCATCGAATAGAGATCGTCACGCGCAGGATCGTCCTCGGCCGGGTCGAGCTGCGCGACGAGGAAGATCTCCTTGTCGGCGGCCATCGCGGCTTCCAGCGCGGCGACCGACTTGTCGCGCCCAACGAACAGCGGCACGATCATATGCGGGAAGACGACGATGTCGCGAAGCGGCAGAACGGGGAAAGCAGACGTCATGTATACTCCGGTACCGCCCGTGTGGGGCGGCCAACACCGCTTATATGGTGCGTTCGCGCGCGGCATCAATCTTCTGCTCGCGCTGGCCGTCCCGACGTCGGTCACCGCCGCGCAACTGCCGGGCAAGGGCGAGCCGCCGATCAGCGAGCAGACGCAGCTTTCGGGCGGCATACGCCCTGCCGGACAGGCCGACCTGAGCTTGCGTTCCGCCGACCTGTCGTTCGCCCCCGACCCAGCGACGCGGCGGATGGCGGCGCGCGCGACACTGGTCGTCACGGCGAGGCGCGACGTGGCGGCGATCACGCTCGATCTCGATTCGAACTATCAGGTGCGATCGGTGACGCTGGACGGCAGGCCGGTGCGCGCGGCGCGACCGGACGGG
Source organism: uncultured Sphingomonas sp. (assembly GCF_964021865.1). Taxonomy (GTDB): domain Bacteria; phylum Pseudomonadota; class Alphaproteobacteria; order Sphingomonadales; family Sphingomonadaceae; genus Sphingomonas. Next base: position 6,819 of record NZ_CAXIAM010000083.1, read on the forward strand.
CGGATCGTCGTATCGCGCGCGCTGGCGGCGGGTAAGCAGGTGACGATCGCAATCGCCTATGACGGCACGCCGCATGTCGCGGTCAACGCGCCGTGGGACGACGGCATGGTGTGGTCGCAGACGCCCGATGGCCGCCCGTGGATCGCGAGCACGACCGAGGGCTATGGCTGCGACCTGCTGTGGCCGTGCCTCGACTTCCCGACCGGCGAGCCCGAGGTGGCGACGCTCCACATCACCGCGCCCAAGGGGTTGAAGGCACCGTCGAATGGTCGGCTGCTGGGGGTGGATACGCTTCCCGACGGGCGCACCGTCTGGCATTGGCGCGCCCGCCAGCCCAACACCTATACGATCGCGATCAACATCGGGCCGTATGAGGCGATCGAGGGCAGCTACAAGAGCCGCTTCGGCAACACGATCCCGTTGTTCTACTGGCACCTGCCCGGCGAGGGCGTGCAGGCGCGCAAGCTGTTCGACGAATTCGCGCCGACGCTCGACTTTTTCGAAAGCGTGATCGGCCCCTATCCGTTCGGCGACGAGAAGCTGGGCGTGGTCGAGACCCCGCACAAAGGCATGGAGCACCAGACGATCAATGCCTATGGCAATGGCTATGCCAAGGCCCCCGAGGGGTTTGACTGGTTGTTCCACCACGAATTCAGCCATGAATGGTTCGCGAACCAGCTGACCGCGGCGAACTGGGACGATTACTGGCTGCACGAGGGGTTCGGCAGCTACATGCAGCCGCTCTACGGACGATGGCGCGAAGGCGACGCGCGCTATGCGGTGATGCTGGAGGCGCAGCGCAACCAGATCGTCAACCGCGCCCCGATCGTCCGCGACCGCGTGCTGACCGAGGAAGAGGTCTACGAGCCGAGCAAGGGCGGCGCGGGCACCGACATCTATTACAAGGGATCGTGGACGCTCCACACGTTGCGCTGGCTGATCGGCGACCGCGCGTTCTTCGATGCGGTGCGGCGCGTCGTCTATGGGCGGCGCGATCCGAAGCCGGGCGATTTCAGCCCGCGCTATGGCTCGACGCGCGAGTTCGAGGCAATCGTTCGCGAGGAGAGCGGGCGCGATCTGTCATGGTTCTTCGACACCTATCTGCGCGATCGTGCGTTGCCCGAGCTCGTGGCGACGCGCGACGGCAACACGCTGCGGCTCACCTGGCGGACGGAGCGCGCGCGCGTGTTTGCGATGCCGGTCGAGCTGACGGTCGACGGCGTGGCGCGGCGCGTCGAAATGCCGGACGGCACGGCGACGATCGCCGTACCGACCGGCGCGCATGTGGTGATCGATCCGGCGGCGCGCGTCCTGCGCCGTTCGGTGGCGGTGGAGGAGTACCAGCAATGGAAGCAACAGCAGCAGAAGCCCCGCTGACCGCGCGCGTGCTCGAGATGGCGGCGGTCTTCATGATCGGCGACGGGCTGCTCGGGCTGACGCAGACCGAGCGGCATACCGACTTGTGGAAGGACAACGCGCTGGGAGCGGAGCGGACGGTTCGGCCGTTCGTCGGCCGGCCGGGGCGGCGGCGATGGTATGCGCTGGTGCAGATTGCGGCGGGGCTGGCGCTGGCGGCGCGGCAGCGGGGGTAGCGCGGACCCGTGAAACCCCTTTCCGTTCGCCCTGAGGAGAGGCTGAGCTTGTCGAAGCCTCGTCTCGAAGGGCTGGTGCTTCGAGATGGCATTTCGACAAGCTCAATGCCTCCTCAGCACGAACGGACGTGTGAGGCGAAGGTTATGGCACCACCGTCGTGAACAGATACACCGCGAAGATCACCAGATGTACCGCGCCTTGCAGCACGGTGGTCCGCCCGGTGCCGAGCGAGATCGTCGCGATGAACAGCGACAAGGCCAGCAGGATGATCTTCATCGCGCTGAGCCCGAGCGCGAGCGGCAGATCGAGCACGAGGCTGACGATCGCGACCGCCGGGATCGTCAGCCCGATGGTCGCCAGTGCCGAGCCGAGCGCGAGGTTGAGGCTGGTCTGGATGCGGTTGCGCGCCGCGGCACGATAAGCGGCGAGGCTTTCGGGGGCGAGCACCAGTGCGGCGATCACCACCCCGACCACCGCGAGCGGTAGCCCGGCGCCGAGCACCGCCTCCTCGACCGTCTGCGACAGCGCCTTGGCGAGCAGCACGACCGCGATCAGCGCGACGAGCAGCGTGCCGAACGCGACCGTCGTGGTCGCGCGGGTCGGCATCGCGGCATGACCAGCCTCGTCGCCGTCTTCGGGGAGGAAATACTCCCGGTGGCGCAGCGTCTGCACCATGACGAACATGCCGTAAAGAAACAGGCTGACCACCGCGACCAGCACCAGTTGCGAGGTCGCATAATAAGGCCCCGGCGTGGTCAGGGTGTAACTGGGCAGCACCAGGGTCAGCACCGCCAGTGCCGCCAGCGTGCAGAGCGCGGCGCTGACCCCGCGCAGCGTGAAGCGCTGCTCGCCATGGCGGACGCCGCCGACCAGCAGGCACAGACCGATGATGCCGTTGAGGATAATCATAATCGCCGCGAACACCGTATCGCGCGCGAGCGCCGACGCGTCGCCGGCGTCGGAAAGCATTAGCGAGACGATCAGCGAGACCTCGATCACGGTCACCGCGATCGCGAGCACCAAAGTCCCGAACGGCTCGCCGACGCGGTGCGCGACGACCTCGGCATGGTGGACCGCGGCGAGCACACAACCAAACAGCACGATCGTCGCCCCGATCGTCCCCGCGGTTCCCAGCTGGTAAAGCGACAGCAGCACGGTCAGCAGCCCGAGCGGCGGCATCGCCAATGTCCACAACGGCAGGTCGAGCCGGTGGAGTAGCGAACGGCGGACGTCGGCGGGTGGCAAAGCGTCGTCTTCGATGGTCATGCGATCTGGCGGGCTCCGTTCTCCCGACCAATGCATGAGGCGCGGACATGATCCGCGGGCGTAACGATGCGGGTAGTGCCGACGTGCGCGCCAAGCGAGGCGACGTTCGCTGAAGAAAGGTGACCTCTCTCCTCGCCCCGCGGGCTTTACCCAGAGTCGCGCTCCCTAGCGCGCGTCGGAAAGAAGCGGAATTCCGGGTCAGGCCCGGGACGACGGGGGTAGAGAGCGCGGGCCTCCCGCGCCCTCTATCCCGTCATTGTCAGGCGACCTCGCCGGCCTTCTTGCTCTTCTCGGCATAGACGCGGACCGGGTCCTTGCGGCCCTCGACGACGTCCTTGTCGATCATCACCTCGTCGACCGAATCCATGCCCGGCAGATCGAACATCGTGTCGAGCAGAATGCCCTCCAGAATCGAGCGCAGCCCGCGCGCACCGGTCTTGCGCTCGATCGCCTTCTTGGCGACCGTGGTCAGCGCGTCGTCGGTGAAGCCGAGCTTGACCTCCTCCATCTCGAACAGCTTCTGGTACTGCTTTACCAGCGCGTTCTTCGGCTCGGCGAGGATCTTGACCAGTGCCGGAATGTCGAGATCCTCCAGCGTTGCGATCACCGGCAGACGCCCGACGAACTCGGGGATCAGCCCGAACTTGAGCAGATCTTCCGGCTCGGTCTGGCGCAGCACCTCGCCGGTGCGGCGCTCCTCGGGCGTGGCGACATAGGCGCCGAAGCCGATCGACTTGCCCTGCAAGCGGTCGCCGATGATCTTCTCGAGCCCCGAGAAGGCACCGCCGCAGATGAACAGGATGTTCGTCGTGTCGACCTGCAGGAACTCCTGCTGCGGATGCTTGCGCCC
>NZ_CAXIAM010000084.1:0-9295 GCF_964021865.1 uncultured Sphingomonas sp.
GACGCTTCAGCTTGCAGGGATCATACTCTAAGTGGGCCGTCAGATCCGTCATTGCGAGCGTAGCGAAGCAAGGACGACGATAATCTCGACGCCATACCCCGACGATCTACCGTTTCCCCCGCGTCATCAGGTCCGGCTTCGGCGGCGGCTTCCACCCTTCGGGCGGCACCACCTGCTGACGGCTCGTCCCCAGCCCCATCGCGCCCGGCTGCTGGCGCGTCAGCCCATCCACCGCCGCCGAATCCTCCACCGAGGCACCGGCTTGCAACAGGCTAATCCGATCCCGCAGCCGCCGCGCTTCCTCGAAGTCGAGCGCCGCAGCCGCCGCCTCCATCTGCGCCCGCAACGCGCTGATCACGCTCACTGATGGTTCACCGTCATCCATGTCGAACCAACCGGCCGACCCGCCCGGCGTTCCGCTCAACCGATCAAACCGCGCAACACCTGCCGCAACTTCTCGCCATAGCCATTGTGCGGATCGAAGAACGCGTCGCGCAACGGCTCCGCCGCCGCCACCTTCTGCGCATACAGCCCCTGATCGGTCGCCAGCGCGCGCAACGCCGCGACATAGCCCGCGACATCGTCGGGCTCGACCTCGATCGCCGCCTCGTGCACCAACTCCAGCGCCGGGCAGACCCGCGACGTCACCACCGGCCGCCGCGCGATCACGCCCTCGGCGACGATCATCGCGAAGCCTTCCTCGAAATCGCTGCGCGTCGGCACCACCACCGCGTCGCTCTCGTCCAGCCGCTGCGACAGCGCATCGCGGTCGCAGAAACCGTGCAGCAGGAAGCGATCGCCCATCCCGCTCCGATCCACCGCCTCCTGCAACGCCTCGCTCGCGGTCCCCTCGCCACAGATGTGGAACACGAACCGCGGACCGCCGTCGTCCCGCAGCCGCCGACACGCCTCCAGCATGTCGAACACGCCCTTGTTGTGCTCGACCCGCCCCGCGAACAAAACATGGAAGTCGTCGCGCACCCGCGGCACCGCACCCGGCGGCGCGATCGCCGCGAATTGCGCGGGCGTATAGGTGGGCAGGAACAGGATCGACTGAATCCGTCCGCCGGACAGCGCCGCGACCTGTTCGACGATCAGCGGCGACGCGGCCAGCGTCGGATCGGCGAAGCGATAGTGGAACCATCCCAGCAACCGCGCCAGCACCCGCCGGGTCAACGGCTCGCGCGCCGCCGGGCGCTGGATCGAACAGTGCAGCGCATTGACGAACCGCACCCCGCGCCACCGCCACGGCACCAGCGCCCACCAATGATACATGGCATCGGTCAGCACGATCACCCGCGCGCCCGCCGCCACGGTCTCGCGCACCCTGCCCCACAACCACGCGACCTCGGCGAGATGATAGCCCAGCCCGCTCGCCGCCCGCCGCGGCCGGTTCATGATATGGACGCCGGGGCGTACGTCGTCGTAGCGCGGCTGCGCGGCACTGGTGGTGACGATCAGGTCGTGCCCCAGCTCGTCGGCAACGTCGAAGAATTGCAGCAGATAGCTGGTGCCGAAATAGCCGAGCGGCGCGCCGCTCCGCCAGCTATCGTGCACCACCCGCGCGTCGACGGGGCCGCTGATATAGCCAATCTTCGCCTTACCCTGCCGCGACACCACCCGCCCCCTCAGCAACGACGCATCGCGCCGCCACCGTCCATCGTCGCTGCGCGCGCCGGCGTCAAATCGCGCCGTCGCTCCGCAGCCGGTACCCGACCCCCAGTTCGTTCGCGATCACGCTGCCGACCGGCGCGGGCGCCTCCAGCTTCTGACGCAGGTTGCGGATCACGATCCGCAGATATTCGATCCGCGCATCCTCGTCCCCGCCCCAACAGGCGTCCAGCAACTTGTCGTGGGTCACGATCCGCCCGATGTGCCGGACCAGCATTGCCAGCACGTCATGCTCCTTGCGCGTCAGATGCACCTCCGCGCCGCCGCGTCGCACGATCCTGCGGTCGAGATCGAACGCGAGGTCGCCGCGCGTCACGCTCTTCTGCGTCTCGACCGGCGGCCCGCGGTGGCGCAGCGCCACGCGCAGCCGCGCCAGCAATTCCTCGGTGTCGAACGGCTTGCCGACGAAATCGTCCGCGCCAAGATCGAGTGCCGCCACCTTCTCGTCCACCGCATCGCGCGCCGAGATGACCAGGATCACCACCTCGCCGCCGGCATGGAGCAATGGGATCAGGCTCAACCCGTCGCGGTCGGGCAGGCCAAGGTCGAGCAGGATCGCCGCCGGATGCTCCGCCGCCGTCTGCTGCAACGCGTCCCTGGCGTTCCCCGCCTCGACCACCTCATAGCCCGCGCGCGTCAGGGTGTTGCGCAGCAGCCGCCGGATCGCGGCCTCGTCATCGACGATAAGGACCTTGGCGGGCATCAGGACTGGCCCTCGATCTCGGCATCGCGCACGATCGACGCCGCTGGAAACACGAGCGCGAACGACGCGCCGACCCCGTCGCTCCGGTTGCTCGCCTCGACCATCATCCCCATCGCCTCCGCAAACGCCTTGACGATCGCGAGCCCCAGCCCGGTGCCGCCGATCGCACGGTCCGACCCCTCCAGCCGCGTAAAGGTCTCGAACACCTCCGCCTCGCGCCCCGGCGGCAGACCCGGCCCGTGATCGAGCACCGACAGCCGCAACTCGCCGAACCGGTGGCGGCCCTCGATCACGATCTCGCTGCCGGGATCGCCATAGCGCCCGGCATTGTCGAGCAGATTGAGCAGGCAATGATGCAGCAATTGCGGATCGGCGCGCACCAGCGGCAGATCGGGCGGCACGTCGAGCCGCACGCCATGCCCCTCCAGCGCGCGCCGTGCGTCGTGCGCCGCACCGGTCACCGCATCGCTCAGGTCGATCGCCTCGACGTTCAGCCGGATCGCGCCCGCCTCGACCCGCGCCATGTCGAGCAGATTGGCGACGAAGCGGTTGAGCCGCGCCGACTCGCCCTTGATCGTGCCGATCAGCTCCGGCGTCGCCCCGTGGTCGAGCTGGTCGGCCGCGGCGATCACCGCGGTCAGCGGCGTGCGCAGGTCGTGGCTGACCGACGACAGCAACGCCGCACGCAGCCGGTCGCGGGTCCGCACCACGTCGAGATCGCGCATCTCCGCCTGCAACCGCAATCGCTCCAGCACCAGCGCCGACTGGTCGAGCAGGCTGCTGAGCAGCGGCAACTGATCGGCGCGCACCGGATTGGTGCCGCCATCGTTCGCCACCCCCAGCACCCCCAACGTCCGCGCGCCGGCCTTCAGCGGCTGGAACAGCCATTCGGAGGCGGTCAGCGTCCCCGAACCCTTGCCCGCCGCGCTGCCGGTGTCGAACGCCCAGTTGGCGGCGGCATTGTCCATCGCATCCAGCCGGTAACCGGGGTCGCTCGCCGCCAGCACCTCCAGCGTGCCGTCCGTCGCCGCGCCCAGCAGCACGACATGCACGTCGAGCAGCCGCCGCACGTCGTCGCAGATCATCCGCGCCGCCTGGTCGGCGTCGTTCACCGCCGCGATCTGGCGCAGGAATCCGGCGAGCGTCGCGTTCGTCCGCGCGCTGGCGGCGGCGAGATCGGCCTGCGCCCGCACCCGCGCGGTCAGCTGGCTGGTCGCAAACGCGATGCCGAGCAGCACCACCACCGAGATGACGTTCTCGGGATTGTTGATGCTCAGCGTGCCGACCGGCGGCAGGAAAAAGAAATTGTACGCCAGCGTCGAGGCGAGCCCCGCGAACAGCCCGGTGCGCAACCCGTAAAGGCTCGCCGCCGCCATCACCGGCAGCAGGTAGAGCAGCGCGACATTGCCGAGGTCGATGACATGGACCAGCGCGCTCCCCGCCGCCGTCACGCCCGCGACCATCGCACTCGTCACCGCATAGCCCGACGGCGCCCCCCATCGCGCCGGCCGCCGCGCCCCGCGCTCGCTCCGCCCCGCCCCTGCCGCCACCGGCAGGACGTGCACGGTGACGTCGGGCGTGTCGCGCACCAGCCGGTCGACCACCGATCCGTGCCGCAGTTCGAACCAGCGCGAGCGCGGCGACTTGCCGAGCACCAGTTGCGTCGCGCGCGCATCCGCAAGGAACCCCTGTATCCCCTCCACCACGCTGGTTGCCGGCACGGTGGCGACCGCCGCGCCCAGCTGCGTCGCCAGCGTCATCGCCGCCGCGACGCGTGCGTGCTGCGCGTCGGTGAAGTGCGCGGCGCGCGGCGTCTCGACGAACAGCGCGGTCCACGGGCCCCGCAGGCCGTCGGCGATCCGCTTGGCGGCGCGCACCAGCACGTCGCTGCCCGGCAGCTCGCTGATCGCGACCACGATCCGCTCGCTCCCCGCCCATGTCCCGCCCAGGCCGAGCGCACGCACGTCGTCGAGCATCCGCGCATCGACCGCCTGCGCCGCGCGGCGCAGCGCCAGCTCGCGCAGCGCCGACAGATTCGAGCGCGAGAAGAAATGCCCCAGCGCGCGCGTCGCCTCCGCCGGCAGATAGACCTTCCCCGCCTTCAACCGCTCGATCAGCTCGTCGGGCGGGATGTCGACGACCTCGATCTCGGCCGCCTCCAGGATGCTGTCGGGCACCGTCTCGCGCACCCGAACCCGCGTGAAGCTGGCGACGACGTCGTTGAGGCTCTCGACATGCTGGATGTTGACCGTCGAATAGACGTCGATCCCGGCGGCGAGCAGTTCCTCGACATCCTGATAGCGTTTCGGATGCCGGCTGCCCGGCGCGTTGGTGTGCGCCAGCTCGTCGACCAGCACCAGCCGCGGCGCGCGCGCCAGCACCGCGTCGAGGTCCATCTCGTGCAGCACATGCCCGTCGTGGTTCACCGCGCGTCGCGCGACGATCTCCTGCCCGCGCGTCAGCGCCTCGGTCTCGGCGCGGCCGTGCGTCTCGACGACGCCGACGACCACATCGACCCCGTCGCGCCGCCGCGCCTTGCCCTCGGACAGCATTTCATAGGTCTTGCCGACGCCCGGCGCCGCGCCGCGAAAGATCTTCAGCCGCCCGCCCCCCCCCTGCGCGGCGGCGCGCCGCAGGGCGGCGGGCTCGGCTCCGGCAGCGCCGCTCTGCGGCATCAGCGCGCGGCGGCGTCCAGCGCGCGGTTGAGCGCCAGCACATTGACGTGCGCGTCGCCCAGCACCGACGTCTCGGTCTGCGCGGTCACCAGCGCGCGCACCCGTGCGACCGGCAGCCCCCGCACCCGCGCGACCCGCGGCGCCTGCGCCAGCGCGGCCGCGGGCGACAGATCGGGATCGAGCCCCGATCCGCTCGCGGTGACCAGATCGGCGGGCAGCTCGCCCGTCACCCCCTCGCCGCGCCGCGTCGCGACATCCTGCGTCACGCGCTCGGCCAGCGCCTTGCTGGTCGGCCCGAGGTTCGACCCCGACGACGCCAGCCCGTCATAGCCCTTGCCCGCCGCCGACGGCCGCGTCTGGAAATAGCGCGCGGCGACGAACGCCTGCCCGACCACGGTCGAGCCGATCACGCGCCCCGACGCATCGCGCACGAGGCTGCCGTTCGCTTGCGCGGGGAAGATCGTCTGCCCGATGCCCGTCATCGCCACAGGATAGACCAGACCGAGCAGGATCGCGAACAGGATCGTCATGACGATCACCGGACGCACGGCGGTTTTGATGTCGGTGTTCATTGGTGGTTCCTTACCTAAAGCCCCTCCCCTTCAGGGGAGAGGTTGGGGTGGGGGAGTCGCAGGCGATAGTCTCCGTGAGACCTCCCCCACCCCCAACCCCTCCCCTAAAGGGGAGAGGCTTTCTGCGTTCGCGTCACGCCAGGCCGAGGCCGCCGACGACCACGTCGATGATCTTGATCCCCACGAACGGCGCCAGCAGCCCGCCCAGACCATAGACCGCCAGGTTGCGCGCCAGCAGCGGCCCGGCCGCCATCGGCCGGTACGCCACGCCCTTCAGCGCCAGCGGCACCAGCAACGGGATGATGATCGCGTTGAAGATGATCGCGCTCAGGATCGCCGATTGCGGCGACGCCAGCCCCATGACGTTCAGCACCCCCAGCCCCGGATAGAGCGCGACGAACATCGCCGGGATGATCGCGAAATATTTGGCGACGTCGTTGGCGACCGAGAAGGTCGTCAGCGCCCCGCGCGTCATCAGCAATTGCTTGCCGAGCCCGACCACCTCGATCAGCTTCGTCGGATCGCTGTCGAGGTCGACCATATTGCCCGCCTCGCGCGCCGCCTGCGTGCCGGTGTTCATCGCCACGCCGACATCGGCCTGCGCCAGCGCCGGCGCGTCGTTGGTACCGTCGCCGCACATCGCGACCAGCTTGCCGCCCTGTTGCTCCTTGCGGATCAGCGCCAGCTTATCCTCGGGCGTCGCCTGCGCGAGGAAGTCGTCGACCCCGGCCTCGGCGGCGATCGCCGCGGCGGTCAGCGGGTTATCGCCGGTGATCATCACCGTGCGGATGCCCATCGTTCGCAGCTCGCCGAAGCGCTCGCGGATACCCGCCTTCACCACGTCCTTCAGGAAGATCGCGCCCAGCAACCGTCCGTCGCGCGCCACCGCCAGCGGGGTGCCGCCCGCGCGCGCGATCTCGTCGGTGATCCGCCGCAACTCGGTCGCCGCCGCGGTCGCGCCGCTGCCCTCATTGGCGCGCAGGATCGAATCGACGGCTCCCTTCTGGATCAGCGCGCCGCCGGTCTTCACGCCGGAGATACGCGTCTGCGCGGTGAACGGGATCACCTCGGCATCCTCGGGCAGCCGCGCGGTGGTCACATGAAACGCCTCGCGCGCCAGCACCACGATCGAGCGCCCCTCGGGCGTCTCGTCGGCAAGGCTGGCGAGCAGCGCCGCCTCGGCCAGCTCGGCCGCGCTCGCGCCACCGACCGCACGGAACTCGGACGCCTGCCGGTCGCCGATCGTGATCGTGCCGGTCTTGTCGAGCAACAGCACGTCGATATCGCCCGCCGCCTCGACCGCGCGCCCCGACTTGGCGAGCACGTTGAATCGCACCAGCCGGTCCATCCCCGCGATCCCGATCGCCGACAACAGCGCCGCGATCGTCGTCGGGATCAGCGTGATGAGCAATGCCGCGAGGATCGCCACCGGGATGCTGCCCCCGGCATAGCGCGCGAACCCCGGGATCGTCGCGACCGCGATCAGGAAGATGATCGTCAGCCCGACCAGCAACAGCGTCAGCGCGATCTCGTTCGGCGTCTTCTGCCGCTCGGCCCCCTCGACCAGCGCGATCATGCGATCGAGGAAGCCCTTGCCCGGCTCCACCGTCACCTTGACGCGGATCTCGTCGGAGATGACGCGCGTCCCCGCCGTCACCGCCGAGCGGTCGCCGCCCGCCTCGCGGATCACCGGCGCGCTCTCGCCGGTGATCGCGGCCTCGTTGACCGAGGCGACGCCCGCGATCACCTCGCCGTCGGACGGGATCAGGTCGCCCGTTTCGACCAGCACCACGTCACCGATCTTCAGTTGGCTGGCGGGCACGTCGTCATATTCGCGCCCGTCGCGCTTCAGCCGCTTGGCGGTCAGCTCGGCTTTCGCGGCGCGCAACGACGCCGCCTGCGCCTTGCCGCGCCCTTCCGCCAGCGCCTCGGCGAAGGTGCCGAACAGCACCGTCAGCCACAGCCAGATGACAAGCTGCACCTTGAAACCGGTGCCCAGCCCGTCGTGACCGATCACGAGCAGGACGGTCATCAGCGCCGCGACCGCGGCGGTGACGAACATCACCGGGTTGCGCACCAGCTGCGCGGGGTTGAGTTTGAGGAAGGATGCCGAGATCGCCGGAAGGACGAGATCGGCGGTGAAGAGGCTTTTGGTCTGCTTGGCCATGATGTGCCCGATCAGAAGAGCTGGCCGCGGATCATCGCGAGATGATCGGCGATGGGACCGAGCGCGAGGCTCGGCAGGAAGGTGAGACCGCCGAGGATCAGGATGATGCCGACCAGCAGCCCCACCCACAGCCCGCCGGTGGTCGGGAACGACCCCGCGCTTTCCGGCGTGTATTTCTTGGCGGCCAGGCTGCCCGCGATCGCCAGCATCGGCACGATGATGAAGAACCGCCCGACCCACATCGCGACGCCCAGCAGGCCGTCGTAATAGGGCGTGCTGGCGGTCAGCCCGGCGAAGGCCGAGCCGTTGTTCGCCACCGCGCTGGTGAAGGCGTACAGGATCTCGCTGAACCCGTGCGGCCCCTTGTTGAGCGGCCCGGCCAACCCCTGTTCCAGCACCGACGACAGCGCGGTCAGCCCCAGGATCATCAGCGGCAGCACCGCGATCGCCAGCACCGCCAGCTTCACCTCGCGCGCCTCGATCTTCTTGCCGACATATTCCGGCGTCCGCCCGACCATCAGCCCGGCGACGAACACCGCGAGGATCGCGAACAGCAGGAAGCCGTAGATGCCCGCGCCGACCCCGCCGATGACGACCTCGCCCAGCTGCATGTTGAACAGCGGGACCAGCCCGCCCAGCGCGGTGAAGCTGTCGTGCATCGCATTGACCGCGCCGCACGATGCCGCGGTGGTGATCACCGAGAACAGCGCGGAGGCGGCGATGCCGAACCGCACTTCCTTGCCCTCCATATTGCCGCCCGCGACGCCCAGCTGGTGGAGCACCGGATTGCCCGCCGCTTCCGCCGAGTAGCTGACGGCGACGCCGGCAAGGAACAGGATCATCATCGCGGCGAGGATCGCCCAGCCCTGCCGCGTATTGCCGACCGCCTTGCCGAACGTCCACGTCAGCCCGACGCCGATCGCGAAGATCGACAGCATCTGGATCAGGTTGGTCAGCGCGGTCGGATTCTCGAACGGATGCGCCGAATTGACGTTGAAGAACCCGCCACCGTTGGTGCCGAGCATCTTGATCGCTTCCTGGCTGGCGACCGGGCCGAGCAGGATCGACTGGCGCGCGCCTTCCAGCGTCTGCACGTCGACCACCCCCGCCAGCGTCTGCGGCACGCCGCTCGCGATATAGAAGAGCGTCAGCACGATGCAGAGCGGCAGCAGCAGGTAGAGCGTGATCCGCGTCACGTCCGCCCAGAAATTGCCGATCGATTTCGCCTCGCGCCGCGCGAACCCGCGGAACAGCGCGAAGGCGAGCGCGATCCCGGTCGCCGCCGACAGGAAATTGTGGATCGTCAGCCCCAGCATCTGGCTGAGGTTCGACATCGTGCCCTCACCGCCATAGCTCTGCCAGTTGGTGTTGGTGGTGAAGCTGATCGCGGTGTTGAACGACAGATGCTCGCCGACCGCGGCCAGCCCCTGGGGGTTGCCGGGCAGCACCGCCTGCAACCGCAGCACGGCATAGGTGAAGGCCATCAGCACCGCGTTGAACAGCAGCA
>NZ_CAXIAM010000085.1:0-9220 GCF_964021865.1 uncultured Sphingomonas sp.
GGCGGGCGGACCATCGTCGCGCGGCCCATCACCGCGCCGCCCGCGTCGCTGACCGCGACGTCGATCCGCTGGACATCGCCGTCGCCCAGCGGCTGGGTATCGCGCACCCATGTCCAGTTGCGCCCGCCCGCCTGCTCGACCCCGCTCGCACGGCCGCGCGTCGGCGGCTGCGCATCGGTGACCGCCTCGATCGCAACGTTGCGCGCGACGATCTGCGCGAGCAACGCCGAGGACACGAAGCCGGTTGAACGGATCGTCTGCCCCTCCAGCCGGATCAGCGCGAGCGCGGCGAGGCTGAACACGACCAGCGCGACCATGATCTCGACCAGCGTGAACCCGCGCGCGCGCGGGTCAGCCGGCGACACGGACGGTCCCGTCGGCGTCGATCACCACATCGGTGCGCATGCCCTCGCGCGTCAGCGTCACCGTCATCGCGCGGTCGGCGAGCCCGGTGGTGTCGAAGGTCAGGCGGTCGCGCGCCGGGCCAGTGCTGGCGGTGCCCGGCTTCCAGCGCTCGACCTTCAATGCGCCATCGAGCGGCGTCCATGTGCCACCGCGCCATTGGTCGAAGCCATAGCCGCCGGGCGTTACCCACAGGCTGACCGGACGCGCCTCGACGATCGCGGCGTCGTGCGCGGCGCGGGTACGTACCGCGAAGCGCGTCGCCTCGTCCATCAGCCGGCCGCGCGTGTCAGGCATCATCAGCACCGCCGCCGCCGAGGCGAGCCCGATGACGGTGATGACCACCATCAGCTCGATCAGCGTGAAGCCGCGCTGGCGCCCCGCGTGCGACGGTGGCGCGTTACTGCCAGGACCCGATATCGGCATCGATCCCCTGCCCGCCGTCCTTTCCGTCGGCCCCCAGCGTCCAGACATCCGCCGCGCCGTGCTGACCGGGCGAGGCATAAAGATACGGGCGGTTCCACGGATCCTGCGGCAAACGCTTGATATAGCCGCCGGCCTGATAGCGGGCGGCATCGGCGCCCGCGGGCGGGGTGACCAGCGCCTGCAGGCCCTGCGTGGTCGTCGGATAATTGCCCATCTGCAGCCGGTACAGTTCGAGGCCCTGTTCGATCGTCGCGATATCCGCCTTCGCCTTCTGGATGCGCGCGGTATCGCCCGAGGGCAGCACGTTGAGCGCGACGATCGTCGCCAGCAGGCCGATGATGACGATCACCACCATCAGTTCCACGAGCGTGAAGCCGTGTTCGGCGGAGCGCCGACGGGGCGTGAAGCCGTTGCGCTTCTTCCGGGTTTTCTTCTGCGTCGACATAGGCATTCTCATTGTCCGGCCAGCGTGTTGAGCTGAAGGATGGGGAGCAGGATCGATAGCACGATCGTCGCGACGATCGCGCCCATGATGACGATGATGAGCGGCTCCAGCAGCGACATGGCCGTGGCGGTGAAGCGGTCGAACTCGCGCTCCAGATAGTCCGCCGCGCGCTCCAGCATCTCGTCGAGCCGCCCTGCCGCCTCACCACTGGCGGCGAGATAGACGAGCAGCGGCGGGAAGACGCCGGCGCGGCGCATCGCCGCCGACAGGCTGCCGCCGCCGCGGATCGATTCGGTGATCTCGTCCGACGCCGCCTTCAGCCGGCGGTTGTGGATCGTGCCGGCGGTGAGGCTAAGTCCTTCCAGAAGCGGGAGACGGCTGGCGACCATCGTCGACAGCGTCCGCGCCATCCGGGCCGCGTGAAGGTCGCGGAGCAGCCGGCCGAGCAGCGGCACGCGCAGCAGCCAGCTGTCGAACGCGAGGCGGATCGGCGGCTGGCGGAGCGCCGCCCATGCGCCGAAGCCGAGCGCGACGAGCACGAGCAGCATCAGCCACCACCAGCCGACCAGCACGTCCGACAAGCCAATCACCAGCCGGGTGAGCAGCGGAAGCTCCTGACCGACGGTATCGAATTGTTCGACCACCTGCGGGACGACGAAGGTCATCAGCGCCAGCACGACCCCCAGCGCCACTGCGGCGAGCACCGAGGGGTAGGCCATCGCGGTCAGCAACTTACCGCGGATTTCGGCCTGGCGTTCGAGCAGCGTCGACAGCCGCTCCATGATCTGCGGCAACGTGCCGGAGCTTTCGCCCGCCGCGACCATCGCGCGGTAGAGCGGCGGGAAGCTCTTCGGCTCACGCGCCATCGCATCCGCGAGACGGCGGCCCTCGACCACCGCGGTGTGGACGGTCTGGACGATCACGCGGACGCTTTCCTGCTCGGTCTGGCGTGTGATGGTACGGAGCGATTCCTCGAGCGGCGAGACGCGGTTGAGGGTCGCCAACTGACGGGTGAACAAGGTCAATTGCTTGCCCGACATCTTCGCGCGGCCGAGTTCGAGCCCGAACAGCGGGCGGCTGCGCGCCTGCGGGGTGCTGCCGGGTTCAAGGCGGACGACGTACAGCCGCTTGCGGTCGAGCGCGGCGCGCGCCGCGTCCATGTCGGTGGCGCTGACGTGACCGCGGGTTTCGTTGCCGCGGGTGTCGATCGCGAGATAGTCGAAGTCAGCCATGACCTTACACTCCCCTCCCTGTCAGGGAGGGATCAGGGGTGGGTCGCGGCCGGGTGGTACGGAGCCGGGGGCGTACGCTCGGACGTATCGCGGACACGCCACCCACCCCCGGCCCCTCCCTTTCAGGGAGGGGAGCATGTTGTGGCTCACGCATCGGCGATCGCGATTTCGGCGGCGTCGGCGTTTTCGCTGCGCGAGACGCGAACGGCTTCTTCCGCAGTAGTTTGCCCGCTCTCCACCAGTCGCCGCGCCGCGGTGGCGAGCGTGTCGTTGTTGGCGAAGGTGTGGCGTGCGATGGCATCTTCGTCGCCGCCCTCGTTGATGAGGCGGCGGACGGTCGAGTCGACGCGGATCGCCTCGTACACGCCAATCCGGCCACGGAAGCCGGTTCTGTTGCAATTCTCGCAACCTACCGCCTCGTACACCGTCGTTGCCGGATCGATCCCCAGCAGCGGCGCGACCGTCTCCGATGCTGGCACCGGGCGCGCGCAATGTTTGCACAGACGCCGCACCAGTCGCTGCGCGATCACCGCGCGCAGCGTCGAGGCGAGCAGGAACGATTCGACCTTCATGTCGCGCATCCGCGTGATCGCGCCGACCGCGTCGTTGGTGTGGACGGTCGACAGCACGAGGTGGCCGGTCAGCGACGCCTGCACCGCGATCTCGGCAGTTTCGCGGTCGCGAATTTCGCCGATCATCACCACGTCCGGGTCCTGGCGCAGGATCGCGCGCAACCCGGCGGCGAAGGTCAGCCCGACCTTGGCGTTGACCTGCGTCTGCCCGACGCCCTCGACCGCATATTCGACCGGATCCTCGACGGTCAGGATGTTGCGGCTGCCGTCGTTGAGCAACCGCAGCGCGGCGTACAGCGTCGTGGTCTTGCCGCTGCCGGTCGGGCCGGTGACCAGCACGATGCCGTTCGGCTCGGCGATCGCCTCGCGCAGCAGCGCGTACATCGGCGGGCTCATGCCGAGCGCGTCGAGGTCCATGCCGGCATTCTCCTTGTCGAGAATACGCAGTACCACGCGCTCGCCCGCGCGGCTCGGCAAGGTCGAGACGCGGACGTCGAGCAGTTTTCCGCCCAGCGTCAGCCCCATGCGCCCGTCCTGCGGCACGCGCCGCTCGGCGATGTCGAGCCGCGCCATCACCTTGATGCGGCTGACGACCACCGGGGCGACGTGCGGCGGCATCCGCAGCGTCTCGCGCAGCACGCCGTCGATCCGCATCCGCACGACGAGGCCGGTTTCATAGGGCTCGATATGGATATCCGACACGCCGTTGCGCGCGGCATCGGCGATGATGCCGTTGATGAGCCGGATCGCGGGCGCATCGTCGGCGGTGTCGAGCAGGTCCTCGGCGGTCGGCAGCCCCTCGGCAAGCAGGTCCAGCTCGTCGCCCATGCCGACGGCGGCGGCGGCGGTCGCCTGCCCGTCCATCGCGTAATTCTCGCCGAGCAACCGGTCGAACGCGGCCGGCGGCACGACGGCGACGTCGAAGGCGCGGCCGAGCACGCGGCGGACCTCGATCAGCGCGCGCGGATCGCTGCCCTCGCGCAGCGCGACCCCCTGCCCGTCGAGGACGACACCGTATTTGCGCGCGAAGGCATAAGGCAACGCGACCGGGGGCACGACCGGCACCGCGTCGGTCAGCACCGTCGCGCCGTCCGGTGCGGGCGGCAGCGGCGCGGCGGCCGCGTCGATCTCCGCTCCGGTGCGCAGGATCATTTGCGCCTGGCCCCGCTGATGACGGTGGTGGAGTTGCGTTGCACCGGCACGCCGACGCGCGGGTCCTCGATGCTGCCTGGCTGGCCGACCGGCGGGAGCGGCGGGGTCGCGCCCATGTAGTCGCGGACCAGTTCGTCGATCGACGGCTCGGCGGCGGGGTCCTGCAACCCCTGTTGAAGCCGGAGATAGCCGTAGCGGCGCTCGGTGACGCGGCGGTTCTCCTCCGCCGAGCGGATCACGGTCGGGCGGATGAAGATCATCAGGTTCGACTTGGCGCGGGTCTTCGCGCGGCTCTTGAACAGATTGCCGAGCACCGGAATGTCGCCGAGGAACGGGATCTTCTCGATCGTGCGGCGCTCCTCGTCGGAGAGCAACCCGCCGATGACGCCGATCGCGCCGTCGTCGACGGTCAGCACCGTCTCGACCTCGCGCTTGTTGAGGATCAGGTCGGAATTGTTGCTGCTGACCGGGCCGGCGATCGAGCTGACCTCCAGATGCAGGTTCATCTTGATCGTGCCCGACGAATTGACCTGCGGGCGGACGTCGAGCCCGATGCCGACGTTCTGGCGCTGCGTCGTGCGGAAGGCGTTGTCGAAATTGTTCGACAGCGCCTCGCCGGTTGTGATCGGGATTTCCTGTCCGACCAGCGTGTGCGCTTCCTGATTGTCGAGCGTCATGATCTGCGGGACTTGCAGCAGGTTCGACTGCGTATCGCTCTTCACCGCATTGATGATCGCGCCGAAGATCGTGCTGCCGATCTGCCCCCCGAACCCGCCGAACCCGCCCTGCGAGCCGATGATCGAGTTGATCGCCGACTGGGTCAGCGTGTTCGAGGCGGTGTTGTTGGTCGTCGTTTCGGTGCGGGTGCCGTCGGCGGCGGTGACGACGGTGCGCGTCGACCCGAGCGACTGTGCGCCGACCGCGCCCGCGATCTGGAGGATGTTGGGCGCGGAGTTGCTGAAGGTCGAGGCGGCGAACGCGCCGCCGTCGATATTGCCGAGCAGGAATTGCGCGCCGAGCCGGTTGACGGTGCTGTCGGACACTTCGGCGACGATCGCCTCGACCAGCACTTGCTGGCGGCGCTGGTCGAGCTTGCGGATCACATCGGCGAGCTGGCGCTGGACATCGGCGGGCGCGGCGACGACGATCGCGTTCGCGCCGGCATAGCGCGTCACGACCGCCGCGGTCCGCGCGCCCTCGCCGCGAATCGCCGCCTGTTGCGGCTGACCGCCCGATTGCTGCGTCGAGGTTTGCTGCGACTGGCTGCGCGTCGCGGGCTGCGGCGTCGCGCCGACGCCGGTTGCGCCGGTGCTCGACGTGCTCAGCCCGGTGCGGCTGAGTCCCTGTTCCTGCACCGCATCGGGGGCCTGACCGACGAGCTGCTGGAGGACCGGCAGCAATTGGTTGGCGTCGGCGTTTTCGAGAAAGACGACGCGGATTTCGGTGGCGTTGCGCGCACTCTGGTCGAGTTCGCGCGCCAGACCGGCGAGCCGCGCGACGGTCTGCGGATCGCCGCGCAGCGCCACCGCGTTGCTGCTTTCGATCGCGACCGCCGAGGCGCCGCCGGTCGCCGCCGCCGCCCCGCCCTGCGCGCCGCCACCGAGCAGGCCGGTCAGCGCGGTCGCGACCTCGCTGGCGCGCGCGTTCTTGAGCGCGATGATCCGCGTCGCCGAGGTGTCGGCGTCGATCCGCCGCACCACTTCGCGAACGCGGCGGACGTTGTCGGCGAAGTCGACGACGACGAGGCTGTTGCCGCCGCGATTGGCGGTGACCGAGCCCTGCGCGCTGACCAGCGGGCGGACGGTGTCGACCGCCTGCGCGGCGTCGACCGAGCGCAGCCGGATGATCTCGGTGACGAGCTGGTTGCGCTGCGATCCCGCAAGCCCGATCCGGCCCGGCTGGCTGGCAGCATTGTCGATCGGCTGGACGCGGAACGCGCCGTTGGCGGTCGGCACCGCGACCAGCGCATTGGCGCGCAACGTCGAGAGGAATACCTCCAGATATTCGCTGCGCGACAACGGACGATCGGTGACGACGGTCACCTTGCCCTGCACGCGATTGTCGATGATGAAGGTGCGCCCGGTCACCTTCGCGGCATCGGCGATGAACGCGCGGATGTCCGCATCGCGCACGTTGAGCGTGGTCTGCGCGAGCGCGGGCTGCGCCGCCGCGAGAATGACGAGCGGCGACAGGAAAGTGGCGGTGCGGTTCATCGAGCTACCGGAATGGTGAGCGGCAGCGGCTGTCCGGCGCGCTCCACCGTGAGGGACAGGGTGCCGCCCGACGCGCGGGCGCGGGTGAGCATTTCGAGATCGGACGGGCCGGTGATCGGGCGACCCGCAACGGTGGTGATGACGTCGCCGTCGCGCAGCCCGGCGGCGCGGAACGCCGCACCGCCCTGCCCGCGCACGGTGACGCCGGTGACCTTGCCGCCGTCGATCCGCGGGATCGCGTTGATCTCCTGACGCAGCTGCTGCGGCGAGACGGTCGGGGTGCCGGCCGGGATCGTCCCGCCGCTCGGTATCTCGAGCGGTGCGGCGAGCCCGCGCGCGCCGGGCGGCGGCTCGGGCGGCGGGTTCTGGGCCGGATCGCCGCCCGGCGCGGTGACGGTGCCGCCGCCGCCCGACTGATCGAGGAACAGATCCTCGCTGCGGCCGCCGCGATCGAGCGTGACATGGTCGAAGGCGACGGCCTTGAGCGTGACGCCGGGAGCGACCTCCTCACCCACGGCGACGCTCTTCTGCATGCCGTCCGGCCCTGCGATGATCGCCGCGCCGCGCGCCTGCGCGCTGTCCATACGCGTGCCGTAGAGCGTGAGTTGGAGCGAGGTGACCGCGGTCGGCCCCTGCGCCTGCGCCGCACCGCTGACGCGGTAGAAGGGATCGAACCCGGCCAGCACGCCGGCCGGATCGGCGGGGACGGTCGGCCCGGGGGGCGTCCATGCCCCGAGCGGCGCGACCGGGGTCAACAGCACCCACGCCAGCCGCGCGCACTGCACCGCCAGCGCCGCGAGCAGCGCCAGTTCCGCCGCGGAATAGACATTTACCACGGGCAGCCGCCGCAGGATCGCCCGTGCACGGGCATCGAACTTCAAACGCATCGGCCTGGCCAACTCCCCGCGAACGGCCGCTAGGTAAACCATATTACGTAGGTATTGCGAGTTTGTGTAATATTTCTGTGCTTGGGCTTGCGCCTTCACCTGTGGCACTAAGCCGGCATGGCCACCGATCCGATCGCCGCCCGGCTTTCCGCCCAGTCCGGCTTCCAGCGCCTGCCCAGCCCCAAGCTGACGTTGTTCGTCAAACGCGCGTTCCTCTCGCCCGAGACCTGCGCCTATCTGGTCGAGCTGATCGACATCGGCCGGCGGCCCTCGACGATCGCCGATGCGAACGGCGACACCGCATTCCGTACCAGCGAAACCTGCGACCTGCCGGCGGCCGACCCGGTGGTAGCGCAGGTGGACGCCGCGTTGGCGGCGGCGACCGGGCTGGACCCGCTGCATGGCGAGCCGGTTCAGGGGCAACGCTATGCGGTCGGCCAGGAATTCAAGGCGCATACCGACTATTTCGAGCCGAACGGCGCCGATTTCGACCGGTATTGCAGCGTGGCGGGCAACCGCACCTGGACCGCGATGATCTATCTCAACGAGCCCGAGGCCGGCGGCGCGACCCGCTTCAAGGCGGTCGACAAGACGATCCAGCCGGAGCTGGGCAAGCTGGTCTGCTGGAACAACTGCCGCCCCGACGGGACGCTCAATCCGGCGACGATCCATCACGGGATGAAGGTGCGCGCCGGCACCAAATACATCGTGACCAAATGGTATCGCGAGCGTCCCTGGGGCTGGTGATCGTTGATCGCAAGCCGGCGCGCCCGACGATGGGCGCGCCGGCGCGAACCGGTCAGAAGGTGACGCTCGCGCCCAGCGTGAACAGCCGGCCGAGGCGGTACCGGTTGATGTCGACGCGGTTGCCGCCGTCGAACGTCTGGAACTCCTGATAGCGCGTGCCGGTCAGGTTGCGCATCTCGGCCTTGATCTCGACCTTTTGGCGCATGAAGTCGACCGTCTGGCGCGCGACGAAGTCGAGGCGAATGCCGGGCTTCTCGATGATGTCGGGCTGGAAGCCGACACCGCCCAGCAGCGACGGCCCGCGATTGGTGACGCGCTCGCTGGCGTAGTTGAACAACAGCGTCGCCTGCGTGCCGTTATCCTTATCCTCATAGCCGAGCTGGAGGTTGACGAGATGGTCCGACTGGCCGGTCAGCGGCGCGCCGTCGCGGAACAGGCTGGAGGCGGGCGCGAAGTTCGCCTGGCAGTTGCCGAGCGTCGTCCCCTCCAGCACGCCGGGGACGCAGGTGCCATCCGCGCTGAGCGCCGAATGCGTCCAGGTGTAGTTGGCGATCACCACCGCGCGCTTGCCGGCCATGCCGTCGGAGATGAAGTCGAGCGGGATATACTTCTGCGCCTCGATCTCCGCGCCGTACAGCTTGGCGCGCGGCAGGTTGGTGAAGCCGGTCTGAAGCCGCGCGTCGGGGGTCGGGAAGAAGCCGACCTGCTCGATCGGGTTGTCGATCCGCTTGTAGAAGCCAGCCAGCGTGATCCGCTGGTCACGCGCGAAGAACCATTCGTAGCGCGCCTCGAGATTGTAGAGTTCCGAGTCCTTCAGGCGCGGGTTACCGAAGAACAGGCGATCCGATTCGAAATCGCGGAACGCCTGCGGCGCGAGCTCGCGGAACTGCGGGCGCGCGATCGTCTTCGAGGCGGCGAGGCGCAGCTGCATGTCCTGCGCAAAATTCCAGGTCAGCGTCGCGCCCGGCAGGAAATAATCGTTCTTCAGCCGCGTGCCGGTGGCGTTGACCGGGGTGACGCGCTGCGTCGCGGTTTCGTAGCGGACGCCGACGATCGCGCGGACGCCGTCGAACGCCTCCGCCTCGGCCTGCACATAGCCGGCATGGACCCGCAGCAGCGCATCATAGGCGTAGGAGCCGTTCTG
>NZ_CAXIAM010000086.1:0-8566 GCF_964021865.1 uncultured Sphingomonas sp.
CCAGCGCGAACAGCGCGGTGAACATGGTGGTCGGGAAGCCGATCGCCGAGAGGATCACGCCCGAGTAGAAATCGACGTTCGGGAACAGCTTCTTCTCGACGAAATACGGATCGTTGAGCGCGATCTCTTCCAGCCGCAGCGCGGTTTCGAACAGCGGGTCCTGGACGTTGAGTGCCTCGAACACCTCGCGCACGGTCTTCTGCATCACGGTCGCGCGCGGGTCGTAGTTCTTGTAGACGCGGTGGCCGAAGCCCATCAGGCGGAACGGATCGTTCTTGTCCTTGGCGCGCGCGATGAACTCGGGGATGCGGTCGGGCGTGCCGATCTCGCGCAGCATGTTGAGCGCGGCTTCGTTCGCGCCGCCATGCGCCGGACCCCACAGGCAGGCGATGCCCGCCGCGATGCACGCGAACGGATTGGCGCCCGACGAACCCGCCAGCCGGACCGTCGAGGTCGAGGCGTTCTGCTCGTGATCGGCGTGGAGGATGAAGATCCGGTCCATCGCCTTCTCGACCGCCGGGTTCACCACATAGGGCTCGGCCGGCACGCCGAAGGTCATGCGCAGGAAATTGCCGGTGTAGGACAGCGAGTTGTCCGGATACAGGAACGGCTGCCCGACGCTGTACTTGTACGCCATCGCCGCGATCGTCGGCATTTTCGCGATCAGCCGGTGCGATGCGATCATGCGCTGCTGCGGATCGTGGATGTCGGTCGAATCGTGGTAGAAGGCCGACAGCGCGCCGACGACGCCGCACATGATCGCCATCGGGTGCGCGTCGCGACGGAAGCCGCGGAAGAATTGCGCCAGCTGCTCGTGGACCATCGTGTGACGGGTGATCGTGCGCGAGAACGAGTCCAGCTCGCCCTGATCCGGCAGCTCGCCGTTGAGCAGCAGGTAGCAGACTTCCATGAAGCTGGACTGTTCGGCCAGCTCGCCGATCGGATAGCCGCGGTGGAGCAGGACGCCCTCGTCACCGTCGATATAGGTCAGCTTCGACTGGCACGAGGCGGTCGAGGTGAAGCCCGGATCGTAGGTGAAGGCGCCGGTCTGCGCGTACAGCTTGCGGATGTCGACGACGTCCGGGCCGACGGAGCCCGAAAGGACCGGATAGTCGAGCTCGTTGCCCGACAGCGTGAACTTGGCGGCTTCGGTCATGATCTTCTCCTGTCAGGCCCCAGTCGGGGTCATGTGGTCCGCGATACGGGCCAGGCTTTCCGCGCGTCCTAGAAGGACGAGTACGTCGAAGATGCCCGGCGAGGTCTTGCGGCCGGTCAGCGCGACGCGGAGGGGCTGGGCGACCTGACCGAGCTTGACGCCCGCTTCCTCGGCCACCGAACGCGCCACCGCTTCGGTGGCCTCCGTATCCCAGTTGTGCACCGCGTCAAGCGCCGTGTGCAGGCGCGAGAGCAAGGCGGGTGCCTCGCCGCCGAGCAACGGCTGCGCCGCTTCCTCCACCGCGAGCGGGCGCGACGCGAAGAGGAAGGCGGTGGCGTCGGTCAATTCGTTGAGGTTCGCGGCGCGCGGCTTGAGCGACGGCATCGCCGCACGCAGGATCGAACGACGGGTATCGTCGTGATCAAAATCGAGTTTCTCCGCGACCAGGTCCGCCAGCCGTGCGTCATCGGCGGCACGGATATAATGGCCGTTGAGGTTCTCAAGCTTCTTGAGGTCGAAGCGGCTCGGCGACTTGCCGACCCCGGCAAGGTCGAACCATTCGATCGCCTCGTCGCGCGAGATGATCTCGGCATCGCCATGCCCCCAGCCGAGCCGGAGCAGGTAATTGTCGAGCGCTTCGGGCAGGATGCCGAGTTCGTCGCGATACGCCTCGATCCCGACCGCGCCGTGGCGCTTCGACAGTTTCGCGCCGTCGCTGCCGTGGATCAGCGGGATGTGCGCATAGACCGGATCGGGCCAGCCCCCCTCGATAGCGTCCATCGCGCGATAGATCGGCAATTGGCGGAAGGCGTTGTTGAGATGGTCGTCGCCGCGGATGACATGCGTCACGCCCATGTCATGATCGTCGACCACCACCGCGAGCATATAGGTCGGCGTGCCGTCGGAGCGCAGCAGGACGAGGTCGTCGAGTTCGGCATTCTGGACTGTGACGCTGCCCTGCACGTGGTCCTCGATCGTCACCGCGCCTTCGGTCGGCGCGCGCAGGCGGACGACATAGGGCTGGTCGGCGGGATAGTCGGTCCGGTGGCGCCACGGCGAGCGGACGCGCAGCGGCTGCTTGGCGGCCTGCGCTTCGGCGCGCATCGCCGCCAATTCGTCCTGCGTCAGGTAGCAGCGATAGGCGTGGCCGTGCTCGACCATCGTGTGCGCGACCGCGGCGTGACGGTCGGCGCGTTCGAACTGATAGACCTCTTCGCCGTCCCAATCGAGGCCGAGCCAGCGCATCCCCGACAGGATCGCGTCGATCGCGGGCTGTGTCGAGCGGGCGCGGTCGGTATCCTCGATCCGCAGCCGGAAGGTGCCGCCGTGATGGCGCGCATACAGGAGGTTGAACAGCGCGGTGCGCGCGCCGCCGATATGGAGGAACCCCGTCGGCGACGGGGCGAAGCGGGTGACGACGGCGCGGCCGTCCGCGCTGGCGGTTTTGTCGGTTGCGCTCAAGCGCGCTTGCTCCCAGGCTGGAAATTCGAATGGCCAGTTCAGCCGCGCCCGCCTCTAGCAAAGCATCGTCGGCGCTTCAAATCCGCGCCGCGCAGGGCATCGCTTTGATACAGGACGCAATCGAGCATCGGCTGGAGGCGGAGCGCGACCAGCTCGTCCTGTGGGTACCCGTGGCGTTGGGGACGGGCGCGGCGGCGTGGTTCGTGCTGCCCGATCCGCGGAGCTGGGTGGCGGTGCTGTTGCTGGCGCTCGCGGTCGCGGCGGCGGCGCTCGCGGGGGCGCGGGGCGGGCGTGCGGCGGTGCTGGCGGCGGTGCTCGCGTTGGCGGTGGTGATGGGACTGGCGCTGACCTGGGCACGCGCCGAGCGGGTTGCCGCGCCGGTCCTGACCCGACCGGTGATCGCGTGGTTGAGCGGGCGCGTCGAGCAGGTCGAGCCACTACCGGCGCGGCAGCTCACGCGGGTGACGCTGACGGTCGCCGAATGGGACGGCGAAGGTCCCCCGCCGACGCGGGTGCGGGTCAATCTCGACGCCCAGGCGGTACCGGGCGGGCTGGCGCGCGGCGCGGCGATCCGGGTGCGCGCCCGCCTGATGCCTCCCGCGCCGCCCGCCGTGCCGGGCGCCTATGATTTCGCGCGGGTCGCGTGGTTTTCCGGGCTGGGCGCAACCGGTCGCGGCTTTGCGCCGGTGACGATCCTCACGCCCGCCTCGACGGATGCCGGCGACATCCGTGCGGCGTTGACCCGGCATATCGAGGCGCGGCTGGCGGGCAGCGCAGGCGGGATCGCGGCGGCACTGGCGACCGGCGATTCCGGCGCGATCGACGAGCGCGATGCCGAGGCGATGCGGCGGGCAGGGCTGGCGCATCTGTTGTCGGTCAGCGGGTTGCACATCACCGCGGCGGTCGGCCTCGTCATGTGGCTGACGCTGCGGCTGCTCGCGCTGTCGCCGCGGCTGGCGCTGACCGGGCGACTGCCGCTGGTCGCTGCCGCGGCGGGGGCGGTGGCGGCGATCGGCTACACCTGGCTGACGGGATCGCAGGTGCCGACGATCCGCAGCTGTGTCGCGGCGCTGATGGTACTGGTGGCGCTGGTGCTGGGGCGCGAGGCGCTGACGCTGCGGCTCGTCGCGGCGGGCGCGCTGGTGGTGTTGCTGTTCTGGCCCGAGTCGGTGATCGGACCCAGTTTCCAGCTTTCGTTCGCGGCGGTAACGGCGATCATCGCCTTCCACGAGCATCCGCGGGTTCGCGCGTGGTTCGGCGAGCATGAGGAGCCACGGTGGCGCGGCCTGTTGCGGGCAGCGGCGTCGCTGCTGCTGACCGGGCTGCTCGTCGAGCTGACGCTGATGCCGATCGCGGTCTA
Organism: uncultured Sphingomonas sp.; assembly: GCF_964021865.1. Classification (GTDB taxonomy): domain Bacteria; phylum Pseudomonadota; class Alphaproteobacteria; order Sphingomonadales; family Sphingomonadaceae; genus Sphingomonas. Next base: position 3,978 of record NZ_CAXIAM010000086.1, read on the forward strand.
TCACTTTCATCAGGCGGGCCTTTATGGCGCGATCGCCAATATCGTCGCGATCCCGCTGACGACCTTCGTGGTGATGCCGGCGGAGGCGGTGGCGCTGCTGCTCGATCTGGTCGGCGCAGGGGCGCCGGCGTGGTGGGTCGCGGATCGGGCGCTGGCGTTTTTACTGTGGATTGCGAGGACGGTAGCGGCGGCACCAGGAGCGGTGACGGCACTGCCGGTGATGCCGACCGCGGCGTTCGGCGCGATGGTCGCGGGCGGGCTGTGGGTGGCGATCTGGCGGACGCGGTGGCGTTATTTCGGGCTGTTGCCCGTCGCGATCGGCGCCGTCTGGACGATCGCGACGCCGGTGCCGGACCTGATCGTCACCGGAGACGGGCGGCATCTGGCGCTGCGGGGCGATGACGGCGGTGTATCCATTTTGCGTGATCGGACAGGGGATTACGTCCGCGATCTGCTCGCCGAGGCCGGCGGCCTGGACGGCATGCCCACGCTGCTGAGCGAGGCGCATGGCGCGCGGTGCAATCGTGACCTGTGCTGGATGGAGCGGCACGGGGACGGGCGCGTGTGGCGGGTGCTGGCGACACGGAGCCTGTATCTGGTGCCGGCCAACGAGCTGATAGCGCTGTGTCGGCGCGCGGATGTGGTGGTCAGCGAGCGGCAGCTGCCGCGCCCTTGTCGGGGACGGTGGCTGACGCTCGACCGGGCGACGCTGGGGCGGACCGGCGGGGTGCGGGTGACGTTTGCGACCGGGCGGGTCGCGACGGTGCGCGCGGCGGGGGACAGGCATCCGTGGGTGATCGCCGGTCAGCATCAGGCGCGGGAGGCGGCAAAAGGCGCGTCGATGTTGGCAAGGTGGTTGTCGATGTTGCCCGATGCGGGCTCGAAGGTGACGCAACCGTGACGGGTTGCGTGCGGCGCCGAGCGGTTGTTGGGTTTGCTTGGCGAGGAGTGCCAAGTCATTGCGAAGGTTCGCCGATTTGCCCCACGGCGTTCGCGGGGGTGGGTGCGAGAGCGGCGGTGCGGGGCTTGCGCAGGGCCCGATGTTTGCGAAGGTTGTGCCTACGCGCCTCGTTTCGGCTCGATCGTCGAGAAGAAGCGGGGCCCCGGATCACGTCCGGGGCGACGGCGGTAACCCGGTCCTTACGAGTAACGCCGCAGCAGCCCGGCGAGTTTGCCCTGCACGCGGACCTGCGCGGGGGCGTAGCGTTGCGGGTCGTAGGCGCGGTTGGCGGGGTCGAGGCGGATCATCGCGCCTTCGTGGCGGAAATATTTGAGCGTCGCCTCGCTGTCGTCGATCAGCGCCACGACGATCTCGCCGTCGCGCGCAACCTCCTGACGACGGATCAGCGCATAGTCGCCGTCGAAGATACCGGCCTCGACCATCGAGTCGCCCGCCACCTCCAGCGCGAAATGCTCGCCCGCGCCGAGCAGCGCCGCGGGCACCGGCAGCATCGTCGAGCCTTCGAACGCCTCGATCGGCACACCGGCCGCGATCCGGCCGTGCAGCGGGATCTCGACCACGTCGTTGGCGGGCTCGGGCATCGTGCGCTTGACCGAGGGCGGGGCGGTACGCTTCGCCTCGGGGCCGCGTTCGGGCGCCTTGATGACCTCCAGCGCGCGCGCGCGATTGGGGAGGCGGCGGAGATAGCCACGCTCCTCGAGCGCGCTGATGAGGCGGTGGACCCCCGACTTGCTCTTCAGCTCCAGCGCGTCCTTCATCTCCTCGAACGAGGGCGAGACGCCCGTGTCGGCGAGGCGGTCCTCGATGAAGCAGATCAGCTCGTGCTGCTTGCGCGTCAGCATGTCCGGGCGCCTTCCTAGTGAACGGATTGCGAACCTTTATGGAACATAGCGCTGTCCGTCAAGCGATCATCAGGATTTCCGCCGAGTCGCCCGCGCGTGCCGCGGGAGCGTGCGGATCGCGCACGATCAGGCAGGTCGAGCGCGCCAGCGTGCGCAGCATCGAGCTGTCCTGAATGGTCGAGGCGAAGGCGCGGCCGTCGCGCAATTCGGCGCGCAGATAATCGGTCCGTTCGTTGTTGGCGGGCAGGTCCTCGCCGAGCAACGCCCGGGAAACGGCCGGAAACGGGTCGGTGGCGCCGGCGAGATGCGCGACGAGCGGGCGCACGAACAGCAACGCGGTGACGAAGGCCGACACCGGATTGCCGGGCAGCCCGACCACCGCCATGTCGCCGCGCCGCCCGGCGAGCATCGGCTTGCCGGGGCGCAGCGCGATCCGCCAGAAATCGAGCGTGGTGCCCGCGGCGAGCAGCGCGGGGCGAACAAGATCGTGGTCGCCGACCGACGCACCGCCGGTGGTGACCAGGACGTCGGCGGCGACGCTGGCGAAGGCGTCGGTCAGCCGGTCGAGCCGGTCGGGGAGGATGCCGAGATCGACGATTTCGACGCCGCTGCCCGCGAGCAAGGCGCGGAGCAGCAGGCGGTTGGATTCGGGCAGGGCGTCGCCAGGGGTGCCGGGCTCGACCAGTTCGTCGCCGGTGGCGGCGAGCGCGACGCGAACCGGGTGCGCGACCGCGAGCCGCGCGACCCCGCCGGTCGCGGCGACCGCCAGCCGCGCGGGGGTAAGCCGCTGGCCTTGCTCCACGAGGACGTCACCCTCGGCGAAGTCGAGCCCGCGGCGACGGACGTTGCGGCCGACATGCGGCGGACCCTCACCGTCGAGACGCAACGTGTCGCCGTCGCGCGCCGCTTCTTCCTGCACGAGTACGGTGTCTGCGCCCGGTGGCATCGCGGCACCGGTGAAGATGCGGATGGCCTCCCCGGCACCGACCGTGCCGGAGAAGGGCGCACCGGCAGCGCTTTCGCCGATCACGCGCATGGGGCCGGGCAGGTCGGCGAAACGGAGGGCGTAGCCGTCCATCGCCGACAGATCGGTCGCCGGTTGGGTGCGGCGCGCGATCACCGGGGCGGTCGCCCAGCGGCCAAGCGCCTGATCGAGCGGTACGTCGACCGTCTCGACCGGGCGACCGAGCGCGAGGACGCGCGCCTGCGCCTCGGCGACCGGGAGCAAGGTCATGCGGCGCGCCAGTCGCCGGAACGGCCGCCGCGCTTTTCGAGCAGGCGAATGTCCCTGATCGTCATCGCCTTATCGATCGCCTTTGCCATGTCGTAGACGGTCAGCAGCGCGGTGGAGACGGCGGTCAGCGCCTCCATCTCGACGCCGGTCTTGCCGTCGGTCGCGACGGTGGCGGTGGCGGTGATGCCGCTCGCCTCCGGCACCAGATCGAGCGACACGCGCGTGATCGGGAGCGGATGGCATAGCGGAATGAGGTCGCTGGTGCGCTTCGCGGCCATGATCCCCGCGACGCGGGCGACCGCGAGGACGTCGCCTTTCTTCACTGCGCCGTCGCGAATCGCGGTTAGCGCTGCATCGGACATCGTGATCGTACCGGTCGCGACCGCCTCGCGGCGGGTGACCGCCTTGTCGCCGACATCGACCATGTGCGCGGCGCCATCGGCATCGAGGTGGGTGAGGTTGGTCATGTGTTAGACGGCGTGCTGTGGGGCACGTACTTCGACAAGCTCAGTACGAACGGTGGTTGGGCGGCGGGGCATCCCGGGCGATCCTAACCGACCATCGCGCGCGTTGCCGCGGCGATGTCGGCGTGGCGCATCAGCGCTTCGCCGATCAGGAAGCAATGCACGTCATGCGCGGCCAGTTCGTCGAGGTCGGCGCGGCTGGTGAGGCCGCTTTCGGCGACGAACGTGCAGCCGGCCGGCGCGTCCGCGATCAGATCGTAAGTACGACGGAAGTCGACCGTGAAGGTACGCAGGTCGCGGTTGTTGACGCCGATCAGACGCGTCTTCAGGCGGGCGGCGCGCTCCATCTCGTCGGCGTCGTGAACCTCGACCAGCACGTCGAGCCCCTGTTCGATCGCGGCCGCCTCGCATTCGGCCATGCACGCATCGTCGATCGCGGCGGCGATCAGCAGGATCGCGTCGGCACCGATGCTGCGCGCCTCGACCACCTGCCACGGATCGACGGTGAAATCCTTGCGGAGCACGGGCAGGTCGCAGGCGGCGCGCGCGGCGATCAGATACTCCTCGTTGCCCTGAAAATATTGGGCGTCGGTGAGCACCGACAGGCAGGTCGCGCCGCCCTCCGCATAAGCGCGCGCGTGCGCGGGCGGGTCGAAATCGGCGCGGATCAGCCCCTTGGACGGGCTGGCCTTCTTGATCTCGGCGATCAGCGCGTGGCGGCCGGCGGCGACGGTCGCATCGAGCGCGGCGCGAAAGCCGCGCGCGGCGCTCTGCGCGGCAGCGAGGGTGGTCAGGTCGGCGAGCGAGGTCGTGGCCTTGCGCGCGGCGACCTCGCTGCGCTTGGTCGCGCAGATGTCGGCGAGGATGGTCATGACCAGGCGATCCAGCGATCGAGGAGGGTGGTGGCGTGACCGGCGTCAATCGCCTCGGCCGCCTGTGCCGCGGCGGCGCGCAGATCGGTCTGCCGGCCGGCAAGCACCAGCGCGGCGGCGGCGTTGAGCAGCACCGCGTCGCGGTATGCGCCCGGCTCGCCGGTCAGCAGGCGGCGGAGCGCGGCGGCGTTATAGGCGGGATCGCCGCCAGATCGG
>NZ_CAXIAM010000087.1:0-8342 GCF_964021865.1 uncultured Sphingomonas sp.
CGGCTGAGCTTGCCCGAACTGGTGCGCGGCAAGGTGCGCGGCGGGATCAGTTCGACGACGCAGTTCATGCCCGTCACCGACCGCACCCGATCGCGGATTTCGTCGCGCAACCGCACGCGCTCGGCCTCGTCGGAGCTGCGGCATTGCACCAGCACCGCCGGCGTTTCCTCGCCGCCCGGCGTGGTGATCGCGAAGGCGGCGATGTCGCCGGCCTTGAAGCCGGGCAATTGCTCGACCGCCCATTCGATATCCTGCGGCCAGTGGTTGCGGCCGTTGATGATGATCATGTCCTTCGCGCGGCCGACGATGAAGATATAGCCGTCCGACATATAGCCCATGTCGCCGGTATCCAGCCAGCCGTCGACCAGACATGCATCGGTCGACGCCTGATCGCGGAAATAGCCCACCATGACGCTCGGCCCGCGGCACCACACCTTGCCGATCGCGCCGTCGGGCAGCGGGGTGCCGTCTTCCTCGCGGACCTGGATCTCCATGTCGCGCACTGCCTTGCCGCAGTTCACGATCGCGCGGTAACGCTGCGGACGATCCTCGCCGTGGTGCATCCCCGACAGCTCGGTTTCCTCGACCAGCTCGACGCGGATGCCCTCGCCCGGCGGCATCAGCGACACGGCCAGCGTCGCTTCGGCCAGGCCGTAGCTGGGCAGGAACGCAGTCGCCTGGAAGCCGGCATCGGCAAAGGCGTCGACGAACGCCTGCATCACGTCGGGGCGGATCATGTCCGCGCCGTTGCCCGCCACGCGCCAGCGCGAAAGGTCGAAGCGATCCGACGCCTTGGTCTGGCTCGAAATGCGGCGCGCGCAGATGTCATAGCCGAAGGTCGGCGAATAGCTGAGCGTGGTGCCGGTGTTGCGGCTGATCAGGTCGAGCCACGACAGCGGGCGGCGCGCGAAATCCTCGGTCTTCAGGTAATCGACCGACACCTGGTTGGCGAGCGGCGACAGGAAGCAGCCGACCAGCCCCATGTCGTGATACCACGGCAGCCACGACACGCAGCGATCGGTTTCGACGATCTGCATGCCGTGCGCATGCGCCGCAAGATTGCTGAGCAGCGCGCGATGCGTCACCGCCACGCCGTGCGGGAAGCGCGTCGAGCCGCTGGAATATTGCAGGTAGCAGACGTCGTCGGCGCTGGCCGCGGGCAAGTCTGCGGCCGGGGCGGGACGCGTCGCGAACTCGGCCCAGTCGACCCCGGCCACGCCCGACGCCTCGGCGGCGGCGCCCGCCAGTTGCGCCAGCTCGGCCGGATAGATCAGCAGCTTCGGATCGCAGCTCGCGAGCTGGACGCGCAACTGATCGATGTAGGATTCGCGCCCGCCGAACGAGGTCGGCAGCGGCAGCGGCACCGGCCAGGCGCCCGCCAGCACCGCGCCGAAGAACAGCGCGGCGAATTCGGCGCTCGTCTCAGCGACCAGCGCGACGCGGTCGCCCGGCACGACCCCGGCGGCGATCAGCCGCAACGCGGCGTCATGCGCGTCGTCGCGCATCTGCGCGAACGGATAGCCACGCACCAGCGTGCCGCGCGCATCGTGGAAGTTCAGCCCGCGCACGCCCGACGCGGCATAATCGAGTGCCTCGCCCAGCGTCGTAAAATCCGAGAAGCGGCGCGGCAGCCGGTCCTCGGTCGGGGTGGCCGTCGGCGCAACCGTCGCGGGAGCGTTCATCGTGGCGAGGTCGATCGTCATCCTGTGTTCCTGTCGCACCTGTCACGCGTGCGCAATGGTTGACCGGCAAAAATGGCGGTTTGCCGGATGTGTTAAAATTTTGAGCGTTAGAATCCACGGTCAGTGTGGCACAATCAAGGCGTGGCTTTGACTCCGCCCTCTGCGCGCACGCCGCGCCGTGCCCCGCCGCCGCTCGACGCCGCCGCGCTCGAACGGCTGGCGCTCCGCTATGTCGAGCGGTTCGCGACGTCGCGCGGCAAGCTGGCCGACTATCTGGCGCGCAAGGTTCGAGAGCGCGGCTGGGACGGTGTGCCGGTCGATCCGCGCGAGGTGGCGCAGCGGATGGCCGACGCCGGCTATGTCGACGATCGCAGCTTCGCCGAGCAGAAGGGTGCGGCATTGGCGCGGCGCGGCTATGGCGCGCGACGCGTGGCCGAGACGCTGCGCGCCGCCGGGCTGGACGAAGAGGATCGCGCGCCCGTCGTGGAGGAAGCGCGCACCGCCGCGCTCGACAGCGCGCTGCGGCTGGCGCGGCGCAAGCGGATCGGGCCGTTCGCCTCGCAGCGCCCCGATCCCCGCGAACGCGAGCGGCACCTCGCGGCGCTGCTGCGGGCCGGGCACGATTCGACCACCGCACGACGCGTCGTCGACAGCGCGCCGGGGGAGATTCCGATCTTGGACTGACATATCCCTTCTTGCTTTCACTCATGGTGCAGTGCACCGATGTTAACCGGGGATTAAAAAAGGGGCAGGACGCGACGTGCACGACGGGCCTGGCACACCGACCGGGGGCGCGGAACTTCGCGCCGGACCGACCGAGGGCGCGCTGCCGTCGGTCGTGCTGACCGGCGTGCTGAAATGGTTCGACGCGACGCGCGGGTTCGGTTTCATCGTGCCCGACGATCCGGCGATGGGGGACGTGCTTCTCCACTTCAGCGTGCTGCAGGCCTATGGCCGCCGTACCCTGCCCGAAGGCACGCGCTTGCAGGGGCTGGCTGCGCAAGGACCGCGCGGGTGGCAGGCGGTGGAGATTTCCGCGCTCGACCTCGCCGCCGCGACCGAGACGGTGCGCGACCGCGACCGTGAGCGGCTGGCCCCCGAGATCGCACCCGACGACGCCGCATCGCAGGCGCAATGGGAAGACGTCAGCGTCAAATGGTTCAACCGGATCAAGGGCTACGGCTTTCTGGTGGCGCTGGCGCGGCCCGGCGACATCTTCGTCCATATGGAGACGCTGCGCCGTGCCGGGATCGCGGATGTCGAGCCCGACCAGCGGCTGCGCGCGCGGGTGGTGCAGGGGCGCAAGGGACCGCTCGCGGTCGGGGTCGCCGCGCCCGAGTGACCCCCGTGTGCAACGGGCATTGAACGGGCGCGCGCACGCGGGTAAGCGAGGCGCCACGATGGGCATCAATCTCAACCCCTTCACCTGGTGGAACGGCGCAAGCTGGGGCACCATCCTCTACGGCCTGCGCGGCAAGCGTCAGGTGGGCGAGGATTATCTCGGCAACACCTATTGGGAGGGTGGCCGCGATACCGCGGGCGAGCCGCGCCGCTGGGTGATCTATGCGGGCGCCAACGACGTCAGCCGCGTGCCGCCGGAATGGTATGGCTGGCTCCATCGCCAGATCGACGGCGTGCCGACCGACGTGCTGCCCGCGCCGCGGCAGTGGGAAAAGCCCGCCGTCCCGAACATGACCGGCACCGCCTTCGCCTATCGCCCGCAAGGCGCGCTGGAGAAGGGCGGCAACCGCGCCGCCGCGACCGGCGATTACGAGGCGTGGAGCCCCGACGCGTGAAGCGCCCGCTCGCGATCGGCGGGCTGGTTCTGGTGGCGGCGGCAGGCGTAACCTGGGCGGGGCTCGGCCTTCGCACGGGCTCGCGTGCCGTGTCGCCCGACGCGCCGATCGTGAGCAAGACGGTGCCCGACACCGCACCGGATGCCGCGGAGACTCCGGCCGCCGACGAAGTCCGCACCGATGCGCAGGACGCGGCGGTCGACGCCGGCACCACCCCGATGGCGCAGCGCGTCGCGGTGCTGGGCCTGCTCAACAAGCGCAACGGCGTCAGCCGCGAGCTGACGCTTCGCCCCGGACAGGCGGGCCGCGTCGGCGACGTGATCGTGCGGCTGCGGGCGTGCGAGAAGACCGCGCCGTGGGAGCCCGAGCAACTGACCGGCGCCTTCGTTCAGCTCGACGTGCGTGGGGCCGACGCGCATTGGCGGCGCGTCTTCTCGGGCTGGCTCTATAAGGAGCGTCCCGCGCTCAACGTCGTCATCCACCCGGTCTACGACGTCTGGCCGAGGAGCTGCACGACGACCTTCCCGGGCACCGCGCCGTCGGCCCCCGCCGCGGCGTCGAGCGCGAAGAAATCGCCCGCGCCGGCCTCGACGGACAGCGACGCCGCGGACGAGGCCGCCGACGAACCGGTCGAGGAAAGCGCCGCGCCCAGCAACGCCATGTAATCGGCGCGATCGATCTCCTGCGCGCCCAGCGAGGCGAGGTGCGCGGTCATGAACTGGCAGTCCAGCAGCGAGAAGCCGCCCGCGCCCAGCCGCGCGACCAGCGACGCGATCGCGACCTTCGAGGCATTGGGCGCGCGGCTGACCATGCTCTCCCCGAAGAAGGCGCGGCCGAGCGCCAGCCCGTAGAGCCCGCCCGCCAGCCGGTCGCCGTCCCAGCATTCGACCGAATGGGCACGGCCCATCGCGTGCAGGCGGACGAACGCGTCCTCGATGATCGGGTTGATCCACGTATCGGGGCGATCCTCGGCAGCCTCGGCGCACAGCGCGATGATCTGCCGGAACGCGCGGTCGACGGTGACGCGGAAACGATCGGCGGCGATCACGCGCCGCAACGACCGGGACAGATGGAAGCCGTCGAGTGGCAGGATCGCACGGCGACGCGGCTCCACCCAATAGATGCTGTCGGCATCGCGGCTGTCCGCCATCGGAAAGACGCCGACCGAATAGGCGCCGAGCAACAGCCCCGGATCGAGCGTTCCCGGTCCGGTCAAGCCCGTCGCTGCTCGATCGTCCGCCACAGGTGCGCAAAGGCGGCCGCCGCGGGGCTGCGCGGCGCGGCGACCCCGGTCGGCAGCCGCTGCGTCGTGGCGTTTTCGACCGCGCTGGCCATCGGGATCACCGGCCAGTCGGGATTGCGCGCGATCGCCTCGGCATGAAGCGCGCGGCGGCGGTCGACCATCACGTGCACCGGCAGGATCGGCACCTGCCCGCCGAATTCGCGATCGAGCGTCGCGAACGCCTGTTGCGAGAAGGCGGAGGGGACGACCGGCACCACCAGCAGGTCGGCAGCGCGCACCACCTGGTCGGACGTCTCGGTCAGCCCCGGCGGGCAATCGAGCACCACCGTGTCGTGATCGCCCAACTCGCCGACCAGCTTGCGCAGCCGGCGCTTCTTGTCCAGCTCACGCAGCTGATGGTTCAGGTCGCGCAACGAGGCGTCGGCGGGGAGCAGGTCGAGCCGGTCGAACGCGGTCGCGGAGATCAGCTTGGCGGGCGATACGCCTTTGGCGAACAGCGCGCCGGCCCGGTCATGCGCGCGGCCATCGCCCAGCGCCCAGGTGGCGGAACCTTGCGGATCGAGATCCCACAATAACGTGCGCCGCGCCGATAGCGTCGCCGCACACCAGGCGAGATTGATCGCCAGCGTCGTTTTCCCGACGCCGCCCTTCACGCTGTAGATCGCCACCGTCGTCATGCGCGTGACGCTACGATTCGGCCGGACGCAGGGCAAGGAGGATGATGCAGGTCGGCGCCGTGCCCCGCCATCGCGGGTCGACGCGACGAGGTCGCCGGGACGGCGCGCCTCGCGCCGTAAGTTCCGGCCCGCGCCTGATTTTTGTCGCAGGTCCGGCATGGGAAAAAGGGGCAGGCCGGTGGCGGCCTGCCCGATCGGAAAAAATTACGAGTGGCAGACCAGCTCGGGCTTGCCCGGACGGGTCAGCTTCACCTCGCTGGTGGTGCCGGTCATCTTCCAGCCACCCTCGGCGGTCAGCGGATCGCCCGCCTTCTCGGCCTTCAGCGTGGTGGCGGCGCCGCCCTTTTCGGTGCGGACCACCGCCTGCTTGTCGCCGTCGAAGAAGGTGACATAGGCCAGGCTCTGATCCTTGCAGCGCATGGTCTTGTCGGCCTTGATCGCCGGGGGCAGTTCGATCGGTGCCGCGTTGGCGAGCGTCGACGCCATCGGATCGGGGTTGCTGTCGAGCACCTGCGGCGAGGACGGCTCGGAGTTGCAGGCCGACAGGGCCAGCAGGGCGCCGGCCAGCGAAAGGGGGAGGAGCTTCTGCATAATATGTGCCGCTTCGCCGATGCGCTTTTGTCCGTCAAGTCACGGATTATTGCGGTGCATCAGAGATGCGGTCATTCGTGAAATTCATCCATGTCCGGGATGCGGCCAAACGCAATTTTCGTACCGACACGGTCCAGCCGCCCGCCGTGCATCGCGCCTACCGACACCGCATGTCGCCCGAATCGCTCGTTTATCCGGTCCATCGCCCGGCTCAGCGCCAATCCGCGCGTCTCGCGTGCCAGCGGATCGTCGGCGGGCAGGTGCGCGAACAGCGAATGCTGCTCCGCGGTGACGGGTTCGATCTCGGCCAGCGTCACCCCGATCATCCGGCAGCCGCTGCGATGCACCGCCTCCTGCGCGCGCAGCCGCGGGAGCAACGTGTCGAGTGCCGACAGCACCGCGAAACTGTCCTGCGTCGCGGGCAGCTTCGCGGAGGTGCGCCACACGCTCTTGTCGTCCTCGAACCGCGCATGCAGCACCAGCAACCGCGCGCGATACGCCTTGCGGCGCAACCGGCTCGCCGCCTTCAGCGCCAGCCGCCGCGCGGTCAGTCGCACCGCGCCATAGCCGCGCTTGCCCGGCGACAGGACATGGCTGTGCCCGATCGTGCGGCTCTGCGTCGCCTTCTCGGCCAGATCGACGCCGTGGAGCAGATACCACAGCCGGTCGCCATTGGTGCCGCCCCACGCATGGCCGGCGTCGCGCGGCCGGCGTGCGAGCAATTGCTCGATATCGTTGACCCCGTCGCGTGCCAGCCGCCGCTCCATCTTCGCGCCGATCCCGCTGATGTCGCGCAACGACAGGCGATAGAGCGCGTGCGGCAGGTCGGCCGCCTCGAACACCACCAGCCCGTCGGGCTTCTGCAGGTCGGAGGCGAGCTTGGCGAGCAGCCGGTTGGGCGCGATCCCGACCGAGGACGTCAGGCATGCGCCGACTTTCTCGCGGATGCCGCGCTTGATCCGCACCGCCAGCGCCTCGGCATGCGCGCGGTCGTTCTCGTTGTCGAGCAGCCGGCACGCGACCTCGTCGATCGAACAGACCTTGGTGACCGGGATGTGCCGCTCGATCTCGGCGACGATCGCATGGTGAAATTCGACGTAGCGCTCGTGGCGTGCGGGCGTGACGACCAGTTCGCGGCAGCGCTGCTTGGCCTCCCACACCGGCGTGCCCGTCGAGATGCCGTAGCGTTTCGCCTCGACCGAGGCCGCGATCGCCACCGTCGTGTCGGTGCCGACCGGCGCGACGATCACCGGCCGTCCGCGCAGGCTGGGCTGCAACTGCTGCTCGACGCTCGCGAAATAGCTGTTCAGATCGAGGAACAACCAGCGCAGCGGGCGGGGCGGCAGGTCGGTCATGGACGGCTCGGGGGCGACTCGCGTTCGGAAACGAAACAGGAACATGGCAGCTTTGTCGCGACTTGGCGAGCAGGATGAAGGCGGGAGAGGGCGACCGATAGTTTCAATCGCTTGCGCATCGCCCGGCGCGCCCGCATTTGTGCCGCCATGCATACGACCACCGATACTCTCGCCCTGATCGGCAATACGCCGCTCGTCCGTCTGAAGGGGCCGAGCGAGGCGACCGGCTGCGATATCTTCGGCAAGTGCGAGTTCGCCAATCCTGGGGCGAGCGTGAAGGACCGCGCCGCGCTGTTCATCGTCAACGATGCCGAGGAGCGCGGCGTGCTCGCGCCCGGCGGGACGATCGTCGAGGGCACGGCGGGCAACACCGGCATCGGGCTGGCGCTGGTCGCCAATGCCAAGGGCTACCGCACGATCATCGTGATGCCCGACACCCAGTCCAAGGAGAAGATGGACACGCTGCGCGCGCTGGGCGCGGAGCTGGTGACGGTGCCGGCCGCGCCGTATGCGTCGTCGGCGCATTTCGTTCACACCTCGCGGCGGATCGCGGAGGAGACGCCCGGCGCGATCTGGGCGAATCAGTTCGACAATATCGCCAACCGCCGCGCGCACATCGTCGGCACCGCCGAGGAGATCTGGACGCAGATGGACGGCCGGATCGACGGCTTCACCTGCGCGGTCGGCACCGGCGGTACCTTCGCCGGGGTCGGGCTGGGGTTGAAGGCGCATGACCCGGACGTGTGCATCGCGCTCAGCGATCCGCACGGCGCAGCGCTCTACGAATATTATGCGTGCGGCGAGTTGCGCGCGGAGGGCTCGTCAGTCGCCGAGGGGATCGGGCAGGGGCGGATCACCGCCAATCTGGACGGCGCGCCGGTCGACACGCAGTTCCGCATCCCCGATCAGGAGGGGCTCGACTGGACCGACCGATTGCTGCGCGAGGAAGGGCTGTGCCTCGGTCTGTCGTCGGGGATCAACGTCGCGGGCGCGGTGCG
>NZ_CAXIAM010000088.1:0-8131 GCF_964021865.1 uncultured Sphingomonas sp.
TCATCAGCATCTCAGATTCGAGCCTCCGAGGCTCTGGCAGTCATGGGGTCTAAGTGAATTGGTATCGATCGATTATCGAGACCTCGACTTACGGCGACCGCACGGTCTTCTAGCTCAGGGCGGATGCCCCGATCACTGCCCCAATCGCCAGGACAACCGGCGTGGCGAGCTTGCTTTTCCAGCGGTACATGATGGCCAGCGCGATGGCGAAGATGAGCGCGCTCGCGATTGGGCTTGAGGTGCGTGCGGCCGTGGTCCGGGCGAGGTCCGTGACCGTCACCACGATAACGCCAACGACCCCGGCCGCGACGCCCGCCAAGAAGAGTTGCAGCCGCTTGTGCTCTACCACCGCTTCCAACCGGTCGTAGAGTAGGAGCGAGAAGGCGAACGCGGGGAGGAACATGCCGGCCGTCATCGCGAGCGCCCCGGCGAGGCCGCCGCTGATCCAGCCGGCGAAGGTCGCAAAGATTACGAGTGGGGCTGGCAGGATGCCGGCCAACCCTAAGCCGTCGAGGAACTGCGCGTCCGTCATCCAGCCCCGGCCCACCGTGTCGTTCCGGATGAACGGAATGGCGGTATAGGCCCCGCCGAACGTCAGCAGCCCGCCTTTCAGCCCGGTCCAAAAGAGCGCGGCGACCGTGGGCGCCGGTTCCCGAGCGACCGCCACGCTGGCATTCCCGAGGCTTCCTGCCCAGGTCAGGGCCGCCAAGCCAACGGCGATCGCGACGACGACCGCAGGGAGCGCGTAGCGCCCGGTCGATGCGAGCGCATAGGCAGCGCCTGCGGCTGGCAGCACGATCCAGAAACTGACACCGGCGAGCGAGGCGATCGCTGCGGCGATAGCCGCAGCCCAGAGCCATGGGTCAAGCAGGATGTGCTCGCCGATCCTATGCACCGCGCGGACGATTACCGCGATCACCGCCGCCTGGACGCCGAGGAGCGCCGCTCCGAGTAGCGTTCCTTGGATCGGCAGCCGAGTGTAGAGCCATGCCAGCGCGAGCATGAGGACCAAGCCCGGCAGCATGAAGCCGAGCCCGGCGAGCAAGCCGCCCAGCCGCCCCTTGGCCCGGACGCCGAGATGCACGCACAATTCATGCGCCTCCGGCCCGGGCAACACCTGCATGACGGCCAAGAGCTTGTTGAACCGGTCGCTCCCGATCCAGCGTTCCTCGTCGACCAGCTCGCGCCGGATCATCGCGATCTGCGCAACAGGACCGCCGAACGCCATCATGCCGAAGCGTAGGAATCGGACAAATAGCGCGGGATAGCTCAGGTCGGGCGGGCGGGTGTCATCGCCGACCGCGCTTGTCGGAACGGGTTGTTCGATGCTCGCCATGATCAACTCCCATCTGTTCAGCGCCGCTTGGCGAAGTGCGCGTAGAAGCCGTCGAGCGCGCCCGATCCTTGCGCGATGCGCTCAATGTCGTCGTCCGTGCCAGCGCAGATGCCGTTGATGAGCGCGCCGATGCCCGCCGTCTCCGGACGACCGAACTTGCCATCGGCGATGTCGAGATCATGGACGATCTCGGCGAGCGCGCGGAGCGCCTGGTCGCCATCGAGCCCGGTGCGGGACACCAGCGTCTCGAAGGTGCAGCGGTCGCCTTCATGCGTAAACTCCGCGTCCGCCATGTCGAATCGCAGCTCGCTCGGCTGGGGGGTGTATTCCTTGCCGTCCACGAATTTGAAGCTGGCATCCACGTCGATATACCGCCGGATCAGCCAAGCAGACGCGATGCGGTCGACATGGACGTGTCGGCGCGTGACCCAGGTGCGGCTTTTCAACTCCGCGGGCATCAGCTCCGGCGCACCCGCCCCGCTCACGTCGGGATGTTCATGGTCGCGGCGGTCCGCATCTGCGAGGGCCGCCAACGCTACTTGCTGACCATGCGCGCCGAAGAAGTCGATGGCGGCAATCTCGTCCAGGCGCTTGCGCAAGCGCCGAGTGTCGGTCGCGTCGCCGGCGTCGCTCAGCGAGCGCGCCTCGCGCGTAAGCTCGTCATAGTCGGCGTCGCGGGCCGCATCGAACACGGCGCGAAGCTCTGCGTCCGTCATTCCATCCACGAGCCGCGCTTCCAGGATCAGCGCCTCGCCGCCGCCTGCGATGATTTCCGTTCTCAGCTCCTCAAACAGCGCGCGCGTGTCGTCGCGCGAAGGAAGCGCGTGGACGGCGTTCTTGAGCGCGGCGGCACCGATCGCCTGCAAGCGCCGCCACACCCGGACACGCAGGTAGGCGGGCTTAGCCGGGAGTTGGGGGATCAGCAGCAGCCAGTCGTGCGGCGTAGATGGAGAAGCATCAGCCATGCAGCGCCTGTATCATGAGGCGGATACAACCGTACACTTGTATCGTTTGAGGGTGGCGAGTTAAAGCTTGGGGCGAGGAGACTTTGATGCAAACCGTCCAATCAAGTGCTTCTGCCATCCTGGCGGGTCTCGCGCTCGCGACCGCCTCGCCCACTCTGGCGCAACCACGTTACGAGACGGTGGCGCAGTTTCACCAGATGTGCGCCGACGAGCAGAAGAAAAAGGTGAACGGTCGTTGCGAGGCGTACCTCGCCGGCGCGGCCGAGACGCTTTCCGCGTTCGGCAACGGCGGCAGCGAGGCCGGCATTTGCGGGCGGGGTGTCAGGGCCGGTGAGTTGAGCCGCATCTTTCTGGCATGGGCGGCCGACAACCGGCAAATGGCGAACATGCCCCGGCTTGCGGGTGTGACGATAGCGTTGCGCCAGCATTTTCCATGCCGGCCGACCAGTTGAGATCGAGGAGAGAAGTTTTGCGCCACCTAATGCTCCCCCTGGCGGTCGCGGTCGCCGTGACCTTTGCCGCGCCGGCGTCGGCCGCCCCCGACTGGGCCGCGGTCGACCGCGCGCTCGGCCGCGTCGGGACCGAACAGGCGGGCGGCGTCCGTCGCTACGGCTTTCCACGATCGGACCTTAACGTGACGCTTGACGGCGTTGCCGTGAAGCCCGCCTTGGCGCTGGGCTCCTGGGCGGCGTTCCAGCCGATGGGTGATCAGGTGATGGTCATGGGCGACCTGGTTCTCACTCATGCGGAAGTGAACCCGGTGATGAGCCGACTGTTGGCGAGCGGGTTCACGATCACGGCGCTCCACAACCACCTGCTCCGTTCCGCGCCGGCGACGATGTATATGCACATCGGCGGCCATGGCGACCCGGTGAAGCTCGCGACCGCGCTTCGCGAAGCGCTCGCCGCCAGCCGAACCCCTCTCGCGGCCCCGTCCAGGGACTCGCAGCCACCTTCGGCCGGCGCGGGCTCGTCATCACCGATCGCGCTCGACACCGCGGCGCTCGACCAGGTGATGGGGATCAAGGGCAAGCCGAACGGCGGTGTATATCAGTTCAGCTTTCCGCGCGCCGAGAAGCTGACCGACGGCGGGATGCCCGCGCCCGCCTCGATGGGGACGGCGACCGCGATCAACTTCCAGCCGACCGGCTCCGGGCGGGCGGCGATCACGGGTGATTTTGTGCTGACCGCGGCCGAGGTCGACCCGGTGCTCAAGGCGTTGCGCACCAACGGGATCGAGGTGACCGCGCTCCACAATCACATGCTTGATGACCAGCCGCGGCTGTTCTTTATGCACTTCTGGGCGATCGATGACGCGGCGAAGCTTGCGCGCGGACTCCGGGCGGCGCTGGACAAGACCAACGTCGCACGGCCCGGCGCGAGTTGAGCACATGCATGAACAAGAACGAAAATCAGGAGGTGGACCAATGCGAAAGTCAGTCGGCGCGGCTCTGACCGCGATCACGGTGGCGTGTCTTGCTGCGCCGTTGTCGGCGTCCCTCGCGCAGGCCGGGATCAGCACGAACCCTGCTCCTGTCGAAACCAGGGATTATCTCGGTGCCATGCACGCGCTGAGTAGGTACGAGGTCGATGCGAGCCGGCTCGTGCTGACCAGATCCCAATCCCAAGCTTCACGCTTGTTTGCGCAAACGATGGTCGACCATCACACCCGTATGATGGCGGAGCACGCCAGCGTACTGAGCATGCCCGCCGCCACCGATTCCGGAAGCGCGCTGGTCGGGCCTCTGTCTCAGATGCTGGACACGCTAGAGAACACGCCCCGCGCCGAATTCGACGCGGCGTACAAGCGGGGACAGATCGCGGCGCACGAGGAAGCGTTGAAGGTCCATAACGCCTACGCGACGAAGGGTAGTAACGCGGCGGTGCGGGAGAAGGCTAAAGCGGGCGGGCTCGTGACCCGGAAGCACCTCGATAAAGCGCGGAAGCTGCCCGGAGCCTGAAACAGTTTCGGCCGGCACGCGAGCGCAACTATCCAGTTGGTGAGTCGCTCCGATCGAGAATGATCATATGACCGTCAGGCAGTTGTACGTAGCGATCTTTGCTCGAGCAGCTTCTCACCATCGGAGCGGATCTGACCATCGGGCGTGACATGCCGGTAGAGCGTCTGACGCGTGACGCCGAGCTCGACGCACAGCTCACCCACCTTAGTTTCCGGTTTCCCCATCGCGGCCTGGGCGAGCCGCAATTTGGCGGGCGTCATCTTGAACGGTCGCCCGCCATGTCTGCCGCGGGCGCGTGCCGAGGCAAGGCCCGCTTTGGTGCGTTCGACGATCAGTTCGCGCTCGAATTCGGCGAGTCCGGCGAAGATCGCGAAGATCAGCCGACCATTGGCGGTGGTGGTGTCGATCGACGCGCCTTCCCCCGCCAGCACTTTCAGGCCAACGCCGCGCTTGGTTAGATCGCCGACCGTATTGACTAGGTGGCGCAGGTCGCGCCCGAGCCGGTCGAGTTTCCAGATGACGAGCGTATCGCCTGAGCGGAGCGCCTTGAGCGCGCCCGCTAAACCGGGGCGATCGTCGCGCCGCCCCGAGGCCGTATCCTCGTAGATGTGGTCGGGATCGACCCCGGCGCCGATCAGCGCGTCGCGCTGCAGATCGTGGACCTGGCTGCCGTCCGTTTTCGAGACCCGTGCATAGCCGATGAGCGTTGTCACATATTCGTCCGTCTGCGTGACAAAACCGGAATGCTCGCCACGATCCCGCTACTTTGTCACTTAACCCGTGTTCCTGTCTATGCTCCACCAACAGCCTGAGTAGAAGAATATGTGACAATTGCGGGGAACCGGTGCGATGTCGACCAAGACGATCCTTTCGCCCGGGCAGCGTGCCGCGATCTTCGACCCGCCGACCGATCGGGAAACGATCGATCGGCTCTACACGCTTGGGCCGGATGACCTCGTCCAAGTGTGTCGCCGTCGACGCGGTGCCAACCGGATCGGCTACGCGGTCCAGCTCTGCTATCTTCGCCATCCCGGGCGAGCGCTCGCGCCAGGTGAGGCACCGCCCGCCATTATGCTTGCGACCTTGTGCGAGCAGCTGGGTGGCGAGCCTGCCGCCTTCCTTGGCTACGCCGATCGCGGACCGACCCTGCGCGAGCACCGCGCCGAGATCGAGACGCTGCTCGTGCTACGCGCGTTCGAACGTGCCGACATGCGCGCCATGCTGACGCTCGGCATTGAGGTCGCGACATCGACCGATCGCGGCGAGCCGATCGTCGCGGCGATGGTTGAACGACTGCGGCTGACCCGCGTGGTGGTCCCCGCGGCATCGTCGCTGGAACGGGTTGCCCTGATCGCGCGCACTCAGGCACGCCGATCCGCGTTCGCAGGCCTGATCCGCGACTGCTCGGACGACCAAGAAGCAGGGCTCGATGAACTGATCGACGCTGGCGAACACGGCCGGACGGGCCTGGGCTGGATCCGGGACTGGTCGGAGGCACCCTCAGCGTCCAACCTGAAAGCGCTGGTCGAGCGCCTCGATCGAGTTCGCTCTCTCGGGATCGAACCCGACCGAGCCCGCCGCATTCACGGCGCACGTTATGCCGTGATCGCGCGCGTCGCGAGCATTGTGACAGCGCAGCACCTTCGCCGCCTGGAGCGTCGCCGGCGACTGGCCACGCTGATCGCGTTCGCAATCGAAATGGAGGCGGCGCTAACTGACGCCGCTCTGGTCATGGTCGAGAAGCTGGTCGGCTCGTTGTTTCGGCGGGCGGACCGGATGCGCTCCGAACGACTGCTTGGGGCCGCCCGGCTGCTCAAAGACACCGCTCGCGTCCACGCGCGGCTCGGTCGCCTGCTGATGGAAACGCGCGCGAGCGGCCGCGACCCGCTGCGCGCGATCACCGACGGCATCGGATGGGAGCAGCTCGAACGCAGCGTTCGCGATGCCGAGGAGCTGACCCGACCCACCGACGACGGTCTGGACGAGGTGGTCGAGCGCTACCCCGCGGTCCGCAAGTTCGCACCTACCTTCCTGGCTGCGTTCTCGTTCCACGCCGCTCGTTCCGGCGACCCGCTGCTCAGCGCGATCGAGGTGCTGCGGCGCATGTACCAGGACGGCCGCTCGGTCCTGCCCAAGCGCGTCCCGACCACCTTTCTTCGCCCGCGCTGGCGCAAGGTGGTGTTCGCGGCCGGGGGTGGCATCGACCGGCGTGCCTATGAGATTGCCGTTGTCGTTCATCTGCGCGAGCGGTTGGCGTCGGGTGGCATCTGGGTCGATGGCAGTCGCGCCTATCGCACCCTCGACGATTATCTTCTGCCTCAGCCCGCGTTCGCCGCGATGCGCGCCGAAGGACGGCTTAGACTCGCGGTGGCCTCCGGGTTCCGGGACTGGCACGTCGAACGGCGCGATCTGCTTACCCGGCGCATGACCGAGGTCGAGCAGGCCGCGGCTGCCGGTGAACTGGTTGACGTCGCCATCACGGGCGGGGAGCTGACCATCTCACCGCTGCGCCGTTCGGTTCCCGATGAGGCTGAAGCGTTGAAAGCTCGCCTCTATGCGATGCTGCCGCGCGTGCGCGTCACGGATCTTCTGGTCGAAGTCGCTGCGTGGTCGGGCTTCGCGGACCAGTTCGTTCATGCGCGCAGCGGCGAGCCGGCGTCCGACCAGTCGGCGCTGATGGGCACAATCCTCGCCGACGCGACCAACCTGGGGCTGGGCCGGATGGCCGAAAGTTCGCGCGGATTGACGCTCGCCCGGCTGCGCTGGACAGCCGAATGGCACGTCCGCGACGAGACGTACCTGTCGGCCCTCGCCGCGATGGTCGACACGCATACCGCGCACCCGCTCGGGGCGGTGTGGGGACCGGGCGATACGTCGTCGTCCGACGGGCAGTTCTTCCGGGCGGGAGGTCGCGGTGAGGCGCGGGCCGATCACAACGCCCGCTACGGCTCGGAGCCGGGGGTGCTGTTCTACACCCACGTCTCCGACCGGTTCACACCGTTCCATACCAAGGTGATCGCCGCAAACGCGGGCGAAGCCGCGCACGTCATCGATGGGCTGCTCGACCATGAAAGCGAACTCGTCATCCGCGAGCACGCGACCGACACCGCGGGAGCAGTCGACCATGTGTTTGGGCTCTGCCACCTGCTTGGATTCCGGTTCGCGCCGCGCATCCGCGATCTGAACGAGCGGCGACTATACAGCCTGTCACCGCTCGAGAGCTGGCCGACGCTTCAGCCTCTGGTAGCCGGGCCGGTCAATGTCCGCGCGATCGAGGAGAACTGGGACGAGACGCTGCGCCTCGCCGCCTCGATCCGGGCGGGCACGGTGAGCGCGTCCGCAATGCTCCGCAAGCTGGCGGGCTACCCTCGCCAGAACCCGATCGCCCGGGCGCTTCGCGAGGTCGGCCGCGTCGAGCGCACGCTGTTCATGCTCGACTGGTTCGACGATCCCGAGCAGCGGCGCCGAACCGGCAGCATCCTCAACAAGGGCGAGGCCAGGAACGCGCTTGCCCGCGCGATCTTCTTCAACCGCCTTGGCGAGCTGCGCGACCGGACGTTCGAGAACCAGCGGCACCGAGCCTCGGGGCTGACGCTGGTCACCGCGGCGGTGACGCTGTGGAACACGGTGTACCTCGACCGCGCCGTCCGGCATCTTCGGTCGACCGGCGTCGACGTGCCGGATGAACTGCTCGCCCACGTGGCTCCGCTCGGGTGGGAGCACATCGGGCTGACCGGCGACTATCTTTGGAGCGAACTCGACCGCCCGCGCGAGCGGTTCAGGCCGCTCCGGCTCACCGCAACTGACCGACGGGCTTAGACCCCATGACTGCCAGAGCCTCGGAGGCTCGAATCTGAGATGCTGATGAT
>NZ_CAXIAM010000089.1:0-7904 GCF_964021865.1 uncultured Sphingomonas sp.
AAGCAGCGGCGCAGGAACGCGTCGGGCAGTTCCTTTTCGTTGTTCGAGGTGATGACGACGATCGGGCGCTGCGCGGCGCGCACCGTCTCGCCGGTTTCGTAGACGTGAAACTCCATCCGATCGAGTTCCTGCAACAGGTCGTTGGGGAATTCGATATCGGCCTTGTCGATCTCGTCGATCAGCAGCACCGGCGGGGTGGGGCGGGTGAACGCTTCCCACAATTTGCCGCGACGGATGTAATTGGCGATGTCGTGCACGCGCGGGTCACCCAACTGCCCGTCGCGCAGGCGCGCGACCGCATCATATTCGTAGAGGCCCTGTTGCGCCTTGGTGGTGGATTTGACGTTCCACTCGATCAGCTCGGCGCCGACCGCGCGCGCGATCTCCTGCGCCAGCACGGTCTTCCCGGTGCCCGGCTCACCCTTGACCAGCAGCGGCCGGCGCAGCGCAACCGCGGCGTTGACCGCGACTTTCAAATCGTCGGTTGCGACATAATCCTGCGTGCCCTCGAAGCGCTGCATCGCCTAACCGGTCCCTCGTCGAAGATCGGGTATGGAATAGCGGCGGCAGTCGCGCGCACGCAAGGACCGAAGCGTTACATTGCGTGGCGCGCGGTGGCACGCGACTCCAGCAATTGCCACAGGCCACGATGCTGCGCGAGCATCTGCTGCGCCCCGAACGCCATCGCGCGCTCGACCGGCGCGGTCGCCTCGATCGCGCGAAGCAAGGCAATCGCCTGTGTCGCGGCACCGGCGAACGACTCGCCAAGCGGCAGCGCCATGCGTCGGGCACAGCAATCCAGCACGGTGCGGATCGCCGCCCAATCGAGCACGAACGCGAGCGCCGTACCGGTGGCGCAGCCCGCGCGGTCGGAGCGTGCCAGCATTTCGAGGGCGTTGCGCTGGCCGAGGATCGCTGCCTGCGATGCGGCCTGACCCGGTGTCGAGGGCAGGGGGCCGACCGCGGCGGTCAGGCGGACCAGCAGCGCGCGCTCTCCGCTGACTGCGGCGGCGGCCTGGGCGAGCCAGTCGCGCGCGAACGGATCGGTGCAGCCGTTGCTGGCATGGTCGACGATCCCGGGGAAGGCACCGTGGATGACGCACAGCGCATGGATCGCATCGGCGATGTCGCGCAGCGTCGCGGTGGGCTCTGCCAGCGCACGCGCATGCGGCGCGGCGGCGGTGCCGTCGCTTGCGACCATCGACAGGATGGTCGCGGCGCAGCCTTGCGGCCGCTTGTCGATGGCGATGGTCACGCTTTCCTCCGCTCGGTGACGCCTTCCGGGCCAGCAGCGGCACGGCGGTCGAGAGCCAGCGTTAGCGCGGGGATGTAAAGGGGCGGTTTACAGCGCGCGGGCGCAAGACGGTCGACTGCGATTGCTGACCCGGATCGATGATCGGCATCGGCGCGGAGAGCGGGATGAACCCCGCTCTCCGTCACCGCTTACTGATCGAGGAAGCTGCGCATTTTGCGGCTGCGTGACGGATGCTTCAGCTTGCGCAGCGCCTTGGCCTCGATCTGGCGGATACGTTCACGCGTGACCGAGAATTGCTGGCCGACCTCTTCCAGCGTGTGATCGGTGTTCATCCCGATCCCGAAGCGCATCCGCAGCACGCGTTCCTCACGCGGGGTAAGCGAGGCCAGGACGCGGGTGACCGTTTCCTTGAGGTTCGCCTGGATCGCGGCATCGACCGGGATCACCGCATTCTTGTCCTCGATGAAGTCGCCGAGATGCGAATCTTCCTCGTCGCCGATCGGCGTTTCGAGGCTGATCGGTTCCTTGGCGATCTTCATCACCTTGCGCACCTTCTCCAGCGGCATCGAGAGGCGCTCGGCCATCTCTTCCGGAGTCGGTTCGCGGCCCTGCTCGTGCAGGAACTGTCGGCTGGTGCGCACCAGCTTGTTGATCGTCTCGATCATATGCACCGGGATGCGGATCGTGCGCGCCTGATCCGCGATGGAGCGCGTGATCGCCTGACGGATCCACCACGTTGCATAGGTCGAGAACTTGTAACCGCGACGGTACTCGAACTTGTCGACCGCCTTCATCAGCCCGATGTTGCCCTCCTGGATCAAATCCAGGAATTGCAGACCGCGGTTGGTGTACTTCTTGGCGATCGAGATCACGAGCCGCAGGTTCGCCTCGACCATCTCCTTCTTGGCGATGCGCGCCTCGCGCTCCGCCTTCTGGACCATGTTGACGATGCGGCGGAATTCGCTGAGCGCCATGCCGGTCTGCTGCGAGATTTCGCTGATCTCGGTGCGGATGCGATCGACCGCCGCGGCCTCGTTGGTCGCGAACGCCGTCCACTTCTTGTCGAGCCCGGTCACGGAGGGAAGGAAGCCCTCGTCCAGCTCATGCCCCATGTAGCGTTCGAGGAAATCCTTGCGGTTGACCTTGTGGCGCTCGGCCAGCCGCAGCATCTGCCCGCCCAGCGTCGTCAGCCGGCGGTTGTAGCTGTAGAGTTGATCGACCAGATATTCGATCTTGGTCTGGTGGAACTGGACGCTCTCGACCTCGGCGGTCAGATCTTCGCGCAGCTTCTGGTACTTGCGCTCTTCACCGGCCGACAGCTCGATGCCATTGCTCATCGCGTCGAGCCGACTCTCCTGCATCTTGGAGAACTTGCGGTAGATCGCGGTGATGTTGGCGAACTTCTCGAGCGCCTGCGGCTTGAGCGTTTCCTCCATCTGCGCGAGGCTGAGGGTGTTGTCCTCTTCTTCCTCGTCGGACGGACGCGGCGCACGACGCTCGGTCATGTCGTCATCGTCGTCGGCGGGCGCTTCCTCGGGCTCGTCCTCTTCCTTGAACTGCGGGCCGGCGTTCGAGGCGCTGATCTCGCCTGTGTCGTCCTCGGCGCCCTCGACCTGCTCGGCCGACGGACCCTTGGAAAGCATCGCGTCGAGATCGACGATCTCGCGCAGCTGCATCGTGCCTTCGTTGAGCGCGGTCGACCAGTCGATGATCGCGTTGAAGGTGATCGGGCTTTCGCACAGCCCGAGGATCATCGTGTCGCGGCCGGCCTCGATGCGCTTGGCGATCGCGATCTCGCCCTCGCGCGACAGCAGCTCCACCGCCCCCATCTCGCGCAGGTACATCCGCACCGGATCGTCGGTACGGTCGATGGTTTCCTTTTTCTTCTCGACCGCCGGGGCGGAGCCGTCGGCCTCGCCGTCGACGGCTTCCTGCTCCTCGTCGTCGGCGCGCTCTTCGGTCTCGCCGTCCTCGCCCGCTTCCTCGTTCTCGACGATGTTGACGCCCATCTCGTTGAGCGCCGACATGACGTCCTCGAGCTGGTCGGAGGACATCTGATCCTGCGGGAGCGCTTCGTTGAGCTGGTCGTACGTGATGTAGCCGCGCTTCTTGGCGCGCGCGATCAGCTTCTTGATGTTCGCGTCGTTCAGGTCGATCAGCGGGGCATCGGCCACTTCCGCGCCTTCGTCAGCACCGCCACCGTTCATCTTCGCCATCAATCGTCCTCGCTCGCTACGATGCCGGGGCTTCTTCCGGCATCAGCGCATCCATAAAAATATCTTCCATCCGCTGCTTTGCCTGAAGCAGACGGACATATTCGTCGAACGCACTGCCGTCCCAATCGGCCGTGTAGCGCCGATGAGCGTCCTCCAACTCGGTTTCGAGAGCAGGTCCGACATCGAGCTTCTCGGCGACCAAGGCGAGGTCGCGTCGGGCTTGCTCAGGATCGGCTTTATGAGCGAGGAAGGAAAACGCAAGCGTGACCTCCTCCAGCTTCTTCAAAACAGGCTCCTGGCCATCCTGGCGTAAGATGGTCACCACCTGCGAGGTTTCAAGGGCGTCATGCCTCAGTGCTGCATCGAGCAGCGTCTCTCGCACCTGTCTCAACCTCATGGCGTTTATAGGTATGCGGTCAAGCGTCTCAGCCAACGGCCTAATCAAATCAGGATAGTTAATCAGTCCCTTGATGAGAGCGGGAACAATCGTGACCTCGTCAATGCCGAACTTAGCAATCGCGACGAGCCGTTCCGATATTACATGCCGCGGCGCACCGCGCTTTCCGAACGTTCGAAAAGCATCGGTCGGCTTTTCTGGATGAAATAAGTCCCACACCCGTGCATTGAAGGCGGCGAGGTATTCGGTGCGAACTTCTTGATCCTTGATCTCGTTCGCAAGGCTGCGAAGTTTCGCCCGCAAGTTGGCTCGTTGCTCGGGTGTGACGAGAGGGTGCGCAGCCTCCAATTCGCTCTTCCAAAGGCGCTCAACGAGAGGTTCAGCAGATGCTATGACGTCCTCGAACCCCTGCGCGCCCGTCGCGCGCATCAGGTCGTCGGGATCCTGCCCCTCAGGCAAGGTCGCGAAACCGAGGCTGCGGCCGGGCGCGAGCATCGGCAGCGCGCGGTGCGCGGCGCGGATCGCGGCCTTCTGCCCGGGCTTGTCGCCGTCGAAGCACAGCACCGGCACGTCGACCACCCGCCACAGCCGCTCGAGCTGCTGCTCGGTCAGCGCGGTGCCGAGCGGGGCGACGGTCTCGCCGATCCCGCCCTGTGCGAGCGCGATCGCGTCCATATAGCCTTCGACCACGAACAGCCGCGCCGTCTTGCGCGCCGCGGGCAGCGCGCGATCGAGATTGTAGAGCGTGCGGCCCTTGTCGAAGAGCGGGGTGTCGGGCGAGTTGAGATATTTGGGCTCGCCCTCGCCGATGATCCGCCCGCCGAACGCGATCACGCGCCCGCGCGGGTCGCGGATTGGAATCATCAGCCGGCCGCGGAACCGGTCATACGGCTCCTTGCCCTCGACCTGGATCAGCAGCCCGGCTTCGACGAGCATGTCGTCACCAAAGTCCTTCAGCGCGGTACGCAGCCGGCCGCGCGCGTCGGGGGCGTAGCCGAAGCCGAACGCCTTGCACGTCGCGTCCTTGATCCCGCGGCGGTCGAGCAAGGCGCGTGCCTCCGCGCCGTCGATCCCGCCGAGTTGCTGCGTGAACCAGTCGGCGGCGGCCTGCATGACGTCGTGGAGCGACTTCGCCTTCTCAGCGCGCTGCGCGGCGCGCGCGTCCGGGGCGGGCACCTCCATGCCCGCAGCGGCGGCGAGTTCCTTCACCGCATCCATGAACGGCAGACCCTGATGATCGGTCAGCCAGCGAATCGCGTCGCCATGCGCCGAACAGCCGAAGCAATGATAGAAGCCCTTGTCATCGTTGACGTAGAAGCTGGGCGTCTTCTCGTTGTGGAACGGGCAGCAGCCCTTCGACTCGCGGCCGGCGCGGGTAAGCTTCACCGTCTTGCCGACGAGCGCGGTCAGCGAGGTGCGGGCGCGAAGCTCATCAAGGAAGGCGGGGGTGAGG
Source organism: uncultured Sphingomonas sp. (assembly GCF_964021865.1). Taxonomy (GTDB): domain Bacteria; phylum Pseudomonadota; class Alphaproteobacteria; order Sphingomonadales; family Sphingomonadaceae; genus Sphingomonas. The sequence goes on from NZ_CAXIAM010000089.1 coordinate 5,322, forward strand.
CTCATACGGGTAACTCCGCTGCCACGCCAACGCACGTTCGTCCTGAGCTTGTCGAAGGACGTGCTCCGGACGCTGTCGCCGGTTGCGAGAGCTTCGACCAGTCACCGGCGATCAAGGCTTCCTTCTTGGCGCGCGACCAGCCCTTGATGCGTCGTTCGCTCTCCAGCGCCTCAATGCGGCTCGGGAACTCCTGCGACCATACCAACGCTACCGGAAGACGCCTGGCGGTGTAGTCGCTGCCACGTCCCGCATTGTGCAAACCGATTCGCGTGGGCAGATCGTCGGTGTGGCCGGCATAGTAACTGCCGTCGCCGCACCGCAGGAGATATGCCCAAAACACCATCGGCTGCGCCTGCCACAATGTGGCCTTAAGGTCGATACGCTGCGTAGTGGGCACGTGCTTCGACAGGCTCAGCACGAGCGGGGAAGGGAGGGTTGCGCTCGTCACCCTCCCGCGATGGCTTCACGCCAGCGCCGCCTTCACCAGCCCGCTCGCCTTGCTCATGTCGAGCGTGGTGGCGTGGCGGGCCTTCAGTTCGGCCATCACGCGGCCCATGTCCTTCATGCCGCTCGCGCCCAGATCGGCCTTGATCGACTCGACCGCGGCCTTCGTCTCCTCCTCGCTCATCTGCGCGGGCAGGAAGCGCTCGATCACCGCGACCTCGGCGGCTTCGGCGGCGGCGAGTTCGGCGCGGCCGCCCTGTTCGTACATCGCGATCGATTCGCGACGCTGCTTCACCATCTTCTGCAGCACCTCGATGACCAGCGCATCGTCGTCCGTCGGTGCCGAACCGGTGCGCGCCTCGATATCGCGGTTCTTGATCGCGGCCTGAATCAAGCCGATAGCGCCGCGCGCTTCCTTGTCGCCGGCCTTCATCGCCGCGATCTGCGCTGCCTTGATGTCGTCGCGAATCATCTGATCGTCCTTAACAGATTGACGCATCGCCGATGCGTCTCTAGCGGGCGGGGCTTAGCGACATTGCCGACCCATTCAAGGAGTGCCCGCCCATCATGGCCGAGCCAGAGTTTCCGCACGCCCCCATGCCCGAAGGCGCCACCGGCGTCCTCGTTCTGGCCAATGGCGAGGTCGCGTGGGGGCGCGGCTTCGGTGCGGAGGGCGCGGCGGTGGGCGAGGTGTGCTTCCACACCGCGATGACCGGCTATCAGGAGATCATGACCGACCCGTCGTTCGCAGGGCAGATCATTACCTTCACCTTCCCGCACATCGGCAACGTCGGTGCGAACCCCGACGACGTCGAGGCGGACAACCCCCACGCGCTGGGGATGATCGTCCGCGAGGACCCGACCGCGCCCAGCAATTTCCGTGCGATGGAGAATCTTCACGGCTGGATGAAGCGGCACACGCGCATCGGGCTGGCGGGGATCGACACCCGTGCGCTGACGCGGCGCATCCGCTCGGGCGGCGCGCCCAACGGCGTGGTGGCGCATTCGCCGACCGGTGAGTTCGATCTCGACGCGCTGCTCAAGATGGCGCGCGGCTGGCCGGGGCTGGAGGGGATGGACCTCGCCAAGGACGTCACCCGTGAGACGCACGGGACGTGGGCGGGCGGCATCTGGAAGCTCGGCTTCGGGTTCGATGTTGGCGAAGGTGCCGCAGACGGGGCACAAAGCGCGTCGCGGCCGCATGTCGTTGCGATCGACTATGGCAGCAAGTTCAACATCTTCCGGAACATTGTTCAGGCGGGTGCTAAGGTATCGGTCGTACCGGCGAATGCGACGTTCGACGAGATCATGGCGCTGAACCCGGACGGCATCTTCCTGTCGAATGGCCCCGGCGATCCCGCGGCGACCGGCGCATATGCGGTGCCGGTGATCCGCCAGCTGCTCGACACCGGCAAGCCGCTGTTCGGCATCTGCCTGGGGCACCAGTTGTTGGCGCTGGCGGTCGGCGCGCGGACGACCAAGATGTTTCAGGGGCATCGCGGCGCGAACCATCCGGTCAAGCGCGTCGACGACGGTGCGGTCGAGATCACCAGCATGAACCACGGCTTCGCGGTCGAGCGCGACTCGCTGCCCGCTAATGCGCGGGAGACGCATGTGTCGCTGTTCGACGGCTCAAATGCGGGGCTGGAGCTGACCGACCGGCCGGCGTTCTCGGTGCAGTACCATCCCGAGGCGAGCCCGGGGCCGCAGGATAGTTTCTATTTGTTCGAGCGGTTTGTGGGGGCGTTGAAGTGACGTGGGAATATCTCACCGCGGAATATGACGCCAATTTCCTGACCCTTCGCAGCTTCGAGGGCGGCGACCATAAGCAATCGCTTCAGGGCGGCCTGACCTACCTCGGTTCGCAAGGCTGGGAGCTTGCCGCCGATCTCGATTACACCCAGCTGGGCACTACCGCCCGGCATGTGCTCATCTTCAAGCGCCCTAAGGGCTGAGCGGAACCCATGCCCAAACGCACCGACATCTCCTCCATCCTCGTCATCGGCGCGGGTCCGATCATCATCGGGCAGGCGTGCGAGTTCGATTATTCGGGCACGCAGGCGATCAAGGCGCTCAAGGAAGAGGGCTATCGCATCGTCCTGGTCAATTCGAACCCGGCGACGATCATGACCGATCCCG
>NZ_CAXIAM010000090.1:0-7711 GCF_964021865.1 uncultured Sphingomonas sp.
GATAAGCATCCCGGCTACGGCCAAACGGGCAAGGCGGCCCTCAGGCCACGCTTACCATCATGAGCGATACCTCTAATCCGAAGAGCGAGCCCTTCTCGAATGCCGAGAAGGACCCGGACGATTGGACGACCGGCGACGAGCCGATGACCGGCGCGCAGGCGAGCTATCTGAAAACGCTGAGCGAAGAAGCGGGCGAGGCATTCGACGAGTCGCTCACCAAAGCCGATGCGTCGAAGCGGATCGACGCGCTTCAGGAACAAACCGGACGCGGTAAATAAGCCGTCGCGGTCAGCGCGCGTCGCTGGCCGCGATCAGCCGGTCGAGCAGCGCCAAGCGGCGCGCGATCTCGATACGATAGGGCGTGCCGTCCGGCGAAAGCTGGACGGCGCGTGCCCACAGGGCGCGTGTTTTCGCGATATCGCCGGCCTCCAGATAGGCAAAGCCGAGATAATAAGGCGGTGCCGGGTGCTCCGGGGCCAATCGTGCTGCCTGCCGGAACGCAATTAGCGCGGGCGGTGACACGCGGTGACCCGCTTCGGCGGCAAGCGTTACGCCGGCCCATGTCCAGAGGATGAAGCTCTGCGGCAGCTTGGACAGGCCGCCCAGGACGACCCGCGCCGCGGCATCGTCATTGCCGCTGCGCGTCATCGCGTCCGCGGCGACGAGGTAAGCGGTATCGGCGTTGAAGCGCCCGAACATGCTGTCGCGCAATTGCGTCTCTTCGATATCGATCGGCGGAGTCGTGGCCGTTCGCTGCGGTGACGCCGCACCGAGCATCGGCCGCCCCTGCCACGCATAGCCGACCCCGCCCAAGCACAGCGCCGCGCCGATCATCGACCACAACAGCCGATCGACGCGGAGCCACAAGGCCATCGCCGCGAACGCCGCCGCCGCGAGCACTAGAAGCGCGACAAAGCCCATCAGCGCTGCTCCTCAAGCGTGCGGGTTTCATGCATCTTGCCCGCCATCTGCGGTGGCATGTATTTCTCGTCGTGCTTGGCGAGCAGGTTGGTAGCGACGAACGACGCGTCGGGGCGGAAATGCCCCTCCGCCACGACTCCCGAGCCTTCGCGGAACAGGTCGGGCGCGATCCCGCTGAACCGCACCGGCGTGGTCGCCTTGCCATCGGTGACGATGAAGTCGATCGACACGCCGTCGGCGGCGCGCTTGAGCGAGCCGCGCTCGACCATCCCGCCCAGCCGCACCGCCTTGTCGGGTGGCGGCAGATGGCCTGCCACGTCGGCGGGCGCGTAGAAGAACGCCGCCTGGTCGCGCAGCCCGGACAACGCGAGCAGCGCCGCCGCGGCGATCGCCCCGAGCCCGAGCAGGACGAGGATCAACCGCTGGTTCTTGCGCGTCACTTTTCGGCGTCCCGCATCTGGCGCCAGCTCCACCAAGCGAGCGCCGCGGCAGCGAGCAAGGTCAGCGCATAAGCGCCGGTGACGAACGGCCACGGGTTCATGCGCGCGCCCGCCGCCGCAGCCGCGCCTCGGCCTTTTCGCGCGCCAGCATCGTGCGCATCCGCATCAGCACCACCGCACCGAAGAAAAAGGAAAAGCCCGCGAGCATGATCGGCAAGGGCCAGAGCAAGCTGCGGTCGATGCTCGATCCAGTCAGACCGATGCTCGGCCCCTGATGCAGCGTGTTCCACCACACGACCGAGTAGCGGATGACGGGAAGCAGCACCGTGCCGGCGATGCCGTACAGCGCGGGGATACGTCCGTCGCCGTCGCGCTCGCGGTCGGCCTGCGCCAGCGCGATGAAACCAAGATAGACGAAGAACAACAGCAGCATCGACGTCAGCCGCCCGTCCCATTGCCACCACGTCCCCCAGGTCGGCCGTCCCCAGATCGCACCGGTGACCAGGCAGAGCGCGGCGAAGATCGCGCCGGGCGCGGCGATCGCGCGGGCGGCGATCATCGCCAGCGGATGCCGCCAGACGAGGAAGACGATGCTCGAAACAGCGATGCCGCTCCATCCGCCCATCCCGAGCCATGCGGCGGGGACGTGGATGTAGAGGATGCGGACCGTCTCCCCCTGCAGATAATCGGCCGGGGTCTGAGTGAGCCCCGCCCAGCAGCCGATCGCGATCAACGCCAACCCCGCCCAGAACAGGATGGGGGTGAGCGGACGCGCGATCTTCAGGAAACGCGCCGGGTTGGCAAAGACATGGAGCGCAGGCACCCGGCCCGGATAGGCGAAGCGGAAGCGGTCGTCACCCCCGGCGTTGGGTCGTCGGCGGCATAGGGACACAATGGCGGCGTCTCGTGCGGCACGCGTAGCGGCGGAATTTACAGACATGGGCCCCTGCCTTCGCAGGGGCGACGGGGATCAACCAACCGTCGCCCCTGCGGAGGCAGGGGCCCATGTCTGCTTCGTATCGCGTTTCGCCGCCGCTAGATGCGGCGGCGATGTGTCAAAAAGCCGCCGTCACGCCGCCCGCCCGATCAGGCGGCGCGCAATCCGGTCGGCAACCTCGGCGGTCGGATCGCCGGAGGCAGCGGCTTCGTCCCACACCTGATCGAGCCGACCGGGGATCTGCGCGATCCGCGCCATCACCTCGGCCTCGTCGCCGTGGCCGAGATATTCGAGCCCGACGTTGATGATGCCGCCGGCGTTGATGACGTAATCGGGCGCGTAGACGATCCCGGCATCGTGCAGCCGCTGGCCATCGGCGCGCGTCTCGAGCTGGTTGTTCGAGCCGCCCGCGACGATCTTGGCCTTGAGCGTCGGGATCGAGCGTTCGGTGAGGATCGCACCCAGCGCGTTGGGGCTGACGATATCGACGTCCGCCGACAGGATCGCGTCCGGCGCGACGGTGGTCGCGCCAAGCTCCGCCGCCATCCGCTCGGCGCGGGCCTGATCGACATCGGCGAGCGTCAGCACCGCGCCGTCCTTCGCCAGCAGTCGGGCGAGGCCGCCGCCGACCGAGCCGAGCCCCTGAATCGCGACGCGCACACCCTGCATATCGTCGCTGCCGAGCCCGCGCTTCGCCGCGGCACGCACACCGAGGTAGACACCATGCGCGGTGTACGGCCCAGGATCACCACCCGCCGCGCCCTGCGCGACCGGCAGGCCCGAGACGTAGCGCGTCTCGCCTGCGATCACCTTCATCCGCGCTTCGGACATGCCGACGTCTTCGGCGGTGACGTAGCGGCCGCCCAGCGATTCGACCGCGCGGCCGAAGGCCACCAATTGCGCTTCGCTGATCGTCGCGCCCGGCCGGTCGGCCAGCACGACGCCCTTGCCGCCGCCCAGATCGAGCCCGGCCATCGCATTCTTGTAGCTCATGCCGCGCGAGAGACGCAGCGCATCGGTAATCGCACGGGAATCATCGGCGTAGTGCCAGAAGCGCACCCCGCCTGCCGCCGGTCCGAGCGTCGTCGAGTGCACCGCGATGACCGCCTTCAGCCCCGAAGCCGGGTCAGTGAACAGATGCAGCCCTTCATGGCTGTCGAAATCGGGATAGTCCCAGACCGAGGTCATCGTCTCTCCAGTGCGCACGACGTTAAATTACGTCCGGGCGCAATAATCTTGTCACGCGAAAAACGCCAGCAAGAAACGGAAATGGAGGGATGGGGCGATCGACGGGACTTGAACCCGCGACCCTCGGTACCACAAACCGATGCTCTAACCAACTGAGCTACGATCGCCGCGAAGGCCGTGCCCCTAGCGGCACCGCGGGCCGTTCGTCAAGCGGTTCAGAAACGTCCGTCGACCGAGAAGGTGCGCGCCGCGCCATTGACCGCGAACCCCGCCCCGTCGAGCCGTGCCGCGATCGTCGGATCGGTCGGGATCAGCGTCAGGTCGGCGCGATACCGGCCATCGGGCCACAGCCGCAGGTTGACCCCCTCGCCCGCCCCGCTGGTGAGCGGCAGCAGCAATGCGCCGGCATCGCAGCGCGCACTGCCGCTGAGCGCCCCGGGAAGCGGCTGCCCGAGAAACGCCCCGGCGAGCGACGCGCGGACGCGACCTTCGGCCGCCTGACAGGTGCCGTCGACGAAGCGCACCGTCACCCCGTCGAGGTTGAGTGCGGAAACGGGCAAAGGCGCAAAGGCGTTACCGGGCGAGAGCGGCCCGCTGGCATCGATGATCGCCGCACGATTGCGCCCGATCTCGACCGCGCCGGCCAGCCGCTGCGCCGGGTCGTTCGATTCGCTCGACAGCGCGATCCGCGCGCGACCGATCAGCAGCGAAAAGGGTGACAGGCCGGCATCGAGATCGCCTAGCGCGATTTCGCCGAACCGCGCCTCGACCAGGCGACCCGACCACAGGCTGCCGGTCACTTCACGCGCGGCGAAGCCCTGTCCGTCGAGCCCGCTCCAGCCGAGCGCGAGCCGCAGCGGGAGGAAGGCGAGCATCGCCGCGACGAACAGTGCGAGGAACAGCGTGCGACGGCCGGTGGTGAGCGGGATCCGCATCAGGCGCCCCGTGCGCGGAGCGTCATGGTCGCGGTGACGCTGCCCGCGCCGTTGCCGGAAACGCTCAAGGAATCGACCAAAATGCCCTCCGCCTCCAACCCGCTGATCCATTGCATCAACGCGCCGGCGCGCGCGGTGGCGACGGCGGTGCGGACGCGGTCGGGCGCCTCGACGTCGAGGCTGGCGAGCGTGAACCCCGCAGCGTCGGCGCGCGCACGGACGATGTCGGCCAGCGGCGCGGACAGCGGGGTGGCGCGGCGCTGCAACGCCTTGACCTGCCGCAGCCCGGACTGCGCGGTGCCGAGGCGGATCACCGCATCGGTATAACGCTCACGCGATGACGACAGGCCGTCGCGCACCGGGCGGATCACCGCGCCCCACACCAATGTCACCGCCGCCAGCGCGACCATCACCAGCAACAAGCGCCGTTCGCGCAGCGAGCGTCCGTCAAACCATGCCTTCAACGCCGTCATGGCCGCACCGTCATGTCGCCGGTCAGGCGACCGGCCGATTGCTGGAAGACGCTCGATTCGACCGTGAAGCCCGCGTCGGCGAGCCGCGACTTGACCGTGTTCGCCTGCGCCTCGCCCGCCAGCGACAGCGAGACGCGCAACGCGCCGTTCGGCTCGAACTGCAGCGCGGTGATCTCGGTATCGGGCACCGCCTCCACGATCGCGTAGACCGCCGCGGCGGTGCGGGTGAAGCCCTGCCCCGGTCCACGCAACGCCGACAGCCGCTCGCCGAGCATGCGGGTCTCGTCGCCTTCGCCAGTGCCGCGCGGCAGGCCCTGCCGCGCGATCGTCGCGGCGCGCTGCTCGATCGCATCCGCGCCGAACGAATAGCGCATGATTCGCACGACATCGATCGCCAGCGTCGCGAGCAACGTCAGCCCGGCGAGCACCGCCAGCCGCCGCACCAGCGCCCAGTCGATCGCAGTACGCCGGCGGCGACGCGCGAATGCGCCCTGCCGCAGGTCGATCACCGGCTCGGCGACCGCATCGATCGCAGCAGCGCGCAACGCGTCACGATCGAGCAGTCGGGGGGTTTCGCCGCGGGTGACCAGCCCCGTCAGCACCGGCTCGTCCGCCCAGCCGGTGGTGCGACCGCGCGCCACCACCTGCCCGCCGAGATCGGCGCGGACATAGCCTTCCTCGGGCTCGGGGAGCAGCAACGGCGCGGGCACGACCGCGGCCGGATCGACTCCGCCGCGCGCCAGTGCCGCGAGCCAGCCCGCCATCCGCGCCGGCGCGACGACCGCGATCGCGCGCTCGCCGTCGCGTTCGCGTCCGACCGCGACGTGGAGATCGTGCGCGGGCTCGGCGGTCGCATCGCTGACCACGACGCGCGCCGCCGCCAGCGCCTGTGCCGGGGACCGCGCGGGCAGCGTCGCCCAGTGCAGCGTCACCGCATCGGCGGGCGCGACCGCGACGACGCGATCCTCCGCCGACACCTCGGGCATCCCCTCGCCCTCGCGCTCGACCGCGTCGTCGCGGATCCGCCACCAGCGCCACGGCTGCGAATCATCGGGGGGCAGGAAGAGGAGCGTCGCAGCGGTCATGGTACATCCCCCCATTGCCGCGTCACGAGCCGGACGGGAAGGGTCCGCGCATCGATCAGCCCTTCCTCATGCAATTCTGCGCCGCCATTGACCACATCGATGCGCAGCGCGAACCATTTCGTCGTCACGGCGGTCTGCGATTGCGCGCCGATGTCGGTCGCGCCGCCTGCGCTCGCCAGTTGCGCCCAGAACTGCCCTGTTTGCGCATAGCCGCCGGGCGGGCGGCGCAGCAGCAGGCCCTGCGCCTGCGCGACGCCCATCGTGTCGGGGAGCAGCATCGCGAGCAGCGGCGCCTGTTCGGGGAGCAAGGTATTGACGTTGAGTACCGATTGCCGCGCGATCGGCAAGGTGCACACCCACGGCTGGATCAGCTTGTACGCCTCGGGCGTCACACCCTTCACCGCGCGCAGCTCGCTGACATCGGCCATCAGCGTGCCCGCGGTGCGATAGCCGCGATAGGCGCTGTTCTCCGCCCCGCCGGGCAGCGGATCGTCGTCGCTGTCGAGCCAGTCCGCCGTCGCCACCGCAATCGCATCGCCGTCGGGGACGCGCAGCAGCCGCAGCAGCCGCTGGAAACGCGTGAGCGCCTGCGGGTTGACGAGATAGGCGTCGCCGAAGCCGAAGGTGACCAGTCCGTTGAGGTTGAAGCAATTGCCGCCATCGGTGACGCGCGCGGTCGCGCTGCCGCCCGGGATGGGCAAGCCGAACGGTCGTCCGCTCCATCCCCCGCTCAGCGCGACGCGATCGCGCGATTGTTGCAGCAAGGTGGAGACGCGGCGTGTCGCGAGCGTCTCGGCGGCATAGGCGTAACCGCGTGCGGCATCGAGCGCGACCGCGTTGGCGGCGAGCCGCGTCGACAACCGCAGCCGTTCCAGCGCGGTCGCCGCCATCACCGCGATCACCGCGACTAGCAGCAGCACGGTCAGCAGCGCGGCGCCGCGCTCGCCGGGCCTAGCGCGCCGCACTGGCCGCGCCTGTCGGCGTTGGGGACGGCGTGCCGCCCGAGCCGGGGCCCAGCTGCCCGTTGTTGCCGTCGTCGAGCGTGCGCGGTGCGCCGGTGCCGACGAGGAACAGCAGCCGGTACGATTGCCCGCCGGCGCGCACCAACGTCAGCTCCATCGCCTGCGGCAACGACGCCCGCTCGTCGCCCTGCCATGTATCGCTCCATGCCCCGGCATAGCGGAAGCGGACGCGTACCTCCTGCACGCGATCGACCAGCAGCGCGGCGGGGAGCGGCGCAGCGCCGTCGAGCGCGGGATAGGCGACGCGCTCGATCCCGTCGGCGGTCAGGCGGTATTCGACCTTCTGCAAGGTCGCGCGCGGTGCCTGATCGGGGTTCGCCCAGCCGCCGCGCACGAAGCGCAGGATCGGCTGTGCGCTGCGGTCGCCCGAGAAGGCGGGGAACAGCGTGCCCGCGGCGTCGCGGGTCGGGCGATCCTGCGCCTGCGCCATGTCGGCGGTCAGGATCGACACCAGCCGGTTGAGCGCGGCATTGTCGTCGAGCGCCGCGCCGGTCGCGCTCTGCGCGCGGACGCTGAACGCCAGCAATGCGACGCCCGCGGCAGCGATCATCCCGAAGATCATCAGCGCGATCATCACCTCGACCAGGGTGAAGCCCGCGTCATGCGTCTTCCGGCGGCTCACTGTCCGGTCCTGACTTGCGAGATCGGCGCGGGGGGCGGGCGGACCATCGTCGCGCGGCCCATCACCGCGCCGCCCGCGTCGCTGACCG
>NZ_CAXIAM010000091.1:0-6336 GCF_964021865.1 uncultured Sphingomonas sp.
GCCGGCTCGACGAGGCGATCACGGCGACGCGCGACATCGAGCGCGAGCTGTCCGATACCGCCGAGCTGATCGAGATGGCCGACGCCGAGGGCGATGCCGAGATGGCCGACGAAGGCGTCGCCGCGCTCAAGACGCTCGCCGATCGCGCGCAGGCCGACAAGGTCAAGGCGTTGCTGGCGGGCGAGGCCGATGCCAACGACAGCTATATTGAGATCAACGCCGGCGCGGGCGGCACCGAGAGCCAGGATTGGGCCGGGATGCTGCAGCGTATGTACACGCGCTGGGCCGAGCGGCGCGGCATGAAGGTCGAGCTGGTCGACTATCACGCCGGGGAGCAGGCCGGGATCAAGAGCGCGACGCTGCTGGTGAAGGGCGAGAACGCCTATGGCTATGCCAAGGTGGAATCGGGCGTGCACCGGCTGGTGCGGATCAGCCCGTACGACAGCGCCGCGCGTCGCCATACGAGCTTTTCGAGCGTCTGGGTCTATCCGGTGATCGACGACAACATCGAGGTCGAGATCAACGAAGGCGACCTGCGCATCGACACCTATCGTGCGTCGGGTGCGGGCGGGCAGCACATCAACACCACCGACTCTGCGGTGCGCATCACGCACTTGCCGACCGGCATCGTGGTGCAGTGCCAGAACCAGCGGTCGCAGCACAAGAACAAGGCCGAGGCGTATAACCAGCTGCGCGCGCGCCTCTACGAGCGCGAACTCGCCGAGCGCGAGGCGGTCGCCAATGCCGAGAACGCCACCAAGACCGACATCGGCTGGGGTCACCAGATCCGCAGCTATGTGCTCCAGCCCTATCAGCTGGTGAAGGACCTGCGCACCGGCGCGACCAGCACCGCGCCGGGCGACGTGCTGGACGGCGATCTCGACGAGTTCATGGCCGCGGCGCTGTCGCAACGCGTGACCGGCGAGGCGGTGGTCGTGGAAGACGTCGACTAAGTGGCCATGCGCGCGCCCGTGTTCGCCCTGACGGCGGTGGCCGTGCTGCTGCTGGCGGCGTGCGACGGGTCCAAGCCGCTGATCGAGCACAAGACCAAGGAGCCGGGGCCGTTCCCGGCCGCCGATCGTCCGATCGCGAACATCGTCTCGCCGCGCTGGTCGACCGAGGAGACGCGCGACCGGCTGGGCGAGGCCGGGCGGGTGATGGACCTCGCCGACATCCGCAAGGGGATGACGGTCGCCGATATCGGCGCAGGCGAGGGCTATTACACGATCCGGCTGGCGGCGCGCGTCGGCGAGAACGGGCGGGTGCTGGCCGAGGACGTGGTGCCCGCGGTGCACGAGGCGCTGGCCGAGCGCGTCGCGCGCGAGCGGCTCGACAATGTCAGCGTGCGGCTGGGCCAGCCCGCCGATCCGCGGCTGCCCGACAACAGCTTCGACCGGATCTTCATGGTGCATATGTATCACGAGATCGCGCAGCCGTATGAATTCCTGTGGCGGATGCGCCCGTCGCTGCGCCGCGACGGACTGGTGGTGGTGGTCGACGCCGACCGCCCGACCGAGCAGCACGGCACCCCGCCGCGGCTACTGCGCTGTGAATTCGCGGCGGTGGGTTATGCGCAGGTCGGGTTCCGAGAATTGCGGTCGGCGGGCGGGTATCTGGCGACGTTCCGTGCGGCGGGGCGGCGGCCCGATCCGGCGGAGATTGTTGCGTGTAGGATGAAGTAAAGGTCGCTTCGTCGTTCCGGACTTGATTAAGAATCCCGCCTCTTCGTGGTCCCGGGCGGAAGCGGAAATCCCGATCCAACGGCAATTTGTTTCGTCATCCCCGCGCAGGCGGGGATCCAGAACCTCTGACGTCGCGCTTCCATCAAAAAGCCTGCGCGTCTGGATTCCCGCCTGCGCGGGAATGACGACGTTGACTCCGCGATGTGTTTGAGTGGCTTCGCTTCAGTCGCAAGCCTTTACGGCACCCCCTCCACCCAGTGATGGCGGTCGTGCCGGCGCCGTTTCGACCGCACCGGCGTCACCTCCACCGTCGCGCCAGCGCGGCCACCAGTCCAGTTCCGGGTTCAGCCGAACGAACAACTCGAACGTCAGGGCAATCTCGCGCGGATCGCGCGGCGGCGGGCCTTTCAAATCCTTCACTGGCATCCGCACCTCCTCTTCTGGCCGTTGCATCATTCTTACCACCCGCCGCCTGGTGGCGCGACCGGCTTCCTCGCGCTACCACGCGCAGCGTGCAGCAATATCTCGACCTCATGCGCCGCGTGCTCGATTCGGGCGTGCGGCAGGACGACCGGACCGGCACCGGGACGCTCAGCGTCTTCGGGCATCAGATGCGCTTCGATCTGGCGCAGGGCTTCCCGGTTCTCACCACCAAGAAGCTCCACCTGCGCTCGATCATCATCGAGCTGCTGTGGTTCCTGCGCGGCGACACCAACGTCAGCTGGCTGCAGGAGCGCAAGGTCAGCATCTGGGACGAATGGGCCGACGAGAACGGTGATCTCGGCCCGGTCTATGGCAAGCAATGGCGCGACTGGGCGGCGGCGGATGGGCGGCACATCGACCAGATCGCCCTGCTGATCGACGAGATCCGCACGCGCCCGGCGTCGCGACGGCAGATCGTCACCGCCTGGAACCCGGGCGAGCTGCATGCGATGGCGCTCAGCCCGTGTCATTGCCTTTTCCAGACGCATGTCGCGAACGGGCGGCTGTCGTTGCAATTGTACCAGCGCTCGGCGGACATCTTCCTCGGCGTACCGTTCAATATCGCCAGCTACGCGCTGCTCACGCACATGCTCGCGCAGCAATGCGATCTGGACGTCGGCGAGTTCATCTGGACCGGCGGCGACTGCCATTTGTACCTCAACCATCTCGAACAGGCCGAGACGCAGCTCGCGCGCACGCCGACCGCGCTGCCGACGATAACGCTGGCGCGTCGTCCGGCGTCCATCGATGCGTACGAGCCCGAGGATTTTGTTCTGAACGGTTATGAGGCGCAGCCGCATATCAGGGCGGCAGTGTCGGTCTGACCGTCGCGCCTGTGCGGCGGTGTGTCGCGGGCGTTTTGCGTTGCAACAATCGTTGGCCTAGCTTGTTTCGCAGCCATGACGATTATCAGCCGACGCGATGCGATGCTGGCGACGGGCGCTGCGGCGCTCTGGCCGGCGCTGGCCCGGGCGCAGACACGCGCGGGCAGTTCGACGCCCTTTTCCTGGGCGATGCTTCAGCAACGCGCGGAGGCGCTGGCCAGGCAGCCGTATCGCGCGGTGCCGCCGGTCGCGGCCGCCGCTGCGCTCGATTACGACGCGGTCGGCGGGATCCGTTACCGCGCCGACAAGACGCTGGCGGGCGGTATCCGGCCGTTTCCACTTGGGAAATACGCGCCGGTGCCGGTTACGCTCCATACCGTCGCCAACGGTCGTGCGACGCAGGTCGAGTATGCGCCGTCCTTGTTCGAGACGAAGGCCGGCGTGACGCCGGCACCGGGCTTCGCTGGCTTCCGCGTCATGGAGCGGGGCAAGGACAGCGATTGGCTCGCCTATATGGGCGCGTCCTATTTCCGCTCGGCCGGCGCGCTCGACCAATATGGCCTCTCGGCGCGTGGCGTCGCGATCGATACCGGGCTGGAGAAGGAAGAGTTCCCCGTCTTCACCGAATTCTGGATCGAGCCGCTCGGCGACGGCGGGTACACGATCTATGCGCTGCTGGATGGCGAGAGCCTGACCGGTGCGTATCGCTTCGTGTCGCGACACCCCAAGGCGGTGGTGCAGGACGTGTCGTCGGTGCTGTTCCTGCGCAAGACGGTCGCGCGGCTCGGCATCGCGCCGGCGACCAGCATGTTCTGGTACGACGATCGCCGCCACAAGACCGCGGCCGACTGGCGGCCCGAGATCCATGATTCGGATGGTCTGGCGATGCGCACGGCCGGGGGCGAACGGGTCTGGCGGCCGCTCCGCAACCCGGCGCAGCCGACCACCGACAGCTTCGCGGCAGACGATATTCGAGGGTTCGGCCTGCTCCAGCGTGACCACAATTTCGATCATTATCAGGATGATGGCGCGTTCTACGATCGGCGGCCCAATCTGTGGATCGAACCGCAGGGGCAATGGGGCAGCGGGCGCGTGATCCTGTATGCTTTCCCGACCGCGGGCGAGACGACCGACAATGTCGTCTGCTTCTGGACGCCGGGCGCGCCGGTGCGCGCGGGGCAGCGGCTCGCCTATGACTATCGGCTGACATGGGGCGGCGACGATCCGACCATCGACCGCGTCGCGCATGTCGTCGACAGCTGGACCGGCAGCGCAGGGCGGCCCGGTGCCGAGCCGATCGCGGGCGCGGTGAAGCTGGTGGCGGATTTCGTCGGTGACGGGCTCGCCGGGCTGACGCGGCAAAGCGGGGTGAGCGCCGACGTTGGCATCGCGCGCGGCAGGCTGCTGGAAAGCGCGGCCTATCCGGTCGTCGGCCAGCGCAATCGCTGGCGCGTCACCGCCGATATCGCGCCCGAGGCGAACGGCCCCGCCGATGTACGGCTGTTCCTGAAGCGCGGCAATGCGGCGCTCAGCGAGACGCTGCTGGTGCCGCTCTACCGACCATGAGCAATCCGCGCCCCCGCTTGCCCGCGCCCGCGCCGCTCGAGATGCCCGAGCAGCGGTTCGACGGACGGCCGCCGCCCGAGCGCGCGCCGGACCCGTTCGACGGGGCGATCGGATCGGGCGCGGACATCTTCGCGCGGCGCGCCTTGCTGGTGCTGCTGACGCTCGTGCTGGCACTCGCGGCGTCGACGACGCTCAAGGAATCGGTACTGACCGACGGATTGACGATCAGCGACATGCTGTTGCTGACGGTGTTCTTCCCGCTGTTCGCCTTGCTTGCGTTCGGGTTCATCAACACCGTGGTCGGCTATATCGTGCTGGCGACGGGGCTCCACCCCGGCTTCATGCCGATGCCGCGCTGGTCCGAGCCGCTGAAGGGCCGAACCGCGATCCTGATGCCGGTGCACAATGAGGACATCGGCGAAGTATGCGGGCGATTGGCACAGATGGCCGAGGCGTTGGCGCGCACCGGCACGTGCGGTGCGTTCGACTTCTTCATCCTGAGCGATTCCGCCGCCGAGAACGAGGCTGCCGAAGTGGCGGCATGGCAGGCGCTGGCCGAGCGGTCCGAGTGCGCGATCTATTACCGTCGCCGCCTGGAGAATGTCGGGCGAAAGCCGGGCAATATCGCCGACTGGCTCCGCAGCCATGGCGCGGCTTACGATTACATGCTGATGCTCGACGCCGACAGCCTGATGGGCGGCGAGACGATTGTCGGCATGACGCAGATCATGGACCGCCGGCCCGGCGTCGCCTTGCTCCAGACCGTCCCGCAGGTGATCGGCGCATCGACGCTGTTCCAGCGCTGGATGCAATTTTCCAGCCGCATCTATGGCCCCGCCGCGACCGCCGGACTGGTCTGGTGGTCGGGCGCGGAGGCGACCTTCTGGGGGCACAATGCGCTGATCCGCGTGCAGGCCTTTGCCGACAGTTGTGGGCTGCCGGTGCTGCCGGGCGCGCCGCCGTTCGGGGGCACGATCATGAGCCACGACGTCGTCGAGGCGGCGCTGCTGCGGCGGCGCGGCTGGCGCGTGCACATGGTGATGACCGAAGAGACGTTCGAGGAATATCCCCCGACGCTGATCGACGCCGGGGTGCGGGACCGGCGCTGGGCACAGGGCAACCTCCAGCACATGGCGCTGCTCGGCGCGTCGGGCTTCCACTGGATTAACCGGTTGCAGTTGCTGTTGGGCGCTGCGGGGTATCTCGCCTCGCCCTTGTGGCTGTTGCTGATCGCGGTGAGCGTGGTGCAGGCGGTGCGCGGCGAGCCGGGGCTGATGTCGGGCGATCCTTCGGGGATGGTGCTGGAACTGACGCTGGCGTTGCTGTTCGGGCCGAAGCTGCTGGGTATCCTTCACGCGCTGACCGATGCGCGTCGGCGGCAGGCGCTGGGTGGGGCGGGCGGCATCCTGCGCTCGGTGCTGGTCGACGTGCCGCTATCGACACTTGCCGCGCCGGGGATCGCGCTGACGCAGACGATCGACCTGATCGGGATCGCCACGCAGCGCAAGGCGGAATGGCATGCGCAGAACCGTCGGGTCGATGGGCTGCCGATGTCCGCGATCCTGCCGCGCTATCGCTGGCATATGGGAGCGGGGGTGGTGCTGCTCGCGCTATCGCCGCTGATGCCGTCGGCAGCACTGTGGCTGTCGCCGGTCACCGCCGGACTGTTGCTGTCGCCGCTGATCGTGCAATGGACCGCCAGCGAACGATGGGGCGCCCGCGCAGCGCGGGCCGGGGTCTTCGTGACCGACGCCGGTCGGGAAGCGCCGCCGCCGGTGCCG
>NZ_CAXIAM010000092.1:0-5863 GCF_964021865.1 uncultured Sphingomonas sp.
ACCATCACCATCGTCTTTTGCAGCAGCAGCAGGTGCGGCTGCGTCACCATGTCGAAGTCGCGCGTGATCCCGAAGAGCCCGTCGAGCATCATCCCGATCGACATGTCCTTGACCGGTAGTCCGCGCATCGGTTCGCCGACCGCCCGCAGCGCGGTCGCGAATTCCTCGACGTTGTGGTGCGAGGGAACATATTGCGCCTCGAAGTGGATTTCCGCGACCCGGCGATAATTGCCGGTGATCAGGCCGTAGAGGATCTCGGCAAGCCAGACGCGCGCGCGGCGGTCGATCCGTCCCATGATCCCGAAGTCGATCGCGGCGACGCAATTGCCGGGCAGTGCGAACAGATTGCCCTGGTGCATGTCGGCGTGGAAAAAGCCGTCCGCGATCGCCTGCCGCAGAAAGGCATGGACCAGCACGCGCGCCAGCTCGGGCAGGTCGTAGCCCGCCGCCAGCAACGCCTTGCGATCCGACAATTTGATGCCGTCGATCCACTCGATCGTCAGCACCTTGCCGGTGGTGCGCGCCCAGTCGACCGCGGGGACGAAGAAGTTCGGCTCCGAGGTCATCGTTTCGGCCAGCTCGGACGCCGATGCCGCCTCGCGCGTGAAGTTCAGCTCGCGCGCGGTCCAGCGTTTGAACGTCTCGATGACCAGCCGCGGCTGGAGGCGGGCGATCTCACCCCCCATCGGCTCGATCTGCGCCGCGGCCCATTCATAGGTTTCGATCGCGCGCGCGAAATCCTCTTCGACGCCGGGGCGCAGCACCTTGACCGCGACGCGCCGCCCGTCGGTGGTGATCGCGCGGTGCACCTGCGCGATCGACGCGGCGCCGACCGGCACTTCCTCGATCTCGGCGAACAGCGACTCCAGCGGTCGCCCGAAGCTGCCGCGCATCGTCTGTGCGATCGTCGCATAAGGGACGGGCGGCACCGCATCTTGCAACCGCAACAGGTCGGCCGCCGCCGCCTCGCCGACCAGATCGGGGCGGGTGGCGAGCGTCTGACCCAATTTGATCGCCGCGGGCCCGAGCGCCTCGAACGCATCGGCGTAGCGCGGCACCTCTGGCACCCGCGCGCCCAGCCGCGCGACGCGCAGCAACCGGCGCAGCCGCGGCGGCGTATTGAGGTCGCGTTCCAGACCGCGCAGCGCGCCGTGGCGCGCCAGCGTCCGGCCCCATTTCAGAAGCCGCCAGGTATGGACGAGCGAGGAGGTCAAATCTTCCAGCCGCTGTGGATCGCGACCAGTCCACCCATGATCGGCTCGACCTTCGTCTGGACGAACCCGGCCTCGCCGACCATCCGCTCGAACGTCGGCATGTCCGGGAAGCGGCGGATCGACTCGATCAGATAGCGGTAGCTGTCGGCGTCGTTGGCCAGCAGCTGCCCCAGCCTGGGCACCAGGTGATGCGAATAAGCGTCATAAACCTCGGCAAACCCGGGCCAGACGTTGGTCGAAAATTCGAGGCAGAAGAACCGCCCGCCACGCCGCAGCACGCGATGCGCCTCGCGCAGCGCCTTCGGAATGTCGGTGACGTTCCGGATGCCGAAGGCGATCGTATAGGCGTCGAAGAAGCGGTCGGGGAAGGTCAGCGTCTCGGCATTGGCCTCGGTCCAGACCAGCCCGTCGATCCCGCGCTGTTGCGCGCGGCCGATCCCGACCTCCAGCATCTCCGGGTTGATGTCCGCGACCGTCACCGACGCACCGCTGTCGGCGAGGCGGAAGGCGATGTCCCCGGTGCCGCCGGCCATGTCGAGGATCTGTTCACCCGCGCGCGGCTTCACGCGGCGCACGAAGCGGTCCTTCCAAAGTCGGTGCATGCCCCCGGACATGGCATCGTTCATCAGGTCGTAGCGGCTGGCGACATTGGAGAAGACCCCGCGCACGCGGGCGGTCTTTTCGGTCGGGGTGACGTCTTCGTAGCCGAAGGAGACGGTTTCGCTCATGCGCGCCGCTCTAGCCGCCATGCGACCGAGCGGCTAGGGGGCAGAGATGCCGGAATTGCCAGAGGTTGAAACCACCGTGCGGGGCCTGCGCCCGGTGCTGGAGGGACAGGTGCTGACCCGCGTCGAGCCGCGCCGTGACGACCTGCGCCGCGCCTTTCCCGCCGACCTGCGCCAGCGCCTGACCGGCGCGCGGGTAACAGGGCTGCGGCGCCGCGCCAAATATGGTGTGATCGACACCGACCGTGACGACTCGCTGATCTTCCATCTCGGCATGTCGGGGCGGTGGCGCGTCGATCCGACCGAGTTGCTGACGCACGACCATCTCGTGCTCGCGACGGCGATGGGGCGCGTGCTGGCGCTCAACGATCCGCGACGCTTCGGCTCGATCGATTTGCTGCCGACCGCCGAGGTCGCAGACTTCCCCGCTTTCCGCCTGCTCGGCCCGGAGCCGCTGGGCGAGGCTTTCACGCCCGAGCACCTGCGTCATGCGCTGGCGGGGCGCCGGCTGTCGATCAAGCTCGCTTTGCTCGACCAGCGGATCGTCGCCGGGCTCGGCAATATCTATGTCTGCGAGGCGCTGTACGACGCGCGGATCGATCCGCACACGCCCGCCGGCGCACTCGACTTGCCCGCGCTCGCGCGGCTGGTGCCCGCGGTGCAGTTGGTGCTGGAGGCGGCGATCGAGGCGGGCGGCTCGACGCTGCGCGATTATGCGCGCCCCGATGGCGAGCTGGGCTATTTCTCCAAGCAGTTCGCGGTCTATGGCCGCGCCGGTGAGCCATGCGCGTGCGGCGGCACGGTGGAGCGTTACGCCGAGGGCGGACGATCGACCTTCTGGTGTCCGAACTGCCAGCGGAGTTGACGCTGACGCGAGCGCGGGCTATGGGCCGCGCCTTACGAGGGTGCAGGGCTTACCCAGCGCCTTTTTCCATCGATTCGAAACTTATCAGAGGACGTTCATGGCGAACACGCCGCAAGCCAAGAAGCGCATCCGCCGCAACCAGCGCCGGGCCGAAATCAACGGTGCCCGGGTCGGCCGCATCCGTACCTTCGTGAAGAAGGTCGAGGCCGCGCTGGCAGCGGGTGACAAGACCGCGGCGACGACCGCGCTGGCAGCGGCACAGCCGGAGATGCAGCGTGGCGTGGCCAAGGGCGTGCTTCACCGCAACACCGCCTCGCGCAAGTTCTCGCGCTTGACCAAGCGGGTTGCCGCGCTGGCATAACGCCTGCGTTTTATCGCGTATCGGAACGCCCGTCGGGACCATCCCGGCGGGCGTTTTCGCATGTGCGAACATCCGGCTGCGGAACAAAGAGGCACTTCGCAAAAACGCTTGGAATCCTCGCGATTCGCCGATGTTGCGGTTTGGTGACTAGGAAAAAAGCAAAGCAAATACAGATGCTTATTAGAAATATGACGCATTTGTGCCGCTGATGGCGAGTCAATCCGCTTTATTTCGGAATCGTACCCGTCGGCGGGGTTGATCGACTCACCCGCCTGTTCCTAATCCTGTCGAACCGCGCCGCCATCCGTGCAGCGTGGCACAAGAACAATGTTCGGATGCCAACGCGCTAGGGGCCGCGGGCAGGGGGACGTTTGACTTTGCGAATGATGCCACCGCGACCGATTGGGTCGCGGCGATGGGAGAGACGTGCGTGACGGATTTGGACGGGATGGATGACGGGATGAGCGAACTGGCACGGGCATGGGCCCGGGTCCGCGCCAACCTGCGCCGTTCCGCAGGCGCGCGCGTGTTCGACCAGTGGCTCGCGCCGATCGCATTGGCCGAGGGTGATGATGCGACCGACGTCCGCCTGACGCTGCCGTCGGCGTTTGCGACCAATTGGGTGAAGAGCCACTACGCCGATCGCCTGCTCCACGAATTTCGCGCGGTGCTGCCGGGCGTGCGCAGCGTCGCGATCGACACGGTCGCGCGCGCTGCGGCGCCCCTCGTGCTTGCGGCCCCGGTCGCGACCTCGACGGCTGTGCCGGCTACCGCTCCGCCCATCGCCGCGCCGGTGAGCGGTGCCGCGGTCGAGCGGCCGTCGTTCGACACGCGCCTGACCTTCGATCGCTTCGTCGTCGATGCCTCGAACATGGTCGCGCTCAACGCCGCGCAGGCGCTTGCCGCGCCCGGACCGGTCCGGTTCAGCCCGTTGTTTCTTCACGGCGGCACCGGGCAGGGCAAGACCCACCTGATGAACGCCATCGCGCATCGCTTCCTTGCGGATCACCCGCAGGCGCGCGTGATGCTGATGTCGGCCGAGCGCTTCATGTTCGAGTTCGTGGCCGCGATGCGCGCACGCGATACGTTCGCGTTCAAGGCGAAGCTGCGCGGCTGCGACCTGCTGCTGATCGACGACCTGCAGTTCATCGCCGGCAAGGACGTGACGCAGGACGAGTTCTTCCACACGGTCAACGAGATCATGGCGGCGGGCAAGCGGCTGGTGATCGCCGCCGACCGCGCGCCGCAAGCCCTGGACGGGATCGAGGCCCGCATCCTCAACCGGCTGGGGTCGGGACTGGTCGTCGACATTCGCCCATCGTCGCCGGAGCTGCGCCGCACCGTGCTGGCGCGTCGGGTCGCCGAAATGCCCGACGTCCGCGTGCCAGCCGCGGTCCTCGACCTGCTAGCCGAGCGCATGACCTCCAGCATCCGCGAACTGGAAGGCGCGCTCACCCGGGTCACCGCCTATGCGATGCTGACGGGGCAGACGATCGACCTCGACTTCGCGACGCAGACGCTCGGCGACATGCTGCGCGGGCATCAGCGCCGCGTGACGATCGATCAGATCCAGAAGCTGGTTTGCGAGCATTTCGAGCTGAAGCCGCTCGATCTGCTGTCGGCACGCCGCGCCCGCGCGATCGCACGCCCACGTCAGATTGCCATGTATCTCGCCAAGCGCCTCACCACCCGCTCGTTGCCGGAGATCGGCCGCAAGTTCGGCGGTCGCGATCACTCGACGGTGATCCATGCGGTGCGCCGGATCGAAGAGCTGCGTGACAGCGATCGCGAGGTCGATCAGGCGGTTCATATGCTGCTGGCGCAGTTGGAAGCGTAACGCCGCTCGTCAGTCCGGGCTTTATCTGCGAGCGTTCGAAAGCAATTCAGGTCGTCCTGCTACGGCTCTGGCTCGCTTCGCTACGCTTGCAATGACGCAAGAACGATCCAGCGTACGTCATTATCTCTCCAGCGACGTCGCGGCAGGCGGGGCGATCAGGCTGCCTGCCGATACTCCGCCTCATCCGCCTCATTCGCCACAGTGGCCGGCACCGCGGTCGCCGTCGTGCGGACGCGATTGGGGAAGAGCAAACGACTGACCAGGACCAGCACGCCCAGCGCGACATAGGCGAGCAGCACTTTCTCAAGCGAAAACAGCAGCGCGACCGCGAAGCCGAGCCGCAGCCACAGCGGATTGAAGCCGAAGTCTTCGCCGAGTGCGGCGCACACGCCGAACAGATTGTCGCGGGGCGCAGCAACGGGGGTGGTGGTGTGATCGGTCATGTCTCGCTCCATTGTTGCGAGACGATCAGCAAGACCGATGCCAAGTGCGAAAAACGCCGGTTTCCGACGAATCCGCGGTCATAAGCTCGCGACTGGCGGCGACATTCGCCGAAAATTGGCGCGTGACATGGCGTCACGCGCCAACTTGGTCAGACCAGCAGCCCCATCGCTTCCTGCGCGCGGTGCAAGGTCGGCGCCGCCGAGGCTGCGGCACGCTCGGCACCATCGCGCAGGATCGCGTTGATCGCACCACGATCGTTCAGCAGCCGCAGCATCTCGTCGCGGATTGGTCCGAGCTTGGCGACCGCCAGATCGGCGAGGTCGGGCTTGAACTGCCCGAAGCCCTTGCCCGCATAATCCGACAGCACCGCGTCGGGCGTGCGATCGGCCAGTGCCGCAAAGATCGTCAGCAGGTTGC
>NZ_CAXIAM010000093.1:0-5734 GCF_964021865.1 uncultured Sphingomonas sp.
ACCTCCGGCATGGCGTTCAAGATGCGCGGCCGTGTCGGCGATTCGCCGCAGGTCGGCGCGGGCCTGTACGTCGAGCGTGGCGTCGGCGGCGCGACCTCGACGGGCGTCGGCGAAGAAGTGACGCGCGTTTCGGGCAGCGCGCGCGTCGTGGCGTCGCTGCGCGCCGGTCTTTCGCCGCAGCGCGCGTGCGAGGAAGTGGTGCGTCATATCGCCAAACTCCGCGGCGATGCCATCAAAGGCGTGCAGGTCGGCTTCCTCGCGCTCGATCCGCGCGGCGATGTCGGGGCGTTCTGCCTGCTGCCCGGCTTCACCTATGCCGTCACCGACACCGCCGGGCGCACCGTCGTCCACAAGGCGCCGTCGCTGTTCGCGGCATGACCCGCCGACTGCTCGAGGTCTGCGTCGAGGATGCACACGGCATCGCGGCGGCGGTGGCCGGCGGCGCGGATCGCATCGAGTTGTGCGCGGCGCTCGACGTCGGCGGGCTGACCCCGCCCGCCTCGCTGGTGCGCGCGGCAGCGCAGGCGCCCCTGCCCGTTCACCTGCTCGCGCGTCCGCGCGCCGGCGGGTTCGTCCATGACGCCGCCAACCGCGCGCTGGTCGCCGACGACATCCGCACCGCCGCCGAAGCGGGGCTGGCCGGGATCGTCATCGGCGCGAGCCTGCGCGACCATCGCCTCGATCGCGAAACGCTGGCGGCGTGGATCGCGCTCGCTCGCGATCTCGGCGCGGCGCGTGGTCGCCCGCTCTCGCTGACATTGCACCGCGCCTTCGATCTCGTGCCCGACCTGCCCGTTGCGCTGGAAACCGCGGTGGCGCTAGGCTTCGATCGAATCCTCACCTCCGGCGGTCAGCCGCAGGCGGTCGACGCGGTGCCGATGCTGACGACACTGGTGGAGCGCGCCGCGGGGCGGATCGTGATCCTCGCGGGCAGCGGCGTCTCGGCGACGACCCTGCCCGCGATACTGGCGAGCGGCGTCACGGAAGTGCACGCGTCATGCCGCGCGCCCCTGCCCGAACAGGACGAAACGCTCACCCGTTTCCGGTTCAGCCCGGCGACCGCGAAAGCGACCGATGTTGAGACGGTTGCCGGCCTCATTACCATGCTTCGCGCGGCAGAGACTTGAACAATACCAATGTATGACTTAATCCGGTAACAACAGGGGGGCGGCACACCGGGTCCGCGCCGTTCGCCAGGGAAGCGCCACCACATGCCCGACGCCGATCAGACGTTGATGTTCGCCGAGGCGGCCGAGTCCGCCGATGCGGTGGGACGGACGCTCGCCACCAATCGCGAGACGCTGCGCGAGTTGGCGCGCGACCTGCGCGCGACGCCGCCCGCGGTGGTCGTTACCTGCGCGCGCGGCTCGTCGGATCACGCCGCGACCTACGGCAAATATCTGATCGAGACGTTCGTCGGGGTGCCGGTCGCCTCCGCGGCCCCCTCGGTAGCGTCGGTCTACGAATCGGCGGTAAAGACCCCGGCCGCGCCGCTGTGCATCGCGATCTCGCAGAGCGGGCGCAGCCCCGACCTGCTCGCCACCGTCGCCGCGCAGAAGGCGGCGGGCGCACGGATCGTCGCGTTGGTCAACGACGCCACCTCGCCGCTGGCCGAGGCTGCCGATACGGTCGTGCCGCTGATGGCCGGCCCGGAGAAGTCGGTCGCGGCGACCAAATCCTATATCACCGCGCTCGCCGCATTGGCGCTGCTGGTCGCCGAATGGTCGGGTGACGAGCGGCTGCACGCCGCGGTGGATGCGCTGCCCGAGCGGCTCGCGACCGCCTGGGCGCTCGACTGGAGCGAGGTGGTCGATCTGCTCGTCGACGCCAACAATCTGTTCGTGATCGGCCGCGGACTCGGCTTCGGCGTCGCGCAGGAGGCCGCGCTCAAGCTCAAGGAAACCTGCGCGCTCCACGCCGAGGCGTTCAGCGCCGCCGAGGTGCGCCACGGCCCGATGGCGATCGTGAACGAAGGCTTCCCGCTGCTCGCCTTCGCCACCTCCGATGCCGCCGGCGACGGCGTGCGCGAGGCGGCGGCCGAGTTCGCGGCGCGCGGCGCCCGCGTCGCGCTCGCCGATGCGCGCGCCGATGGCGCCAGCCACCCGCCAGCGCTTGCCGATCATCCCGCGATCGAGCCGATCCTGACGATCCAGAGCTTCTATCGCATGGCGAACACTCTGTCGGTTGCACGCGGGCTCGACCCGGATGCGCCCCGCCATCTGAGCAAGGTCACCCGCACGCTATGACGCGGCACAGCTTCACCAACGGCCATATCGTCACGCCTGGCGGCGCCTTGTCCGCCGCGACGATCACGGTCGACAACCAGATCATCACCGCGATCGACGCGCAGGTCGATGCCGATGCGACCGATCTCGACGGCGGCTGGGTGATGCCCGGCTTCATCGATACGCAGGTCAATGGCGGCGGTGGGGTGCTGTTCAACGACACGCCGACCGTCGAGGGGCTGGCCGCGATCGCCGCGGCGCACGCGCGCTACGGCACCACCGCGACGATGCCGACGCTCATCAGCGACACGCCCGAGGCGATCGCGCGCGGGCTCGACGCGGTCGATGCCGCGGTCGCGGCCGGGGTTCCGGGGGTGATCGGCATCCATGTCGAGGGGCCGGTCATCAACGTCGCGCGCAAGGGCATCCACGACCCGGCCCGCTTCCGCGCGCTCGACGACGACATGCTCGCGCTGCTCACCGCGCCGCGGCGCGGCCGAGTGATGGTGACGCTGGCGCCCGAATGCGTGTCGACCGATCAGATCGCGACGCTGGTCGCGGCCGGCGTGCGCGTCTGCCTCGGCCATACCGACGCCGATTACGCCACCGCCACCGCAGCCTTCGCGGCGGGCGCGAGTGGGGTGACGCACCTTTACAACGCGATGTCGCCGCTCGCGCACCGCGCGCCCGGCGTGGTCGGCGCGGCGCTCGACAATGACAGCGCATGGTGCGGGATCATCGTCGACGGCTTCCATGTCGACGATGCCGCGCTGCGCATCGCGCTCCGCGCGCGCCCGGCCGACCGCTTCATGCTGGTGACCGACGCGATGCCGTGCGTCGGCGCCGAGACCAAGGACTTCGTGCTGCAGGGCAAGCCCATCCACGTCGAGGGCGGGCGCTGCGTCGGGGCGGACGGGACGCTCGCCGGGTCGGACCTCGACATGGCGGGCGCGGTGCGCGGCGCGGTGACGCGGCTCGGGCTGACCCCGGAGGCGGCGGCGGGGCTGGCGGCGACCAGCCCGGCGGCGTTCCTCGGCCTGTCCGGCGAGCGCGGGACGCTGGCGGTCGGGCAACGCGCCGACTGGGCGATCCTGACCCACGACCTTTATCCCGCCAGCACCTGGATCGGCGCGCAGCCGGTCGCCTGACCCCAGTTTCTACCCGGAGACGCCATGGCTTCCCTCTCGCTCTACGCACCGCTCGAAGGCTGGGCCTGCTCGCTTGACGACGTGCCCGACGCGGTGTTCGCGGAGCGGATGCTGGGGGACGGTGTTGCGATCGACCCGACCGGCGATACGCTGGTCGCGCCGTGCGATGCGCTGGTCATCACGGTACAGCCGACCGGCCATGCGATCACGCTGCGCACCGCCGAGGGCGCGGAACTGCTGATCCATATCGGGCTCGACACGGTCGGGATGAAGGGTGAAGGCTTCGAGACACTGGTCGGGGCCGGCGACGCGGTGACGCGCGGGCAACCGCTGATCCGCTTCGACCTCGACCGGATCGTCCGCGAGGCGCGCGCGGCGGTGACGCCGATCGTCGTCACCAATGGCGACCGCTTCACGATCGCGCACCGCGCAGCCGGCGCGATCGTCACAGCGGGCGATGCGGTGATGACGCTGACAGCGCACGACGGACAGGCGCAGCAGGTGGCGGGCGACGGTCCTTCGGCGACGCGCACGATTGTCGTGCCGCTGCCGCACGGCATCCACGCCCGCCCCGCCGCGCGGATCGCCGAGGTCGCGCGCGGCTTCGACGCCGTCGTGACGCTTGCGAAAGGCGGCGAACCGGTCGGCGCGACCAGCCCGATCGGGCTGCTGTCGCTGATCGTCGCGCACAACGACCGGGTGAGGATCGCGGCAACCGGCGCACAGGCGGCGGCAGCGGTCGAGGCGGTCGCCGAACTGATCCTCCACGGCATCAAGGAAGACGCCGCTCCCGCCGCGCCCCGCCCGGCTCCACCGGCCGCGCATGACGTACCTGAGGGCGCGATCGCGGGCGTCACCGCCGCGCCGGGGCTGGCGATCGGCGCGGCGTTCCGGTTGCAGGTGAACGATCTGGCCGTCGCCGCGGACGGCAAGGGAGTCGCCGCCGAGGAAGCCGCGTTCGAGGCCGCGCGCACCGGCTTGATCGAGGACCTGACCGAGCGCGCGGCGACCGGCCCCGCCAGCGCGCGCGCGATCCTCGAGGCGCACGCCGCGATCCTCGACGATCCGAAACTGATCGCAAACACCCTGATGGCGATTACGCGCGGCAGCAGCGCGGCACATGCGTGGCGCGAGGCGATCCGCCCGCAAGCCGATGCCTTGCGCGCCGGCGGCGACCCGCGGCTGGCCGAACGCGCCGACGACATGCTCGATCTCGAACGCCAGCTGATCGCGCGGCTGGTGGGTGCCGAAGAGGAAGTGGTGACGCTGCCCGCCGGCGCGATCCTGCTCGCCGACGATCTGCTGCCGTCGCAATTCATGGCGCTCGATCTCGACCGCGTCGCGGGGCTGGCGATCGAACATGGCGGACCGACCTCGCACGTCTCGATCCTCGCCGCCGCGCGCGGCGTGCCGACCCTGGTCGCACTCGGCAGGGCGTTGCGCGATATAGCGGACGGAGCGACAATGGTGCTCGACGCCAGCGCCGGCTGGCTCCACCCTACCCCATCCCCCGACCTGCTCGCCGACGTGCAGGGCCGCGTTGCCACCGCCGCCACGCGTCGCGCCGACGCGCTTGCGCGCGCCGACGAGGAATGCCGCACCGCCGATGGCGAGCGGATCGAGCTGTTCGCCAATTGCGGCTCCCCCGCCGACGCCGAATATGCGGTGCGCAACGGCGCGGAGGGCTGCGGGCTGCTCCGCACCGAATTGCTGTTCCTCGATCGCGATACCGCGCCCGATGTGGCGGAACAGACCGCCGATTATCAGGCGGTGGTCGACGCGCTCGACGGGCGACCGCTCATCATCCGGCTGCTCGACATCGGCGGCGACAAGCCCGCGCCGTATCTGCCGATCGACGGTGAGGAGAATCCCGCGCTCGGGCTGCGCGGCGTCCGCGTCGTGCTCGCGCATCCGCAAATCCTCGAGGATCAGCTGCGCGCGATCCTTGCCGTCCGTCCGCTCGGGCGCTGCCGGATCATGGTGCCGATGATCGCGGGCGTCGATGAATTGCTCAAGGTGCGCGCGGTCCTCGACCGGCTGACCGGCGGCGCGCGCGACGTCGAACTTGGCGTGATGGTCGAGACGCCGGCTGCCGCGATCGGCGCCGACCTGCTCGCCGCCGAGGCGGACTTCCTGTCGATCGGCACCAACGACCTGACGCAATACACATTGGCGATGGACCGCGGGAACGCGGCGGTCGCGGGCGCGCTCGACGGGCTCCACCCGGCGGTGCTGCGGCTGATCGGCGAGACGGTGCGCGGCGGCGCGCTGCGTCACCGCTGGACCGGCGTGTGCGGCAGCCTCGCCTCCGATCCGCTCGCGGTGCCGATCCTGCTCGGGCTCGGCGTCACCGAATTGTCG
>NZ_CAXIAM010000094.1:0-5583 GCF_964021865.1 uncultured Sphingomonas sp.
CCCAGACCGTCTACAAGCTCGACCTGCCCGGCGCGACCGACGTGAAGCTCGACGAGAGCCTCAAGATCTTTTCGGGCATGATGGCCGCGCCCGCGATCACCGACGCCGGACTCGCCGCCGAGCGCCCCGCAGTGCTCGCCGAACAGCGTGAGGCACCGGGGCCGCAGGTCCGCTATGGCGATGCGCTGCGCCAGACCTTCTTCACCGGGCAGCCGCTCGCCAGCCGCTCGCCGATCGGGACGATCAAGACGCTGGAGGCGGCGAACCCGGCCAGCGTGCAGGCGTTCCACGACACATGGTATCGCCCGTCGCGCGCGGTGGTCATCATCTCGGGCGATATCGACCCCGACGTCGCCGCCAGGCTGGTCGTCAAGAACTTCGGTGGCTGGCAGGGCAAGGGCCCCAACCCGGCCGATCCCGACTTCGGCACGCCGCAGACCGGCGACCCGATCGCCAAGACGATCGCCGAGCCGTCGCTGCCGCCGATCGTCGCGACCGCGGTGCTGCGGCCGTGGAAGTATCAGAGCGACACGATCATCTTCAACCAGAAGCGGATGGTCGATCAGCTGGCGATGCGGTTGATCAACCGCCGGCTGGAGACGCGTGCGCGCGCCGGGGGCAGCTTCCTGCAGGCGTCGGTCAATCTCGACGACGTGTCGCGTTCCGCCAACGGCACCTTCACCAACGTCATTCCGATCGGCACCGACTGGGAAGCCGCGCTGAAGGACGTGCGCGCGGTGATCGCCGACGCGATGGCGACTCCGCCGACGCAGGGGGAGATCGACCGCGAGCTTGCCGAGTTCGACGCCGCGATGAAGAACGACGTCGATACGGCGCGAGTCGAGGCGGGCGCGAAACAGGCCGACGACATGGTCAGCGCGCTCGACATCCGCGAAACCGTCGCCGGGCCGCAGACCAGCTACGACATCCTTAAGCAGGCGCGCACCAAGGGCATGTTCACCCCCGCCGCGATGGTCGAATCGACCAACCGGCTGTTCAAGGGCGATGCCAACCGTGCACTCGTCAACACCCGTACTCCCGACGAGGGTGCGGCGGCGAAACTGGCGGCGGCGATGAAGGCCGATGTCTCGAAGCTGGCGGGCAAGCGCACCCAGCAGGCCGCGGTCGACTTCTCGCGCGTCCCGAGGCTGGGGCAGCCGGGCAAGACCGTCGCGCAGGCGCGCGTCGGCGATCCGCCGATGGAGCAGGTGACGTTCGCCAATGGCGTGCGCGCGCTAATCTATCCGAACGCGTCGGAAACGGGCCGCGTCTATCTGCGCGTGCGGTTCGGGCGCGGCTATCAGGCGTTGCCGTCCGACCGGCCGACCCCGGCCTGGGCTGGCGACACCGCGCTGATCGCCAGCGGGATCGGTTCGCTCGACCAGAGCGACCTGGACCAGCTGACCACCGGGCGGCGGATGGGGCTGGACTTCGACATCGGCGACGATGCGTTCCTGTTCGGCGCGCAGACGACGCCGGGCGACTATGCCGACAATCTGACGCTGATGGCGGCGAAGCTGGCCGCACCGCGCTGGGACAAGGCGCCGGTGGCGCGGGCGCGGGCGGCGATGCTGGCGGGCTATGCCGGGCTGTCGTCGTCGCCCGACGGCGTGCTGGCGCGCGATCTGGAAGGTTTGCTACGCGACGGAGATCCGCGCTGGGGCGTGCCGACGCTGGAGCAGATCGAGAAGCTCGACGCGGCGTCGTTCAAGAAGCTGTGGCAGCCGCTGCTCGCGACGGGGCCGATCGAGGTCGACATCTTCGGCGACGTGAAGGGCGACGAGGCGATCGCGGCGGTGGCCAAGAGCTTCGGCGCGCTCAAGACGCGGCGCGCGGACGATCCGCGCTCACCGACGGTGCGCTTCCCCGCGCATGTCGCGCAGCCGGTGATGCGGACGCACGACGGCGACGACAATCAGGCCGCGGCGGTGATCGCCTGGCCGACCGGCGGCGGGTCGACGGATCATGCCGAGCAGCGGCGGCTCGACGTGCTGGCGGCGGTGTTCAACGACCGGCTGTTCGACCGGCTGCGTTCGGTGGCGGGCGCAAGCTATTCGCCGAGCGCGCAGAGCCAGTGGCCGGTGGGGCAGCCCGGCGGCGGTCGGCTGATCGCGATCGGCAAGGTCGCACCCGACAAGGTGCCGCTGTTCTTCCAGCTGTCGCGCCAGATCGCGAGCGAGCTGGTGTCGACGCCGGTGAGCGAGGACGAGTTGCGGCGGACGATCGTGCCGATGCTGCAATATATGGCGCGCGCCTCGTCGGGGAACCAGTTCTGGCTGCTCCAGACCAGCGGTGGCACGTTCGACCCGAAGCGGATCGAGGCGAGCCAAAGCCTGGTGAGCGACTTCACGACGATCACCCCCGCGCTGTTGCAGGCGACCGCGGCGAAATATCTGAAGCCGGAGAAGGACTGGACGATGGCGGTGGTGCCGAAGGGGGCTGAGTCGGGGAAGTAGACGCCGCCGTATGCCCCGTCGCCCCTGGGCAGGCAGGGGCCTATCTCTGTGTCGTATGTCGATCCGTCTGACACTGTACCGACGCCCGTGTGTCAGATGGCGCGCGGCACGACACAGACATGGGCCCCTGCCTGCGCAGGGGCAACGGCGCGCGGGGCGACTACGCCAGCAGCTTCGGCCCGTCCTTCTGCAACTTCGCGCGCAATTGCTCGCCGAACATCCCGAGCAGACCGGGCAGTTCGAACAGGGCGTGGACGTTGCGCTCGGTGACGTCGAGCTGGACCGCGACGCGCTGGCCCATGCCCTCAATCACGAAATGCAGCGTGTCGCCATCCCAGCGATGCTCGGTGACATGCCCGCCGGGGATATAGCCGGCCAGCTTGTCGAATCCGCCCTCGATCCGCGCGCGTGCGCCGGCGACGCCGAGCTGGTGCGGCAGGTCCACTTCGATCGGCTTGCTCATGCGCTCCATCCATGACGTGTCATGCTGCACTGATACGCCTCGCAACCGTCATCGTCACGCCCTACCTCGCGTGGATGGCTTGCGATGACGCGCGGGGCGTCGCAGGAGGCGTCGACACCTGCGCGAAGGAAGCCCTGCCCTGTCCTATCGTTCTTCGATCGAAGCGTCTCCGCGTCGCTATCCGGCGCTGACCGCGCTGTTGCTGGGCGTGGCCGCGGCGTGCGGTTTCGCGCCGCTGGAATATTGGTGGCTGGCGATCGCCGCTTTCGCCGGGTGGATCGCACTGGTCCATGCCGCACCGACGCGCGGGCAGGCGCTGTGGCGCGGCTGGGCGTTCGGGGTCGGGCATTTCACGATCAACGACAATTGGTTCCAGCACGCCTTCACCTTTCAGGACCAGATGCCGCATTGGCTGGGCTATGCCGCGCCGTTCGCGCTGGCGCTGTACCTGGCGGTGTTCCCGGCGCTGTGCGCGGGGCTGGCGTGGCGCGGACGCGGGCCGCAGATCGACGCGGGCTTCGTGCTGCTGTTCGGCGCGTGCTGGATCCTGACCGAGTGGATGCGGAGCTGGCTGTTCACCGGTTATGCGTGGGACCCGGTCGCGGTGATGTGGGTGCCGGTGCAGCCGGTGGCGTGGCTGGCGACGTTGGTGGGCACCTATGCGCTGTCGGGGCTGACCGTCGCGGCGGCCGGCGGGCTGTTGCTGCTGCCCGCGGGGCGCAAGCAGATCGGCATCGGCGTGGTCGCATTCGCGATCCTGACCGTTGCGGAGCTGCTGAGTTACCGGTCGGCACCGCCGCCCGCCGCCGCCGATGCGCCGAAACTCGTCGTCGTGCAGCCCAACGTGCCGCAGGACCAGCGCGGCGAGAGCGATCAGGCGATGATGCTCGCGCGGCTGCTGCGGCTGTCGCGTACGCCGGGTGCCGCGCCGCGGCTGGTCATGTGGCCCGAGGGCGTGATCCGCGACTTCATTGAGGATGATTATCCCTTTTGGGTCTACGGCAACACCAGCCCGTGGCTGACGCGGACGCGGATGGCGTCGGTGCTGGGGCCGCGCGACATGCTGCTGACCGGCGGCACCGCGCTCCAGTTCGACAGCAAGGGCGAGGTGACCACCGCGAGCAATTCGGTGTTTGCGCTCGATGCGCGCGGGCGGATCCGTGGGCGCTACGACAAGGCGCATCTGGTGCCGTATGGCGAATATCTGCCGATGCCGTGGCTGCTCAAGCCGCTGGGGCTGTCGCGGCTGGTGCCCGGGGACATGGATTTCGCGCCCGGACCGGGGCCGCGGACGATGACGGTGCCGGGGTTCGGCGCGATCGGGATGCAATTGTGCTACGAGATCATCTTCTCGGGACAGGTCGTCGACCCGGCGCATCGCCCGCGGTTGATCTTCAATCCGTCGAACGATGCGTGGTTCGGCACGTGGGGGCCGCCGCAGCATCTGGCGCAGGCACGGCTGCGCGCGATTGAGGAAGGATTGCCCGTGGTGCGCGCGACTCCGAACGGCATCTCGGCGGTGATCGGCGCGGACGGCGCGCTGCTGGCGACGGTGGCGCACCACGTCGCCGGCGCAGCGGTGGTGCCGATCCCGCCGGCGCATGCGGCTACGCCCTTCGCACATTTGGGCAATTGGGCGGCGTTGCTGGTCGGGACAGTGCTGACACTCGTCGCATTTGCGTTGCGGCGTCGATCACGGTAACGACATAAAGCTATCTTTATATCGTTATCTCCCGGAGCCTCCATGCGTCAGTCGTTCCTCTTCACGTCCGAGTCGGTGTCCGAAGGCCATCCCGACAAAGTCGCCGACCAGATTTCGGATTCGATCGTCGACCTGTTCCTGTCCAAGGATCCCGAGGCACGCGTCGCGTGCGAGACGCTGACTACCACGCAGCTGGTGGTGCTGGCGGGCGAGATCCGCGGCAAGGGCGTGTACGAGAACGATCAATGGGCGCCGGGGATCGAGGACGAGATCGAGGCGACCGTGCGCGCGACGGTGAAGCGCATCGGCTATGAGCAGTCGGGCTTTCACTGGAACGAATTCCGCTTCCTCAACGAGCTGCACGGCCAGTCGGCGCACATCGCGATGGGCGTCGACGAGAGCGGCAACAAGGACGAGGGCGCGGGCGACCAGGGTATCATGTTCG
This sequence comes from uncultured Sphingomonas sp., assembly GCF_964021865.1. Lineage (GTDB taxonomy): Bacteria > Pseudomonadota > Alphaproteobacteria > Sphingomonadales > Sphingomonadaceae > Sphingomonas. Next base: position 5,067 of record NZ_CAXIAM010000094.1, read on the forward strand.
GTTATGCGACCGACGAAACGCCGGGCCTGATGCCGGCGACGCTGTATTACAGCCACAAGATCCTCGAGCGGATGGCCGCCGACCGCCATTCGGGCGCGGCACCGTTCCTCGAGCCGGACGCCAAGAGCCAGGTGACGCTGCAGTACGAGAACGAAGTGCCGGTCAAGGCGACCGCGCTGGTCGTCTCGACCCAGCATGCGCCGGGTTATTGCGAGAAGGGCGACAATGCCGATGCGTCCAAGTACGCGGTCCTGCGCGATTACGTGATGGGCGTGTTCAAGGACGTGCTGCCCGATGGCTTCATCGACGACGCGACCAAGATCTACATCAACCCGACCGGCCAGTTCGAGATCGGCGGGCCGGACGGCGACGCCGGGGTGACCGGGCGCAAGATCATCGTCGACACCTACGGCGGCGCGGCCCCGCACGGCGGCGGCGCGTTCAGCGGCAAGGACCCGACCAAGGTCGACCGTTCGGCCGCCTATGTCGCGCGCTATCTGGCCAAGAACGTCGTCGC
>NZ_CAXIAM010000095.1:0-5271 GCF_964021865.1 uncultured Sphingomonas sp.
CGACCACCGAGGTGAACAAGGTGCCGGTGACGGTGCTGTCGCGGTGCCAGCGGTTCGATTTGCGGCGCATCCCGGCGCCATTGCTCGCCGAGCATTTCGCGCGGGTGGTGGCGGCGGAGGGCGCGCAGGCCGATGCCGAGGCGCTGGCGCTGATCGCGCGCGCGGCGGAAGGATCGGCGCGCGACGGGCTGTCGATTCTCGACCAGGCGATCGCGCATGCCGATCTGGAAGGCGGCGGGGTGCGTGCCGACGTGGTGCGCGAGATGCTGGGGCTGTCGGATCGCAATGCGGTGCGCGACCTGCTGGCGCTGGTACTCGCGGCGGATGCGCCCGGCGCGCTGGCGGCGCTGCGGCGGCAATATGATCTTGGCGTCGACCCGCAGGGTGTGATGCGTGGGCTGCTGGAGGCGGTGCACGGCGTGACGCAGGTGAAGGTCGGCGCTTCAGACGATGCCGCGCAGCCCGCCGAGGAGCGCGCGGCGTATCGCGACTGGGCGGGGAAGCTGTCGTTCCCGGCGCTGCACCGGCTGTGGCAATTGTTCCTGAAGGGGCATGAGGAGGTCGGGCGCGCGGCGTTGCCGATCGAGACCGCCGAGATGGCGATCCTGCGCGCGATCCACGCCTCGACGCTGCCCGATCCGGGCGAGCTGGCGCGGCGGCTGGCGGCGGGGGACATGCCCGTCGCGACGCCGAGCGCGCCCGCCGCGCCACCGCCGCCGACGCCGGAGGATCGCGCGCCGAAGGAATTCGCGGGGGTGCTGGCGCTGCTCGACGAGCGCGGCAAGCTCGACCTGCTGGTGCGGTTGCGGCGGGGGGCGAGCCTGGTGCGCTATGCCCCGCCCGAGATCGTGTTTAGCGGGACGCGGCCGTTGTCGACCGATACGCTGACCGAGCTGGCGGCGGTGTTGCGCGAGGCGACCGGTAGCCCCTGGAAGCTGGCGATGGCCGACCTGCCCGGCGCGCCGACGATGTTCGAGGCGGAGCAGGACGTGGTGCAGGCGCGGCATGACGCGGCGCGCGCGCACCCGATCGTCGCCGCCGCGTTCGATGCCTTTCCCGGGGCCGAGCTGATCGATCCGAAACCTGCGCAGCGTAGTATTACATGATGGGGAGTATCACATGAAGGATCTCAACGACATTCTGGCGATGGCCCAGAACGTCCAGAACGAATTGCAGAAGGCGCAGGACAGCCTCGACACGATCGAGGTCGAGGGCGTCGCGGGCGGCGGGCTGGTGAAGGTCAAGGCGTCCGCCAAGGGGCGGATCATCGCGGTCGCGCTGGACGACTCGCTGATCGTCCCGTCCGAGAAGCAGATGCTGGAGGACCTGATCGCGGCGGCGCTGAACGATGCGCGCGCCAAGGCGGATGCGGCATCGTCGACCGAGATGTCGAAGATGACCAGCGGACTGCCGTTGCCGCCGGGGTTCAAGCTGCCGTTCTGAACCGGATCGGGACACGCCCAAGTCCTTTCGGAAGCGGAACATTGCTGCCGCGGTCGCATTCATGGCTCCATCTATCGAGAGGGAGAGAGCCATGAATGACGATCGCGTGACGCAGACCCCGCATACCACCATCATCGAGCGCCGTGGCGGTGGCGGTGCGGGCGTGCTGATCGGGCTGGCGGTGCTGATCGTGGTGGCGGTCGCGGCCTATTTCATGGTCGTGCGCAGCGATAGCGAGACGGCCAAGAACAATGCCATCACCTCGGCGGCAAAGAGCGTCGAGAGCACCGCCGACAAGGCCGGGTCGGCGATCGACGGGGCGACCGACGGGAAGTAATCTTTCGAAGGTCGTTCGTCATCTCGGGCTTGACCCGAGGTCGCGCTTTTCGACGATCCCCGGGTAAGAAGCGGGACCCCGGATCAAGTCCGGGGCGACGGATAGGTTACAGCAACGACCCCTGTTTCGCGCTGCTTTCGCGCGGGGCCTGGCGGAACGCCGCGGTGGCGTCGATGTAGGGCAGATCCGGGCGGCGGCCGCGGAACAGTTCTGCGAGCGTGATGATCTGGAGCCGAGGGTAGCTCCTGCCTGTCAGCCCGGACGTGAAGCGCCCGGCGGCGGCGGCTTCTTTCTCCATCGGGCGCGACGGTGCGACCTTGGTGACGAAGACCGCGGCGGCGGCTTTCTCACGGATCATCGCGGAATGCAGGTCGCGGATCATCGTGACGCCGACATGGTCGCCACCCTTCACCGATACCAGCGCGCGCTCGGTGCGGCGGCCATCGGGCTTGAAATAGATGATCCCGTCGATGCCGCCATCGGCCCCTTTCTTTCGCCCGCCATAGGGCATGGCGTCGACCATCGACACCGCCCACCATTGGAACTGGTATTTGTCGCGGCGGGCGAGGTCCTCCGCGGAGGCGAGATCCTTGGGCGTGCCCTCGACGGTGAAGGCGACGCCGGGGAAGGCGGCCTGCATCCGCTTCTCGATCAACGAGATGGCGAGATGCGTGACGTCGATGCCGATCCACTGGCGGTGGAGCTTCTGCGCGGCATGGACCGCGGTGCCGCAGCCGCAGAACGGATCGAGCACGACATCGCCCTCGTTCGAGGAAGCGGCGACGATCCGCTCCAGCAACGCCAGCGGCTTCTGCGTGGGATAGCCGAGCCGTTCCTGCGCCTGCGAGTTGAGCGCGGGGATGTCGGCCCATAATGCCTGCACCGGCATTCCCTTCGCCTCGTCGAGATAGCGTTTGAGGCGGATGCCGCCGTTGCGCGTGAAGTGTAGCCGGCCCTCGGCGTCGAGGCGGCGCATCGTGTCCTCGGGCATCCGCCACAGCGAGGTGACGCCTTTATACTCATAGGTATAGCCGCCGCCCGACAGCCCCTTGGCGGTGAGATTGTCGTCCATCCAGCGGCGGCCGTCGGGATCGCGCTGGCGGAAGCGTGCTTCATAGTCCGCGTCGTAGGCGGTGAAGGGCGGGTGCCAGACGTACTCTGCGCCACGTGTGTAGAACAGCAACGTATCGAGGTTGCGCCCCCAGCGGCCGCCATCCGCGTGCGCGGTGGTGCGTTTCCAGATGATCTCGTTGCGGTAGCGATCGGCCCCGAAGACCCCGTCGAGCAGCAGCTTGAGGTAGTGACTCGCGGTCGAATCGCAGTGGAGGTAGAGGCTGCCGGTCGGCTTGAGCACGCGGTGCAGTTCGATGACGCGTACCGCCATCATCGCCAGATAAGCCATCATATCGTTGTCGCCGAGGAAACCGCGCATGGCGTTCAGCAGGTCGAACGCCTTGCTATGGCCGCTGCGCGCGACCCGGTCGAAGGCGTCCTCAGCGCGGTCGTTCCAGCGCCAGGTGTCCTCGAACGCCTCGATCTGCGCATCGGCGCTGTCGCCGGTCGGGGAGCGGAAGAGGATGTTGTAGCTGGCGTTCGAGTTGAAGGGTGGGTCTAGGTAGACAAGGTCGATCGTCGCATCGCCGATCTCGCGGCGGAGCACGTCGAGGTTGTCGCCGTAATAGAGGTGGTTGGTCGGTCGGTTCGCGCTGGACATGCGCGCGACTGGAGCGGGGGGCGGGGCGGCTGTCGCGGTGAGCTGGGGCCATTTCGGAGGTATGCGGCCGAACGCGTCGAAAACGGATCAATCTGCCACGAACGTCATCCCCGCGGCGGCGGGGATGACGTCTGCGAGAAGGTCAGCCGTGGCCTGCCAGCGCGGCGAGCAGCAGCAACGCGACGATGTTGGTGATCTTGATCATCGGGTTGACCGCCGGGCCGGCGGTGTCCTTGTACGGATCGCCGACCGTGTCGCCGGTTACCGCCGCCTTGTGCGCCTCCGAACCCTTGCCGCCGTGGTTGCCGTCCTCGATGTACTTCTTGGCATTGTCCCACGCGCCGCCGCCGCTCGTCATCGACAAGGCGACGAACAGGCCGGAGACGATCACGCCGAGCAGCATCGCGCCGAGCGCCGCGAAGCCGCTCGCCTGGCCGTCGACCGCGCGGACGATGAAATAGAGCGCGATCGGCGACAGCACCGGGAGCAGCGACGGCACGATCATTTCGCGGATCGCGGCGCGGGTGACGAGATCGACGGTGCGGCCGTAATTGGGGCGGCTGGTACCCTGCATGATGCCGGGATTGTCGCGGAACTGCTCGCGGACTTCCTCAACGACTGCACCCGCTGCGCGGCCGACCGCGGTCATCCCGAACGCGCCGAACAGATAAGGGAGCAACGCGCCGAGCAGCAGCCCGACGATGACGTACGGGTTGCTGAGCGAGAAATCGACGGTGAGGTCGGGGAAGTAGGTCTTCAGATCGGTGGTGTAGGCACCGAACAGCACCAAAGCCGCGAGGCCCGCCGAGCCGATCGCATAGCCCTTGGTCACCGCCTTGGTGGTGTTGCCGACCGCGTCGAGCGCGTCGGTGCGTTCGCGAACCTCGTCCTCCAGCCCGGCCATCTCGGCGATGCCGCCGGCATTGTCGGTGACCGGGCCATAAGCGTCGAGCGCGACGACCATCCCCGCCAACGCCAGCATCGCGGTGGCGGCGAAGGCGATGCCGATGATCCCGGCGAGCTTGTAGGCGGCGATCACGGCGATCACGATCACGATCGTCGGCAGCGCGGTCGCCTCAAGGCTGATCGCGAGGCCCTGGATCACGTTGGTGCCGTGGCCGGTCTCGCTGGCCTTGGCGATCGACTTGACCGGGCGGTAGTTGGTGCCGGTGTAATATTCGGTGATCCAGACGATCAGCCCGGTCACCGCGAGGCCGATCATCATGCACCAGAACAGATCGGTGCCGGTGAACGCCGCCGCCGCCGGTACTCCCGCCACCGCGGCGTCCGCGCCGCCGGTGGTGATCGCGTCGAACGCGGCGTCGCGGTCGGCGTCGAGGAAGCCCGCGCCGCCGATCACCTGGTGCATGTCGCCGAGTGTCCATTGCGTCACCGCCCAGATCGCGGGCACCGACAGCAAGGCCGAGGTCCAAAAGCCCTTGTAGAGCGCGCCCATGATCGTCCCGCGCCCGAGCCGGACCATGTACGTGCCGATGATCGAGGTGATGATGCACACGCCGCCGATCGCGAGCGGCAGGCTCATCAGCCGCATCAGCTCGGCGGGGCTCGCCTGGATCAAGAGCGCGATGGATACCATCGTGACGCCGAGCGTCACGACATAGGTTTCGAACAGGTCGGCGGCCATCCCTGCGCAATCGCCGACATTGTCGCCGACGTTGTCCGCGATCACCGCGGGGTTGCGGGGATCGTCCTCGGGGATGCCGGCCTCGACCTTGCCGACCAGATCGGCACCGACATCGGCGGCCTTGGTGAAGAT
>NZ_CAXIAM010000096.1:0-5078 GCF_964021865.1 uncultured Sphingomonas sp.
GCGGCCACCCACCCCCGGCCCCTCCCTTTCAGGGAGGGGAGCGAGTCGGGGCTCCCCTCCCTGAAAGGGAGGGGCCGGGGGTGGGTGGACACTTGCGCGCCGGTTGGTAGCGTGCCGCCCCGATGCAACGCATACCTCCCGAGCTTACCCAAAATGCGCGACGATTGCGGCGTGAGGCGACGCCGGCCGAGCGGTTGCTGTGGAATGCGCTACGCTCGCATCGACCGCGGTTTACGCGGCAGTTGGTGGTTGGTCACTTTATCGTCGATCTTGCGTGCCGGAGCGTTCGGATCGGCGTCGAACTGGATGGGGGGCATCACGCGGTTCAGATTGACGCCGACGAAGCGCGCAGTCGCTACCTTGCGACGCAGGGATGGACGATCCTGCGGTTCTGGAACAACGAGGTTCTGGAGAATGTCGAAGGGGTGGTGGAGGTGATCCTCACCGCCGTGGCGCAAGCGGCCACCCACCCCCAACCCCTCGCTTGCAGGGAGGGGAGTTAGCCAGCTACTTAATGGGCGAGTTCGGGTCCAGACGCATGTCGAGGTAATTGTCGACCGAGCGCATCAGGTCGTCCATCTCATGCTCGAAGAAATGGTTGGCGCGCGGGATCACGTCGTGGTGGATCGTGATGTGCTTCTGCGTGCGCAGCTTGTCGACCAGCTTCTGCGAGGCGAGCGGGGTGGCGACCTCGTCCTCGGCGCCCTGGATGATGATCCCCGACGACGGGCATGGCGCGAGGAACGAGAAATCGAACAGGTTCGCGGGCGGCGCGATCGAGATGAAGCCGCGGATCTCCGGACGGCGCATCAGCAGCTGCATCGCGATCCACGCGCCGAAGCCGAAGCCGGCGACCCAAGTGGTCTGCGCCTCCTGATGGAAGCTCTGCACCCAGTCTAGCGCCGAGGCGGCGTCGGACAGCTCGCCGATGCCGTTGTCGAACGTCCCCTGGCTCTTGCCGACGCCGCGGAAGTTGAACCGCAAGGTGGCGAAACCACGGCGCTGGAAGGTCTTATAGAGTTCCTGCACGATCTTGTTGTTCATCGTGCCGCCCGCATTCGGATGCGGGTGGAGGATCATCGCGACGGGCGCGCGCGGGCGCGGGGCGGGGGCGAAGCGCCCCTCGATGCGGCCTTCGGGTCCGGGAAAGATGACGTCGGGCATGGTGACCTTGTGCTTGGGCGGCAGGCGTTGGGGCCGGCGGGAAGCGCGCTATATAGGCCCGAACACCGAAAATGGAATGTGTCTTGACCGAGCCGCTATACCTCGACCACGCTGCGACGACTCCGATGACCCCCGCGGCGGTGCGGGCGGTGCAAGGCGGGATGGCGATGTGGGCCAATCCGTCCTCGCCGCACGCCGCCGGGCGGGCCGCGCGCGCGGCGCTGGAGGCGGCGCGGGAGCGGATCGCGGCCGCTTATGGCTGGACGGGCGAGGTGTTGCTGACGAGCGGGGCAAGCGAATCGCTGGCGATCGCGCTCGGCCGGTGCACCGCGGGGCGGCGGATCGTGTCGGCGGTGGAGCATGACGCGGTGCTGCGCGCGGCCGGGCGCGCCGATGTGCTGCCGGTCGATGCGCTGGGGCGGGTTGACGCGGGCGGGCTCGGCGACGTGTCGGGCGCGCTGGTGGCGGTGCAATGGTGCAACAGCGAGACCGGGGTGCGCCAGCCGGTCGACGAGATCGCGGCGGCGGTGCGTAAGGGCGGCGGGCTGTTGCTGGTCGATGCCGCGCAGATGCCGGCGTCGGACGAGCTGGCGGCGGTAGCGGATTTCGTCGCTTTATCGGCGCACAAGCGTGGCGGTCCGCCGGGGACGGGGGCGCTGCTGGTGCGCGATGTCGCGACGCTGCATCCGAGCGGGGGGCAGGAGCGTGGCTATCGCCCGGGAACCGAGAATGTGCCGGGCGGGCTCGGCCAGGCCGCGGCGCTAGGCGAGGCGGAGCCGGATCATCGCGAGCGGCGCGCGCGGCTCGACGATGCGATCCGGCGGTCGGGCGGGATCGTCGTCGCCGAGGAGACGGCGCGGCACCCCGCGATCGGCGCCTACCGGATGCCGGGGGTCGCGTCGGCGGCGCAGCTGATCCGCTTCGATATGCAGGGGATCGCGGTGTCGGCGGGGAGCGCGTGTGCGAGCGGAAGCCTGAAGCCCAGCCATGTGCTGCGCGCGATGGGGTGGAGCGAGGAAGCGGCGCGCGAGGTGGTGCGGGTGAGCTTCGGGCGGACGACGAGTGACGCCGACGTTGAGCGCTTCATCGCGGCGTGGCGCGGGGTGGCGCGCGCGACCGGGCGGTTCGCGGCGTGACCTATCTCGACTATCAGGCGACGACGCCGCTCGCGCCCGAAGCGTTCGAGGCGATGCTGCCGTGGCTGCGCGACCAGCACGCCAATCCGCATTCGCCGCACCGCGCCGGGCGCGCGGCGAAGGCGGCCGTCGAAGTTGCGCGCGCGCAGGTCGCGGCGCTGCTGCCCCCCGGCGGGCGCGTGGTGTTCACGAGCGGGGCGACCGAGGCGCTCAACTGGGCGATCAAGGGTCTGCCAGGCGCGATCGTGACGCAGGCGACCGAACATGCGGCGGTGCTGGATACGGTGGCGGCGAGCGGGCGATCGAGCGTGGTGGTGCCGGTCGATCGCGACGGACGGGTCGCGCCGGACGCGGTCGCGGCGGCGGTGCGCGAGACGGGTGCGCGGCTTGTCGCGGTGATGCTGGTCAACAACGAGATCGGGACGATCCAGCCGATAGCGGAGATTGCGGCGGCGGTGACGCCGCTGGGGGCGCTGGTGCTCTGCGACGCGGTGCAAGGGTTCGGGCGGGTCGCGATCCCGGCGGGGTGCGACATGGTCGCCATGTCCGCGCACAAAATCTATGGGCCGAAGGGGATCGGTGCCCTCTGGATACGCGATGGCGTGACGCTGACGCCGCTGTTGCATGGCGGGGATCAGGAGGGCGGGCGTTCGGGGACGCTCAGCCCGGCGCTGTGCGCGGGATTTGGGGCGGCGGCGGTCTTGGCGAAGGCACGGATGGCGGAGGATGCGGCGCAGGCGGCGCGGCTGTTCGCGGTGGCGCGCGCGCGGCTGGCGGGATGGACGCTCAACGGCGCGGAAGCGGCGCGCTGGCCAGGCAATCTGAGCGTGCGGCGCGACGGACTGGATGTCGCGCGGTTGATGAGCGACGTACGCGACGTGGCGTTCTCGGCGGGGTCGGCGTGCGCGAGCGGGTCAGGGCGGACCAGCCATGTGCTGCGCGCGATCGGCCTTTCGGACGCGGAGGCGCGATCGACGATCCGCCTCGGGTTCGGGCGCTATACGCGCGAGGAGGAATTGGTAGCGGCGCTCGACCGGCTGGTGGCAGCGGCGGACGCGCAGAGGATGGCGGCATGAAGGTGATGTTCGACGGAGCGGAACGGGCGGCGACCGCGGGCGAGCGGTTGCTCGACGTCGCGCGACGCAACGGCCTGCCGCTGGAGGGGACGTGCAACGGCGATCTGGCGTGTGCGACCTGCCATGTGATCGTCGACCCCGATTGGTTCGCGCTGCTGCCGGCGGCGCGGGAGGAGGAAGAGGATATGCTCGACCTGGTCCATGACGCGCGGCGGACCAGCCGGTTGGCGTGCCAGATCGTGCTGACCCCCGAACTCGACAAGCTTTCTGTAAGCTTACCATAGAGTTCAGGGTCGATGCAGCGCTCCCCGCGCATCTTGCCAAACAGGGCAGGGGATTTCGGGAGTAGAGCGTATGAAACTGATGACCTTGAGCTTCGCGGGCCTGATGGCGGCGATGACGCTGGTGCCGACCGCGGCGACGGCGCAGCCGGGACCGCGGCATGGCTGGGACGACCGCCGCGGCTGGGATGACCGGCGCGACGATCGGCGCGGATGGAATGACCGGCGTGGGTGGGACGACCGGCGCGGCTATCGTAACGATCGCAGTTGGCGGGGTGACCGCGGCTGGCGCGGCGATCGTTATGCGTGGAACGGCTATCGCGGACCGCGCACGCAGACGGTGTGTCGCTGGGTAGACGGCTACTACGGGCCGCAGCGCCGCTGTTTCCGCGTGCGTCGCTAACGGCTTGACGCTTTGACTTGATCGGGCCGCCCGGCTCCGCCATATGGCGCGCGGGAGTCGGGCGGACGTGGTCGTCGCCAACCTGGTCAGGTCCTGACGGAAGCAGCCACAACGATTTCGCCGCGGGTCGTTCCGGCTCCCACCGCGCATCGCGCAGGCGGCCATGCTGGCCGCCAGACGCGCAAGCGCGGCCGGCGGGGCGCAGCTCCGGCCGACGGCGCGGCTTTGCCGCGGCGGTTTTGTTTTTACGACACATTGTCGTTTGTCGTGGCTGCGAGCGGACGGCGGGACGTTACAGACATGGCCCCTGCCTGCGCAGGGGCGACGGTGGTTGGTTGTCGCTCCTCCGTGGTGCGCGGGTGACGTCCACCACCCCGGAGAAGCCTTCGACAAGCCGTACGCGCGCTCCTATATCCACCGGCAATGTCCGACTCTCTCGACCTCGGCACGCCGCCGCCCGTGGCAAGCGCGACGCCCTATCGCGTGCTGGCGCGCAAATATCGGCCGCAGACGTTCGCCGCGCTGATCGGGCAGGATGCGATGGTCCAGACGCTGGGCAACGCGATCAAGCGCGACCGGATCGCGCATGCCTTTCTGCTGACGGGCGTGCGCGGAGTCGGCAAGACCTCGACCGCGCGGCTGATCGCCAAGGCGCTCAATTGTATCGGGCCCGACGGGCAGGGCGGGCCGACGATCGATCCGTGCGGGATCTGCGAGCCGTGCCGCGCGATCGCCGAGGGGCGGCATATCGACGTGATCGAGATGGACGCCGCCAGCCATACCGGGATCGACGACGTGCGCGAGATCATCGAGGCGTCGCGCTACGCCGCCGTCTCCGCGCGCTACAAGATCTACATCATCGACGAAGTCCACATGCTGTCGAAGGCGGCGTTCAACGGGCTGCTCAAGACGCTGGAGGAACCGCCAGCGCATGTGAAATTCCTGTTCGCCACCACCGAGGTGAACAAGGTGCCGGTGACGGTGCTGTCGCGCTGCCAGCGGTTCGATTTGCGGCGCA
>NZ_CAXIAM010000097.1:0-4986 GCF_964021865.1 uncultured Sphingomonas sp.
GCTCATTCCGTCGCCCATGCCATAGCCGGGGCATGGACGCCAAGCACCGGATCGATATCGCGACTCCGTTGCTCGACTGGTACGATCGCCATCGCCGCGATCTGCCGTGGCGCGCGAGGAACGGCGAGGTCGCCGATCCCTATCGCGTGTGGCTGAGCGAGGTGATGCTGCAGCAGACGACGGTAGCGACGGTGCGGCCGCGCTTTAACGAATGGACGCGGCGTTGGCCGACCTTCGCGGAGCTCGCCGCCGCGGACGAGAGCGAGGTGATGGCCGCCTGGGCGGGGCTCGGCTATTATGCGCGGGCGCGCAATCTGCTGGCGGCGGCGCGGACGATCGCGGCCGAACACGGCGGCAGGTTGCCGGACACCGAGGCGGCGTTGCGCGCCTTGCCGGGCTTCGGCGATTATACGGCGGCGGCGGTGGCAGCGATCGCGTTCGGGCGACGCGCGGTGGTGGTCGACGCCAATGTCGAGCGGGTCGTGGCGCGGCTGTTCGCGATCGACACGCCGCTGCCGGCGGCGCGCAAGGCGATCCGCGCGGCGACGGACACGATCACCCCCGATGAGCGTGCAGGCGATTTCGCACAGGCGATGATGGACCTGGGCTCGGCGATCTGCACGCCGCGGCGGCCGCGGTGTCTCCTCTGCCCGCTGAAGCATGGCTGCGCGGCGCAGGCGGCGGGGACGCCCGAAGCCTATCCGGTCAAGAAGCCCAAGGCGGCGCGGCCGCATCGGCATGGAACGCTGTTCTGGCTGCAGCGCGGCCATTCGGTGCTGCTGGTACGGCGGCCCGACAAGGGCTTGCTCGGCGGGATGCGCGCGCTGCCGACCGGACCGTGGAGTGACGCGCCGCCGCTGCTGGCCGACGCGCCCGCCGACGCCGGCTGGCAGATGCTGGATGAGGCGGTGACTCACGGTTTTACGCATTTCACGATCGACCTTGCGATCGCGGTGGCGCACACGGACGTCGCGAGCAACAAGGGCGAGTGGTGGCCGGTCGACCGGCTCGACGAAGCAGGATTGCCGACGGTGTTCGCGAAAGCGGCAGATGTGGTGAGGAGACGGGCATGACATTGAAGCGGTGGACGATGAAGCCGGTGAAGGCTGCCGGACTGGGCGCGGCGCTGCTGGCGACGGTCGCAGCGTCGGCGCAGCAGCCGCAGATGCGCGCGCCGGCTCCGCGCGCGCCGGACGCCGCGGCGGCGGCGACGTTGCTGCCCGCGACCAAGGCGCTGTACGATGGCTATATCGCCGCCGGGAAGATGCCGGGGATCGTCGGCGCGTTCGGGCTGGGGAATTTGCCGACGGTGTTCGTCAGCGCGGGCAGGATTTCGCTCGACCCCGGTGCGGCCCCCGCCGGCCCCGACTCGCTGTGGCGCGTCTATTCGATGACCAAGCCGATCACCGGCATGGCGGCGATGTTGCTGATCGAGGACGGCAAGCTGTCGCTCGACGATCCGCTGTCGAAATACTTTCCGGCGTTCGCGAAGATGCGCGTGCTGACCAGTCCCGACACCTCGCTGGAAACGCGTCCCGCCGCCAAGCCGATCACGATCCGCGAGCTGATGACGCATACCTCTGGGCTGAGCTATCAGATCAACGCGAAGGGGCCGCTGCTCAAGGAAGTGGAGAGGCTCGGCCTGGTCCCGTTCACCGCCAATGCCCAGACCGAGGCGCAGGCGCGGCTGACCCGCCCGGCCTCGCTGGCCGCCTTTGCCGAGCGCGTCGCACAAGCGCCGCTGGTCGCGGAGCCGGGCACGGCCTGGCATTATTCGATGGGGCTCGACGTGCTCGCGGCGGTGGTCGAGAAAGCGGGCGGGATGCCGTTTGAGCGCTTCGTCCAGATGCGGTTGCTGGGTCCGCTCAAGATGAGCTCGACCTATTGGCAGGTGCCGCAGCGCGACGTTGCACGGTTCGCGACCAATTACACGTTTGTCGGCGACAATCTAACCCCGCTCGACCCGGCGGCGCGCTCGCCGTGGTTGCAGCCCCCGAGCTTTCCCTATGGCGGCGCGGGGCTGGTGAGCAGCGCGCGCGATTACGACCGCTTCCTGCACATGCTCCAGAATTATGGGATGCTGGAGGGCACGCGCGTGATGAAGGAGGAGACTGCACGACTGGCGATGTCGAACCTGATGCCGACGGGCGTGTTCTTCGACAATGACGGGCAGCAGCGCGGGTTCGGTGCGGGCGGGGTCGTCTATCTCAACGACGATCCGAACGGCGCGTCGAAGGGCAGCTATGGCTGGGCGGGGGCGGCGGGGACGCTGGCGCTGGTCGATCCGGCCAAGCGCTTCCGCAGCACGATCATGGTCAATTACTTCCCGGCCGAGAAGTGGCCGCTGGGCAAGGAAACCTATGCCGCGATCCGGCGCGACGCCGCGCGGCTGCGCGGGGGACAATGGTGATCGAAACCGGCTTTACCGGCGGTACGCTGGATCGTGCCGATGCGTTGCGGCAGGACCCGGCGGCAATCGCGCGGTTGTTGACGGACCCGACGTCGCGGCTGCTGCGGCTCAATGCGTTCGAGCCGGTCGTCGAGGCGAACGGCTCGCTGGCGTGGGGCATAGTTGCCGACGCGCCGGACGGGGCCGAGTTCGTTTTGCTGGGGCTGGAGGATGGACGCGCGCATTTCGCGGCCATCATCCCCGGCGACGCGCCGCCGCCGCCATATCGGTCGCCGACGCTGTTCGCATTGCTCGACCGGTTGCGCGGCGGTGAGGCGGCGACGTTCGCGGCGGCGCGTGCGCTGATCGACTGGCACGCGCGGCATCCGTTCTGCGCGCGCTGCGGCCACGCGACCGCGCCGTTCCGCGCCGGCTGGGGGCGCCGCTGCCCGAACTGCAAGGCGGAGCATTTCCCGCGCGTCGATCCGGTGGTCATCATGATCGCCGAGCATGACGGACGGGCACTGATCGGGCGGCAGGCGGCGTTTCCGGCAGGCCGCTATTCGGCGCTTGCCGGCTTTCTGGAGCCCGGCGAGTCGATCGAGGAAGCCGTGGCGCGGGAGATCTTTGAGGAGGCGGGGGTGCGCGTCGGCGCGGTGCGGTACGTCGCGAGCCAGCCGTGGCCTTTCCCGTCGCAGTTGATGATCGCATGCGTGGCCGTAGCGGAGGACGATGCGATCACGCTGGACACCAACGAGCTGGAGGATGCACGTTGGGTGACGCGTGACGAGGTGCGTGCGGCGCTGGCGGGGGAGGCGGGGACATTCGGTGCACCGCCGCGCTATGCCATCGCGCATTCGTTGTTGCGGGCGTGGGTCGAGGGGTAGGTTTGGGCGTCATGGCGAGCGTAGCGAAGGATGACGAGGGCGATTCTGCTGCGGCCCAGTATCAAGCTACCGTCATTTCCGCGAAGGGGGGAAGCTAGAACCTCTGACGTCTTTGCCTTTACGAGAACCTGCGCGTCTGGATTCCCGCCTGCGCGGGGATGACGGTTATGTAGAGCGCGATACCCCCTCGTCCGGGCTCGACCCGGGACCCCGCCTCGTCTGCGCGCGGACAGAAAAAAGCGTGGCCCCGGATCAAGTCCGGGGCCACGGCTGAAAGCTTGACGCTTTAAACGTCCAGATTCGCGACGCTCAGCGCGTTTTCCTGAATGAACTCGCGACGTGGCTCCACGATGTCGCCCATCAGGCGCGTAAAGATCTCGTCCGCGACGTCGGCCTGCTCGATGGCGACCCGGAGCATCGTGCGGTTCGACGGGTCGAGCGTAGTTTCCCACAGCTGTTCCGCGTTCATCTCGCCCAGACCCTTGTAGCGCTGGATCGCCAGCCCCTTGCGCCCGGAGGCGAGGATCGCCTCCAGCAACTGCGACGGGCGCGCGACCAGCGACTCGCCACGGCCGACGGAGACGGTTTCCTCGCCCTCCTCGTCGGTGGCGACCGCGTCGACCGGTGTCTCGACCGCGGCGGTCTTGACGGGCACCAGCTTGGCGGCATGTGCGAAGGTTTCGGCCTGTTCGGCGGCGAGCGTGTGAAGCTTGCGTGCCTCGGCCGAGGCGAGGAACGCCGCTTCGACGATATGGTGGTCGGTCACGCCGCGCCACAGCCGTTCGAAGTGGATGCCGCCCTCTTCCGTGACGCGCGCGCTCCACGTCGCTTCGCTGTCGCCCTGATCGAGCCGACGAACGACCTCCTTGACGGCAGCGGCGCGGGTTTCGCGCGTCGCTTCGGGATCGAGCGCGCCGCCCAGCGCCAGCCCCTCGATGATGACCGGATCGTAGCGGCGTGGTACGTAGCGCATCAACGTGCGCATCCGCCGCGCGTGCTCGACCAGCGGGCGCAGGTGGATGCCCGTCAGTTTCTCGTCGCCGCGCTCCAGCGCCATCGCGCCCAGCCCGGCGTCGACGAGGTAATCGTCGAGCGCGTGATCGTCCTTGAGATACACCTCGGAGCGGCCCTTGGTCGCCTTATAGAGCGGCGGCTGGGCGATATAGAGGTGCCCGGCCTCGATGATCTCGGGCATCTGGCGATAGAAGAACGTCAGCAGCAGCGTGCGGATATGCGCGCCGTCGACGTCGGCATCGGTCATGATGACGATCTTGTGGTAGCGCAGCTTATCGAGCTTGAAGTCGTCGCGCCCGATGCCGGTGCCCATCGCCTGGATGAGCGTGCCGATCTCCTTCGAGCCGAGCATCCGGTCGAACCGTGCGCGCTCGACGTTGAGGATCTTGCCGCGCAGCGGGAGGATCGCTTGGAAGTGCCGGTCGCGGCCCTGCTTGGCCGAGCCGCCGGCCGAATCGCCCTCGACGATGAACAGCTCGGACTTGGCGGGGTCGCGTTCCTGACAGTCGGCGAGCTTGCCGGGCAGGCTGGCGATGTCCATGACGCCCTTACGCCGCGTCAGCTCGCGCGCTCGCTTCGCCGCCTCGCGCGCGGCGGCGGCGTCGATGATTTTGCCGACGATCGAACGCGCGTGCTGCGGGTTTTCTTCCAGCCATTCGGCCATCTTGTCAGCCATCAGGCTTTCGAGCGGCTGGC
>NZ_CAXIAM010000098.1:0-4859 GCF_964021865.1 uncultured Sphingomonas sp.
CCTTGACCAGCGCGATCTGCTCGGTGCCGGTCGCCTTGTTGCGATAGGCGCGCACCGTCCAGTCGCCGCCCCAGCGGCTGGTGAACGGCGCCTCGCTGACCAGTTCGACCAGATGGTCGTGGCGACGGCGATAGGCGATCAGGTCGCGGATCGTGCCGATCTTGAGATTGTGGAGCTGCGCGAACGAGACGAGATCGTCGAGGCGCGCCATCGTGCCGTCCTCGTTCATGATCTCGCAGATCACGCCCGAGGGGTTGAGCCCGGCGAGCCGCGCGACGTCGACCGCCGCCTCGGTATGGCCGGCGCGCACCAGCACGCCGCCGTCGCGCGCGACCAGCGGGAAGACGTGCCCCGGCGTGACGATGTCGGTGCGGTCCTTGGTCGAGTCGATCGCCACCGCGATCGTGCACGCGCGGTCGGCGGCGGAGATGCCGGTCGTCACGCCCTCGCGCGCCTCGATCGACACGGTGAAGGCGGTTTCGTGGCGCGTACCGTTGTTGCGGCTCATCAGGTCGAGCCCGAGGTCCTCGACCCGCGCCTTGGTCATCGCCAGACAGATCAGCCCGCGACCGTGACGCGCCATGAAGTTGATCTTCTCGGGCGTCGCCATCTGCGCGGGGATGACGAGATCGCCCTCGTTCTCGCGATCCTCGTCATCGACCAGGATGAACATCCGGCCGTTGCGCGCCTCGTCGATGATTTCTTCCGGCGTCGACAGATAGCCGTGGCGCAAACGCGCGAGTTCGGCGGACTTAGCGGCCACGATAATGCTCCATGCGTTGCAGATAGCGGGCGAGGACGTCGATCTCGACGTTGACGGCGCGACCGGCCTCCAACGCGCCGAGCGTCGTGACCGCCTGCGTATGCGGGATCAAATTGACTGCGAAATGCGTGCCGTCGCCCTCGTCGCGCACCGCGTTGACGGTCAGCGACACGCCGTCGATCGTCACCGAGCCCTTGGTGGCGAGGAATGGCGCAAGCGCGGCATCGACGCGGAAGCCGATCCGGCGCGAGTCTCCGTCGGCGGACACGTCGATCACCTCGGCGACGCCGTCGACATGACCGGTGACGATGTGCCCGCCGAGTTCGTCGCCCAATTTCATCGCGCGCTCAAGGTTCAGGCGGCGGCCGGCCTGCCATTGATCGCGGGCGGTACGCGCGACCGTCTCGCCCGAGACGTCGACGACGAAATGGCCCGGGCGGGTATCGACCACCGTGAGGCACACGCCCGAACAGGCGATCGACGCGCCGAGGTCGATCGCGGCGGTGTCGTAGGCGGTGGCGATCGTCACGCGCCGGTCCCCGCGTTCCTCCACGCTTTCGATGGTGCCGATGTCGGTGACGATGCCGGTAAACATGGGAAAAGCCTTTCAGGCGCGCTCGTAGACTTCGAGCCGGTCGCTGCCAAGCTGGCGCTGATCGGCGAGCGTCCAGCGGCCGTGCGCGTCGGCGAGGTCGGCAAGACCGAGGTCGGGAAGCGTGCGGCCGCCACCGATCAGGACCGGCGCGCGATACAGCAGCAGGCGGTCGACGAGATCGGCGCGCAGGAAGGCGGCGGCGGTCTGCGCGCCGCCCTCGACGAACAGGTGGTCGGCGGGGAGCGTGGCGATGGCGTGAGGGTTGGGGATGTAGACTATTTTTCCCCTGCAAGGGGAGGTGGCAGGCCGAAGGCCTGACGCAGGGGTCGCCGCTTGCGGAACCGTCTCCAGCCTCATCACCCCTCCGTCAGCCCGTTGGGCTGCCACCTCCCCTTGCAGGGGAGGGTTTGCCGTGAGCACCACGCGCAGCGGGCTGCGATCCTCCAGCCCCGGCAACCGCACGTCGAGCCGGGGCCGATCCGCCTCCCACGTCCCGCGCCCGACGAGGATCGCGTCATGGCGGCTGCGTTCGAGATGGGTGTGGGCGCGCGCTTCGGGGCCGGTGATCCACCGACTGCGCCCGTCCGCCAGCGCCGCCGCGCCGTCGAGCGACAGCGCGAGCTTGAGCGTGACATGCGGACGGCCGAGCGCACGGCGGGTGAGGAAACCCGCCATCGACCGCCGTGCGGCGTCGGCGAGCACACCGGTGTCGACCGCGATCCCCGCCGCACGGAGCCGCGCGAAACCGCCGCCATCGGTGCGCGGATCGGGGTCGCCGAGCGCAGCGACCACGCGCGCGACACCCGCCGCGGCGAGCAGATCGGCGCAGGCGGGACCACGCGGGCTGACATGCGCGCACGGCTCCAGCGTGACATAGGCGGTCGCGCCGTGTGCCGCAGCGCCCGCCTCGGCGAGCGCCATCGCCTCGGCGTGCGGACGTCCACCCGGTTGGGTCCAGCCGCGTCCGACGACGCGGCCGTCACGGACGATCACGCACCCGACATTGGGGTTCGGTGTCGTCCGCCCGCGCGTCCGCCCCGCCAGCGCCAGCGCGGCGGCCATCCAGCGCGCCCCGTCCACCCTGGGGTCGGTCAATGGATCAGAGGCCCATGTCGTTCAATTTGTCGTCGAGCCGCTTGAACCCGGCGCGCAGCTTTTCCTCGCGCGCCTTTTGCGCGGCGATCTCGGCATCGCGGATCGGCTTGTCGATCTTCTGCTGCGCGACGATCTCCGCATCGGTGCGGTCGAGCTTCCACTGCTGGAAGTAGACGATGTTGGGGTGATATTCCTTCTCGGCATAGGAATCGTAGAAGAACGCCCAGATCACCACCGCCGTCACCGCGATCGACAGCGCGAAAAAACTCCACTCGTAGCGCTCGCGCGTCCGGAGAAAGTAACGCAGATCGCGCGTGGCGCGCACCGGCGAGATACGGGCGAAGAACTGTCGCATGACGCGAGATATAGGGCGTCAGTCGCGGCTGTTCGAGTCCAGTCGTGCGATCGCCCGCTCGCGCCCGATCAGCGGGAGCAGCGCGGCCATGTCCGGGCCGTGATCGCGCCCGGTCAGCGCGCGACGCAACGGCAGGAACAGCGGCTTGCCCTTGCGCCCGGTCGCCTCCTTGAGCGCGGCGGTGAGCGCGTGCCACGGGTCGGCGGACCAGTCGATCGCGCGCGCCACCGCGGCGGCCTGCGCCAGATAGTCGGCGTCCTCGCCCGGCGCGGGGGCGTCGATTGGTCCCTCGATCACCTGCCACCAGTCGGCGGCGCCCGCGACCGTCTCCAGATTGGGACGGATCGCCTCCCACACCGCCGCATCGATCCTGGCGGGCAAACGATCGGCGACCACATCGAACGGCAGCTGATGGACGATCCGCGCATTGACCTGCGCCAGCTCGCGTTCGTCGAACTTGGCGGGCGCACGGCCGAACTGCGCGAAATCGAACGCCGCGATCAGCGGTGTCGGATCGGGATGCGGCTCGACCGGCTGACTGGTGCCGAGCCTTGCCAGCAGCGCGACGATCGCAGCGGGCTCGATCCCCTCGTCGCGCAGCGCCTCCACGCCGAGGCTGCCGAGCCGCTTCGACAATTTGCCTTCCGCGCCGGTCAGCAGCGCCTCGTGCGCGAAGGCGGGCGGGGTCGCGCCCATTGCCGCGAACATCTGCAATTGCAGCGCGGTGTTGGTGACATGATCCTCGCCGCGCACGACATGCGTGACGCCCATGTCGCGATCGTCGATCGCCGAGGGCAGCATGTAGAGCCACGAGCCGTCGGCGCGGCGGATCACCGGGTCGCTCATCGTCGCCGCGTCGAAATGCTGTGGCCCGCGGATCAGGTCGGTCCATTCGATCGGGCTCGCATGGTCGAGCCGGAAGCGCCAGTGCGGACGCACGCCGTCGGCCTCGAGCGCCGCGCGCTCGGCATCGGTGAGCGCCAGCGCGGCGCGATCGTACACCGGCGGCAGCCCGCGCCCGCGCAGGATCTTGCGCTTGAGGTCCAGCTCCTGCGCGGTCTCATAGGCCGGGTAGATATGCCCGGCGGCGCGCAGCTCGTCGAATACCGCCTCGTAGCGGGCGGTACGCGCCGATTGCCGCTCCTCGGCGTCCGGGTGGAGCCCCAGCCATGCGAGGTCGGCCCGGATCGCGTCGACGAACCGTTCCTCGCTGCGCTCCGCGTCGGTGTCGTCGATGCGCAGCAGGAAGCGCCCGCCGTGCGCCTTCGCCCACATCCAGTTGTGGAGCGCGGTGCGGATGTTGCCGACGTGGAGCGTGCCGGTCGGGGACGGCGCGAAGCGGGTGATGACGGTCATGGGTCAGCCGCTTACGCGCGCCCCCTTCCCCTCGCCAGCCCCCGCGCCTAAACGAGCGCGCACGAAAGGGTGTTCGTCCATGAAATTGATGACCGGCAATTCCAACCTGCCGCTGGCGCGCGCGATCTCCGACTATCTGGAGGTGCCGCTGACCGAGGCGCTGGTACGCCGCTTCGCCGACGAGGAAATCTTCGTCGAGATCATGGAGAACGTCCGCGGCGAGGATGTGTTCGTCGTCCAGTCGACCAGCTATCCGGTCAACGACAATCTGATGGAATTGCTCATCATGATCGACGCGCTGAAGCGCGCGTCGGCCAAGCGCATCACCGCCGTCCTCCCCTATTTCGGCTATGCGCGGCAGGACCGGAAGCCGGGGCCGCGCACCCCGATCTCGGCCAAGCTGGTCGCCAATCTGGTGACGACGGCGGGGGCGGACCGCGTGCTGTCGGTCGACCTGCACGCCGGGCAGATCCAGGGCTTCTTCGACATTCCGACCGACAATCTGTTCGCCGCGCCGGTGATGAGCGCGGACATCCGCTCGCGCTTCGGCGAAAAGAACCTGATGGTCGTCTCGCCCGATGTCGGCGGCGTGGTGCGCGCGCGCGCGCTGTCGAAGCGGCTCGACAACGCGCCGCTCGCGATCGTCGACAAGCGCCGCGAGCGCGCAGGCGAATCCGAGGTGATGAACATCATCG
>NZ_CAXIAM010000099.1:0-3743 GCF_964021865.1 uncultured Sphingomonas sp.
AGTTCTGGTAGCGGCAGGGGGTAACGGAAAACAGGTGATTGTCGTGCCCGGCGCGTGATCGCCCGCCCGGCTTCCTCAAAGCCTCGATTTTCTGCGCGACAATCCCCGTCGGATCGCTATCATGCACGGCAACGTCTGAATTGGGGTTTGTCGCGCATGCTGGTCGGTTACATGCGCGTGTCGACCGGTGACGAGCGCCAATCGGTTGATCTGCAGCGCGACGCCCTGGTCGGCGCAGGGGTCGACGAGCGGCACCTGCATCACGATCGCGCCTCGGGCGCGCGCGATGACCGGCCCGGTCTGAAGGCGTGCATGGCCGATCTGCGCGAGGGCGATGTCCTTGTCGTATGGAAGCTCGATCGGCTCGGCCGATCGCTGTCGCATCTGATCCGCATCGTCGAGGAGCTGAAACAGCGCGGGGTCGCCTTCCGATCGTTGACCGAGGCGATCGACACGACGAGCGTGCATGGCAGCTTCCTGTTCAACCTTTTCGGCACGCTCGCCGAATATGAGCGGGCGCTGATCACCGAGCGCGTCAATGCCGGGCTCGCCGCGGCGCGTCGACGTGGCCGCAAGGGCGGCAGGCCGCCAACGATCGATGCGGAGAAGATCGACCAGATTTTGGCGGCGCTGGAGGGCGGCGCCAGCAAGGCCTCGGTGTGCCGCAGCTTCAAGGTGCCGCGCTCGACATTGATCGACATGCTGAAACGGACCGGATGGGCTGGGGCCGGGGCGGCCGACAAGCCCGCGATCACCGGCTGAAGGAGCGGATCGCGGGCATGGCCTTCCTGGACGCTCAGGCGCGAGCTGTCCTGTTCGAGCCTCCCGACACCCACGAAGAGGCGCTGGCGCGCTACGCGCTCACGCCGGAGGATGTCGCCTTCGCCAGGCGTCGTCGCCGATCGCACAACCGGCTGGGCTTTGCGGTGCAGCTGGCGCTGGTGCGCGATCTCGGGCGGCCGTTGCGCTCGGGCGAGACGATCCCGGCTGCCGTCCTCGATACGGTCGCCGACCAGATCGGCATCGATCCGGTCGTGTTCGAGCTTTACGCCCGGCGTGACGAGACCCGGCGCGAGCATCTGGCCGAGATCGTGGCCCAACTGGACCTGCGCACGATGCGCGAGCGGGATTACCGATTGTGCATCCGCGCGGCGGCGACAGGTGCTGTCGCCACGGAAAAGGGTGAACCGATCGTGCTCGCCGTGATCGACGCGCTGAAGGCCGCGCGCATCGTTGTCCCGGGCGCGGGCCTGGTCGAGCGACTTGCGCTGGCCGGTCGCGCCATGGCGCGACGACAGGCGTATCGGCACCTGATTGCCGGACTTGGCCCGCCCACGCTCGCCAGCCTGGACGAGCTGCTCAGCGAGCGGAGCGGAGAACGAACCCTGCTCGGCTGGATCGCCGATGCGCCTGAAGGCGCCAGACCGAAGAGCCTCAAGGCGGTGCTCGCCCGGCTCGAGGTCGTGCGCCGCGCAGGCATCACCGACGAACGGCGAAAGACGATCCACGCCAACCGCTACGGCGTCATCGCCAAGGAAGCGCGGATCCTTCACGCCCGCGAGATGCAGCGCTTTTCGGCCGATCGCCGCTATGCGACGCTGACCGCCTTCGTGATCGAGCGCCAGGCCGCGCTGACCGATCTGGCGATCGACCTGTTCGGCAGGCTGCTCGGCACCGCCCGGCGCAGGGCGGAGTGGAGCCGCACCGAGCGGCGCCTGCGCGAGGCCGATATCCTGGCCGGCGTCGCGGTCGACCATGTGCGGCTCGGCCAAGCGCTATTGGCGTCGCGCGCGAGCGGCGCTGATCTCTCCGCGGCGATCACCAGCACGCTCGGATGGGAGGTGCTGGAGACCAGCGTCGCGGTCGCCTCCGGTCTCGTTCATCCCGACCGGCACGACGAGTTCGACGAGTTGGTCGATCGCCAGAGATCGTTGCGTGCCGTCGCCAGGCTCGTGTTCGCGGCGTTCAGCTTCCGGTCGTTCCGCCCGACCGATCAGATCCTTGCATCGATCGAGCTGCTGCGGGCGGTGTATGGGGGCGGCAGGCTGCCGAAGACGGTGCCGCTGTCCTTTCTAACCCGCAAATGGAGACGCCGGGTTCGCTCAGGGAGCGGCGATCTCGATGTCCGCGCCTGGGAGGTCGCGGTTCTTGTCCATCTGCGCGACCGGCTGCGCGCCGGCGACATCTGGGTCGAGGGCAGCCGCGCCTGGCGTAGCTTCGAGGATTATCTGCTGCCTCGGCCGACCTTCGACCTCATGCGCGCCGAGCAGCGTCTGGGGCTCGCCGTGCCCAACAGCTTCGATGCATGGCGCAAGGAACGCACCGCAACGCTCGATGCTCGGCTGAAGGCGCTCGCTGAGGCGGCCGCGGCCGATGCCATCCCCGACGCCACCCTCGACAACAAGGGTCTCTCCATCAGCCCGATTGGCGAGGAGGAGCGCGACCGGATCGTCGCGCTCAGCCGTCGTCTCTATACTCTCGTGCCCCGCGTCAGGATCACCAGCCTGCTCGCCGAAGTGCATCGCTGGACGGGATTTCTCGACAGCTTCACCCATTATCGCACCGGAGAGACCGCCGGCGACGAAGCCGCGCTGATGGCCGCCATTCTCGCCGATGCGACCAACGCCGGGGCCGAACGCATGGCGGAGAGCTCACGCGGCGTCACCATTCACCAGATGATGCTGATGATCGACCGCCATCTTCGCTCCGAAACCTACGCGACAGCAACGGCCGTGCTGGTCGATGCGCAACAGGGCCACCCGTTCGCGGCGATCTGGGGCGACGGTCATGTGTCGTCGTCGGACGGGCAGTTCTTCCCCGCCGGCGGTCGCGGCGAAGCCAGCCTCGACTATAACGCCAAGTACGGCAAGCGCCCCGGCGCCTCGCTCTACGGGTTCCTCTCCAACCGGTTCGCCTCCTTCTTCTCCCGGCTGATCTCGGCCTCCGAGAGCGAAGCGCCCTATGTGCTCGACGGGCTCGTCCACAACGAAAGCTCGGTCGAGATCCACGAGCATGCGACCGACACCGCGGGCGCGACCGAGACGATCTTCGCCATGTTCCACCTGTTCGGCTACCGGCTCATCCCGCGCATCCGAAACCTGGGCGGTCGCCGGCTGTTCGTGATCGATCCCGATCGCGACTACGACCCGCTCGATGCGCTGATTGGCGGCACGATCAGCATGGGCAGGATCGAGCCGCACTGGGATGAGGTGTTGCGCCTCGGCGCTTCGATCGGCGCTGGGCTCGTACCCCCTTCCGTGATCCTCAAGAAGATCGCCGCCACCCCTCGCCAGAACGGGCTGTCGGTCGCGCTGCGGGAGATCGGGCGGATCGAGCGCTCGATCTTCATCTGCGACTGGCTGCTCGATCCCAAGCTGCGCAGGCGGTCCCACGCCATTCTCAACAAGGGCGAAAGCCGCCATGCCCTGGCGCGCGCCGTCTTTCTCCATCAGCTCGGCGAACTGCGCAACCGCGTCGCCGAGACAATGGCCTACCGCGCCTCCGGCCTCAATCTCGTCGTCAACGCGATCATCCTGTGGAACACCGTCTATCTCAGCCGGGCCGTCCGCTTCGTGCACGACCAGGGGACTGCCATCCCCGATGCGCTCCTCGCCCAGGTCGCGCCGCTGCCCTGGAGCCACATCGCGCTCACCGGCGACTATCTATGGAACGAGATCGACCGCCCCCTCGAACGCTACCGCCCGATCCGCGCCAACCGCTTCAATCCCAAGAACTTCGTGTTC
>NZ_CAXIAM010000100.1:0-3617 GCF_964021865.1 uncultured Sphingomonas sp.
CGATGTCCTTGTTGTAGATGTCGCGGATCGCGCGCTTCATCAGGTCGCTGTCGCCGTAGACCAACGCCGGCGCACTAGACGTGAGCGTCTTTTCGCGGATTTCGTCCCACAGCCGCGCGAGATAGTCGAAGTCGCGCTTGATTTCGGTCTTGGTGCGCTGGAGCCCGGCGGTGCGGACGATGCAGCCCATCGACGATGGCAATTGCAGATCGGCCATGATCGTCTTGAGCCGCTTGCGATCGGCGGCGTTGCTGATCTTCCGGCTGATCCCGCCGCCGTGCGACGTGTTGGGCATCAGCACGCAATAGCGGCCGGCGAGCGACAGATAGGTGGTCAGCGCGGCGCCCTTGTTGCCGCGCTCCTCCTTGACGACCTGCACCAGCAAGACCTGGCGGCGATGGATGACGTCCTGAATCTTGTAGCGGCGACGCAGGTTCATGCGGCGCTGGCGCAGCGCCTCGACCTGATCGTCGTTGCTGCCCGAACGGCCGCGACGGCGCGGCGCGGGGGCGTCGCCCTCGTCGCCATCATGATCGTGGTCATGGTCGTGATCGGCGTCGTCGTGATCGTCGCCCTCGGCGTCGTCGCCGAATTCACCGTCGTCGATCGCGTCCTGCTCGGCGCGCAGCGCAGCTTCCTCGGCGGCGTGTTCGGCCTCCTCGCGCAGCAGCGCCTCGCGATCCTCCTTGGGGATCTGGTAATAATCCGGATGGATCTCGCTGAACGCCAGGAAGCCGTGGCGATTGCCGCCGTAATCGACGAACGCCGCCTGCAGCGACGGTTCGACGCGCGTCACCTTGGCGAGATAGATATTACCCTTGAGCTGCTTGCGCTCGGCACTTTCGAAATCGAATTCCTCGATCCGGTTACCCTTGACGACCGCCACACGGGTTTCTTCCCGGTGGCGTGCGTCGATCAGCATACGCGTGGTCATTGAAAACTCTCCACGCGCCGCCCTCCGCCGAAGGGGAGGGGGCGCGACGATAAGGCGCGGCCGACCGCCCGATGGGGTCTGCCGCGCGGATGATGATGATGTCTGCTGCGGTTCGCGCTACCGCCCGCTCCATCGAGCGGGAAAAGCCGTCCGCGATCGTGCCGCCGCCGGCACGGGCCGGGCGGAACAGCGATCGGGCGGAATGCGGCATTGCGAACGTCAACCTGATGACCCCGGGGCCGGCACGTCGCCGGGCGGGGGATGGCACCGGAGCGGCGTCGCGCGACCTTCACGCAACATTTCCGGTCATCGCGACACGTAGCATCGCTTGGCTGCCGCTACAACCGGGTCGTTTTTATGATTCAAACGCGTTAACCACGCGGGAACATTGGCAGTCTAGCGTCACGATGATGATGGCGCGCGCATATGGGAAAGGGGCGATGGCAGGCAGAGCGGGAGCGACGATCGCGGCGATGCTGCTGGCGCTGGTCGCGCCGACGGCCGGCGGCGACCCGCAGCTCGACTTCCTGCCATGGAAGTCGCACCGCGAGGCGACCCCGCGCACGGTGACGGTGCGCGTGCCGCCGCCGGCACGCGGCGTGCGGCTGCCGCGGATCGCGGGCGCGGCGGGGCGGCCGCTGGTGGTGATCGACGCCGGGCATGGCGGGGGCGATCCGGGCGCGGTCAATCCGGGGGCGGGACTGCGCGAAAAGGACGTGACGCTGAAGATCGCACGTGCGATCCGCGATGCGCTGGTCGACAGCGGGCGGGTGCGCGTGGCGCTGACGCGTGACGACGATCGCTTCATCATGCTGCGCGAGCGGTTCGGGATCGCGCGGCGGCTGAAGGCGGACCTGTTCATCTCGGTCCATTGCGACAGCGTCGGGACCGGAACGCCGACCGGCGCGACCGCCTATACGCTGTCGGACGTCGCATCGGACCGCGAGGCGGCGCGGCTGGCGGCGCGCGAGAACCGCGCCGACGTGATCGCCGGGGTGACGCTCGACCGCGACCCCGACGTCTCGTCGATCCTGATCGACCTGACGCAGCGCGAGACGATGAACGCTTCCGCGGGGTTCGCGCGGCTGCTGGGGCGTGAGGCGCGGCCGCTGATCCCGATCAAGAGCAACTTCCACCGCACCGCCTCGCTGATGGTGCTCAAGGCACCGGACATGCCATCGATCCTGTTCGAGACGGGGTATATTTCGACCGCGTCGGACGCGGCGTTCCTCGACAGCAAGGAAGGGCGCGAGAAGATCGCCGAGAGCGTGCGGCGCGCGGTGGACGTGTATTTCGCGCGGCGGATGGCGGAGCGGTAGGGCCGGTTCCGTTCGCCTCGAGCAGCCGTCGAGCGAAGTCGAGACGGCGTGTCGAGAGGTGGTTGCATGCGGCGTCTTCTCGACAGGCGGGTTCTCGGCTGCGCTCGAACCCTGCTCGAAGCAAACGGAGGTTGCTGGACTTTTGTATGCTTAACTTCTAACCGACCCGCCGCGCGCGCCTCTTACGGGTTTCCGGCCGCTGCGCTTCTTCCGTCGAGCCCGCAATCAAGGAGATCCCCGCCATGGCGTGGCTCATCCTCGGCGTCGCCGTGGTCACCGAAATCGTCTGGGCGCTCAGCCTCAAATGGGCTGCTACGCAAGGATCGTGGCTGGCGTCGGCCGTCCCGATCACGCTCAGCTTCGTCAACATGGGGCTGCTCGCGATGGCGATGCGCGGGCTGCCGGCGGGGACCGCCTATGCGGTGTGGACCGGGCTGGGCGCGGTCGGGGTGACGATCTTCGGCGTGTTCCTGTTCGGCGAGAAGCTCGCGCCCGCGCAGATCGGGTTCATCGCGCTCATCATCGTCGGGGTCGTCGGCACGAAACTGTTCGCGCCTGCCTGAGCGAGTTGCCGTTTGGCGGGCGAGACCGTACACGCCGAAGCCGACATGGCTTCCGATCCGACCGCTGCCGTGCCCGTTCGGCGTATTTCTCTCCGCGCGCTGTGGCGCCGCTGGTGGGTGCGCTGGGGCGCCTATCTGCTGGGGCTGCTGGCGGTAGCGCTCGGCGTCTTCTGGCTGGTGTTCGCGCGCGACCTGCCGTCGGTCGACAAGCTCAAGGCGTATGAGCCGCCGCTGCCGACCAATGTGCGCGGGGCGGACGGTGCGCCGATCTATTCCTATGCCCGCGAACGCCGCGTCGAGCTGGCGTACAACGAATATCCGCCGCTGCTGGTGAAGGCGTTCCTCGCCGCCGAGGACAAGACCTTCTTCGAGCATCACGGCGTCGACTTCCCCGGGCTGGCGGGTGCGGTGTTCGACTATGCGCGCAAGTTCGGTACCGGGCAGCGTGCGCGCGGCGGCTCGACGATCACGCAACAGGTCGCCAAGAACCTGCTGATCGGCAACGAATATTCCCCAACTCGCAAAATCCGCGAGGCATTGCTGGCGTACAAGATCGAGGAGACGCTGACCAAGCAGCAGATCATCGAGCTGTACCTCAACCAGATCTTCCTCGGCCGCAACGCTTACGGCGTCGAGGCGGCGAGCCACGCCTATTTCGACAAGGAGCTGGACGAGCTGTCGCTGGGGCAGCTGGCGTATCTCGCGATCCTGCCCAAGGGGCCGTCGAACTACGATCCGTTCCGCGACACCGATCGCGCGCTGGAGCGGCGCAATTACGTGCTGCGCGAAATGGTCAGGAAC
>NZ_CAXIAM010000101.1:0-3089 GCF_964021865.1 uncultured Sphingomonas sp.
GCGTCTACAAGAACTACGACCCGCGCGCGACCGTGATGCAGAAGACCGTGCGCGAAGTGTTCGACGCGCTGAAGGTCAACGATCCGCTGTTCGAGACCGCGCTCCGCCTCGAAGAGATCGCGCTGAGCGACGATTATTTCGTCGAGAAGAAGCTGTTCCCGAACGTCGACTTCTATTCGGGCGTCATCCTGTCGGCGATCGGCTTCCCGACCGAGATGTTCACCGTGCTCTTCGCACTCGCCCGTACCGTCGGCTGGGTCGCGCAGTGGAACGAGATGATCACCGATCCCGACCAGAAGATCGGCCGTCCGCGTCAGCTCTACACCGGCCCGACGCAGCGCAGCTACGTCCCCGTCGGCCAGCGCTGAGCCCGTATGCTCCGGCTCCGCCCGCTCCTGACCGTCATCGGCGTGCTTTGCACTTTGATGGGGGCTTTGTGGATCGCGCAGGGGCTGGGCTATGTGAACTGGCCGCGCTCCAGCTTCATGCTGGGGCGCGGCATCTGGGCCGATTACGGCAGCGGTCTAGCGATCTTTGGCTTGCTGCTGATCCTGCTCGCCCGGCGCTTGCGCTGAGGCGGCGGGCAGCGCGAGCGTAAAGCACGCGCCGCGCCCCAGCTCGCTTTCGACGGTCAGTGCCCCGTCCATCGCCTGCGCCAGCCGCCGCGCGATGTAGAGGCCCAGGCCGCTGCCCCCCGGCACGCTGTCGTCGCCACGCACGAATTTCTCGAAGATCCGCGCCTGTTCGGGCGCCGCGATCCCGCGCCCCTCGTCGGACACCAGCAGCCGCACCTGCGCGTCGCGGCGCTTGACCCGCATCCGCACCACCCCGCCCTCCGGCGAGTAATCGATCGCGTTGCCCAGCAAATTGAGGACGATCTGCAGCGCGCGCCGGTAATCCCCCTGCGCCATCGCGGTCGCGTCTCCGGTCAGCGGCGCGATCGTCACCCCGCGCGCGGCAGCGCGTCCGGCCAGCAGCCCCGCGCCCTCGCGCGCGACGGCGGCCAGGTCGAGCGGCACGCGTGCGACGACCAGGTCGCCGCGCTCGATCGCTTCCATGTCGACCAGATCGTCGACCAATCCCATCAGATGCCGGCCCGCGCTGGCGATATCCGCGGCATATTCGCGGTAATGCGCGCCGACGCCCGACTCGTCGGCGCCGCTGATGCTTTCGGCCTGGGTGATGATCGTGTCGAGCGGGGCGCGCAGTACGCGGTGCAGCCGCGCGTTGAAGGCGCCGGTCAGCCCGCCGCGCACCCCGGCGGCGACCCCGGTGTAGACACCGCCGACGAACCCCGCGAAGCCGGCCGCCGCGTCGTAGCGCACACGCCCCGCCAGCGTGACCCGCGCGCCGCTGGCCCGCACCACCGCCGCCTGCCCGCTGAAATCGCGCACGTTCGATACCGATTCGAGCAGCGGCATCGCGCCGTCGCCGCGCGCCTCCAGCACGAACAACGTCGTCAGCGGCTGCCCCAGCAGCACCACCGGATCGATCCCGTGCCGCGCCACCGCAACCGCATCGACGCGCGTGATGCGCAGGCCGCTGTCGACCTCCCACGACCAGGCCGCGTCGGCGGGCGGCTCCGCGGCGACGATTGCGCTGGCCGACGACGTCGCGCACGGCCGCTCCCGCAGCAGCGTCGCCGCCAGCGCCACCGTCCCGTCCGCATCGGGCACCGCGCGGACATGCCAGTCGCCGTCGCTCTCGACGTCACCGATCGCGATCGTGCGCGCGACCGGGATGCGCAGCCCGCGCGCGATCCGCACCAGCGCGGCGACCGCCGCCAGCGCCAGCGCGGCCCCCATCCGCCCGCCGGCGCGATCGTTCAGCTCCGCAAAACATGCGTCGCCGCTCAGCACGCGGTCATCGGCATCGAGCAGGGCGTGAAAGGCGCCGCGCATCAAATCCCCGCCCGCCCGGCCGGTGCCCGTGTCGCCAGCGCGCGCACCGCCGCGCGGAAGTCGCCCGGCAGCCGCAAGGTCGCGATCGCTGCCGTCGCCGCCGCGGGATCGAGCGCCCCCAACGGATCGAGCACCTCGATCAGCATCGTCAGGTCACGCTCGCGATCCGCCTCGGACAGCAGGAAGCCGGCGCGCGCGATCGCATTGCGGTCCAGCTCCGCCGCACGCAAGGCCAGCCACAATCGATCGCTTGTCGAATCGAGCACCAGCGACAGCGCCGCCTCGGCATCGATGCCGATCGCGTCGGCCAGCAATGCCGCGAACAACGGCGTCCGCGCACTCTCCAGCGCGCGCACCATCAGGGGCCCGCGCTCCACGACCGTCGGCGACAGCACCTGGGCCAGCCGCGCCGCGGCGTCGCTCACCTGGCCCTCGTTGGCACGCGCGATCCGCTGTTGCGCCGCGTCGCACAGCGCTGCGTCCGCCACCGCGCCCCCCTCGGCACCCAGTTGCTCGCGCAGCGCCGCGGCAACCCACCAGGCGATGCGCGCCTGCGTCGCCGCCGGTAGGATCGCCTGACGGCCGTCGACGCCCATCCGCCGCTTACCGTCGGCCAACAGGTAATCGCTCGCCGCCGCGCGCTGCGCCGCGTCGCCGCGCTCGATCAGCATCGTCACCAGCGTCGGCCCCGCATCCGGCGCGCGTCGTGCCGCAAGTGATTCGTCGAGCAGATCGACGCGCGCCTGTGCGATCAACGCGCCGATCAGGTCGGTGTCGCGCATCAATCCCGCATCCAGCAGCCGCGGCCACGCCAACGAGCGATTCGATCCCAGCACGGCCGCCGCCTCGCGCCGTCCCGCCGCCATCAGCGTGCGCGCTGCATCGCCCGAAATCTGCTGCTCGGTCGCGCCGATCGTCGCCTCGGCCAGCCGCAGCGTCGCCGCGCGCGTGCGATCGTCCAGCCGGCCGGGCTGCGACAGGAAGATATCCTCAACTGCGACCAACAGACGACGCTCCGCCGCGCGCTCGGCGTCGGCCGCATAGGACGCGAGCCGCGCAGGATCGCCCATGACGCTGGCATGAGGAGAGGAGGCCGACATACTCCCCTGTTATCCCGGGTTCGTTAATGCACGGCTCTCATGACTGCCATCCGAGACGCTGGCCGAGTTTACTCCTTCGCTGGCCTCG
>NZ_CAXIAM010000102.1:0-2959 GCF_964021865.1 uncultured Sphingomonas sp.
TGGCAGGAGTGGAGGGACTCGAACCCACGGCCCTCGGTTTTGGAGACCGATGCTCTACCAACTGAGCTACACTCCTGTGCGGGCTGCGCTGTTGAACGTATCTTGGGCGTTCGTCAAGCGATAGCTGGTGCCCGCTCAGGCGGCATGTGTTTGCAGGTGGCGCATCGCCAGCGCGCGTGCCTCGACCACCGGCAGCGGACGCCCGAAATAATAGCCCTGGATGCTGCAGCAACCCAATTCCTGAACCAGCCGTAGCTCGGCCTCGGTTTCGACGCCCTCCGCGGTGGTGGTCATGTCGAGGCTGTCGGCCATCGCCACCACCGCGCGGATGATCGCGATCGCCTCAACACGACCCGCCGCCGCGGTCTGGACGAAGCTGCGGTCGATCTTGATCGACGAGAAGCGCGTCGAGCTGAGATAGCCAAGCGACGAATAGCCCGTGCCAAAATCGTCGAGGCTGAGCCCCACGCCCAGCGCCAGGATGTCGCCCAGCACGCGCGTCGCGCCGGTGCCTTCGCGCAGGAACACGCTTTCGGTCACCTCCAGCGCGAGCCGCCGGGCGGGCAAGCCGCTGTCGGCGAGCGCTTCCGCCACGATGGTCACGAACTGCGGGTTGTGGAGCTGTTCGGGCGAGACGTTGACCGCGACATGCACGCCGTCGGGCCACGCCGCCGCCTCGGCGCAGGCGGTGCGCACCACCCATTCGCCGATCGTCGCGATCAGCCGTGCTTCCTCGGCGATCGGGATGAACTTGGACGGCGGAATTTGGCCGAAACCGGGATGGTTCCAACGCAACAGCGCCTCGAACCCGCGCAGCGTGCCGGATCGCGCATCGACGACCGGCTGATAGGCGAGCGACAATTCCTCGTTGGCCAGCGCCTGCCGCAACGCCATCTCCAGCACGCGGCGCTCCTCCGCCTCGGCATGAAGCTGCGGCTCATATGCGTGGAACACACCGCCGCCCTGATCCTTGGACCGGTACAGCGCGAGATCGGCGGAGCGGATCAGCGTCTCGGCGCTGCGCCCGTCGCGCGGCGACGTCGCGACACCCACCGACGCGCCGATGTACAGCGTATGCTGATCGACCTCATAGGGGCGCGACAGCGTGTCGATGATCGCGCGTGCCAGTCGTTCGACGCGCAGCGGGTCGGACGCATCGCGCACCACCACCGCGAATTCGTCGCCGCCCAGCCGTCCGACGATCTCACGATCGGCCAGCAGCGCCGCCAGCCGCTCCGACACCTTGCCGAGCAACCGGTCGCCGACCGGATGGCCGAGCGTGTCGTTGACCGCCTTGAAGCGATCGAGGTCGATCATCATCAGCGCACACCGCGCTCGTTCGCGCTCGGCGGTGGCGACCGCATCGGCGAGCGCTTCGTTCACCGACAGGCGGTTCGGCAGCCCGGTGAGCGTGTCGAACCGGGCGAGCCGCGCGATCTTGTCGGCCGAGGCACGCTCCTCGGTGACGTCGGAGGCGACGCCGCGGAAGCCGCCGAAATGCCCGTTGGCGTCCCGGCGCGGCGAGGCGGCAATTCGCCACCAGCGCTGTTCGCCCCCGACCATCACCGGCAGGTTCAGGTCGCGGATCGCCTCACGATTGCGCAGCCGCGTCACGAGGTCGCGCAGCACGGGGGCGACCTGTCCGCTGTCCCACCCGGTTCCCGCCAGCACCTCCAGCAGCGGCCGCCCGGCCAATTGATCGCGCTCCACGCCGCAGGCGGCGGCGAAGCGCGCGCTCGGCTCGACGATGCGACGCGACGCATCGGTCTGCCACAACCAGTCGGGGGAGGTTTCGTCGAAATCGCGCAGCAGCAGCCCGATCGTTCCGTCGCGCTCGGCCAGCGTCACCGCCGCGGCGTGCAGCAACGCCTGCGCACGTGCGCGGTCGACCGCGCTGACGCACAACAAGGCCGCGAACAGCAGATCGGCCAGCGCGGCGGCAGGATGTCCGGTGACGAGCAGCGTGACCGCCGCCGTCGTGGTGGTCGTCGCGATGAAGGTGATCGTCACCAGCGGCAGCGACACCATCGCCACCGCATAGACCACCATCAGGACCGCCAGCACGAGGTGCGTGGCGAGCGCGGTCGTGACGTGCAGGTGCCCGCCGAACATGACGGGGACGACGCTCCACACCAGCGCCAGCGCCGCGGCCTCGATCACCGGCGGGCGCATCGCGCCGAGATCGGCATAGCCGCCGGGTCGATCGGAGCTGCGCAGGCGCCGCACGGTCGCGCCGACTGCGACCGCCCCCGCCACGAGCGCCCAGATCGCCAGCCAGGTCACCGGCACGCACGCATTGAGCGTCATGACGATCAATGCGGTGCCGGTGAGATTGGCCGCGAGCAGCAGCAGCGCGCGTTGCCGCGCGGCCAGCAATTGTGCAGCGCGAATCCGGCCCCAAAGGTCGGAATCGTCGCCATTGCTCAGCCCGAACAGCGCACGGAGCGGCGGTTGATGCGCAAGCGGGGAGGAGGAGAAGGCGGTCACCCGCCCGTCTTAGGCGCGCGCTGGTTGACGAAGCGTTGCCCGGCACGCCCTTGCCGCACAAACGGCAGCGGGTTGCCGGTGCGATGCCAACCCGGCGTCGGGCCGGTAACCGGATGCTACTTCAGGATAAAGGGCGCTTTTCCGCGCAGCGCCGCGCGCGGCGCGGTCTGCGCCCGATCAAAAACATTTTCTGCGTGGTTTGCCGCGCGCGGCTTCGGCCCGACGCCAATCTTTCACTTCGATCGGTACGGTGCCCAGCCCCGGACGGATAACGTCCGGGGCGATGTGGAGGATTTTGAGAACGACCTGTGACGAACCGCCGCGGGCTCCGGAACCGCCAGGCGGCGCGCCTTTGCTCAGGCCGCCAGATCGTAGGGCTTGATCTCACCGGCCAGATACAGGTTGCGGGCCTTGGCGCGGCTGAGCTTGCCCGAACTGGTGCGCGGCAAGGTGCGCGGCGGGATCAGTTCGA
>NZ_CAXIAM010000103.1:0-2606 GCF_964021865.1 uncultured Sphingomonas sp.
ATGAAGACCGTCAATATTCTGGGTGCGACCGGCTCGGTCGGCACCTCGACGCTCGACCTCGTCGAGCGTGCGCCCGAGGCGTTCCGCGTGCGGGCATTGACCGCGAATTGCGACGTGGAGCGACTGGCCGCCGCCGCGACCCGTACGAGCGCCGAACTGGCGGTCGTGGCCGACGAATCCTGCCTCCCGACGCTGCGCAGCGCGCTGGCGGGGACAGGGATCGCAACGGCCGGCGGCGCGCAGGCGGTGTGTGAGGCGGCGGCAAATGGTGCCGACTGGACGATGGGCGCGATCGTCGGATGCGCGGGGCTGCGCCCGACGCTAGCGGCGATCGAGCAGGGCGGGACGGTGGTGCTCGCCAACAAGGAGCCGCTGGTGTCGGCGGGGGCGATCATCACCGCCGCCGCGGCACGGCATGGCGCCACGCTGCTGCCGGCCGACAGCGAGCATAATGCGATCTTCCAGTGCCTCGACCTCGCCCAGGTCGAATGCGTGCGGCGGATCATCCTGACCGCAAGCGGCGGGCCGTTCCGCGACTGGTCACTGGACGAGATGGCGGCGGTCACACCGGCACAGGCGGTGGCGCATCCCAATTGGTCGATGGGCGCGAAGATCTCGGTCGACAGCGCGACGATGATGAACAAGGGGCTGGAACTGATCGAGGCAGCGGCGCTGTTCCCGATCGATGCCGACCGTATCGAGATCGTCATTCATCGCCAGTCGGTGATCCATAGCCTCGTCGATTACGTCGATGGTTCGATGCTCGCACAGTTGGGGCCGAGCGATATGCGCGTACCCATCGCGCATTGCCTCGCCTGGCCCGAGCGGATGGCGACCCCGATGGCGCCGCTCGACCTCGTCAAGATCGGCCGGCTCGACTTCGAGGCCCCTGACGAGACACGGTTTCGCTCATTGGCGCTCGCGCGTGCGGCGGTGAACGCCGGCGGTGCGCGTCCTGCGATCCTGAATGCGGCGAACGAGATCGCCGTGGCGGCGTTTCTGAGCGGGGCGATCGGCTTTCTTGAAATCGCCGCAATCGTCGACGATACCCTGCAGCGCTACGACCCGGCCGCGCCGGAAACGCTCGACGCGGTGCTCCACGTCGATACGGAAGCGCGGCGATTGGCGGGCGAGCGTGTGAAGGATTGCGTGGCTTGATCCAGACACCCGGACTGCTGCTGACCGTGCTCGCCTTCTTTCTGGTGATCGGTCCGCTCGTCTTCATCCACGAAATGGGTCACTATCTTGCCGGGCGTCTGTTCGGGGTGAAGGCGGACGCGTTTTCGATCGGCTTCGGGCGCGAGGTGGCGGGCTGGACCGACAAACGCGGCACGCGCTGGAAGCTGGCGTGGCTGCCGCTGGGCGGGTACGTCAAGTTCGCCGGCGACATGAACCCGGCGAGCCAGCCGACCGGCGAGTGGCTGGCGCTGTCGCCTGCCGAGCGCGCGCAGACGTTTCAGGCCAAGCCGGTGTGGCAGCGTGCGATCATCGTCGCCGCGGGGCCGTTCGTGAACTTCGTGCTCGCGATCCTGATCCTTGCCGGCTTCGCGCTGGCGTATGGCGACGCGCGGACGCCGAGCGTGGTGGGGCAGGCGATCCCCGGCACCGCTGCGGCGGCCGCCGGCTTGCAGTCCGGCGACCGAGTCACCGCGCTCGGCGGCCGCCCGGTCGAGACGTTCGAGGACATGGTCCGCTTCGTGAAGATCCGCGCAGGCGAGCGGGTGCGCGTCGACTATGTCCGCGGTGCGAGGCCGGCGAGCGTCGAGGCGACGATCGGGACGCAGGAGCAACGCGACCGGTTCGGCAACAGCTACCGCGTCGGCTTGCTCGGCATTTCGCCGGCCGCGCCGGTGATCGAGCCGGTCGGCGTGCTGGAAGCGCCGGTCGTGGCGGTGCAGCGAACCGGGCAGATCGTCGGGATGATGGTCGAGACGATCGGCCAGATCATCTCCGGGCGGCGTTCTGTCAAGGAACTCGGTGGGCCGCTGTCGATCGCCAAGGTGTCGGGCGAGCAGATCACGCTGGGGCCGGACGCCTTCGTTTTCCTGATCGCGCTGGTGTCGATCAATCTCGGGTTCATCAACCTGCTGCCAGTGCCGATGCTGGATGGTGGGCATCTGCTTTTCTATGCGATCGAGGCGGTGCGACGCCGGCCGGTTGCGCCGGAGGCGGTGGAATGGGCGTATCGCGGCGGATTGGTGGCGGTGCTTGCGCTGATGTTGCTGGTCACCTTCAACGATCTCGGCAACTTCGGGCTGTGGCGGCATCTCGCCGGGTTGATCGGGTGAGCAAGGTAAGGCAGGGCGGCGCACACGCCGAAGACCGGGCCTGGATGGACGGCGTTTACTCTCGGGTAGGATTGCAGTGACGGTGCTGAACACTTCGACTTCGCGGGCGCGTGCCTCGGCGACCTTGCTGGGCTGCACCATGCTGGCCGGTGTGCCGCTGGCTGCGACCGCGCAGACTCGCCCGGCCGCCAACGCGCCCGCCCGTCCCGCAGGCGCCGCCCCGGCGGCACCCGCTGCGCAGGCCCCCGCGATCGCGCAGCCCGCCGCGCGCACGATCACGTCGTTGCGTGTGGAGGGGACGCAGCGGATCGAGCCGGA
>NZ_CAXIAM010000104.1:0-2316 GCF_964021865.1 uncultured Sphingomonas sp.
CGGCCGCCTCGCCGGTCCACGACCTCCAGGCACGCGCCGCGCAGGCCGGCCGCGACCTCGCCCGCACGTCCCGCCGCCCGGTCACCGGCACGCGCGGCACCGCGCTGGCGGTGGCGGACGAGGAGTGGTCGGAGTTCTAGTCGCAGGGCGGCCCGTCGCCTCCTGCGACGGGCCTCGCCCCAGACCGGCCGGCGGGGCACCGCCCCGACCGACGACGCGGCTCCGCCGCGGCGGGCCCAAGCCCAAATCCGTCATTCCCGCGAAGGCGGGAATCCAGACGCGCAGGTCCGTCGATAGAAGCGCAACCGTCAGCGTCTCTGGATTCCCGCCTACGCGGGAATGACGCAAAACGGAGAGGAATGAGGTTCCGCGTGGTGGGTCCGCCGGGGCTCGAACCCGGGACCTCTCGATTAAAAGTCGCTTGCTCTACCGACTGAGCTACGGACCCTCACGCGGATCGAAGCCGGTTAGGGGCGGCGCGCGTCCGGGTCAACCGGGCATGGAGCTGGCGCAAGGTCAGCGCGCTGCCCGGCACGCGCCACGTCGGCGCGATCGCCGCCGCCGGCGTCAGTACGAACGCGCGCGCGCGGAACGCCGGATGCGGGATCGTCAGAGTCGGGCTACGCCACGCCCCGCCCGACCACAGGATGATGTCGAGATCGATCACCCGCGCCCCCCAGCGCCGCCCGCGCCGCCGCCCGAACGCGCGCTCGATCGTCTTCAGCCGCGCCAGCAACGCGGGCGGGGTTTCGTCGCTTGCGATCAGCACCGCGCTGTTGGCGAAGGTGCGCGTCGACGGCCCGAGCGGCGCGCTCGCGACGATCGGTGCCGCGCGTCCGCCGAGCAGCCGCAACGCCGCCGCGACCTCGTCGCGCGGGCGCCCGTGCCGACCGCAGCGATTGGACCCCAGCGCCACGAGAAAGATTGAAGCCACCATCGACAAGCGCCTATCGCACTGCGATGGACTTCGCACCTTCTCCGCTGCCCGCGACCGAACCGCCGCTCGATTGCCCGCGCTGCCCCCGCCTCGTCGACCTGCGCCACGACCTGCGCGCGCAGCATCCCGAATGGTGGAATGCGCCGGTGCCGGCGTTCGGCGACCCGCAGGCGTGGCTGGCGATCGTCGGGCTGGCGCCGGGCATGAAGGGCGCGAATCGCACCGGACGTGCCTTCATCGGCGATGGCGCCGGCGCACTGCTCTATGCCACACTTGCCAAGTTCGGATTGGCTTCCGGCACCTTCACCGGCAGTCGCGAGGACGACATCACGCTCGATGGCGCGATCATCCTCAACGCGGTCAAATGCCTGCCGCCCGGAAACGCGCCGACCCCCGAGGAAGTCCGCACCTGCCGCCCGTTCCTGTCGAGCCAGGCGGAGGCGTTACCGGCCGTGCGCGTCTACATCGCGTTGGGGCAGGTCGCGCATCAGTCGGTGGTCAAGGTGTTGGGCGGCAAGCTGCCCAAGGCGCGCTTCGAACATGGTGCGGTGCACCGCGTGCCCGACGGTCGGGTGCTGATCGATAGCTATCATTGCTCGCGCTACAACCAGAACACCGGGCGACTGACCGCGGAGATGTTCGAGAGCGTCTTCGCCAAGGCGCTGGAACTTCGGCCCTGATCGTTATCGCAACGCCTCAGATGTCCTGCACCAGCCGCCCGTACAGCTCGGGCCGCCGGTCGCGGAAAAATCCGAACGCCGCCCGGTGGCGTCGCACGCGATCGAGGTCGAGCGTCGCGACGATCACGCCCTCTTCCTCGCGGTCCAGCTCGGCCAGGATGTCGCCGCGCTCGTCGGTGATGAAGCTGGTGCCGTAGAAGGTCTGGCCGTGTTCCACCCCGACACGATTGGCGGCGATCACCGGCACCACGTTCGACACCGCGTGGCCGACCATCGCGCGCCGCCACAGCCGCGCCGTGTCGAGCGAGGTGTCATGCGGCTCGCTGCCGATCGCGGTCGGATAGAACAGCACTTCCGCGCCCATCAGCATCATCGCGCGGGCAGTTTCCGGATACCATTGATCCCAGCACACGCCGACGCCCAGCTTGGTCTGGTGTCCTTGGGCGCGCGGACCGTTCCACACCTTGAACCCGGTGTTGCCGGGGCGGAAATAGAATTTCTCCTCATAGCCCGGCCCGTCCGGAATATGGCTCTTGCGATACACGCCCTGCACCTCGCCGTCGGGGCCGATCATGGCCAGCGAATTGTAATGATGCGGGCCGTCCAGCTCGAAGAAGCTGGTCGGGATATACACCTTCAGTGCTTCCGCCAGCGCCTGCATCGCCAGCACCGCCTTGTGCTCGCCGACCGGCGCGGCGT
>NZ_CAXIAM010000105.1:0-2296 GCF_964021865.1 uncultured Sphingomonas sp.
ATCGTCGACAAGCGCCGCGAGCGCGCAGGCGAATCCGAGGTGATGAACATCATCGGCGACGTCGAGGGGCGGTTCTGTATCCTGATCGACGACATCGTCGATTCGGCGGGCACGCTGTGCAATGCCGCCGCGGCGCTCAAGGAAGCGGGGGCGGAGGATGTCGTCGCCTATGTCACGCACGGCGTGCTGTCGGGCGGCGCGGTGGCGCGGGTCGAGGGATCGGCGCTGCACGAGCTGGTCATCACCGATTCGATCGGCAACCACGACACGATCAAGGATGCCGGCAAGATCCGCCACCTGACGATCGCGCCGCTGGTCGCCGAGGCGATGCGGCGGATTTCGGACGAAGCGAGCGTCTCGTCGCTGTTCGACTGAGGCGGGGCGCAGGCGCGGCCACGCCCGCGCCGCTGCGCCAGCAACGCCCCGCCCGGCCGGCGGGCCAAGCCCGACCGACGACGCGGCTTCGCCCCATTCCCCGTCACCCCGGCGAAGGCCGGGGTCCAGTGGCGGCACGATCATGAAGAACGTTGCGCTCCGTTACACCAGCCTTCCCCGCTGGACCCCGGCCTTCGCCGGGGTGACGGGAAAGGATCGGGGACGACGGTGAGGCTAGACCTCCTCGCGCAACGGCCGCGCGAGCAAATCGTCGATCACGCCACGCACCGCCTCGCCCGCCAGCAACCGGCACACCGCGGCGGTGATCGGCATCTCCACCCCGGCCGCCTGCGCCGCCTCCAGCAGCACCGGCGCGGTATAGGCGCCCTCCGCCACGGTGCGGCGGTTCGTCAGCAAGTCCGCCGCCGCTTCGCCACGGCCGATCCCGACGCCGAGCGAGAAATTGCGCGAGGCGGTCGACGAACAGGTCAGCACCAGATCGCCGAGCCCCGACAACCCCGCAAGCGTCTCCGCGCGTGCATCCTTTGCCAACCCGAAGCGCGTCATCTCCGCAAAGCCGCGCGCGATCAGCGCCGCGCGCGCATTCTGCCCCAGCCCCGCGCCGTCGACGACCCCGCACGCGATCGCGAGCACGTTCTTCACCGCGCCGCCGATCTCCGCGCCGATCACGTCGTTCGACGCATAGGGACGGAAATGTGGTGCGGCGATCGCAGTGGCGAGCAGTGCGCGCGTCGTTTCGTGCTGCCCGGCGAGCGTCACCGCGGTCGGCAGCCCGCGCGCGACCTCATGCGCGAAAGTCGGCCCCGACAGCACCAGCACCGGCGAGCCGGGATGCTGTTCCTGCGCCACCTCGCTCATCAACAGATGCGTCCCCGCCTCGATCCCCTTCGAGCAGACCACCAGCGGCTGCGCATTGGCGGGGAGCTGCGCCAGCACGGTGCGCATCGCCTGCGCCGGCGTGACGATCAGATTGGCCGCCGCCTCCGCCACCCACGCCAGATCGCCGGTCGCGCGGATCCGCGGCGAAAGCGGGATGCCGGGCAGATAGGCGGCGTTTTCCTGCGTCGCGTTGATCGCCGCGACCAGCGCCGGGTCGCGTGCCCACAATCGCACCTCATGCCCGTTCGTCGCGGCGACCTGCGCGAGCGCGGTGCCCCAGGCGCCCGCGCCGATGACGCCGATCGCGCCGCTCATGCCTTCACCCCCGCGCCGCGCACCTTTTCCGCATCCGGATCAAGCGGCCAGCGCGCGCGCGCCGCGGTGTCGAGCGGATCGGTGAGCCCGGCGGCGAACCGCTCCGCCCCCGCCCAGGCGATCATCGCGGCATTGTCGGTGCACAGCCAGCCCGGCGGCGCGACGAAGCGCAGACCGTGCTCGGCCGCCAGCGCCTGCGATGCCGCGCGCACCGCGCCGTTCGCCGCCACCCCGCCTGCGACGACCAAGGCGGTTGCGCCGCCCGACCGGTCCAGCGCGCGGCGCGTGCGGTCGATCAGGCAATCGACCACCGCCTGCTGGAAGCTCGCCGCGACATCGGCGGCGGCATGGTCGGGCGCCATCCGCGCCACCGCCGCCTTGAGCCCCGCGAACGAGAAATGCGGCTCGGGCGAGCCCTTCAGCGGGCGCGGCAACGGCACAGCACGCGCATCGCCGGTGGCGGCGGCGCGTTCGACCGCCGGGCCGCCGGGGAAGCCGAGCCCGAGGATCTTGGCGGTCTTGTCGAACGCCTCGCCCGCGGCATCGTCGATCGTCGTCGCCAGTCGGCGATAGCGCGCGACGCCCTCGACCAGCAGCAACTGGCAATGCCCGCCCGAGACGAGCAGCAACAGATAGGGAAAGTCGAGGTCGGGGTCGGCGAGCCGCGGGCTGAGCGCATGGCCTTCGAGATGGTTGACCGCGATCA
>NZ_CAXIAM010000106.1:0-2148 GCF_964021865.1 uncultured Sphingomonas sp.
CACCGATCGCGCGCTGGAGCGGCGCAATTACGTGCTGCGCGAAATGGTCAGGAACGGCTTTGTGACCGCGGCGCAGGCACAGGCTGCCGCCGCCGAGCCGATCGGCGCGATCACGCATCGCACGCCCAAGTTCGAGCGCGTCGGCGGCTATTTCGTCGAGGAGGTGCGCCGCGAGCTGATCGCCAAATTCGGCGAGCAATCCGAGGACGGGCCGCACAGCGTCTATGCCGGTGGATTGTGGGTGCGAACCTCGCTCGACAAGACCATCCAGCAATATGCGGCCGAGGCGCTGCGCAACGGCCTGTTGCGCTTCGACGCCGGGCGCGGCTGGTCGGGGCCGTTGCGGCATATCGATATCGAGGGTGATGCGTGGCAGGGGCCATTTATCGGCACCAACATCATGATCGACCACGAAAACTGGCGCGCCGCGATCGCGATCGCACGGGACGGCGATGCGTGGCGGCTGGGCTTCGCGGACGGATCGACGGGGACGATGGCGCGCGATGCGGCGCAGATGCCGGTGCGTAATCAGGGTGGTGCCGCTTTCACCGCGATCAAGCCCGGCGACATCATCGCGGTCGCGCCGGCCGGGGCAGGGCGGTTCGCGCTCCGCTCGGTCCCGCGCATCTCTGGCGGGTTCGTGGTGCAGGAGCCCGCGACCGGGCGCATCCTCGCGATGCAGGGCGGGTTCGAATCGAGCGTCCAGTCGTTCAACCGCGCGACGCAGGCGTTCCGCCAGCCCGGCTCGACGATCAAGCCGATCGTCTATTCGGCAGCGCTGGAGAACGGCATGACCCCGGCGTCGATCATCGTCGACGGCCCGTTCTGCGTCGACCAGGGTGCGCGGCTGGGGCAGAAATGCTTCCGCAACTTCGGCAATTCGCGCGGCGCGGGGCCGCATACGATGCGCTGGGGCATCGAGCAGTCGCGCAACCTGATGACGGTGCGCACCGCGGCGCAGACCGGCATGGGGCGCGTGGTCAAGCTCATCAAGGCGATGGGGGTCGGCGATTATGCGCCGTATCTCTCCTACGCACTCGGCGCGGGCGAGACGACGGTGACGAAGATGGTCAACGCGTACGGCGTGCTCGCGAACTGGGGGCGCTGGCACGATCCGTCGCTGATCGACGTCGCGCAGGACCGGCACGGGCAGGTGATCTGGCCCGAGAACTGGCGCGCCTGCGACGGTTGCAACGCGCGCGACTGGAACGGGCGCGCGATGCCGCGCCCCGCCACCGGCGGGCGGCAGGTGCTCGACGCGATGAGCGCCTATCAGATGGTGCATATCACCGAGGGCGTGATCCAGCGTGGCACCGCGACCGGGCTACGCGATCTAAATCGCCCGATGTTCGGCAAGACCGGCACCAACAATGGGCCCACGGACGTCTGGTTCATCGGCGGCACGCCGCAGATGATCGCCGGGCTCTACATGGGCTTCGACAGCCCGCGCAGCCTGGGCGGCTATGCGCAGGGCGGTACGGTAGCGGTGCCGGTGTTCAAGGAATGGGCGCAGAAAGCCTATGCGGGGATGCCGGCGATCCCGTTCCGCGCGCCGCCGGGCATCCGCATGGTGCGGATCGACCGCGCGAGCGGGCGGCCGGTGTTCGGCACCTTCCCGACCGACAGCGATCCCAAGCCGGCGGTGATCTGGGAAGCGTTCAAGCCGCAGAGCGAGGCGCGCCGCGCGCGTCGCGCCGCACCGACAACCGCACCCTCCTCCCGCCCGAGCGCGAGCGCAACCGGCAGCACCGCCAGCGACAGCGACTTCTTGCAGAGGCAGGGGGGCATCTACTAAGTCGTCGCCAGAACGTTCTTTCGTCGTCCCAGCCAGTCGCCGGGATTCCCCGGTCACGCAGCCCCGCTCGTGCCGGTCGGGATTCCCCTTCTGGTCGGCGCGGCGTGACCTTGGAGTAAAGTTATGCGCGCCGAAGCGCAGGCCCATGTCGACAGCATCAACGAGGCGCTAGCGCTGCTGCGCCGTTTCCTCGACTGGGACCGCGCGTTGCGTCGCCTCGACGAACTCAATGCGCGCGTCGAGGATCAGGCGCTGTGGAACAACCCCAAGGAAGCGCAGGCGGTGATGCGCGAGCGTCGCCGGCTCGACGAGGCGATCACGGCGACGCGCGACATCGAGCGCGAGCTGTCCGA
>NZ_CAXIAM010000107.1:0-1574 GCF_964021865.1 uncultured Sphingomonas sp.
TCCACCTGACCGACGCGATCGGGCGGACGTGGCAGGTCGGCACGATCCAGTCGGATCGCGTGCTGCCCGACCGGCTCGACGCGAGCTATGTCGGCGAGGACGGCAACCGCCACCGCCCCGTGATGCTCCACCGTGCGATCCTCGGGACGTTCGAGCGCTTCATCGGCATCCTGATCGAGCATCACGCCGGGCGCTTCCCGCTGTGGCTGAGCCCGGTGCAGGCGGTGGTGGCGACGATCGTCTCCGACGCCGACGATTACGCGCATGAGGTGGCGGCCAAGCTGCGCGCGGCGGGTATCCGCGTCGAAACCGACCTGCGCAACGAGAAGATCAACTACAAGGTGCGCGAACATTCGGTCGCCAAGGTCCCGAACCTGCTGGTGGTCGGCAAGCGCGAGGCCGAGGAAGGCAAGGTCGCGCTGCGGCGGCTGGGTAGCCAGGCGCAGACGTTCCTGACGCTCGACGAAGCGGTGCAGATGCTCCGCGACGAGGCACGCGCGCCCGACATGCGCTGACGCTCGACGTCATCGGTCCGCTCTTCTATGATGCCCGGGCACATAGGGAGCGGACCGATGCGTATCTTGCTTGCGACGCTGGCGCTGACGCTTCCCCTGCCCGGCGCGGCGC
Source organism: uncultured Sphingomonas sp. (assembly GCF_964021865.1). Lineage (GTDB taxonomy): Bacteria > Pseudomonadota > Alphaproteobacteria > Sphingomonadales > Sphingomonadaceae > Sphingomonas. The sequence goes on from NZ_CAXIAM010000107.1 coordinate 628, forward strand.
AGACGGGTATTAACGGACCGGTCGGCGGAGCCGCGACGAGCGTTCACGACAATAACGGGCGCATCGATCGCGAACGGGACGCCGGTCGGCTGTCGCGCAGCGATGCACGGCGCGCGAAGACCGAAAACGGCATCACGGACGATCTGGCGGAGCGTTATGCCAGCGATGGGCGCGTCACCGACGCGGAGCAGGCCGAGATCACCAACCGCAACAATGCGATGCAGAGTATCCTGAACGCACCGGCGCGTACTGGGCCGAAGCGCTGAGGGACGGTCGTCCGCGACGAACCGCGCGCCGCCCCTTCACGGTTGCGGCCTTCTTCCCTGGTGATAAGATCGGGTGAGGCGCAGGTGTCTCCCCGACGCCGGCCCCTCCGCGAGACCTCGCCTCCTCGCCCCGGCCTGCATCGGGGAGAGCGAGCTATTTCAAAACGCGACCGGATGCCCTATATTGCGAGGGTAATCACTACAGGAGCAATACCCATACGTCCTCCCATGATGCGCCGGCCAAACCAGGCGCCGCCGATGAACGGCCCGCGGTTCAATGAGTGGATCCAGAGCCCCAAGGTCCGCGTGATCGATCACGAGGGAGAGAACCTTGGCGTGATGTACACGCGCGAGGCGATGGAGCAGGCACGCGAGCTCGGGCTCGACCTGGTCGAGGTGTCGCCCAACGCCGATCCGCCCGTCGCCAAGTTCCTCGATGTCGGCAAGTTCAAGTACGAGGCGCAGAAGAAGGCGAATCTCGCCCGGAAGTCGCAGAAGACGCAGGAGATCAAGGAGATCAAGATGCGTCCAAACATCGACGACCATGATTACGACACCAAGATGAAGAAGGTCGCCGAATTCATCGAGGAGGGCGACAAGGTGAAGGTCACCATGCGCTTCCGCGGCCGCGAGCTGAGCCACGGCCAGCTAGGCATGAACGTGCTCCAGCGCGTCGCCGAG